>NZ_LGIU01000092.1 GCF_001187915.1 Arthrobacter sp. RIT-PI-e | reverse complement strand
GGTTTCTCCCAGGCCCTGCGCCGCTGGCGGGCGGCTCGGCTTGGCCTTCCGGAAGGCGAACGGGCTCGAGCTCGGCCCCGGCGAACCGGCCGGGCGGGTGTCCGGTCCCGCGGGGGGCCGGCGGGTGCAGGACGCGTGCTCCGCGCCTCCGCCGGGCGCGCCGGCGGCCCCCCGGCGGCGGCCCGCGCGGTGGGTGACGGCGCCAACGACCTCGACATGCTGGGAGCCGCCGGTCTCGGCGTCGCCTTCAACGCGAAACCGGCGGTCCGGGCCGCTGCGGACGCGGCTCTCGCCCTGCCCGACCTCGACGTGGTGCGGCACTTCGCCGGTCTGTGACGTCCCGGCGGCGGCCCCGGTGGGGACCGCCGCCGGGACGGACCGTCAGCTCTTGGCGAGGAAGTCCTCCGCGCCGCCCACGTACTCCGTGTGACCCGACGGGACGTCGGCCGTGACCATCCGGACGATCTCGGTGGCGAACTCCTCCACCGAGTACAGGCGGCCGGCCTCCTGGCGGCGCGCCTCGATGGCGCCCGGCGTGGCCCGGTCCAGCAGCGTGGCCGTGACCGTCCCCTCGATCATGTCGCCGGAGACCACCACGAGCGAGATGCCCTTCTCCTCGAGCTCGGGCACGAGTGCGCGGAGCGCGTCCTCGCCGGCGCGCTTGCTGCGGGCCACGGGCTCGTACGCCTCCATGGTCTCCACCGTCCCGATGAAGTGGGCCTGGTGGCTGGTGATGAACACCACGCGCGACCCGGCCGGCATCACCTCGGTGGCGGCGGTGAGCATGGCCACCTGGGCGTCACGGTTGAGCCGCAGCGCGTAGTCCTCCCCCATGGACGTCTCCATGCCTCCGGAGGCGTTGAGCACCAGCAGGTCCAGCCCCCCGAAGGTCGACACCGCGGCGTCCACGAGGGCGGCGGGTCCCTCGGGTGTGGTGAGGTCGGCGCCGACGGCCACGGCCCTGCCGCCCGCCGCCTCGATGCCCGCGACCACCTTGTTCGCGCGCGGGGCCTTCTGACGGTAGTTGACCACCACGGCGACACCCTGGGCGGCGAGCTGCTGCGCCACGTCCGCCCCGATGCCGCGCGATGATCCGGTGATGATTGCTGTGGTGCCCTCGAGGGTGACCATGGTGCTCCTTCTGCTGGGTGCTGGGATGTCTACGGCGGGGCGGGTCTGCCGGGGTCAGTGACCCATGCCGAGGCCGCCGTCCACGGGGATGACGGCGCCCGAGATGTACCCGGCGGCGTCACCGGCCAGCCAGGAGACCACACCGGCCACCTCCTCGGGGGACGCGAACCGGCCTGCCGGGATGGTCGCGAGGTAGTTCTTGCGGGTGTCCTCGGGCAGTTCCGCCGTCATGTCCGTGTCGATGAAGCCGGGCGCCACGACGTTGGCCGTGATGCCACGGGAGCCGAGCTCCCGGGTGAGGGACCGTGCGATGCCGATCAGGCCGGACTTCGAGGCGGAGTAGTTGATCTGTCCCGGTGCACCGTAGAGGCCGGTGACGCTCGAGATGAGGATCACCCGGCCGCGCCTGAGCCGCAGCATGCCCCGTGAGGCGCGTTTGACCACGCGGAAGGCACCCGTGAGGTTCGTGTCGATGACATCGGTGAAGTCGCTCTCGGACATGCGCAGGAGCAGGGTGTCCCGGGTGATGCCCGCGTTCGCCACGAGGACCTCGACGGGTCCGTGCTCCGCCTCGACCTGCGAGAACGCCGCGTCGATCTGCTCCTCGCTCGTGACATCGGCCTCGACGCCGAGCATCCCCTCGGGTACCTCGCCACTGCGGTAGGTGATGGCGACCTTGTCACCACCGGCCAGGAACTGCCGCGCGATGGCCAGCCCGATCCCCCGGTTCCCCCCGGTGATGAGGACACTGCGGCCCGTCGTCGCGCCGTCTGCAGCTGGTACCAAGTCAAGCTCCTCATGTCTCGCGGACCGGAACAGGAGCGCCCGGTCGGTTGTTGTACAGGGTGGAACACGGCGGTCCTCCGGGCCCCGCTCCCGGCGGGACCGGTCCACCATTTCCGACGATCGTAGCGTTGCAGACCCCGACTTCGGCAACGGGAGCCGGAGTGACACAATAGGGCAGGTCCATTTGGAGTGTGATGAGTAGGCAAACGAAGCACGACGCAGATGTCCACAGCATTTCCGACGCACGCGAGGCGCACAGCGACGAGATGCGTACCCGGATGATCAGGTACACCGTCTCCATGAGCATCCGTCTGGTCTGCTTCGTCCTGGTGTTCGTGGTGCCCTACGGATGGTTGTCCTGGGTCATGATCGCCGGTGCGGTCTTCCTCCCCTACTTCGCCGTGATCCTCGCCAACGGTGGCAGCGACACGAGCAACATCCGCCACAGTGACGCCCTTCTGGACCGCGCGCCGGTGCGCGAGATCGAGGCACGGGTGGTCGATCCCGCACCCGACGACTCCGACGACGTCCTGAGCGGCGAGCTCGTGGACGACGAGCCGGCAGCGCCGCACGGAGCGCACGCCACGGGAATGCCGAGGCCTTCCGCGGATGTCTGAGGCGTTCCCCTCGAACGGCCCTGCAGCCGGCGCGTCGGCTGCCGGCCTCGGCCTGTTCCGGAGCACCCCCGGTCCGGAAGGCGCTCCGGTGTGCTCGCGCAAGGGGTGCCGGAGCGGGGCGCAGTGGCAACTGCTGTGGAACAACCCGCGCATCCACACGGCGGAGCGCAGGAAGGCCTGGGCGTCCTGCCCCGACCACGTGGAATGGTTCGAGGAGTACCTGCGGGATCGTGGACTCTGGAAGGAGACCCTTCCCCTGACCGCTGACCGACCGATGGAGACCCGCTAGGTGTACCGCTTCCTCTTCTCCGCCCGCTGGCTGGGCTGGCTCGCCATGGTGATGGTGATCGCCGCGGGTTGTGTGGCACTCGGGCACTGGCAGCTCGAGCGCCGTGAGGCCGTGGTGCAGAACATCCACCGCATCGAGGCGAACTACGACGCCGCCCCCGAGCGCTATGTGCCGGGGCAGAACGGCTTCGACGAGTACGACGACGCGCGTGAGTGGACACCGATCACCTTCACGGGAACCTACGACGTCGAGCAGCAGGTGATCGTCCGGAACCGACCGTTCAACGGGCAGCCCGGCTACGAGGTCCTCACGCCGCTGCGGCTCGACGACGGCAGCGCCGTGATCGTCGACCGCGGGTGGTTGCCGATCGGCAACGACGAGGCGGGGTACCCGGACACCGTCCCGGCACCACCCGCCGGCCGGGTGGAGGTGACGGCGCGGACCAAGCCGGGAGAGCCCGAGGTGCGGCGCGGAGCTCCCGACGGCCAGGTGGCCTCCATCAACCTCCCGGCACTCGCCGAGCGGGTGGACTACCCCCTCCAGCAGTCCGCCTACGGTCTGCTGGCCCTCGAGCGGCCGGCGGCCGACGAGACGCCCGCCCTCGCGCCGAAGCCCTCCATCGACGAGGGGCCCCACCTCTCCTACTCCCTGCAGTGGTTCGCCTTCGGCGTCCTCGCGTTCGTGGGACTCGGGTACGCGGCCCGGCAGCAGCGGCGCAGCGACGCGGAGCAGGACGGCTCGGCACCCGCGCCCCGGGAGCGACGTCGTCGCCATCCCTCCTCGGAGGAGCAGGAGGACGCCATCCTCGACGCCCAGGACGTCCGCTAACGCCCGGTGTCCTCCGCCGTCGCACCGGACGTCCTCGCGAGGTCCGGGCCGGTCGCCTCGTCCGACCATCCGATGGCGCGGCGGTCCGCCACCGGCAGGGACGCGACCACCAGGTCGTAGGAGTCCTCGACGAGGTCGCGCACCATCTCCGCGGGGAGGTCGCCGTCGAGCCGCACACCGTTCCAGTGCTTCTTGTCCAGGTGCCAGGCGCCGGTGATCCCGGGATGTGCCGCGCGGAGCCGGACGGCGAGGGCCGGCTCGCACTTGAGCGACACCACCGGGGGACGGCGTCCGGATTCGCCAGTGCGAACATCTTCCCGGGCGCGGAGCTGCCGTCGGACCGCCGTGCCCGGAGGCGGAACACCGCGGTGTCCGGGCCGAACGGATGATCCTCGTAGGTCCCGGGAAAGCTGAGGCACAGTGTACGGAGGTGCTCGAAATCCATGCGCCCACCCTACGGTGGGTACATGGACGCACTCCGTCGGGCCAGGGTCAGGCGAGGGTGACGAGCTCCAGGTAGTCGGCGTTCCAGAGGTCCTCGACGCCGTCGGGCAGCAGCACCACGCGCTCGGGATCCAGGGCGTCCACCGCGCCCTCGTCGTGGCTGACCATCACCACGGCACCGCTGTAGTTCTTCAACGCGCCGAGGATCTCCGCGCGGCTGGCAGGGTCCAGGTTGTTCGTGGGCTCGTCGAGCAGCAGGACGTTGGCGGAGGACGCCACGATGGTGGCGAGCGCCAGGCGGGTCTTCTCGCCACCGGAGAGCACACCGGCCGGCTTGTCGACGTCATCCCCGGAGAACAGGAACGAGCCGAGGATACCGCGTACCTCGGCGTCCTGCATGTCCGGTGCCGAGGACTTCATGTTCTCCAGCACGGTGCGCTGCGTGTCCAGGGTGTCGTGCTCCTGGGCGTAGTAGCCGACCTTGAGTCCGTGGCCAGGGACCACCTGTCCGGTGTCGGGGGTGTCCACCCCGGCGAGCATGCGCAGCAGCGTGGTCTTCCCCGCACCGTTCAGGCCGAGGATCACCACCTTGGACCCGCGGTCGATCGCGAGGTCCACGTCCGTGAAGATCTCCAGCGACCCATAGGACTTGCTGAGCCCCTCGGCCGTCATGGGCGTCTTGCCGCAGGGCGAGGGCTCGGGGAAGCGCAGGGCGGCCACCCGGTCGGTGGCCCGCACGGCGTCGAGCCCGCCGAGCAGCCGTTCGGCCCGCTTGGCCATGTTCTGTGCGGCCACGGCCTTGGAGGCCTTGGCGCGCATCTTGTTGGCCTGGTCCATGAGGACCTGCGCCTTCTTCTCCGCGTTGGCGCGCTCGCGCTTGCGGGCGCGCTCGTCCGTCTCGCGCTGGAGCTGGTACCGCTTCCAGCCCATGTTGTAGATGTCGATCGTGGCGCGGTTGGCGTCCAGCTGGAACACCTTGTTCACGGTGGCCTCGAGCAGTTCGACGTCGTGGCTGATCACGATCAGCCCGCCCTGGTGGTTCTTGAGGAAGTCCCGCAGCCAGGCGATGGAGTCGGCGTCGAGGTGGTTGGTGGGTTCGTCGAGGAGCATGGTCTCCGCCCCGGAGAACAGGATGCGTGCCAGCTCCACGCGGCGGCGCTGACCGCCGGAGAGGGTGCTCAGTGGCTGGTTGAGGATCCGCTCGGGCAGGGCCAGGTTGGAGGAGATCGACGCCGCCTCGGCCTCCGCCGAGTACCCGCCCCCGGCGAGGAACGCCGCCTCGATGCGGTCGTAGCGCGCCATGGCCTTGTTCCGCACCGAGGTCTTCTCGCTCGCCATGTCCTCCTGCGCCTGGCGCAGCTCGGTGACCACCTCGTCGAGGTTGCGGGCGGAGAGGATGCGGTCCCGCGCCAGCTGCTCCATGTTCGGGGTGCGCGGGTCCTGCGGCAGGTACCCGATCTCACCGGAGCGGTGCACCGCACCGCCGGCGGGCAGGGCCTCCCCCGCCAGCACCTTGGTGAGCGTGGTCTTCCCGGCGCCGTTGCGCCCCACGAGCCCGATCTTGTCGCCCTTGTCGACGCGGAAGTTCACCTCGTCCATCAGCAGGCGGGCTCCTGCCCGTAGCTCCAGGTTCGATACGCTGATCACGATGACGGCCTTTCCGTGGTGCCGGTGACGGCAGATTTTCTGTAGGAATCCTCCAAAGGATCCCAGCGGGTCCGACGCTAGTGTCGGGAGGGAAGCAGTGGTGGCTGGAGGATCTCGACGACCACCGGGGCACCCGGTGGCACTCCCGGCCCGTGCGAGGAGTGCGAACCATGCAGCCAGCGACGACGTCCCGATCCGGGCGATCCCGGGAGCGACGACGGTCCAGGAGACGGTGGGACGCCACCGATCTCTCACTGATCGCGGTCTTCGCCGCCCTGATCGCCGCCCTGTCAATCCTACCCGGTATCCCGGTGGGACCGCTCGGGGTGCCCATCACCCTGCAGACACTCGGCGTGGTCCTCGCCGGGGTGGTGCTGGGACCGGGCCGCGGTACGGCCGCCGTGCTGCTCTACCTCGCCGCGGGTCTGATCGGCCTGCCGGTGTTCAGCGGCTTCAGCGGAGGCGTCGGGGTGCTGGCGGGCCCGTCGGCCGGCTACCTGCTGGGCTTCCCCCTCGCGGCGCTGCTCGCGGGGTGGCTCACCACCAGATCGGTGGCCCGGACGGGACGGTTCCGTGCGCCGGTGGTCTTCCTCGCCTGCCTGATCGCGTCCCTGCTCACCGTCCACCCCCTCGGAGTGGCGGGTCTGTTGGTGAATGCCGGTCTCGATCCCGTCCCCGCCCTGCTGGTCGACGCCGCGTACCTGCCGGGGGACGTGGTGAAGAACCTCCTCGCCACCGTGCTCGGCGCGGCCGTGCACCGGGCGTTCCCCCGCCTGCTCCCCACGGGTCCCCGCACCGGTGCTTGAGTTCGACGGCGTGGGCGTGCGGATCGACGACGGCCACCCCCGCGTGCTGCTGCACCCGCTCACCCTGTCCGTGCCCGAGCGGCGCGTCTCGGTGATCGGCGCGAACGGCTCCGGCAAGTCCACGTTCCTCCGGCTGATCAACGGGCTGCGGGAACCCACCACGGGGCGCGTGCGGGTCCTCGGGGACGACACCCGCACCGCCGGGCGGCGGGTCCGGCGGAACGTGGGGTTCGTGTTCACGGACCCGCTCTCGCAGCTCGTCATGCCGACCGGCCGGGAGGACGTGGAGCTCTCCCTGCGCACCCGGCGGCTGCCCGCTCGGGAACACCGGGCCCGGGCGGAGGAGGTCCTGGACCGCTTCGGGATCGCCCATCTCGCCGATCGGAGCATCTACGACCTCTCCGGCGGGGAACGCCAGATCCTCGCCTTCGCCGTCGTGGCCGCCGTCGAGCCCAGGATCCTGGTGGCCGACGAGCCCACCACCCTCCTGGACCTGGGCAACGGGGCCCGGATCCGCCGGCTCATCGCGGGGCTCGACCAGCAGGTCCTCTTCACCACGCACGATCTCGATCTCGCCCTCGACGCCGACCGCACCCTCGTCGTCGACGACGGCCGCGTGGTGTTCGACGGCGATCCCGGCGAGGCGGTGGCGCGGTACCGGGACCTCGCGGCAGCCACGTGCACCACGGAGTGAGGGCGTCGTGAGGGGCTACGGAACCACGCTCGGTCTGTTCGAACCCGGCCGGGGTTTCCTGTACCGCACGCCGCTGCCGGTCAAGGCTGCCGGATCGCTGGCCGTGGTCGTCGCGGTGGTGGGATGGCGCTCCCCCGCGGTCGTCGTCGTCGTCCTCGCTTTCACCGGAGTCACGCTGGCCGTCGGAGCCCACCGCTCCCCCGCCCGGATCCTGCGGATGCTGCTGCCGGCCCTGCCCGTCCTCGCGGTCCTGGCCCTCTCCCAGGGCCTCATGACCGGTGGGACGCGGGCGTTCGCGGTGGCCGGCGGGATCGCGGCGTGCCTGCTGGCCGCCCGCGCACTGACACTGACCACCCCCCTGCCGGTCCTCCTCGACGGCGTGGTGCGCCTGGTGGCACCGCTGGAGCGCCTCGGTGCCGACCCGGAGCGCTTCGCCCTCACGCTGTCCGTCATGCTGCGCAGCATCCCGTACCTGGCGGGCTCGGTCCTGGACCTGCGCGCCGCCGCGCGTGCCCGGGGCCTGGAGCGGAACCCGCGCGTGGTGGGGGTGCCCCTGGTGGTCGGAGCCGTCGCCTATGCCCCCCGGACGGGCGAGGCGCTCGCGGCCCGCGGCCTCGGGGAGCACCCCGAGGAGGAGTGAGCGCTCCCGCGCCCGTGTCCGGAGACGCAGGAGGGCGGCCCCGGGGGCTGCCGGGACCGCCCCTCGACGTGGAGTACCTGCCTCGAACGTCGAAACCTCAGATGTTGAACCCGAGCGCCCGCATCTGGTCGCGACCGTCCTCGGTGATCCGCTCCGGCCCCCACGGGGGCATCCACACCCAGTTGAGCCGCCACTCGTCCACCACGCCGTCCAGTGCCTGACCCACCTGCTCCTCGAGCACGTCGGTCAGCGGGCACGCCGCCGTGGTAAGCGTCATGTCGATCAGTAGGGCGCCGTCCTCGGCGTAGTTCAGGCCGTAGAGCAGCCCGAGATCCACGATGTTCACTCCGAGCTCGGGATCGATCACGTCCCGGAGCGCCTCCTCGACGTCGTCCAGCGCCGTCGGCGCCTGCTGCACATCACTCATTGCCCTGTTCCTTTCCGAGGGGCCCGGCACGTCGGGTGCCGGGTGGGGTGCTGGTGTCCTAGGCCCCGACGGCCGTGAAGCGGTCGTAGCCCTCGGCCTCGAGCTGGTCGGCCAGCTCGGGCCCGCCCTGCTCGGCGATCCGGCCCGCCACGAAGACGTGCACGAAGTCCGGCTTGATGTAGCGCAGGATCCGCGTGTAGTGGGTGATGAGCAGCGTACCCATCTCGCCCTTGGAGTGCTCGCGGTTCACGCCCTCGGACACGATCTTCAGGGCGTCGACGTCGAGTCCGGAGTCGGTCTCGTCGAGGATCGCGAACCTGGGGCGGAAGAGCTCGAGCTGCAGGATCTCCACGCGCTTCTTCTCACCACCGGAGAAGCCCTCGTTGACGTTGCGCTGGGCGAAGTCGGCGTCGATCCGCAGTGCGGACATGGCCGTCTTGACGTCCTTGGTCCAGTGGCGCAGGCTCGGGGCCTCGCCGTCCAGCGCGGTCTTCGCGGTCCGCAGGAAGTTCGTCATGGTGACGCCGGGGACCTCGACGGGGTACTGCATGGCCAGGAAGAGACCTGCGCGGGCGCGCTCGTCCACGCTCATGGAGAGGACGTCCTCGCCGTCGAGCGTGATGGAGCCGCTGTCCACGGTGTAGCGGGGGTGCCCGGCGATGGTGGAGGCCAGCGTGGACTTGCCGGAGCCGTTCGGTCCCATGATGGCGTGGGTCTCGCCGGTGTTGATGGTCAGGGTGACACCCTTGAGGATGGGGACGTTCCCCTGCTCGGTGTCGATGCTGACGTGCAGGTCCTTGATTTCAAGTGTGGACATCGTGTTCCTTCTCGTTCGTCTGCTGTGCAGGGGGGATGGCGCGTGCTGCGGCGTCAGCCGAGCTGCGGGGCGGGGGCACCGTTGGTGACCGTCGAGATGTCCACGTAGACGTTGCCGTCGTGGACCTCGAGCGCGAACACCGGGACGGGCTCGTACGCCGGGAGTTGCAGCGGGGCGCCGCTGCGGAGGTCGAACTGCGAGCCGTGGCCCCAGCACTCGATCGCGCACCCCTCGACGTCGCCGTCGGAGAGGGAGACCTCGGCGTGCGAGCAGGTGTCGCCGAGGGCGTGGATCTCGCCGTCGGAGTCGCGCACCACGGCCACCGGGTAGTCCTCGATCAGGACGCGCAGCGCCTGCTTGACCTGGAGGTCGTCGACGCTGCAGATCAGCTCACCGCTCGGCTCGCCCGCCATCAGAGGTTACCCGCGGCGAGTTCGCGCTCCACCGACTCCGAGAGCCGTTCCTCGAGTGCGGGGACCTTGATCTGCTGGATGACCTCGGTGAGGAAGCCCCGCACCACGAGCCGGCGCGCGGCCTTCTCGGGGATGCCGCGGGCCATCAGGTAGAACAGGTGCTCGTCGTCGAAGCGTCCGGTGGCACTGGCATGGCCCGCCCCCTCGATCAGGCCCGTCTCGATCTCCAGGTTCGGCACCGAGTCCGAGCGCGCGCCGTCCGTGAGGAGCAGGTTGCGGTTCGTCTCGTAGGTGTCCGTGCCCTCGGCGGCCTTGCGGATCAGGACGTCGCCCACCCAGACGGTGTGCGCGTCCTCGCCCTGCAGGGCTCCCTTATAGGTCACGCGGGACTTGCAGTTCGGGGTGGCGTGGTCCACGAGCAGGCGCTGCTCCAGGTGCTGCCCGGCGTCGGCGAAGTACAGGCCGTACATCTCGGCCTCGGCTCCGGTCGACGTGAAGATCGACGACGGCGTGAGGCGCACGAGGTCGCCGCCGAGGCTCACCACCACGTGCTTGTAGCGCGCGTCGCGGCCCACCTTCGCCTGCTGCGAGGAGACGTGGACGGCGTCGTCGTCCCACTCCTGGACGCTGACCACGGTGAGGTCCGCGCCGTCCCCGACGGAGATCTCCACGTTCTGCGCCAAGGTGGCGGAGCCGGAGTGGTCGAGGACCACCACGGCCCTGGAGAAGGGCCGGGCGTCGATCATGATGTGCTGGGCCGAGGCCGCGGCGGAGGTACCGGTCACGCTGACCATGACCTCGCCGTCGGCGACCGTCTCCTGCGGGATGGTGATGACGGTCGCCTCCGTGAAGGCGTTCCAGGCCGCGGCGGACACGCGGTCCTCCGGGGTGGCGGTCGAGCCGAGACGCGCGTCGTCGCGGCCGACGGTCTCGACGGTCACGTTGCCGGCACCGCCGACCGTGACCGCGGGGGCCGTACCGGTGAGCGCGTCGGTGTGCAGACCGCGCAGGCGTCTCAGCGGGGTGAACCGCCAGTCCTCCTCGAGACCGGTCAGCGCCGGGAAGTCGGCGAGGTCGAAGGACCGTCGACGCTCGCCCCGGGAGGCCTCGGGGACCACCGGCGCGTTGCCGTGGCTGTGCTTCTTGAAACCGAGCTGCTCGACCCCGTCGTCACCCCCGGGAAGGCTCTCGCCCTCCTCGGTGAAGCCGTCGATGACGGCGCGGGTGTCCACGGTGCCGGAGGGGGCACCTATGCGTGCCTTGTCGGCGGAACGTCCGAGGTCGGTCCGCTCCCCGTCGGAGGTGGTGTCGGGTGAGATCTGGGTGGTGTCAGCCATCGCTAGCCCACGGCCCCTTCCATCTGCAGTTCGATCAGGCGGTTCAGTTCGAGCGCGTACTCCATGGGCAGCTCACGGGCGATCGGCTCGATGAAGCCGCGCACGATCATGGCCATGGCCTCGTCCTCGGGCAGGCCGCGGGACATCAGGTAGAACAGCTGCTCCTCGCTCACGCGGGAGACCGTGGCCTCGTGCCCCATGGTGACGTCGTCCTCGCGGATGTCCACGTAGGGGTACGTGTCCGAGCGCGAGATGGTGTCCACCAGCAGGGCGTCGCAGCGCACCGTGTTCGCGGAGTGCGTCGCGCCGTCGCGGACCTGGACGAGACCGCGGTACGCGGCACGCCCGCCGCCCCGGGCCACGGACTTCGAGATGATGGAGGACTTCGTGTTCGGGGCGATGTGCACCATCTTCGAGCCGGTGTCCTGGTGCTGGCCCTCGCCGGCGAAGGCGATGGACAGCGTCTCGCCCTTGGCGTGCTCACCCACCAGGTAAACCGCCGGGTACTTCATGGTGACCTTGGACCCGATGTTGCCGTCGATCCACTCCATCGTGGCGCCCTCGTGCGCGATCGCACGCTTGGTCACCAGGTTGTACACGTTGTTGGACCAGTTCTGGATGGTGGTGTACCGGACGCGCGCGCCCTTCTTCACCACGATCTCGACGACGGCGGAGTGCAGCGAGTCCGACGTGTAGATCGGGGCCGTGCAGCCCTCGATGTAGTGCACGTAGGAGTCCTCGTCCGCGATGATCAGCGTGCGCTCGAACTGACCCATGTTCTCGGTGTTGATCCGGAAGTAGGCCTGCAGCGGGATCTCCACGTGGACGCCCTTGGGGACGTAGACGAAGGAGCCGCCCGACCACACGGCCGTGTTCAGCGAGGCGAACTTGTTGTCGCCCACCGGGATGATGGTGCCGAAGTACTCCTTGAAGATCTCCGGGTGCTCCCGCAGTGCCGTGTCGGTGTCCAGGAACAGGACGCCCTGGCGCTCGAGGTCCTCGCGGAGCTGGTGGTAGACCACCTCGGACTCGTACTGCGCGGCGACACCGGAGACCAGACGGGCGCGCTCGGCCTCGGGGATGCCGAGCTTCTCGTACGTGGTGCGGATGTCCTCGGGGAGGTCCTCCCACGTGTTGGCCTGCTTCTCCGTGGAGCGCACGAAGTACTTGATGTTGTCGAAGTCGATCCCGGAGAGGTCCGCGCCCCAGGCAGGCATGGGCTTGCGGTCGAAGTACTTCAGGCCCTTGAGCCGGAGATCGAGCATCCACTCGGGCTCGTTCTTCTTGGCGGAGATGTCGCGGACGACCTCCTCGCTCAGACCACGGCGGGCGTTGTCGCTGACCTCGTTCTTGTCGGCCCACCCGTACTGGTAGGTGCCGATCCCCTCGAGCTCGGGATTCTTCTCGAGGATGTCGCTGATCACCGAGTCCGGTACTGCCGGAGTCGCGGACGTGCGGTCTACTTGATCCGTCATCATGGCCTTCCTTGCTGATGGATGGAGAACGTTGCCTGGTTCCCGGCCGGTCCCGCGGCCGGAGCCGCGGGGATCCGTCCGAGCGGAATGTGGGTGGTGCAGACGTGGCCGCCGGCCGCGAGCGTGGAGAGCCGCCGGACGTCGACGCCGAGGAGCCGGGCGAACACCTCGGTCTCCTGGTCGCAGAACGCCGGGAACGCGGAGGCGAGGCCCTGGATGGGGCAGTGGCCCTGGCACAGCTGGATGCTGGGCATCGCGGAGCGGGATGCAGGCCCACTGCGCGGAGCCCGCACCCCTGCGACGCCCACCGCCTTGGTGGAGCCCACGAACCCGTCAGCACTCAGGGCGCCGGCCAGGGCCCGGGAGCGGTCCTCCAGATCAGGACCCGCGGCCTCCACGAGGGGCCGGTAGCGCTCCTCCATGTCCGCGAAGCGTGTGCGGGCGAAGTCCTCCACGGCCGCCGGACCCACCGCCTGCCCCAGCGTGGTCAGGGCAGCGGTGGCGATGTCCAGGTAGTCGTTGCCCCGGGTGGACTGTCCCCGCTTGCTCAGCACGTACCGTCGGGCGGGCCTGCCGGCGCCCGAGGCCGAGCTCCGTACCCGCTTGACCTCGATCAGGCCGTCCTGCGAGAGGGAGTCGAGGTGGCGGCGCATGGCGGCCGACGTGAAACCGAGGCTGTCCCCCAGCTCCGCGGCGCTCACCGGCCCGCGCTCGAGGACCGCCGAGAGCACCCGGTCACGGGTGCGCGCGTCGGCGTCGGCGGCGACGCGCGAGGCACCACCGGGCATCGGGTGCGTCGGCGAGGGTGCCGTGGTGGCGGCTTGGGAGTCTGCGGTCACGGTCCGATCCTCTCTAGACGGCAAAATACACAACACGAGCATGTCCTAATGTATTCCGCCGTACCACTTAGGAGAGGCTACCCAAGCAGGCCCCCGGAGCTCCTACTACCTGACGTAGAATACGGGGGTGCTCACAGCTACCCCCGCCCTGGAGATCGAGGGCCTGATCAAGGATTTCGGCCCGATCGCCTCCCTCGACGGCAGGATGGTCAGGGTGCTCGACGGCGTCCGGCTGCGGGCCGACCACGGGAAGGTCACCGTCCTGCTCGGCGCCAATGGGGCCGGGAAGACCACCACCCTCGAATGCGCGCAGGGACTGCAGCGTGCGGACGGCGGCTCGGTCCGGCTGCTCGGCGAGGACCCCGCGAAGGCATCCCCCCACCTCCGGGCACGCGTGGGCGTCATGCTGCAGGCCGGCGGCCTCCCGCCGTCGGTCAGGCCGCTGGTGCTGCTGCGCCACGTGGCCTCCATGTACAGCTCCCCGCTCCCCGTCGACGCCCTCGCCGGGCGCCTCGGGATCGACGAGTTCGGCGCCGTCCCGATCCGCCGACTCTCGGGCGGGCAGAAGCAGCGCCTCGCGCTCGCGTGCGCACTCGTGGGCCGCCCGGACGTGGTGTTCCTCGACGAACCCAGCGCGGGCCTGGACCCCCAGTCACGCACCATCGTCTTCGAGCTGATCCGGGAACTGCGCGCCGACGGACTGGCGGTCATCCTCACCACCCATCTGCTCGACGACGCGCAGCGGCTCGCCGACTACGTGTACATCGTGGAGGGCGGCCGCACCGTCGCCGAGGGTACCGTGGCCGAGCTGACGGCCGACACGAGCGCCGAGGGACTGCGGGAGCTGCGCTTCGAGACCGTCCCCGGGCTCGACCTCCCGCCCGGACTGCTCCCCCACCTCTTCCACACCGAGGACGAACCGGGACGGTACCTGGTGCGGGGGCCGCTCACGGCCCTCGACGTCGCCCGGCTCGCCGAGTGGTGGGACGCCTGCGGGGTGCTCCCCACGGCGATCTCCCTCGCGCCCCGGTCGCTGGAGGACGTCTTCCTCGACATCTCCGGACGGAGCCTGCGATGAGCACGAGGGCACCCGGTGCACGGGCCTCCGGGCGGACGCTCGACGGCGGTACGGCGGCGTCGCTCCCGGCGCGGGTCCTGCGCCACGGTGCGTACGAGGCGGCCGCCATGCTGCGCAACGGCGAGCAGCTGGTCCTCGCGATCGTCCTGCCGCTCCTGGCGCTCGCCGCACTCGTGCTCACGCCCCTGCTCGACGCCTACGGTGCCAGCCGGATCGACGTCGCCGCCCCCGGGGTCCTCGCCCTGTGCACCATGTCCACGGCGTTTACCGGTCAGGGCATCGCGACCGGGTTCGACCGCCGGTACGGGGTCCTGCGGTTCCTCTCCACCACGCCGCTCGGGCGATCCGGTCTGATCCTGGGCAAGGCCGTGGCCGTGGCCGTGGTGCTGGCGGTGCAGCTGGTGGTGATCGGTGGCGCCGCCCTGCTGATGGGCTGGGAACCGCGCGTGGACGGTCTGCTGCCCGCGGCCCTGCTGCTGCTGGTGGGATCGGCGGCGTTCACCGCCCTCGGGCTCCTCGTCGCCGGTACCCTCCGCCCCGAGGCCACCCTCGCGGTCACCAACCTCGTCTGGATCCTGCTCGCCGCCGCCGGTGGCGTGATCATCCCTGCGGCGGGCCTACCGGCCGTCGCCGCCCCCGTCGTCGCGCTGCTGCCGTCCGCCGCCCTGGGCGACGGGCTCCGCAGCGCCCTCGTGGACGGCACCCTCGATCCCGTCGCGTGCCTGGTGCTCCTCGCCTGGTCCGCCCTCTCGACCCTGGCGGCCGTCCGCTGGTTCAAATGGAGCTGATGACATGACCCCCGTGCTCGACCGCCTACCCCGGACCACCACGCCGCTCGTGCGGCGTCTCGCAGTCGCCTCCCTGGTCTCCCAGATCGCCATCGTGGTGACCGGCGGTGCCGTACGCCTCACCGCGTCCGGGCTCGGCTGCCCGGAGTGGCCGCGCTGCACCGCCGACTCGATCGTCACGACGCCGGAGATGGGCTTCCACGGGATCATCGAGTTCGGCAACCGGATGCTCACCTTCGTGCTCGTGGTCATCGCCGTGGCGATGATCGTCTCCGTGCTGGGAATGTGGCGTGAGCGCAGGGACCTCCTCCTGCTCTCCCTCGGGCTGTTCGCCGGTATTCCGGCGCAGGCGGTCATCGGGGGGATCACGGTGTGGACGGGCCTGAACCCCTGGGTCGTGGGGCTGCACTTCATCGTGTCCATGGTGCTCGTGGCGCTGGCCACCGTGCTCGTCAACCGGGCACGGCTCACCACCGGGGAGTACGTGCAACGCCGGTCGCCCGCAGGTCCGCCGCTCCTGCGCCAGCTCCTGGTCACCTCCACGGTCCTGACCTCGATCACCATCGTGCTCGGTGTGGTCGTCACCGGGTCCGGGCCGCACGCCGGTGACCACGGTGCGGCGCGGAACGGTCTCGACTCCGACCTCATGACACGGCTGCACGCGGTCCCGGTCTATCTCCTCGTGGCCACGGCGGCTCTCGCACTCGTGGTGGCGTACCGGGGTCAGGTGCACCGCAAGCTCCGGAAGGCGCTGCTGATCCTCGCCGCCGTGGTCCTCGCCCAGGGCGGCGTCGGCTACCTCCAGCACTTCCTGCACCTGCCGATCGCCCTGGTGGCCCTGCACATGCTCGGCGCCTCGGTGCTCATGGCCGCCGCGGTCCACGCGCACTACACCGGCACCACACGCCGCACGCTCCCCGGCACCCGGATCACCGCGGCGCCGCAGGCGGTCCCCGTCGCCTAGCAGTGTACGGGCCAGCCCGGCGCGCCCGGCCCCGAACCCCGGGGGTCGGGTGGACGCCGATCGGGCTCCGGGGGTGCGGGGTGCACCTCAGGCCTCGCCGAGCTCCGCCTCGAGCGCGTCGAGCAGGCGCCCGAGCTCCCGCAGCTCCGAGCCGGGGGCGGGAAGCAGCGGCGGGCGCGGAGCCCCGGCGGCGACCCCGCAGGCGCGGGCCAGCAGGTGCAGTCCGCTGATCTTCCGCAGGCTGCCCACCCGGTCCACGATCGGGCCGAGCACGCGGCGGATCCGCTCCACCTCGGAGGGGTCACGCCCCACCACCGCACGGCGTAGCCGGGCGTACGCGTGCGGCAGCATCGCGGCCGGTCCGCTGTGCCAGGCGTCGGCGGCCACCTCCCCGGAGAGCATGAGGGAGTCCCCGCTCACACCGTGGAGGAGTTCACCCGTCAGCAGCGAGGTGAGCTCGGACCGGCGCTGGTTGAACGCCCGGGCATCGGCGGCGGTGTCCTTGAAGGCCACCACGGACGGCAGTTCCGCCAGTTCGGCGACGAGCGGCAGCGTGTAGTCGAACTGGGTGGTACCGGGGTTGTTGTACAGGCAGACGGGGAGATCGGTCTCCGCGCTGACCGCCCGGACCTGGGCCAGCACCTCGTTCTCGGTCAGCGGTACGTAGGACACCGGGGACAGCACGAGCCCGGCAGCGCCGGCCGCCTGCGCGTCCGTCGCCGCCTCCAGGACCTCCCGGGTGCCCACGGAACTGATGCCGACGGCGACGGGGACCCGGCCCGCCACGGCGTCCACCGCGGTCCGCACCACGTCGCGGCGCTCGGTGGTGCTGAGGTAGGCGAAGCTCCCCGAGGACCCCAGGACGGTCACGGCATCGACGTCGGAGGACGCCAGGGTGTCCAGGAGGATCCGGAGGTCGCCGGCACTCACCTCCCCGCTGTCGTCGAAGGGTGTGAGGGGATAGGCGATGAGGCCGCTGAAGTCCATGGCACCCAAGCGTAGGGTGTCCGGCGCCGGACCGGCGATCATCCGGTGGCGCGGATCGTCACGGGGGACACCCCGGGACGCCCGGTCAGGAGAGGACGGCGGATCCGACGAACGGGTCGATCGCGAGGGCGAGGAACAGGACCGTGAGGTAGCTGATCGATCCGTGGAAGACCTTCATCGCGGCCTTGTTGTTCAGCTCCCCGGCCTGCGCGAGCGAGTACAGGCGGTGCGACTCCCGGATGAACCAGGCCCCGCCGAGCACGGCCGTGACGGAGTAGACCCAGCCGGCGCCCGCCGGGACGAGCAGCAGCGAGCACGCCACCATGGCCCAGGCGTACAGCACCACCTGGATCGAGACCACCCGCGCCCCGGCGACGGCGCCGAGCATGGGCACGCTCGCGGCGTTGTAGTCGTCGCTGTACTTCATGGAGAGCGGCCAGTAGTGCGGGGGCGTCCAGAGGAAGATGATCAGGAACAGGACGACGGCGGGCCACTGGACGGAACCGGTCACCGCGGCCCAGGCGATGAGCACGGGCATGCAACCCGCCGCACCGCCCCAGACGATGTTCTGCGAGGTGCGGCGCTTGAGCACCAGAGTGTAGACCACGACGTAGAGGAAGATCGCGCCGACCCCGAGGAGCCCGGCCAGGGGGTTCGCGCCGAACCACAGGACGGCGATCGCCACGACCCCGAGCACCCAGGAGAAGACGAGCGCCTCGCGGGGCGAGACCTCCCCGGTGACGAGCGGGCGCTTCTCCGTGCGGTGCATCAGCTTGTCGATGTCGCGGTCGATGTAGCAGTTGAAGGCCCCGGCGCTACCGGCGGCGAGGGCACCACCGAGCATGGTGGCCAGGATGAGGCCCAGGGGCGGGAAACCGCCCTGCGCGAAGATCATGGTGGGAAGGGTGGTCACCAGGAGAAGCTCGATCACGCGGGGCTTCGTCAGGGCGAGGTAGGCCTTGGCCTTCCGGCCGAAACCCTGACGGGCCTCGGGTGTTCGTGCCGGAGCAGGAACCTGCTGGGTCTTCACGAGGCAACACTTTCGTTTCTTCCGGAGTAAAAGACAGTGCTCATCATACCCTTTTACGGCTTGTAGAAATCGGGCGGGATGCGCGCCGACGATCACGCGCTGCTCGTGACCGACCGTCCGGCGCCCCTGCTCCCGGTGCCCGCATCGCACCCGTGCGTCCGTCCGGGCGCCGCGTGCAACGGACGGTAATCTTCGGGTCCCACCTCCTCCGGCAGTTCGGAAGGGATAGTGTTGGACACGAAGCCCGCTGAGGAAGCATCCGGAATACCACGTCCGGCGTCGATGCTGTTCCCTGTCGGAGCCGGACTTCCAGAGATTCAACGGTGAACGGCCGGTGGTGCGGAGTGCCTCGTGCACGCCGTCGTCGTCGTCCGTTCCGGACAGAGAGGGGCTCGGAGACGTGCCACAGACGCAAGCGCAGGAACTGACCTGGACAGAGCTGGACCAGAAGGCGGTGGACACGGCGCGTGTCCTCGCGGCGGACGCCGTGGAGAAGGTGGGCAACGGCCACCCGGGCACGGCGATGAGCCTGGCACCCGCGGCGTACCTCCTCTTCAACAAGGTCATGTGCCACGACCCCTCGGACGCCGAGTGGACCGGCCGCGACCGCTTCGTCCTCTCCCCCGGGCACACCTCGCTGACCCTCTACATCCAGCTGTACCTGTCGGGCTACGGGCTGGAGCTGAAGGACCTGCAGGCACTGCGCACCTGGGACTCGCCCACCCCGGGCCACCCCGAGTACCGCCACACCAACGGCGTGGAGATCACCCCCGGGCCGCGCGGCCAGGGCCGGGCCCCCTCCGTGGGCTTCGCCTCCGGCCGGCGCCGGCGGCGCGGCATGTCCGACGCCGCCGCCCCCGCCGGTACCAGCCCGTTCGACCACACCATCTGGGTCATCGCCTCCGACGGCGACCTCCAGGAGGGCGTCACCGCCGAGGCGTCCCCCCTCGC
>NZ_LGIU01000083.1 GCF_001187915.1 Arthrobacter sp. RIT-PI-e | reverse complement strand
GGACGCGTCGAGGAGCTGGGGCTCCGCCCCGGGGCCTCCGCCGCCTCGGTCGGCCCCGGCGGGGGGCCGGCGCCTCCCCGCGGGGGTAGTAGAGGGCCGAGACGGTCCGGCCGGGCCGGCGAGGGCGACGCCGCCGTCGCCGTCGCCGAGGAGGGGCGGGAGTGAACCCGCCGTCCCGGACCCTCCCGCCGAGGGGAACGTGCTCGACGCCGCCGGTGTCCTGACCGATCAGGAGGAGGCCGATCTCTCGGCGCAGATCGACCGCGCGAACAGCGGGACCGACGCCGCGCGGGTGGCCGTCCTGACCATCGACGGCGCCGGCGGGAACCTCGAGTCCTTCGCGCGGGAGGTGGCGTCCTCCTGGGATGTGGGCGAGGAGGGCGCCGACAACGGTGTACTGATCGTCGCGAACACCGGTGAGCGCGAGCTGCGGATCGAGACGGCGGACGGTGTGCGCGAGCGCGTGTCGGACGACGACGCCGGGCAGATCATCGAGGACGTGCTCGAGCCGGCGTTCGCGGACGAGGAGTACGCCGCCGGGTTGCAGGAGGCCGTGGACCAGGTCTACCTCTACGCGGAGGGTGACGCGCCCGCGCGGGAGCCGTTCAACTGGGGGCTGCTGGCCGGTGTGCTCGGCGCCGTGGTGCTCGTGGTCGGCGGCCTGGTGTGGTGGATCGTCGCGGACCATCGGAAGCGGCGCCGGAGGGCCGACGACGAGCTCCGGGCCGCGGTGGAGGCCGATCCCGGGTTCCACCTCACGGACGAGCAGCGGGACGCCTACCGGAAGTACCGCTACGGGGCGCGGGGCCAGGACCAGGTCTCGAACCCCGCCCTCTGGCTGCCGCTGTACATGGCCAACCCGGCGCTCTACTCCGGGAGTCCGTCGGCAGGCTCCCCGGACGGCTCGTCGGGCTCGTCCTTCACCGGTGGCGGCGGGTTCACCGGGGGCGGCGCCTCCGGGAGCTACTGACCGCGAATCCGGGCGGTGCGGGCCTCAGAGGTCGGCGGACGCGCCGATCGGCTCGAGGACCACGTCGGGGTAGTCCTTCTTGAAGTGGCCCACCTTCCACTTGTCCCCGAACACCGCGACCACCTCGCCGTCGGAGCGGAACATGATCTCGCCTCCCCGGAACGTCCCCGGGACACCCTCGCTGCCCGGTGCCACGTTCATCGCCAAGGTGTAGGAGAGGTGGTCCAGCGACGTCGGCGCGTTGAACTCGGAGCCGAGCCGCTCGGCGGCCACCTCGAACTGCAGGGCACCGACGGCGGCGAGCACCGGCGCCTGGTCACCGCGCAGGTCCGAGCGGAGCACCTGCACCACGCCCTCGTGCTCGAGCTGCTCGATACCGCGGCGGAACTGCTTGTACTTCCCAGGGTCCTTGGCGCGCGCCACGGCGAACAGCTCGGGGGAGAAGCGCGGGATGTCGGGGAACTGGACCGCCTGCTCGGCGAAGAGGCTGTCACCCACGCGCAGGCTCGTGGCGTTCACGAGGCCCACGACGTCGCCCGGCCACGCGGTGTCCACCACCTCACGGCTGCGCCCGAGGACGCGGTGGGCGTACTTGGTGGCGAAGGGCTTGCCCGTGCGCTGGTTGGTGATCACCATGCCGCGCTCGAACGTCCCCGAGCAGATCCGCAGGTAGGCGATGTGGTCGCGGTGCGCACTGTCCTGGCCGGCCTGCACCTTGAACACGAAGCCGGACATGGGGGCGTCGATCGGCCGCGGCTCGTCCTCCTTCGAGGGGCGCGGGCTCGGTGAGGGCGCCACGTCCACGAGGATGTCCAGGAGCTGCGAGACGCCGAAGTTCTTGGCGGCGGCGGCGAACAGCACGGGCGTCTGGCGGGCCGCCTCGAACTCCTCCCGGTCGAAGGTGCCGTTCGAGGCCTCCACGAGACCGGACTCCTCACGGGCGTCCTCCCAGGCCCCGGCCTCGGACGGGTCGAGCGCATCGATGTCGATCTCGGTCTCCGCGGCGGCCTGCGCCCCGGCCTCCACGGCCTCGAGGGCGATCGCGCGGGACGCCCGGAGATCGATCAGGCCCTTGAAGTCCCCCGCGATCCCCGCGGGCCAGGTCAGCGGCACCGGCGTCATCCCCGTCCGCTCACCGACGTCGTCGATCAGGCCGAGCGCGTCCAGGCCCGGGCGGTCCCACTTGTTGATCACCGTGATGATGGGGATGTTCCGTGCCTTGCAGACGGCCAGCAGCTTCACGGTCTGCGGTTCGAAGCCCTTCGCGGCGTCGATCAGCATGACCGCGGAGTCCACGGCGGCGAGCACCCGGTAGGTGTCCTCGGAGAAGTCGGCGTGCCCCGGGGTGTCCACCACGTTGAGGACGGTGTCGCGGTAGGTCAGCTGCAGGGCGGCGGAACTGATCGAGATGCCGCGCTCCTGCTCGATGCCCATCCAGTCGGACACCGTGGCGTGACGGCTCGACTTGCCGTGGGTCACGCCGGCGTCCTGGATGGCGCGGGCCAGGAGGGCGAGCGCCTCGGTGAGCGTCGACTTCCCGGCGTCCGGGTGGGAGATGACGGCGAAGGTTCGGCGCCGGCCGGCCTCATGGCGGACGGCGTCGGTGTCGAGGACGGGGGATTCGATGAGTGCCACCCGTCCATTGTCCCCGATGCCGGGGTGGCGGATCGTCGGTGCGGCGGACTGTTCGCTCAACGCAGGGGAGCCATGATTACCCTGGAGACATGCCGTGCCCGCGGCCGAGGGAGGTAGGCATGACACGCGCCCTGTTCCTGAGCGGCGGAGGACGCTACGCCGATCCCTGGCACCCCTTCCCGGAGACCTCCGCCGAGGTGACCGGCATCCTCGAGGCCGAGGGCATCGACGTCCACCTCACCGAGGACGTCGACGCGGCCCTCGAGACCCTGGCGAGCGGTCCGCCACCGGAGCTGCTGGTGGTCAACGTGGGCTCACCGCGCGACGGCGGGTCCTCTCCCGGCACAGCAGCGGCCCGGGAGGGGCTGCGCCGGTGGGCGCACCTCGGCGGGGGCGCCCTGCTCGCACTGCACTCGAGTTCCACGAGCTTCACCGATTCCCCGGACTGGGAGACGGCGCTCGGCGGACGCTGGGTACGCGGCACCACGATGCACCCCGAGTACGGGCCCGCACGGATCCTGCTCGAAGCACCCCTGCTCGCGGGCCTCCCCGACTTCACGGTCGACGACGAGCGGTACACCCGGCTCCGCACGGCGGAGGACGTGCTGGTGCATGCGCGCCATGTCCACGACGGCGTCCTGCATCCGCTCGTATGGTCCCGCGAGCGACGCATGCCGGGCGGAAGTGCGCGCACGTTCTACGACGCGCTCGGCCATGACGCCGCCTCGTACACGGAGCAGGTGCACCGGGAGGTCCTCCGGCGCGGGGGGTCCTGGCTCCTGCGCCGAGCCTGAGGCCCACCCCGTCACGCAGGAAGGGGGCCGCGCGTTCGCCCGCCCTTCTAGGCGGGCGGGACGATCCTGCGGTGACCGAGGTCGTCGAGCAGCTCCAGGGTCCGCTCGATGGTGTCATGGCACTCGGCGAAACCGGCCCGCCGTACCTTGATCGTCGAGGACACGTTGTCGAAGTCCGACCCGAAGATGGCGTCGCCGAACCGCCAGTCCACCAGATCGGACCACGACGTGGCGACGAGTCCGTGCTCGGCCACGATCTCGTCCCACAGCGACGAGTAGAAGGGCATCTGCTCGTCGAGCACCATCTGCTGGGGTTCTTCGAGTGCGAGGCCGTAGTGCTCCGCGACGGCCTGGAACAGATGACGCCAGCGGATCACGTCCCCGTTGGTGAGGTTGAAGGCCTCGCCGTGCGCGGCGGGCTCGGACGCGGCCCACTCCGTGGCGCGCGCGAGCAGGTCCGCGTCCGACATCTGGTAGAGGATGTGGTCGTAGACATGGCGTGGTCCGGGGAAGCGCAGGGGAACGCCGAGCTTCCGGGTGATCGCCACGTAGGCGGCGATCACCATGAGCAGGTTCATCGGGGTGCCCTGGGCGTGCCCCATCACGCCCTCGGGGCGGAAGATCGTCAGCGCGAAGCCGTCCCGGTCGGCGCGCTCGCGGAGCAGTGCTTCCTGCTCGTAGTAGAAGTTCGGGGCGACGAGCCGCGGATCGTCCTCCTTCGCGGGGGTCCTGAAGTCACCGAGGTGCGCCCCGTAGAACTTCATGCCCTGGTACAGGGTCACGTGCTCCAGCGGCGCGCCGGAGGACTGCAGCGCATCGAGGGTGTTGCGCAGCAGTGCCATGTTCACCTCGATCTGCCGCACCGGGTCGGCCTCCTCGATGTACGCCGCGAACACCAGGCGGGTGGTGTCGGCCGCACGTGCGAGGGATTCCCGGGCCTCCTCGGCGTCCAGGAGGTCGGCGGCCAGGTGCTCCCACCCCTCGGAGGAGGCCGGCGTCCGGCGGCTGACCCCGCGGGTGAGGAACCCGCGGCTGCTGAAGTGGCGGACGGCACTGCTGCCGATCACCCCTCCCGAGCCGGCCACCAGGACCACGGCCCCGGTCATCCCTTGACCGAGCCGTCGCTCAGACCGGCCACCAGGTACTTCTGCGCCACGAAGGCGATGCCGATCACCGGCAGCGTCAGGAGCATGGCCGCGGCACCGGCCTGCTGCAGCATGGGCAGCGTCTGTCCGAGCTGCGTGGTGATGAACACCGGCACGGTCTTGGACGTGGTGTCCGTCAGCACCAGGGCGGTCAGGTACTCCTGGAAGGCGAACAGGAACACGAACACCCCGGCCGTGAGGATCCCCGGGCGCATCAGCGGGATCATGATCCGCCAGAGCAGGCTCACCCTCGTGCACCCGTCGATCATGGCCGCCTCGTCGAGCTCCTTGGGGATGTCCGCGAAGAAGTTGCGCAGCAGCCAGATGGTGAACGGCTGGTTGATGGCCACGAGCGCCGCCGCGAGGGCGAAGTTCGTGTCGTAGATCCCCAGCGAGCGGCTGATCTCGTACATGGGCAGCACCACGGAGAACCGCGGGAGCGAGCGGAAGATCAGAGCCAGCAGCAGCAGCACCGCCGAGACCCAGCCGGGGAAACGGGACAGCGCGTAGGCGGCCGGGATACCGATGAGCAGCGCCACCACCGTGGAGATGAGGGCGACGATCGCCGTGTTGCCGAGGTACCGGGCGAAGTACGTGGTCTCCCACAGGTTCCTGAACGCCTCCAGGGTGGGCGTGTAGCCGCTGACCACCGGGGGGTTGGCGAAGGCGACGTTGGTGGGTTTGGTGACCGAGAGCCCCGTCCACACGAAGGGGGCCAGCATGACGAGGGCCAGGAGGATCAGAAGGACGGCGGAGGTCCGCTTCCCCGTGGGCCGACGGCGCTTGCGCGGGGGCGAGACGACGGACGAGGCCTTCGCGGTGGGTGCGGTCGCGGTGTTGGGGATCATGCTTTGGCCTTCGCTTCCTTCAGGAGGTCCCGGATGAAGGGGAACAGGCAGATCAGGATGAGGATGATCGAGAGGACGTTCACGGCACTGCCGAGACCGAGCTGCTGCGACCCGTCACGGAACGCCGTGTCGAAGACGTAGAACATGATGGACTCGTTGCCGATCGCGTCCGCCTGGGGCGAGAGCGGGATCAGGCTGTCGAAGGTCCGCAGCACGTCCATGATGGTGATCAGGCAGACGAACCCGATGATGCCGCGCATGGTGGGGATGATGACGTACACGTGCATCTTCCAGGAGTTGGCGCCGTCGATCCTGGCGGCCTCCCGCAACTCGTTGGGCACGCCCTGCACGCCCGCGAGGATCATGAGCACCGCGAAGGGCAGCAGGTGCCACACCGTGTGGGCCACCACCATGACCCGGTTGGGCCAGGTGTCCGTGAACCACAGGAAGCTCTGCCCCGTCAGCCTCTCGATGAGCAGGTTCAGCACCCCGCCGAAGTTCTGGTCGAAGAGCCAGGAGAAGGAGACGGCGCCCACCACACCGGGGAGCACGTAGGCGACGAGCATCGCCCCGAGGATGTACGGGCGCAGCCTGGTGAGGTTGTTGACGCCGATGGCCACGAGGTAGCCGACCACCAGCATGATGGCCGTGACCACGAGCGTGAGGAACACGGTGAAGAACACGGCGCGGCCGAATCGCGGGTCGGTCAGCGCCTGGGTGTAGTTGGAGAGCCCCACGAAGGTGCCCGGGGTGCCGTAGCTGACCTGCTGGAAACTCCATTGGACGGTGCGGATGAGCGGCACGACGAGCAGGCCGAACATCACGAGCACGCTGGGGCCGATCAGCATCCAGAATTCGCGTCTTCTCATCGTTCTCTCCTCACGAAGGATTCAGGTGCGCGGGAACGACCGCCGGACCGCACGTACCGGTCCGGCGGTCGTTCGCGTGGGGTCAGAGACCGTCGATGGCCGCGTCGGCCAGGTCCTGCATCTGCTGCATACCGGCATCGACGTCGGTCTGGCCCAGGAGGACCTGCACCAGGACGGGGCGGATGGCGTTGGTCACCGCTGCGCTGGCCGGGTGGTTCGGCGCGGGCATGGTCTCGGCGATGGTGTTGTTCGCGGCGACCGCGTACCGCGAGCTGTCATCGGTGACGATGCCCTCACGTGCGGGGTACGCCGCGGGGACCGCCGCCGTGGAGGCGTCCTCGCCGACGGCCGAGGCCATCATCTGGAAGAGCATGTCCTTGTCGAGCTGCGTGTTCGCGGGGATCGCCCAGCCGTCCACGGAGAGGCGGCTGAACAGGTAGGGGGACTCCGCGCCGACCTTGGGCGGGGCGGCGAAGGCGAAGTCCTCGAAGAGCGCCGAGTTGGTCTCCAGCGTGAGGTCGTTCATGCGTCCGGAGAACATGACGGCCATCGCCGCGGACCCGTTGAACATCTGCTGCTGCACGCTCGGCTGGTCGAACGTGGTCACCTGGGGATCCATGTACGGCAGGAGCGACTTCATGCCCTCGAGGGCGGTCCGTGACTCCTCCGTGGTGAACTGGGCCTCGCCGTCCTCGCTGATGAAGTCGGCACCCTCCGAGTTCATCGCCGCCTGGTAGTTGGTGGAGATGTCGGCGGTGGCGCTCCAGGGCATGGCGATCGGGTACTCGATGTCGCCCTGCTCGCGGATGACCTCGGCGGCGTCGATCATGTCCTCGAAGGAGGTGGGGGCCTCGAGGCCCAGGTCCTCGAAGACGTCCTCGCGGTAGGCCATGATGTACATCTGCGCCTGCATCGGCAGGGCGTAGAGCTGGCCGTCGTAGGACAGCGCGGAGCGCATGCCCTCGTCCAGTGCGTCGAGGTCGTACTTCTCGCTGTACTCGGTCACGAAGTCGTCGAGCGGTTCGATGCTGCCGGCGGAGGCGATCTCGGGAACGGCGAAACCGTAGGTCTCGATGATGTCGTAGGTGCCGGTGTCCCCGGCCAGGGTGGCGGTGGTCTTGGTGACCTGACCGCTGAAGTCGATGGGGTCGTGCAGCAGCGTGACGTTGTCACGGGTGCAGCTGGCCACCATGGTGTCGGTGAACGGGTCGATCGCCGACGAGTTGTAGGCGAGGACGTTCACCGTGGTGTCCGCCTCGGGCATGGTGTAGTCGCACTCGACCTCGGTGGCGCCCTCGTTGGTGCGTGAACCCGCTCCGCAGGCGGTGAGCCCCACGAGTGTGGCCGTGATGGCCATCGCGGCCACGCCGTTCCGGACATGTGTATGGATGCGCATGATGTTTCCTCTTCCGAATCAGCGGAACAGGCCGGGGATGGACCACCTGCTCCGAGACGTATACGTGCAAACTGCTGGTTACGGTCAGAGTCCATACGGGAACGCTCGCAGGGGTCATCAGCCATGCGCTGGTGCGATGGCGTTTCTTCCTTCGAGCTCGGATGGTCAGCGACAGGTACAGCCTGAGCGGGTGTAGCTTCCGTACTCCATGCTGCTGCATGAGCTGTTCGGTAAGGCCGGCCACCGCTAGGCCCTCAGTGTAGGGCCCACCGCCGACACTCGGCAGCTTCCTTCACATCCGGCGGCCACCGGCTACGATGGGCGGCCGCGCGGCGCCCCGGAGGGCCGGGGTCCCCGCTCAGTCGTGGGTGGAGGCACGCGCCGTCGTCGTCACCTTGCCGCGCAGTGACCACGCCGCGAGGACCGACGCGCCGATCATGAGCAGCGCGGCGATGCCCGAGGTGACGGTGACACCGCTGTCGAAGGCGTGGAACGCCGAGTCCCGGAGCAGGGCGGCGCTCTCGGGTGCCAGGCCGGTGGCCACCTCCACGGCGCCGCCGAGCGTCTCCGTGGAGGCGCCGACCTGCGCACCGGTGAGCCCCCCGGGGAGGACCAGGTTGCGCTGGTAGGAGGCCAGCAGGATGCTCCCGAGCACGGCCGTCCCGAGGACGGAACCCACCTCGTACGCCGTCTCCGACACGGCGGACGCGGCCCCGGCCTTCGCGGCGGGCACGGTGGACAGGATGAGGTCGTTGGACACGGTCTCCGAGGCGCCCACCCCGATACCCAGGACCACGAAGGCGATCATGAGGAAGTCCGCGGAACCGCCCTCGCCCAGCAGGGCGATCATGACGTAGGCCGCGGCCGAGAACAGCAGGGAGACGGACACGACGGCGTGGGCCGGCAGGCGGCGCGCGAGCGGCACCACGCCGAGCCCGGCAGCGATGGTCACGGCGAGGCCCGGGAGCAGGACGAGTCCGGCGTCGAGCGGGCTGTACCCGAGGACCAGCTGGAGGTGCTGCGAGACGAAGAAGAGGAAGCCGACGAGCGAGAAGATCGCCAGCAGGTTGACCAGGACCGCACCGGTGAAGGGCCGGATGGTGAAGAGCCGGACGTCGAGCATGGGATCCGGGCGCCGCAGCTGGCGCAGCACGAAGGCCGCACCTGCGGCCAGCCCGATCAGCAGTGCGGTCGCGGAGACCAGCAGCGGTCCGCCCTTGGCGAGGTTCTTGATCGCGTAGACCACCGGCAGCATGGTCCCGATGGACAGGACGATCCCCAGGTAGTCCACCCGGCCGGGGTGCGGGTCGCGGGACTCCGGCACCACGATCGGTGTCAGGGCCAGCATCAGCACGAGGACGGGCACGGCCAGGAGGAACACCGAACCCCACCAGAAGTGCTCGAGCAGCAGTCCGCCGAGCAGCGGACCCATGGCCGCGCCCGCGGAGAACCCCGCTGCCCAGACGGCGATCGCGATGCGCCGCTGGTTGCGGTCCGTGAAGATGTTGCGGATCAGCGAGAGGGTGGACGGCATGAGCATGGCGCCGAAGACACCGAGGCCCACGCGGGAGGCCAGGAGGAATCCCGCGGTGGGTGCGAAGGCGGCCGCCACGGAGAAGACGGCGAATCCTGCGGCGCCGACCATGAGCAGCCGGCGACGGCCGAAGCGGTCACCGAAGCTCCCCATGGCAACGAGGAGCCCCGCGAGCACCAGCGGGTAGCTGTCCACGATCCACAGCAGCATGGTGCCGCTCGTGGCGAAGTGGCGGGAGATCTCGGGGAGCGCGAAGCTCAGCACCGTGTTGTCCACCGAGACCAGCAGCACCGGCAGCATCAGCACGGCGAGGGCGAGCCATTCGCGGTGTCCTGCGGAGGCCCCGGGGGTCTCGGGGGTCTCGGGGGAGAGGCGGGTGGCGCGGCGGCTCACCTCGGACATGCTGACAGAGGGCGACGATGTGGTGGACATGCGCTTAGGCTATACCGTCCAGCCGGTACAGTACAACAAACGTGACGCGTACCATGGTGGGGTGTCCAGTTCCCGCGAGCGCATCCTCGACAGCTTCGAGGACGCCCTGATCCGTGACGGCGAACGCGCGGCCACCATGGAGGCCGTGGCTGCCTCCGCGGAGGTGTCCAAGGGCGGTCTGCTGTACCACTTCCCGTCGAAGGAGGCCCTCGTGGAGGGCCTGTCCGAGCGGCTCCGCAGCCTCGCCGAGCGGGATCGCGGCATCATGACGGCGGCCCCCGACGGCGCAGCCCGGTACTACGTCCGCACCTCCGTGTTCGAGGACAGCGCGCTGGACCGAGCCCTGGTGTCCATGGCGCGGCTGGCGCAGCAGGGGCACCCGACCGCGAAGGCGTCCCTCGCCGACATCCAGGAGCGCTGGCTCGACGTCCTCGAGGCCCAGCTCGGGGACCGGACCATCGCGCGAGCGGTGAAGCTCCTCGGTGACGGCCTCTACTACGACGCCGCGTTCTTCGCCTCCGCGGGCACCGGGCGTACCAGCAGCCGCGAGATCGAGGAGTTGCTCGACGTCGTCGACCTGATCGTCGCCGGTTCCTGACCCCGCTCCCGCGGGGGACGCGCCCGCGGGCCCCGCGGGTCACTAGAGTGTCCCTGACCGGTGCCACCGAGCGGCACCGCCGAGCAGAAGGATCAGCGATGATCAGTGGTTTCAAGGACTTCATCCTGCGGGGCAACGTGATCGAGCTCGCCATCGCCGTGGTGATCGGGAGCGCCTTCACCGCCCTCGTGACCGCCATCACCTCCAACATCGTCCAGCCCGTGATCGCATCGGCCGGTTCCGTCGACGCGCCGGGATGGGGATTCCCCATCCGTGCGGGTGATGACTCCACCTTCGTGGACTTCGGGGCGGTCATCACGGCGGCTGTGACCTTCCTCATCACGGCGGCCGTGGTGTACTTCGTCTTCGTGCTTCCCATGAACCGGGCCAGTGCGCGACTCCGGGCCCTCGCGGGCTCGAAGGAACCCGAGGAGGAGCCGATCCCGGTGGATACCGCGCTGCTCACGGAGATGCGCGACCTGCTGCGGGAGCTGGCGGCGAGGGACGCCTCGCGGTGAGCGGGCGTCCCGGTGGGGTTGCCGCCGGTGTCCTCGGCAGGACCTCTGCGGTGGCCGTCGTCCGCCTCGTCGTCGTCGTCGTGGTGGCGACGGCGGTGATCTCGACGTTCTTCGACACCGCGTCCCGCGCCACGGTCAACCCGTTCAACTTCTTCGGCTACTTCACCATGCAGAGCAACATCATGGCCTCCGCGGTGCTGCTCCTCGCCGCAGTGCTGCAGTCCAGGGGTGTGGGTGCCCCCGGGTGGCTGGTGCCGCTGCAGGCGGCCACCACCACGTTCATGCTGGTGGTGGGGGTGGTCTACAACCTGCTGCTCGCGGGCCTCGCCGGCGGTGTGGAACTGCCCTGGGCCAACTGGGTGCTGCACGTGGGTTTCCCCGTGTACGTGCTGCTCGACTGGCTCCTCCTCACCCCGCGCACACGCCTCTCCTTCCGTGTGCTCCGCCTGGTCCTCGCCTACCCGCTCGTGTGGCTGCTCGTGGTGCTGGTGCGGGGTGCCACGGACGGGTGGGTGCCCTACCCGTTCCTCGATCCGGCGTCCGGCTACGGTTCCGTGCTCCTCCACGTCCTCGGCATCGCAGCGGGCTTCGCGCTCTTCGGCGCCCTCGTGGTGCTCAGCAGCCGCCTGCCGGTGATGTCCCGGGCACCGACCGCCGGTCGGTGACGGGTGCCCGCCGAGGTGCTGTCGCAGGTGCCGGACCCCTTCCCCAGGTGTCGGTGCCGGGCACTACCGTGACCGTCAACAGCCCCCGCCGGGAAGGATTCCTCCGTGCACGTCCGACTCGTCCTGCCGCACCAGTTGTTCGAGGAGCACCTCGAGGCCTCCCCGGACACGCACTTCGTGTTCCTCGAGGACGATCTCCTGTTCCGCAGCCTCCGGTTCCACCGGCAGAAGCTCGTGCTGCATCGTGCGTCCATGACGCTCTTCGCGCAGCGGGTGCGCGAGGCGGGGTTCGGCACCGACTACGTGGAGACCTCTGCCGAGACCCCCAGCCAGGAAAGCCTCGGTGCGGTGTTGCGTGAGTGCGAGGCCACCTCGGTGACCTACTACGACGTCGTCGACGACTGGCTGGAACGCAGGCTCACCCGCACGCTCGCCGACGCCGGGGTGGAGGCGCGGGTCCTCGAGAGCCCGCAGTTCCTCACCTCCCGCGACGTCCTCTCCACCTACTTCGCCTCGTCCGGCTGGCGCATGCAGAACTTCTACGAGTGGCAGCGCAAGCGTCTGGGCATCCTGGTGGAGGCGGACGGTTCCCCCGAGGGCGGGAGGTGGAGCTTCGACACGGAGAACCGGAAGAAGCTCCCGAAGAAGATCGAGCTCCCGGAGATGCCGCGGTTCGAACGGCTCCCGGAGGTGGAGGACGCCATCGCCTGGGTGCAGGACGCGTTCCCCGACAACCCCGGCACCGCGGAGACCTTCAACTGGCCGGTCACGCACGGGCAGGCCTCGGACGCCCTCGAGGTGTTCCTCGCGGAACGCTTCGAGCTCTTCGGGCCCTACGAGGACGCCATCGCCGAGGGGAAGCCCTCCCTGTTCCACTCCGCCCTGAGCTCCAGCATGAACTCCGGGCTCCTCGGCCCCGCCGAGGTGGTGGACCTGGCGCTGGAGTTCGCCGGACGTCACGGCACGCCGATCGCGAGCGTGGAGGGGTTCGTCCGGCAGGTGATCGGGTGGCGCGAGTACATGCGTGCGTCCTACGTGCTGCGCGGGGTCGAGATGCGCACCGGCAACACGCTCGGTCTCACCGGCACGCTGGACGAGCGGTGGTGGACCGGTGACACCGGGCTCGTGCCGGTGGACTCGGTGATCACGCGCATCATCGACACCGCGTACGCCCACCACATCGAGCGCCTCATGGTGTGCGGGAACGCGGCCCTGCTGATGCGGGCCGCCCCGGATGCCGTCTACGCGTGGTTCATGGAGATGTTCATCGACGCCTACGACTGGGTGATGGTGCCCAACGTCTACGCGATGAGCCAGTACGCGGCCGGGAACCTGATCACCACCAAGCCGTACGTCAGCGGCAGCAACTACGTCAAGAAGATGAGCGACTTCAAGGACGGCCCCTGGCGCTTCAGCTGGGACGCCCTCTACTGGGAGTTCGTCGAGGACCACCGCGACCTCTTCGCCCGCAACCCGAGATCGCGCATGAGCGTGGTGCTCCTGGACCGCATGGAGGCCGAGCGCCGCACGGACCTGCGGCGGGAGGCGGCGCGGTGGATCCCCGGCAAGGGCGCCGGGGCGGACGACGGCGTGCCGGCAGGGAACGCACGTACCCCCTCGCGGGCGCGGGCGCCGCAGGAGGAGCACCCGGACGCAGTGACGCAGACCACTCTGCACGGCCTATAAGCTTCGACCATGGAACAGAGAACCCTTGGTAGAACAGGCCGTCCCGTCTCCGTGGTGGGCCTCGGCACCTGGCAGCTCGGTGCGGACTGGGGCGAGGTCGAGGACGGGGACGCTGTCGCCGTGCTCGACGCCGCAGCGGAGGCCGGCGTGACCTTCTTCGACACCGCGGACGTCTACGGCGACGGCCGCAGCGAGAGGACGATCGGTTCCTTCCTGGCCGACAACCCCAACCTGGACGTCCTCGTGGGTACCAAGATGGGCCGCCGCGTGGACCAGATCCCCGAGAACTACACGCTCGCCAACTTCCGGCAGTGGACCGACCGCTCACGCACCAACCTCGGCGTCGACGCTCTGGACCTGGTGCAGCTGCACTGCCCGCCCACCCCCGTCTACAGCTCGGAGGAGGTCTACGACGCCCTCGACACCCTGGTGGCCGAGGGCGTGATCAAGAACTACGGCGTCAGCGTGGAGCGCACCGACGAGGCGCTCGCCGCGATCGCCCGCGGCACCACCGCCACCGTGCAGATCATCCTGAACGCCTTCCGCCTCAAGCCCCTCGACGAGGTCCTCCCGGCCGCGAAGGCCGCCGGGGTGGGCATCATCGCCCGCGTCCCGCTGGCCTCGGGGCTGCTCTCCGGCAAGTACACGAAGGACACCGCGTTCGCCGAGAACGACCACCGGAACTTCAACCGGAACGGTGAGGCGTTCGACGTCGGCGAGACCTTCTCCGGCGTCGACTACGAGACCGGGGTCCAGGCCGCCCTCGAGTTCGCCGAACTGGTCCCAGAGGGTGTCACCACCGCGCAGGCGGCCCTCGCCTGGATCATCGCGCAGGACGGCGTCAGCACCGTGATCCCCGGCGCCCGGAATCCCGAGCAGGCGCGGGCCAACGCCGCAGCCGCCGGGTCCACCGCCGTCGGTGCCGGGATCAGTGCCGCGGTCACCGGGATCTACGACCGCCGCTTCAGGGCCACCGTCCACCCGAAGTGGTGAGGCGTTGCGTGGTACCCGTGCACGGGTACCGCGCAGCAGCCCCCTCCGTTAGTGTGTGATCCATCCGGAGAGGACGGACTCAGAGGGTCCGGATCGACACCGGATCATCGATGAAGGAGTCGACATGACCGAGAACACCGCAGGCGCCGCAGAGACCCACACCATCCGCGACTGGACCGATCTCGCCGAGGAGATGTGGTCCTATCTCACCGGACGCGGTGCGGCCATCAACTACACGCTCCAGGACATGACCATCGAGGTCCCCCGCGACATCGGCCCGGACGCCCCCCGCGCCGTCTGGAAGTTCGACGGCACGCTGCGCATCACCACGAGTGACAACGCGGCCAGTGGTTCCGATCCCCACGCCGGCTGATCGTCCGGGCGACATGGTACCCACCCTCCACCTCGACATCGACGTCGAGTTCTCACTCGGTGAACCGGCCGTGGACGGGGCGTCGGAAGCACGCCTGTCCGGGACCGTGAAGGCCGCCGGGACCACCGTGGACGTCTTCGTGGACGATCCCGCGTCCTTCCGGGGGGATGCCCTGCCCGGTCTCGCGACGGTGCGCGCCGTCGCAGAGGCGCTGGCGGACCGCGGCTTGACCGTGTCGGTCTCCAGCCCCAAGGGATTGCTGATCAGTGTCGGCAGGGTGGAAACCTCCCTGGTGCAGCGCCTGGTCACCCGCTCACCGCACATCCGGCTCGGTTCCCCCGCGACCCTCGCCCCGCTGCTCGGGCTGGGCCGGCGGGTGCTCGAGAGGAGCGACTCGCCCTCGCTCCTCCCGCCGTCCACCCCGTTCCCGCTCGTGCCGACGGTCAACCGCCGTATCCGGCGCACCATCACCACCACGCACTACACGCGCGGAAGTGGTCGGCCGCGCCTGATCTTCGTGCAGAACTCCCGGCAGTGGGACGGGCAGGTGCCGCAGGAGTTCCAACTCGCGGGCGAACGCACCACGATCGGCAGCGGAGAGGACTCGATGCTCCGGCTTCCGGGTCTCCTGGCGCTCCACGCCGAGGTGCTCCACACCGAGGACGACGAGTACGTGCTGGTACCGCACGGACCCGTCACGGGGAGCGTCAACAGCTCCGGTGAGAGCGTGCTGCGCACCGGCGCGCGGATCCAGTTCGGGCAGTGGGCGCTGGCCTTCTTCCGTGAGGAGTACGCCGATCACGGCAGGCCCTTCGGCGGGCGCAACGGCGGGGAGTTCTCCCACCAGCGACCACAGCGCAACCCGCACACCGGGGACACCGAGGTGGACGGCTCGGACGGGCTGGGTGACTTCCGTCGTCCGCCGCGCTGACACCTTCCGGGGACCACATCCCGGTGGTACGCCGACCCCGGGGGGTCCCTGATGGCCGATAGCATCGAACTGCTGCTGGGCCCGGCGTCGCACGGGTTCCTGCTCGAGGACTGGGCGGCGCTGGAGGCCGAGGGGCTGCCCAACCAGTCGCAGCACCAGTCCTTCAGCAACGCCCCGCACATCACGCTCGCCGCTGCCACGCGCATCGACGACACGTACGACGACGCCCTCGCGGCCGCCACGGGAGCTGCGGAGCTCACGCTGACGACGGCGGGGTTCCTCGTCTTCCCGACCCGCCGCAAGTTCGTCCTGGCGCGTCAGGTGGTGGCGGACGACCCGCTGATCGAGGCGCACCGGAGCATCTGGCGCGCCCTCGAGGGGATCGCCGATCCCGTCCCCACCACCGTGCCCGGTGCGTGGACACCGCACATCACCCTCTCCCACGGGCTCACGGCGGAGCAGCTCGCCGCAGCCCTCGGGGTGCTGCGGGGCCGCCCCGCGGAGGGGCTGACCGCAGGTGTCACGCGGCGCTGGGACGCCCGGGAGAAACGCCTGGTGCTGCTCGGAGGCGGCGGGATCGACCGGCCCGGAGCCGACTGAGCCCCATGTCAGTGGGCGGGTGGGATCTCCACGAGGGCCTGCACCGGCGCATGGTCGCTCGCCCACCTGCTGTGCAGCGTGGCAGTGTTCACCGCGACCTTCCGCACGGCGACGTCCGGGGAGGTCAGGATCCAGTCGATCCGGCGTCCGCCCTCCACCGGTGTCCCGTAGCGCGGGAAGGTCCCGAAGTCCGGCGTCAGGTGCTCCGCCGCCGTCGTCCAGGCGTCCTGCAGCGCGCCGGACCCGACGAGGCTCGCGTGGGCGGGGCAGGTGGCGGCGTCGGCGTTGAAGTCACCCAGCACCACGGTGGGCAGGCGCGGGTGGAAGACCCGGACCAGGTCGAGCACCGCCGCGGCACTGCGCAGCCGCGCGGAGCTCGACTCGTGGTCGAAGTGCGTGTTCAGCACCAGCACCTCCCGCCCCGACACCGCATCGTGGAAGCGACCCCAGGTGACGATCCGGGGTACCCCGTTGCCCCAGGTGGCCGACCCGATCGTCCGAGGGGTGTCCGAGAGCCAGAACTGGTCCCACTCGATCAGCTGCAGGCGTGCCGCGTCGTAGAAGACCGCCGAGTACTCGCCGCGGCTCCCGCCGTCCCTGCCGGTGCCGATCATCCGGAAGCGCGGGGGCAGTGCCGCCTCGACCGCCGTCAGCTGGTGGTGGAGTGCCTCCTGCACGCCGAGGACGGCGGGTTCCTCGCGCCTGAGCAGATCCTGCAGGGGCGCGATCCTGTCGGGCCAGTAGTCCTGCTCGCCCGGCTGGGACGCTCCGCGGTCGTACCGGATGTTGAAGCTCATGACGTGCAGGAGCATGCGGCTGGGTGGGATCAGGGGTGCTGCTGGTGCTGGCATGACGCCTTCCGGGTGCGGCCCGCGGATCGTTCTCTCTGCCCGGCTCGGGGCCGGTCAGTCCAGGTGGTCCACGAGCTGGGCGGCGATGCCCGTGTACCGCGCGGGGGTGAGATCCAGGAGGCGCTGCTCCGCCTCCCCGCTGAGCCCGAGGCCGCGGACGAACTCGCGCATCCGCTCGCCGTCCACCCGCCGTCCACGGGTCAGGTCCTTCAGCCGCTCGTACGGGTCGTCCAGGCCCGGCACGCCGGCGATCGCCTCGGCCCGCATGACCATCTGCACCGCTTCGCCGAGCACCTCCCAGTTGCCGTCGAGATCGGCCGCGAGGACGTCCTCGGCCACGTCGAGGCGGGCGAGGCCCTTCGCCACGTTCGAGATCGCGAGCAGCGAGTGGCCGAGGGCCACGCCGATGTTGCGCTGACTGGACGAATCGGTGAGGTCGCGCTGCCAGCGGGAGGTGACGAGGGTGGAGGCCAGGACGTCCAGGAGCCCGGAGGAGATCTCCAGGTTGGCCTCGGCATTCTCGAAGCGGATGGGATTGACCTTGTGCGGCATGGTCGAGGACCCGGTGGCGCCGGCCACCGGGATCTGCGCGAAGTACCCGATGGAGATGTAGCTCCACACGTCGGTGCAGAAGTTGTGCAGGATCCGGTTGAACCGGGCCACGTCCGCGTACAGCTCCGCCTGCCAGTCGTGCGACTCGATCTGCGTGGTCAGCGGGTTCCAGGTCAGGCCGAGGCCCTCCACGAAGGAGCGCGAGACCTGCTGCCAGTCCGCGCCCGGGACGGAGGCGTAGTGCGCGGCGTAGGTGCCGGTGGCCCCGTTGATCTTGCCGAGGAACTCGGTGGCGGCGATCCGGGTGAGCTGGCGCCGCAACCGGTGGGCGACGACGGCCATCTCCTTGCCCAGCGTGGTGGGCGTGGCGGGCTGCCCGTGCGTGCGTGAGAGCATCGGGGTCTCCCGCGCCGACCGGGCGAGGTCCTCGATGGAGGCCACGAGTCCGCGGGCGGCGGGCAACCAGGTCCGCAGCACGGCGTCCTTGATCCCGAGCGCGTAGGAGAGGTTGTTGATGTCCTCGGACGTGCACCCGAAGTGGACGAGGGGCTTCAGCCGCCCGATCCCGATGCCCTCCAGGCGCCGGCCGATGAAGTACTCCACGGCCTTGACGTCGTGCACCGTCTGCTTCTCGATCTCACCCAGTTCGGCGATCGCTGCGGCGTCGAACCCGGTGACCACGGCACGCAGCTGCGCCTCCTGGTCCTCGTCGAGTGGTGCGGTGCCCGGGAGGACGCCGGAGCGGGTCAGGTGGATCAGCCACTCGACCTCCACGTGGACCCGGTCCCGGTTCAGGGCCGCCTCGGACAGGAAGTCGACGAGGGGGGCCACCGCCTCCCGGTAGCGGCCGTCGAGGGGGCCGAGCGTGAGCGAGCCCTCCCCCTGCGGCAGTGCGGCGAATTCAACCCGGGGGAGTGCGGAGTCAACCATGACCCCATCCTTCCACGAGCGGACACCTGCTCCCACTACCGCTGTCCACATAGCCGGGCACCGGTTCCGGGCCCCGACACCCGGCTCCTAGCGTATGAGGCACGATCCGGGAGAGGGAGCAGGGCATGGATGGCTGGGGATACTCCGACGTCGGCTGTGAACCGTGGGCGGCGGTGAGCGGCGCGGTCGCGGCGAAAGAGGCGGCCGTGCGCTTCAACGCCGCCCGCCTGGCGGAGCTCCGCCGCCACGCGCTCACGGTGGTCCTGCGGTCCTGGGAATCGCCGGCGGGCGAGAACTTCACGTCCTACCTCGAGGAACGCTGCCGGGAGCTGGCCGGCACGGTGGATCTGCTGGAGTCGTCGGCGGACCAGCTGCGCGAATGCGGACGGCTGGTCCGGGACGCGGAGGCACTGCAGCGGCAGGCCGGGGGATGACCGACGGCCTCGGCCCCGTACGGGGCGACGACGGACCGCTGTCCGTCCGCGGTGGTGTGGGCGGGATCAGGTTCCAGTGGGAGGAGCTCGAGGAGGCGGCAGGGGTGCTCGCGATGCTCGCCGTCGATGCGGACGAGATCGCACTGGCCCTCGGGCACCTCCGGGACGACGTCGGACGGCTCACCCTGCACAGTCCCCTGCTCGGCCCGGACGGCGGGGTCGCCGGCCCCCATCACCCCTGGGCGCTCGCGTTCCTCGACGATGCCCGGGCCGGTGCACTGCGGAACGCCGGCACACTGTCCGACGCCGGGAACCGCCTGCGGGCAGGCCTGCGCGTCTACCGGATGGCGGGGGCCGCGGCCGGGCTCGCCGGGGACGGCGCCCGGGGCCGGAATGCCCTGCTGGCCGCCTTCGTGGCCCGCGCCGCGGTGGGCCAGGGCGCCCTGGTCGCGGGTCCCATCGCCGTGACGAGCCGGGAGGAGGGGAACGAGGTCACCTTCGACGGCACGGTGGAGGGGATGATCGACCGGGTGATCGCCCTGGGGTCGGACCCTCCGGGCACCATCGAGGTGCTGCGGGCGGGGACGGAGGAGGCGCCGGTGCACATCGTGGTGATCCCCGGGACCCAGTCCGCCACCGCGGACGGCGTCCGCGGCAGCAATCCCTTCGACGTCGGGGGGATCGCCGAGGCGGTCTCCGAGGACAGCCGGTACGTGGCGGCCGCGGTGGGGGAGGCCGTCGAGCGATCGGGAGCCGCCCCCGGTGATCCGCTGATCCTCGTGGGGTACAGCCAGGGAGGGCTCCACGCCGTGAACCTGGCGGGGCCGGAGGCACTCGGGGGGAGCTACAACGTCCGGCTGGTCCTCACCGCGGGGTCCCCCACGGGATGGCACGGCGCGGGGGCCACCGAGTACCTGCACCTCGAGCACCGCCTGGACGTCGTCCCCGCCCTGGACGGGGTGGCGAACCAGGACGGGCGGCACCGCACCACGGTGACGCTCGGCAATCCCGTCCCCGAGCTCGGGGAACGGGACGACGGCTCACGGGAGCCGTGGGGCCTCGGCCCGGCCCCCAAGCTGGAGACCCCCGGGGAGGGGGCCCGGCGGGCCGACGCGCGCGCAGCCCCCGCCCCGCCGCGCCCGCGCCCCTCCGCGCGGCGGCCGGGGTGACCGGGGGGGCCCGCCGCTCATCCTTCACCACCCTCCGCACGCCCGGAGCGGTACCGGTGCGCGGGGCGGCGCCCGGACCGGATCCGCTCCGGCGCGGGTCTAGGCTATGGCCATGACGTCGATCGATGATGCCCCTGTGGATCGCCCCGGCGGG
>NZ_LGIU01000095.1 GCF_001187915.1 Arthrobacter sp. RIT-PI-e | reverse complement strand
CCGCGCGGACCTCACCCCGAGCGTCCGGCGGCAGCGCCAGAGGTGTATAGGGACCCGCGGAGCGGCCCCGGCGCCGTCGGCCCCCGGCCCGTCGTCGGCCTGATCTGGGCGCAGACGGAGGACGGCGTGATCGGCCGCGACGGCAGCATCCCCTGGTACGTCCCGGAGGACCTGGCCCACTTCAAGGCCACCACCGCCGGCCACCCCGTGATCATGGGCCGCCGCACCTGGGAATCGTTCCCGGACAGGTTCAGGCCCCTGCCGGAGCGCACCAACATCGTCATCTCGGGTTCCGTCACGGATCTGCCGGGCGCCGTCGTCGTCCGCTCGCTGGAGGCCGCGCTGGAGACCGCACGCTCCGCACCGGGTGCGGAGGAGATCTGGGTGATCGGCGGCGGACGTGTGTACGCGGACGCCATGCCCCACGCCAACGCGGCCCTGGTCACCGTGGTGGAGTCCGCGGAAGGAGGCGACACCCTCGCCCCCACCCTCGGCACCGAGTGGGCGCTGGCCGCCCTGACCCCGGAGACGGGGTGGCTGGAGTCCACCGAGGGGACCCGCTACCGCATCAGCCTCTGGGTGAAGCAGGACGGCGCGTCGGCGGACACCTGATCACCTCGGCGGAAGGGCGCCCCGCCGTCACGAATCGGTGTCTGCAGGTGCCTCCTGCCTAGACTGGAGCGCATGACTCCCATCTCCGAGAACTCGAGCATCCCCTCCGTCGGTTTCGTGGGCTGGCGCGGCATGGTGGGCTCGGTCCTCATGCAGCGTCTCCAGGAGGAGGGCGACTTCGCGCGGGTGGACCCCGTGTTCTTCTCGACATCGGCCGCCGGCGGCGAGGCGCCGCAGTTCGCGGACGGTGCAGGCACGCTGCAGGACGCCTACGACGTCGACACGCTCGCGAAGCTCCCGATCATCGTCACCGCACAGGGCGGCGACTACACCGGGGAGGTCTACCCGAAGCTCCGCGCGGCGGGCTGGGACGGTCTGTGGCTGGACGCCGCCTCCACGCTGCGCATGGAGGACAGCAGCATCATCGTGCTGGACCCCGTGAACCGGGACGCCATTGACGCCGGACTGGCCGGCGGGGTGCGTGACCTCGTGGGCGGCAACTGCACCGTCTCCTGCATGCTCATGGGGCTCGGGGGCCTGTTCCGCAACGGCCTCGTGGAGTGGGGCACCTCCATGACCTACCAGGCGGCCTCGGGGGGAGGCGCACGGCACATGCGCGAACTCCTCACCCAGTTCGGTGCGCTGCACGGCAGCGTTGCCAGGAACCTCGACGATCCCGCCTCCGCCATCCTGGACATCGACCGCGCGATCCTCGCCCAGCAGCGCCACCCCAGCCTCGACGCCTCGCAGTTCGGTGTACCCCTCGCGGGTTCCGTGATCCCGTGGATCGACGGCGACCTCGGCAACGGGCAGTCCCGGGAGGAGTGGAAGGCCGGGGCCGAGACCAACAAGATCCTCGGCACGGACTCGAACTCAGGCACCCGCATCCCGTTCGACGGCCTGTGCGTCCGGGTGGGTGCCATGCGCTCGCACTCCCAGGCGCTGACCCTGAAGCTGACCGAGGATCTGCCGGTCCCCGAGATCGAGTCGATCATCGCGGCGGACAACGACTGGGTGCGGGTGATCCCGAACACCAAGGAGGACACCCTGGCCGGTCTCACCCCCGTGGCTGCAACCGGTTCGCTGGAGGTACCCGTGGGCCGGATCCGGAAGCTGGAGCCGGGCCCCGAGTACATCAGCGCCTTCACCGTGGGCGACCAGTTGCTGTGGGGTGCGGCCGAACCGCTCCGCCGGGCACTGATGATCGCCACCGGGAACCTCTAGGACGGGGTATTCTCCGACACCACGTCCGGTAGCGGGTCCGCAGCCCGGCCGGCGGGAGCCCCGGCCTGGTAGATCAGCGCCGAGGCGACGTCGCGGATCCGCACGTTGGTGTCGTTCGAGAGCCGCGTGAGCCGTGCGAACGCCTCGTCGCTGCTGCAGCGCTGCTGGGCCATGATGATCCCCTTGGCCTGGTCGATCACCGCACGGGAGCCCAGCGCCTCCTGCAGCTGCTTCACTTCCTTCTGCGCCGAATGGTAGAGGTTCGAGTGCGCCATGGCCGTGGCGGCGTACTCGGTGAACCGCCGGGCGCGCTCGGGGCCACCCTCCACGGCGTCGGCGTCGATGACGGCGAAGAGGCTCATGAGGTCCTCGCGCTGCTCGGTCACGTCCATCACCTCGTGCAGCACGCCCACGAGCTCACCGTCGTCGTCGAACACCGGGCTGTTCACCGGACTCCAGTACCGGACGGAGTACTTCCCGGGCCGCTCCGGGTCCGGGATGTCGTAGCGCTGGATGAACATGGTGTCCCGCTGCCCCGTCCGCAGTACACGCTCGAGCGACTGCCGCACGGTGTCGGCCGGCCGCTCCGGCAACTGCTCGGGGTTCTCGGGGAACGCCTCGAAGGCATGCCGGCCCACCAGCCGCGCTGCCGGGACGCCCGTGCTGCGCACGAAGCCGGCATTCACGGCGAGGATCATGAGCTCGGGGTCCATGAGGACGAGGGGCGTGTCCGTGGCATCGAACACTGCACGGAGGAGACCGGCTGCCGGACCTGATGGCTGTGCGGCTCGATGCTCTGTCACGAAGATTCCTCCTGATCCACAGGGACACTCCTGCACCGGGCACGGGCCCGGGGAGAAGTACACGAAAGTCCGATTGTAAGCAGTACCACCGACACCGCAGCAGCACGTGTGTCCCGGAGTGTTCCCTGGCCCCCGGACACCGCAAATGGTTGGTGCAAATGGTCGGTGCCCGGCGGCAGGATGTGCGCATGGATCCCGCGAACGCAGACACCGTCCTCCGGCGCTTCTTCGCCGCGAACCCCTCCGGGAGTCATCCGGAGAGCTTCCTGCGGTACGAGCGCGTCCGGCAGCAGCTCAGGGTGTACCTCGAGGAGGAAGGAGCAGCACTGCTGGGTCCGATCGACCAGGAGCTGATGGCCCTGGAACGCCAGTTCTCCCCGACCGCCGCGTACACCACGGTCGTGGGAGCGCGTGAGCTGCTGCACGCCCTCCCTCACTTCCTGGCACCGCGTCACCTCCTCCCGGACGTCCACGACCGGCTCGCCCAGATCAGCATCACGTCGCGCCTAGTGCAGTGGTTGTGCTCGCGCGAGCTCGTGGGCGGCGAGGAGAGCCGGCAGGACGTGGTGCTGACGCGCGTCGCCGTCGAGCAGGCGCGCCGCCCGCCCGCACCGCAGCGCGGAGGCCGGGATCACGCCCTCGGGACGGTCAGAGGGAGCAGTTGACGAGCAGCGGCTCCGCCTCGAGCCGGATGCCGAAGGTGCTCTCCACGCCGTCGCGCACCAGCCGCGCCACGGCCAGCAGATCGGTGGCGCTCGCCCCGCCCCGGTTGGTCAGGGCGAGGGTGTGCTTGGTGGAGAGCGAGGCCCGCCCGCCGGCCACTGCATTGCCGGCGTCGTCGGACAGGCCGAAGCCCTTGCCGAAGCCTGCGTGCTCGATCAGCCAGGCCGCACTGAGCTTGACCTCCCCGTCCGTACCGGACGGATAGCGTGGTGCGTCCTCGGGCAGGGTGTCCGCCACGTCCGCGGGGACGATCGGGTTGGTGAAGAAGGAGCCGGTGCTCCAGGTGTCCGGGTCCGGGGCGTCGAGCACCATGCCCTTCCCGGCACGCAGGGCGAGCACGGCACGGCGGACGTCGTTCGCGTACGTCCGCGCCCCCACCTCGATCCCGAGCTCACGGGCCAGCTCGGCGTACTTCACGGGCCTGCTCATGCGGCCGAGCCCGAGCTGGAACTCGACCGTCAGCACCACGTAGCGGGGCGACCCGTCCACCGTGGCGCGCTTGAGCAGCGAGTCACGGTACCCGAACTGCAGCTCGAAGTTGGTGAAGCTCTTGGTGCTGCCGGTCTCGCGGTCGTAGGTGCGCACCGTGGCGATGGTCTGGGACACGTCGGAGCCGTACGCACCCACGTTCTGCACGGGCGTGGCCCCGGTGGAACCGGGGATGCCGGCGAGGGCCTCCAATCCCGAGAAGGCGTGCAGCACCGTGTACTCCACGAGCTCGTCCCAGTCCTGGCCCGCCTGGACCTTGACCATCACGCCGCCGCACGTCGCGTTGTCGTCGTTCACGGTGAACCCGGTGGAGGTGATGTGCACCACCGTGCCGTCGAATCCCTCGTCCCCGATCAGCAGATTGGATCCGCCGCTGAGCACGAGGAGCCGCTCACCGGCGGTGTCCGCCGCGCGCACGGCCGCGATGATCTCCTGCTCGGTGGACGCCTCGACGAGTCGTGCGGCCGGACCGCCCACGCGCGTGGTGGTCAGGTCCGCGAGCAGCACTGCGGCACCGGCTGTCCCGGTCTCCGTCCCCGTGGCGGTCACGGCAGCTTCACCACGGCCTGGGCCTTGACCAGCACCTTGGCGCCGTCGACGCTCACCGTCAGATCCACCCGCGCGGTGGACCGCTCGGCGTCGAGGGCCCCGATCACCCCCACCACGTCCACCCCGGCCCCCGGCTCACCCGGGGTGGCCGTCGTGTCAGCCACCACCACGGGCTTGGTGAAGCGCGTCTGGTAGTCCACGATCGCGGACGGGTCCCCCGCCCAGTCGCTCACGAGCTGCACGGCGGCACCCATGGTGAACATGCCGTGGGCGATGACACCGGGCAGGCCCACCCCTTCCGCGAAGGAGGAGTTCCAGTGGATGGGGTTGAGGTCCCCCGAGGCGCCGGCGTACCGGACGAGATCCTGCCGGGTGATGGTCACCGTGGTGGACCCGATCTGCTGACCCACCTCGAGGGTGTCGAAGGGAAGTGCCATGGTCTACTGATCCTCTCCGCGTACCAGGAGCGACGACGTCGTGGTGGCCGTGGGTCGGCCGTCCACCGTGGAGATCTCGGCGCGCGTGGTGATCATGGCGCCGCCGCCCATGGCCCGCACGGAGTCCACGTGCAGCTCGGCCACGAGCTGGTCCCCGGCAACGATGGCCCGGTGGTGGACGAAGCGCTGGTCCGCGTGGACCACTCGGCTGAAGTCGATCCCCGCGCTCGGGTCCTCGATGAGCTGGGCGTCCGCACGCTGAGCCACGATGATGGCGAAGGTGGGCGGTGCCACCAGGTCGCTGTGGCCGAGCGCCGTCGCGGCGGCGACGTCGTAGTGGACCGGGTGGGTGGCCTTGACGGCACGGGCGAAGTCACGGATGGCCTCCCGTCCCACGGAGTAGATGTCTCCTGCGGGGTAGCTGCGCCCCTGCAGGGTCGGATCGATGGTCATGGTTCCTCCGGGTGGACTGCTCGGGATCGGTGACGGGATGTCACGAAATGCGGGTGGTGCGGTCCTGGTTCTTCAGGCGGCGGCGGAGATCACGGGAGCGGATCACCATCCCGGCGACGTGGCACAGCATGCCCAGCACGATGATGGGGATGCCGGTGTAGACGATGCCGCCACGGCCGGTCGCCGCACCGATCACGGCGACGAGGATGCCGATCGCCGTGATCACCAGCGCCGTGACCACCAGCTTGCGGTACAGGTCGGAACCGGTCTCCCACGGCGTGTTCAGCATGGTCCGATTCTACCGCCGTCACTCAGAACAGTGCCTCCTGGACGGCGGGCACCGGTGTGCTGAAGTCGCCCCGCACCAGCCGTCTGCCCTTGAGCTGCCCCAGATCCGCCATGAAAGCCACGTCGGTGCCGTCGATCGACACCAGGGCGGAGGACCCGAGGAGGTGCTGCACGGTCATGCCGTGCCTGCCCCGCGTGAGGTTCTCCGGGTAGGGCTGCAGGCCTTCGTGCGCGAGGACGTCCCGCCAGGACGCCGGCGGGCGGAACTCCTCCTGCACCACCGCGTAGCCCTCGATGTTCAGGCCCTGCAGGAGTCCACGGGTGCCCAGGGTGAAGCCCTCGTTGATCCGGTCCAGCTGCTCGGGTGGCAGCGGCGCACACAGCGCGGCGGCCTTCGCGGTGGAGCGGACCGCCTGCTGGAGGCCCACCGAACGGGTGACCTCGTCCTCCAGGACGCGCACCACACGGCCGTCGTCGGCGCGTGCGACGTACCGGGCGACGACGGCGCCCTGTTCCACGAGCCGCGTGCGCTTGCGCCCGTCCACGGCGGTCCCCACCTTGCTGGCGCCGTCCGCGAAGGTCGCCACATACAGCCAGTGCGTCTGGTCGAGATAGCGCTTCAGCCCGGCCGGCGCGATGCCCGAGCGGTGGATGTCATGCATGTGGCGGGCGTCGTCCTGGGCGAAGCAGCGTGCGCACTGCGTGCCACGCTCCGCTCCGGCCTCGTCCGCGCACCGGACGGACTCGTGGTCGTCGCGTCCGCGGATCCGCCGGAATCCCAGGCAGTACTTCCCCGTGCCCCGGATCTCGAAGGAGAGCCTGGTGCCGGGTTCCAGCACGAGATCCGACGACGCCTCCGGATCCGCTCCGGGCACGGTCCCCACCGGCGTCAGGCGCAGCCTCGCCACGGGGTGGGACCCGGACCAGGACACCCCGGAGCACAGGAGGGTACGGCCCGCCGCCGGGTCGGCGGTACGGAATGCGCCGGGGGCAGCGGCGTCGTGCGCTGCCGGACTCAACGGAGCACCTCGCTGAGATCGTAGGCTGCCGGGAGGTCCAGCTGGTCGAAGGTGCAGGAGCTCGCCTCGCGGTCCGGGCGCCACCGCTCGAACTGCACCGTGTGCCGGAACCTGTCTCCCTCCATCTGGTCGTAGCGGACCTCCACCACGCGCCGCGGCCGCAGACCGACGTAGGAGACGTCCTTGGCGAAACGGTTGCGCTCGGTCTCCCCGTGCACCACCTCGCCGTCGTCGTCGCGCAGCACGTCGACCTCGAGCTCCTCGACGAGTTCGCGCCTGCGCGCGTCCGAGAACGCGGAGATGCCGCCCACGTTCCGCAGCTGCCCGGCGTCGTCGTACAGACCGAGCAGCAGTGAGCCCACGCCCTCGCCGCTCCTGTGCACGCGGTACCCGAGCACCACGGTGTCCGCGCTGCGGTGGTGCTTGACCTTCAGCATGCGCCGCTTACCCGGCTCGTAGACCGCCGTGAGCGGTTTGGCCATCACGCCGTCCAGCCCCGCGCCCTCGAACTCGACGAGCCAGCGGCGCGCGAGCTCGACGTCGTCGGTCACCTGGGAGAGGTGGACCGGGGCATCGAAGCCGACGCCGATCCCCTCCAGCGCCTCACGCCGCTGCGCGAAGGGGAGCCCGAGGAGATCGTGCTCGTCGAGGGCCAGGAGGTCGAAGGCGATGAACGACGCCGGTGTCTGCCCGGCGAGCGCCCGGATGCGGCTCTCAGCGGGGTGGATCCGCTGCGACAGGGCGTCCCAGTCCAGCCGCTCGGCACCGGGTTCACCGCGGCGCACCACGATCTCGCCGTCGAGCACGCACCGCTCCGGCAGGTTCTGCAGGAGCGCCTCGACCAGTTCGGGGAAGTACCGGGTGAGGGGCTTCGAGCCGCGGCTGCCGATCTCGCACGCGCCGTCCTCGATCCGGACCACCGCCCGGAAACCGTCCCACTTGGGTTCGTAGACCAGGCCACCCGGCACGCTGTCCGGCGCGGGGACCGCGGTGACCGCCTTGGCGAGCATCGGCTGGACGGGGAAGGGCAGGGGTGTCATGGTCCGATCCTGTCGTATCGCCGGGGACTTGACCACGCCGCCGATCCAGGCGGGCCGGTGTGTTGGCCGCGGGATACGCAACGGCCCGGCACACCCCGTCCGGGTGTGCCGGGCCGTTGCGCTGCGGCCCGAGGATCAGACGGGCTGGCCCTCGTGCGGGCCTTCCTCGATCTCCTCGAGCAGCTTGTCGTTGTAGGCGGGGGGGGCGTAGGGGTTGCGGCTCGTGACCAGGCCCTGGTCCACCACCACCTCGTCGTCGCTCCAGTTGGCGCCGGCGTTCCTCAGGTCCGTGGCGAGCGTGTGGTACGAGGTGACGTCGCGTCCGCTGATCACGCCGGCCTCGATGAGGATCCACGGTCCGTGGCAGATGGAGGCCACGGGCTTGTGCTGCTCGAAGAAGGCGCGGGTGAAGGCCTGGGCGTCCTTGTCCACACGGAGGAAATCGGCGTTGACCACACCACCGGGGAGCACCAGGGCGTCGTAGTCGTCGGCCTTCGCGTCGGCGACGGCGAGGTCCACCTCGAAGGTGTCCCCCTTGTCCATGCCCTCGAAGCCCTGGAGGCTGCCGGTCTTCGGGGACACCAGGGTGGGGATGCCGCCGGCCTGCTTCACCGCGTCCCAGGGACTGGTGAGCTCAATCTGCTCCACCCCGTCCGTGAGGAGGAATGCGACCTTCTTGCCTGAGATGTCGTGTTCGGACATGCTGATCTCCCTTGCGTAGAGCGTGGCTGCGGTACAGATTCCAGCCTAGGAACCCTGCAACTGATAAGCAAGCTGAGTATTTCCCGCCGCCGTGGTCGAGGCGGCTTCAGGGCCGCTTCGGCCGGGCCCGGACGTGCATGCGCTCGCCCTGCTGCCCGAAGAGGCTGATGAGCTCCACCGGGTTGCCGTCGGCGCTCGTGAACCAGTGCGGGGTGCGGGTGTCGAACTCCGCCGCCTCGCCGGGCTTCAGGACGAAGTCCTTGTCCCCCAGCACCAGGCGGAGTGATCCGTTGAGGACGTAGAGCCACTCGTAGCCCTCGTGGACCTGCTGGTCCGGCTCACTGCCCCGGGCGTCACCGGCCAGCACCATCTTGAACGCCTGCACGCCACCGGGACGCCGCGTCAGGGGGATGGCCGTGACGCCTGCGTACTCGACGGGGCGGAGGTGGATGCGCGGGTCCCCCGTGGCCGGCGCTCCCACGAGGTCGTCGAGCGGCACCCCGTACACCTGCGCGATGGGCAGGAGCAGTTCGAGATTGGGGCGGCGCTGACCGGACTCCAGCCGGGAGAGCGTGCTGACGGAGACCCCGGATGCCGCCGAGACCTCCCCGAGGGTCAGGGTGCGTTGGGTGCGCAGCGCACGCAGCCGGGGGCCGACTGCGTCGAGCACACCGGTGAGATCCGTGGTCATGCACCCATTTTGCCAGAGTGGCAAATACAATTGCCAGTTTCGAGGCACCCGTTCGATCCTTGGATCATCAGCCATTCCCAGGAGGAGCACCATGCCGTCCGGTACCGAGAACCAGCAGAGCCAGTACGACGTCGTCATCGTGGGCGGGGGTGCCGCCGGTCTCAGCGCGGCGGTCACCCTGGCCCGGGCCCTGCGCCCGGTCCTCGTGATCGACGCCGGCGCACCCCGCAACGCACCCGCGGAGGGCGTGCACGGGTACCTGTCCCGTGAGGGCGTCGGCCCCGGCGAGCTGCTCGCCGCAGGGCGCGCCGAGGCCGAGTCCTACGGCGCGGTGATCCTCCGAGGTGAGGCGTCCTCGCTGCGACGTGCCGCCGGCGGAGGGTTCGACGTCGACCTGGCGGACGGACGCTCCTTCACCGCCCGCAGGATCCTGGTGGCCACCGGCCTCACCGACGGCCTGCCGGGCCTCCCGGGCCTCCGCGAGCAGTGGGGCCGCGGCGTGGTCCACTGCCCGTACTGCCACGGCTACGAGATCCGCGGGCAGCGCATCGGTGTCCTGGGCACGGGCCCGCTGTCCGTGCACCAGGCCCTCCTGTTCCGCCAGTGGTCCGAGGACGTCACGCTCTTCCTGAACGACACGGTGACGCCCACGGAGGAGGAGTGGGAGAAGCTGGCGGCCCGTTCCGTCCGGGTGGTGGACGGAGCAGTTTCCTCGGTCGACGCGGTGGGCGGGGTCCTCACGGGTGTCACCCTGCACGGTGGACGCGCATTCGAGCTGCAGGCCCTCGCCGTCGGCACCCGGATGGAGGCGCGAGGCCACCTGTTGGAACCGCTCGGGCTCACCCTCGAGGCGCACCCGTCGGGCATGGGCTCCGTGATTCCTCCGGGACCTCTGGGCTCCACGTCCGTCCCGGGCGTCCACGTGGCCGGCAACGTGTCCAACCTCTCCGCCCAGGTGATCGTGGCGGCGGCGGAAGGGACCCTGGTGGGCGCACTGATCAACGCGCAGCTCGTCGAGGAGGAGACCGCCTGGGCCGTGGAGGGGTACCGCGGCCCGTTCTCGGCGTCCAAGGAGGCCGAGGTGTGCGAGCGCGTCCTTGGCGTACGACGCCACGGGCTCCATGATGAAACCCCGGGCACGTCCGTCCCCGGGGCGACGGTCCGGGAAGGAGCCTCCAGTGCTCGTTGAGTACACGCAGGAGTTCTGGGACAGCCGCTACCGGCAGAGCACACGGATCTGGAGCGGCCGGCCGAACCGGCAGCTCGTGGACCTCGGCGAGGGGCTGGCACCCGGGCGGGCGCTCGACGTCGGGTGCGGGGAGGGCGCGGATGCGATCTGGCTCGCGTCCCGCGGCTGGGACGTCCTCGGGATCGACGTCTCCGAGGTGGCCCTGTCCCGGGCGCGCGAGCACACGGCTGAGTTGGAGGCCGACGTCGCCGCCCGCCTCGACTGGCGGCAGGTGGACCTGCTCTCCGAACCCGGGCTCCCCCGGGACCTGGATCTGGTGACCACCTGGTTCCTGCACCTGCCGGAGCCCGAGCGGTCCCGCGTGTTCGGCTCGTTGGCCGGGCTCGTGGGCGTCGGCGGCACCTTCCTGGTCGGCGCCCACGATCCGTCCGACCTCCACTCCGGGACGCGCCGCCCACCGCAGCCCGAGCTCTTCTACACGCCGCAGGAGATCGCCGCCCTGCTGGATCCTGAGGCCTGGGACGTCCAGGTGTGCGAGGTCCGTCCGCGGCAGGAGCGCACTGCCGACGGCGGGGAGTTCACGGTCTCCGACGCCGTCCTCCGCGCGGTCCGGACCCGCTGACCCCAGGGTCATCGCGTCCTATGCACGCTCCCCGTCGGGGCTCCTCGATACCGCGCCGGGGAGGTGACAGCCCTAGGCTGGAGGCCATGAGACTGCTGCTGATCCGCCACGGCCAGACCCCGAACAACGTCCGCGGGGTCCTGGACACGGCGTACCCCGGGGCCGGGCTCACCCCGCTCGGTGGGGCGCAGGCCCGGGCCGTTCCCGGCGCCCTCGAGGAGGAGCTGGGCGCCCTCTACGTCTCGCGTCTGGTGCGCACGCAGCTCACGGTCGCCCCGCTGGCCGAGGCACGTGGTCTCGAGGCCCGGGTGCTCCCGGGTCTCGAGGAGATCGGCGCCGGTTCCCTCGAGTTACGCGACGACCCCGAGGCCGTCCGGGGGTACGCGGAGTGCGTGCTCGAGTGGATGCAGGGGCGCACCTCGGTACGGATGCCCGGCGGGGAGACGGGCGAGCAGTTCCTCGCCCGGTACGGGGATGCGATCAGCACCATCGAGGAGCAGCACGGTACGGAGGAGACGGTGGCCGTCGTCTCGCACGGCGCCGCGATCCGCGCGTTCACCGCCGTCGTCACCGGTATGGACCCGGACGCGGCGCGGGAGCTGAGCATCAAGAACACGGGCATGAGCGTGCTCACGGGATCATCGGAGCAGGGGTGGGCCCTGGAATCCTGGCACACCGAACCGCTCGGCGGCACGCTGATCGACAGCCCGAGCGCCAATGACGTCACGGGTGAATCAGCCTGACGCAGCCGTCTCCGTCCGGGTCGGGGAGGGTGCAGAGCCGGACCGGCACCCTCAGCACGCCCGGTAGAGGTACCCGGGGTCAGCGGGGGTGACGAGCTCGAGGTCCCGCAGCACCGTCGAGGCGGGCCTGCCGTCCACGGCGCACGGGTCGGGGAGGCCCGATTCCTCCGGGTACTCCACGGCCAGCACTGCCTCCCCGTAGACGTCCGTGTAGGCGTCGCACTCCTCGAACTCCACGCACTGCTCGGCGACGGCGAAATCGAAGCCCGCGTCCTGCAGTGCCGCGGACTCCTCCGCGGCGTTCTTCTGACCCACCTGCAGCCCGAGGTCGTGGGCCCGCTCGGCCAGCGTCCTCGCCAGCATTACGTTGTCATCGAGGGTGAGCCGCCCCTCGGAGCGCAGGTAGGAGTCCAGGTTGTCCAGTTCGACGGCGTCGAACCCGCTGTCCGCGCATCCATCGATCGCCGTCCCGATGCGATCCGCGACGGCCGCGCGCTTCGCGTCCGTGCCGGTGTCCAGGAGGTACTCGTCGGGCCAGTCCGGATCGGTGACCGGTTCGCCGTCCACCTCCAGCACGAGGTCCGCGGCCAGCCAGGACCGCTCCTCCCCCGGCTGCGTCTGGAAGGCGTTGAGATAGCAGATCGAGTAGATACCCTCCGCCGGCTCGTCCGAGGCGTCGCGCACCACCACACCGACATCCGCGGGTGGTTCGTAGGCGCCGCCGAGCTGGTAGTCGGGCACGGCACCTCCCGGGAACGCGTTACCGCTCCCGTCCTGCGAGGCACAGGAGGCGAGGGCAAGGACGGTGACCAGCAGCAACGATCGACCCGCGCGACGGACATCTCCCACCGGATCACCGTAACCCGGCCCTCCCCGGGACATGCGGAAGGCCCCGGAGCCGAAGCTCCGGGGCCTTCCTGTGCTGCAGGGTAGCGGTGCCGGGACTCGATCCCGGGACCTCACGATTATGAGTCGTGCGCTCTAACCAGCTGAGCTACACCGCCCCAAATGAGGCCGCCCGCACCGATCGACTGATCGATACGGGCTCCTCATCTGTGAGCCCCCCACCGGAATCGATCCGGTGACCTCGTTCTTACCAAGAACGCGCTCTACCACTGAGCTAGGGGGGCAACAGCAAGAAACTTTACCAGTTCCCCGCCGCTAGTGCGAAATCGCCGGCCACCCTCACGGACGGCCCCGGACGCACCACCGGACCCACGCTGAGCGCGGGTCCGGCAGGGGCGATTCAGTCCGTTACTACCACTGCTCGGACTGCGCGTTGGAGCGTCCCGAGCCTGCTCCGGCACCCTTCGCGGAGCGCGGCTTGCGGTTGGCGTCGCCCGAGAACCGGGAATCGCCGTCGCGCTTCTGGAAGTCCTTCTTGAAAGGCTTCTTGAAGTCGCCGGAGCCCCGGGTGCCCGCGGGCTTGCGGCCCTTGTCGAGCTCGAGGTGGATGAGCTCGCCACCGATCCGGGTGCGGGAGAGGGCCCGCAGCTGGTCCTTGGACAGGTCGGCCGGCAGTTCCACGAGGCTGTGGTCCGCACGGATGTCGATGCCGCCGATCTGCGCGGAGGAGATCCCGCCCTCGTTGGCGATCGCGCCGACGATCGAGCCGGGCATCACGCGCTGGCGACGCCCCACCGCGATGCGGTAGGTGGCGTTGCCCTCGGTGAGCGTGCGCGTGGGGCCACGGGACCCGAAGGCGTCCTTGCGACCCTCGGACCGCTCGCGCTGGCCGGCGGGAGCCACCGGGATGTCCTGGACGAGGATGGGCTGACCGTTCTGCGCCATCACCGCCAGTGCCGCGGCGATCTCGGCTGCGGGGACGTCGTGCTCGCGCTCGTACGTGGCGACGAGGTCGCGGAACAGTGCCACGTCCTCACCGGCCAGGGTCTTCGTGATCTTGTCCGCGAACTTGGCCAGGCGCAGCTCGTTGATCTTCGCGGTGGACGGGAGCTGCATCTGCTCGACCGGCTGGCGCGTGGCCTTCTCGATGGAGCGCAGCAGGTACTTCTCCCGCGGCGTCATGAACAGGATCGCATCACCCGAGCGCCCCGCGCGGCCGGTGCGGCCGATACGGTGCACGTAGGACTCGGTGTCGTTCGGGATGTCGTAGTTCACCACGAGGGAGATGCGCTCGACGTCGAGCCCACGCGCGGCCACGTCCGTGGCGACCAGGATGTCGATCTTGCCGTCGCGCAGGGCCTCGACCGTGCGCTCACGCTGCTGCTGGGGGATGTCACCGTTGATGGCCGCTGCCGAGAAGCCCCGTGAACGCAACTTGTCCGCCAGGTCTTCGGTGGCAGCCTTGGTGCGCACGAAGGCGATGATGCCGTCGAAGTCCTCCACCTCGAGGATGCGCGTCATGGCGTCCAGCTTGTGCGGGCCCATCACCTGCAGGTAGCGCTGGCGGGGATTGGTACCCGTGGTGGGCTTGCCCTTGACCGAGATCTCCGCGGGATCGTTCAGGTACTTCTTCGCGATCCGGCGGATGGCCGGGGGCATGGTGGCCGAGAACAGGGCAACCTGCTTCTCGTCCGGCGTCGAGGAGAGGATCTTCTCGACGTCGTCGGCGAAGCCCATGCGCAGCATCTCGTCGGCCTCGTCGAGCACCACGTACTCGAGGTTGGAGAGGTCCAGCGACCCCTTCTCGATGTGGTCGATCACGCGGCCGGGGGTGCCCACGACCACCTGTGCGCCACGGCGCAGACCCTGGAGCTGGGGGCCGTAGGGGGATCCGCCGTAGACGGGCAGGACGGTGAAGCCGTCCATGTGCTTGGCGTAGGAGGTGAACGCGTCCGCCACCTGCAGGGCGAGTTCACGGGTGGGTGCGAGCACCAGCACCTGGGTGAACTTGCTCGGCCCGCCGTTGACGTCGGCGAGCTCTGCCATCTTGGACAGTGCGGGGATCGCGAACGCGGCGGTCTTGCCGGTTCCCGTCTGGGCCAGGCCGACGACGTCGCGGCCGTCGAGCAGCGCAGGAATCGTGGCGGCCTGGATGGGTGAGGGCTTCTCGTAACCGACGTCGGTGAGGGCGGCGAGGACGCGGCCGTCGAGGTTGAGGTCGGTGAAGCGGATGTCCACGCCGTCGTCGTCGGACTGTGCAGCCGGTGCTGCCGCCTCGGAGACGGGCATGGTGTCGGTGAGCTGCTCGGACAGGTTTTCAGGCATGGGGGAATCCTCCAGGTAGGTGCCGGACGGCCTGACGGATCTGGAGCCCGCAGTGCCGATGAACATGGAAGTTCGGCACTGTTTCAATCCCGGGGCCGGACCTCCTGCCACACGTGTCTCGCTGCTCTCTCAGCAGTGATGTGTGACTTTTCTTCGCCGGCGCTCCCTGATGAATCTGCTCGTGAGTCTGTGCTCCGAGCCCCAACACAACCTATCCGGCCTCGAGAGGCGGAAATAACGGGACTACCGGTGTGGGGGATGTTCCCAGTCTACGCTACGCGGGAACGCCGTACCGCTCGCGGGGCCCCATCCGCGGTGTGGCGTTCGGCACGTCAGGCCGGTGCGGGCGTCCGCAGTGCCTGCAGCACGCGCTTGCGGACCTGAGGTGTGAGCTTCAGGACGCCTGCGCTCTCGGCGTCGAGCAACCGGGTGGCCTTCTCCTCGCCGAGCCCGGCGTAGACGTCCGCCGAGGTGACACCGTGCTCGGGGACCTCCGTCACCCGGATCGCGTTCCCGGCGGTGATGGTTCCCGTGGTGACCACGCTCAGGTAGGTGCCCACACGGTTGGCCTCCGCGAAGCGCTTCACCCAGGACCTCTCCCCCAGGTACCGGGCGAAGTTCACGCAGGGCGTGCGCGGCATGGTCACCTCGAGGACCACCTCGTCCCCCACCTGCCACCGCTCCCCGATCACCGCGGCGGAGGCATCGACGCCCGCCACGCGGAGATTCTCACCGAACAGTCCGGGAGTCACCTCGCGCCCCAGCCGATCGGTCCAGAAGTCGGCGTCCTGCTGCGAGTACGCGTAGACGGCCTTCGTGGGACCGCCGTGGTGCTTGCGGCTGGCCTGGATGTCGCCGGTCAGCCCCAACGGGTGCACCTTCACCGGACCCTCGACGGCGCGCTTGTCGATGGCGGTGACGCCGGTGGCATCCTGGGTGGGCAGGAGTGCGTGCACGGCGCAGACGGCCAGGACGGTACCAGTGGTCATGGCGCCCATCCTACGGCGCGGCGGTCACGCCACAACGGGTCGGCACGGGTCGATACGGGTCTCACGGGTCGAAGCGGTAGCCCATGCCGCTCTCGGTCACGAAGTACCTCGGGTGCGCGGGGTCTGGTTCCAGCTTCTTCCGCAGCTGCGCCAGGTACACGCGGAGGTACTGCACGTCCTTCGCATACGCCGGGCCCCAGACATCCAGCAGCAGCTGCTGCTGGGACACCAGCTGCCCGGGCCGGGCGATCAGGCGGTCCACGATCTTCCACTCCGTGGGCGTCAGCCGGACCTCGCCGCCCTCCCTGACCGCGCGGCGGGCACCCGCGTCGAGCGTGAAGTGCCCGGTGGTGATCACCGGGGCGGACACCTCCGACCCTGCGCGCCGGGCGGCTGCGCGGAGCCGGGCCAGGAGCTCGTCGAGCCCGAACGGCTTGGTCACGTAGTCGTCCGCGCCGGCGTCGAGGGCGTCCACCTTGTCCTGGGAACCGTGCCGCGCCGAGAGCACGATCACGTGGACCTGCGACCAGCCGCGGATGCGGCGGATCACCTCCACGCCGTCGAGGTCCGGGAGGCCCAGATCCAGCACCACGATGTCCGGGTGGTGCTCCGCCACCGCCGCGAGCGCCGTCTCCCCGTCCACCGCCGTCACGCAGGCGTACCCGTACGCCCGCAGGTTGATCTCGAGCGCCCGCAGCAACTGGGGTTCGTCGTCCACCACCAGGACGCGGGTCATCGCTGCACCTCCGCTCCCGTGGAGAGGGGGAGGCGGATCACGAGGGTCAATCCGCCACCGGGGGTCTCCTCCGCGTCCAGCTCCCCGCCCATCACCTCGGTGAAGCCCTTGGCCACGGCCAGTCCGAGGCCCACACCGGCGCCCGAGGGGGCGTCGTCGAGGCGCTGGAACGGGTGGAACATCGCCGTGACGTCCTCGCGGGAGACGCCTCGCCCGTGGTCGACCACGCGGAGTTCACCGGCCGGGAAGCCGTTGGCGAGGGCCCGGCCGGTCCCGCCGACGGACGCCGTGACATCGACGGCGGAGTCCGGCGCGTACTTCACGGCGTTCTCGACGATGTTCGCGACGACCCGCTCCAGCAGTCCCGGATCGGCGTCGACGGCCGGGAGGTTCGGCGGGATGAACACGTGGACGCGGCCTGCCGGCACGTTCGCGAGTGCGGGCCCGACGACCTCGGCCCAGGTCAGCGGGCGGATGTGCGCGTTGACGGCGTCACCGGTGATACGCGACATGTCCAGCAGGTTGTTCACGAGGGCATCGAGGCGGTCGGGGTAATCCTCGATCGTCTCGAGCAGCTCGCCCTCGTCCTCCTGCGAGAAGGTGACCTCCGACTGCCGGAGGCTGCTGACGGCCAGCTTGATCCCGGCCAGCGGTGTGCGGAGATCGTGGGACACCGAGCGCAGGATCGCCGTGCGCATCACGTTGCCCTCGACGAGCCTGCGGTTGGTCCGCGTGCTGGCGAGGAGTTCCTGGCGCTGCAGCATCGCACGCAGCTGCCCCGCGAACGCGCGCAGCAGGCCCCGCTCCCTGCCGGAGAGGGAGCGGCCGTAGAGGGCCAGCACGACGTCGTCCTCCACCGGCTCGACGGCGGTCGCCGCGGTGAGCGGCCAGGGATCGGCGAGCTCCCCTCCGCCGGAGGGTCGGCGCGGCCCACCCGGTGCCGGCCGGGTGGGTGGTCGACCCAGCGGATCGTCCGTGGAGCCGGGCCGGACGGCCAACGCCCTGCGCTCGGCCGCCGCCTCCCCCTCGGGCTCCCGAGGACGGGGTCCGGCGTCCGCCGCAGCGCCGAAGAGGGCGACGGCGTCGGCGTCGAACTGCGCCTGGACGTGCCGCAGGAAGCCCTGCAGCGTGTCCTCCTCGGCGAGCACGCCCCGCGCGAGGTCGCCGAGCAGTGCGGCTTCCTGCTGGGCCATCGCCGCCTCGCGGGAGCGCCGTGCGGACAGCCCGACCACGAGGGACACCGTCACCGCCACCGCGATGAAGATCAGGACCGTGGCGACGTTCTCCGCCTCGGAGATCTCCAGGGAGCCGAACGGCTCGGTGGAGGTGTAGTTGAGGATGATGCTGCTCCACAGGGCGGCGAGCAGGGCCGGCCAGAGCCCCCCGATCAGGGCGACCGCGATGACACCGGCGATCGGGAACAGGACGTCGACGGCGAGCAGGGAGCTCCCCACCGAGAACACCGCCGCCTCCAGCAGGGGCGGGAGGACGAGTGCGGCGGCGCACCCGGCGGTGACGCGCGCACGGCCGACGGGTGCCACGAGCGTCCGCCGGGATGCGGGAACCATCAGCGGTGGCGGGAGCCGGGCTCGGCGTCGTCGCGGACCGGATCGTCCTGCCGTGCGTCTCCGGACGCCGTCCCCTCCGCGGACGCGCCGTCCGCGGTGGGCACCGCGACGGGCGTGACCAGGGAGGCGGGCAGCCGGGAGAGGAGCGCCCAGAACACGATGACGGCCAGCGCGCAGAACACGCCCACGCTCGAGGCCATCAGCCAGCCGGTGGTCTCCTGCGAGTCCAGGTTCTCGGCACCGAGCAGCAGCCCGATGGTCTTCGGCGAGAGGAGGAACACCACCGAGGTCACCCCGCACAGGACGGCTGCCGCCCGCCTGTAGGAGCGCACCGCTTCGGGGAGGGAGACGGCCTGTCCGGCGAGGACCGCGAGGACCACGACGATCCAGACCCAGTGGTGGGACCAGGAGATGGGCGAGATGAGCAGCATCAGCAGGGCCGTCACGGCGATGGGCAGGAACCTGTCCCCGCGCTGCGTGGCCGTCCGCACCACCCATGCCGTGACCGCGATCAGCAGGACCGTGATGATCAGCCAGGGCACGGTGGAGGGGTAGTCGGAGCCGAGGAAGTGCAGGATGGTGCCGCGAACGGACAAGTTGTCCACGTAGCCCTCGCCGCCGATCCGTCCGGTGTCGCGCAGCATCTGCAGCCAGTACGTCGCGGACTCCGAGGGCAGGAGGAGGAAACCGAGGGCGATGGTCCCGAGGAACCCCGCGGCCATGGTGAACAGCTGCTTCCACTCCCCGCGCGCCAGGAAGTAGAGGCCGAACACCAGAGGCGTGAGCTTGATGCCCGCCGCGATCCCGGTGAGCAGGCCCGTGGGCGCCCTGCGGTGGGGGCCGGACAGGAGATCAGCGGCGATCATGGCGAAGAGGACGATGTTGATCTGGGCGAACGCCATGGTCTCGCGCCAGGGCCCGAGCAGGCAGATCAGCCCCGTACCCGCGATCGCCCAGCCCGGTGCCCGGGGGTGCATGACGACGGCCCGGATGCTCGGGAAACCACCGAGATACCGGGTGAGGACCAGGGAGGTTCCGGCGGCGACGAGGATGGACAGCGCGACGAACAGGACGGAACCGGTCTCGGCGCTCACGAGCGTCAGGGACGTGAACGCCAGTGCGGCGAACGGCGGATAGGTGAACAGGAGCGAGCCCTCGCCCTCACCGAAGGACCGCGTGTAGAGCGAGCCGTCGCCGTCCACCACGGACTGCCCTCCCATCCGGTACACCCGGAAGTCGAGGCCGATGAAGTTCCCCCAGGTCAGCGCCCGGTCCGTCAGCACCCAGGCCACGGCCACCGCGACGAGAAGACCCAGGACGCGGACGGCTCCGGGGCTGATGCGGCGACTCATACTGACCTTCCGACGGGCACACGGATATCACCTGCTCCGAGGACCCCGGACGGCTCATCCAGTGTACGCACGGCTCCGGAGCACCCCTGCGTGGACGGGTATGTTGGGATCAATCACCCCTGCGAAAGGTCCGTCCACCGATGTCCTCCCCCCAGCTGATCGCCATCACGAACGCCCATGTCGTCCCGATCGACGGTGAGCCGTTCGACGGCACCGTGGTGGTCGAGGACGGCCGCATCACGGCCCTCGGTGCCTCCGCGGCCGTGCCCGACGGCGCTCACGTGATCGACGCCGCCGGCAAGTGGCTGCTCCCCGGCTTCGTGGACGCCCACGTGCACCTCGGTACCCACGAGGAGGGTGAGGGCGCAGCGGGCGACGACACCAACGAGATGACCGACCCCAACACGGCCGGCGTCCGGGCGATCGACGCCGTGAACCCCTACGACCCCGGGTTCGACGACGCGCTCGCCGGCGGGGTCACCACCGTGAACGTGAACCCCGGTTCCGGCAACGCGATCGGCGGGCTCGCCGTCGCCCTCCACACGCACGGGCGCTACCTCGAGGAGATGGTGCTGCGTTCCCCCAGCGGGCTGAAGTCCGCCCTCGGCGAGAACCCCAAGCGGGTGTACGGAGGGAAGGGCAAGCTGCCCTCCACCCGCCTCGGCACCGCACTGGTGATCCGTGAGGCGTTCATGAAGGCGCAGAACTACCTGGGCAAGGCCGACGAGAACGCCCGCGACCCGCACCTCGAGGCCCTCGCCATGGTGCTCAGGCGTGAGATCCCCTGGCGCCAGCACGCCCACCGCGCCGACGACATCGCCACCGCGATCCGGATCGCCGACGAGTTCGGCTACGACCTCGTGCTGGACCACGGCACCGAGGCCCACCTACTCGGCGACGTCCTCGCGGAGCGGGGCATCCCGGTGCTGATCGGGCCGCTCTTCACCACGAAGTCCAAGGTGGAGCTGCGTGGCCGGTCCCTCGCCAACCCGGGCAAGCTCGCGAGGGCCGGCGTGGAGATCTCGATCATCACCGACCACCCCGTGATCCCCATCAACTTCCTGGTGCACCAGGCCACCCTCTCGATCAAGGAGGGCCTGGACCGCGAGACGGCGCTGCGCTCCATCACCATCAACCCGGCCAAGGTCCTCGGGCTCGCGGACCGGCTCGGCTCCCTCGCCGTGGGCAAGGACGCGGACCTGGTGCTGTGGAGCGGTGACCCGCTGGACGTCATGCAGCGGGCACTGCAGGTGTGGATCGGCGGTACGGAGGTCTACTCCTACGACACCGCGACCTCCACCGGCACCGTGGCCCCGCGGGGCTGACCGGCGCCCCGGTGAAGCCCCGCCCAGCACCGCTGCCGCCGCGACCGTTCACCCTGCGCGCCGCCCTGGTGCTGTGGCTGGTCATCGGCGTGCTCCTGGGGGTCGCCGCCGCCACGTTCGCCACCTCGGCGGCGTTCCAGGATTTCGAACGTGCGGGCTTCATCGGGCTCGGCGTGCTCCTCGGGGCGCTCGCCGTCCTCACGCTGGCCCTCCTCCTTCCGTTGCGGCGGGGCGTCAGGAGCGCCCGGGAGCTCCTCACCACCGTGGGGGTGATCGCCGGGGTGCCGGTGCTGGTGCGCGGCACCCCGGGGCTGTCCGTGCTCGCCGTGGGGATGCTCGTGGCGGTGCTGCTCATGTGGCTGCCCCAGAGCAGCGGCCCCTTCCCGCCGCCCTCCCCCGAGGCGCGGCGCCGCCTCCGCCCCCCGCGCGCGGGCTCCCGGCCCCGCCGGGGGGGTTCCGGGGCCACTCGCGCCCCGGGCCGTCCCCGCGC
>NZ_LGIU01000103.1 GCF_001187915.1 Arthrobacter sp. RIT-PI-e | reverse complement strand
GCCGGCTCGCCCGCCGCTCCCGGGAGGGCCGCGGGGGCGGGGCCCGCCGCGCCGGCCGCGGATCCCGGGGCCCCCCCTGCAACCGTGCCGTCCGGCGCGGACCCGCCGGGGACGGTTCCGGTTGCGGGATCGGAGCCACGGGCGGGGTCGTGTTCGGTCATGACGCAATGCTCCCACAGGGGCGCCGGGCCGGACACGTCGGCCGGCACCGCTCCCGGGCCGGACCGATCACGGCGCGGCGGGATGTCCGTGCCGGGCCCACGACCTCCGCCGCGGATCCGGCACGGGCTCCGTCCGAGGCCGATCAGCAGCAGCGGCCCTCGGGGTTGGCGTCCTGGCGGTCGGTCCGGTCCCGCCAGAACTCCCGCTCGTTCATCGGCGCGTCCCCGGAGTGGGTCCGCCCGTGGTGGTCCAGGTACACCTGGTAGGCGTTCTCCCCCATCACGCCCTTGAACAGCCACACCCCCTCCCGCACCGCGTGCCGGGCACGGGACAGCACCTGCGCCGCACTCATCAGTGCCCCGTCCTCGCCGGTCGCTTCCCAGGCTCGACGGCGGCCCACTGCGCCTCGAGCTCGTTCTCCGCCGGTGTGGCCGTGAGGCCCGCAGGGGCGAAGATCCGGGAGGGGACGGCGGCGTCCTCCGTGTCCGCACCGCCACCGTTCCGGTAGGCCTTCACGGTGGCGAGCACTGCCGTCGTGATCACGATGATGGACAGCACCACGAAGACGATGGACAGCGTGCCCTGGATGAAGGTGTTGCGCACTACCGCCTCCATGGCCTCCACGGACCGCGCGGTCCCGAAGCTCTCCTCACCGGCGGCGAGCGCGTCCCGGAAGGCGGTGTGCTGTGCCCAGTACCCGATGGCCGGGACGGGGGAGAAGATCTTCTGGAACGACGCCGTGATGGTCACCACCGCGGCGAACGCCAGGGGGAGTGCGGGGATCCACAGCACCCTGAAGCGCCCGCGCTTGGCGCAGATGGCCATGCAGACCGCGAGCGCGATCGCCGCGAGCAGCTGGTTGGCGATGCCGAAGAGCGGGAAGAGGGTGTTGATGCCGCCGAGCGGGTCGGTGACGCCCATGATGAGGATCGCGCCCCACCCGGCCACCATGATCGCCGTGCAGATCCACGCGCCGGTGCGCCAGGACGTGTCGCGGAAGCGGGGGATCACGTTGCCGAGGCTGTCCTGCAGCATGAAGCGCGCCACCCGGGTCCCGGCGTCCACCGCGGTGAGGATGAACAGGGCCTCGAACATGATGGCGAAGTGGTACCAGAAGGACATCATGCCCGCCCCGCCGATCACGCCCTGCATGATCTGGGCGATCCCGACGGCGAGCGTCGGTGCGCCGCCGGTGCGGGAGACGATCGACTCCTCCCCCACGTTCGTGGCCATAGTGCTCAGCGCCTCCTGCGTGAGGTTCACGCCGGTGAGGCCGAGTCCGTTGACGAAGGCGACGGCGCCCTCGATGGTGCCGCCGGTGGCCGCCGCGGAGGAGTTCATGGCGAAGTAGATGCCGCGGTCGATCGACAGGGCCGCGACGAGCGCCATGATCGCCACGAAGGACTCCATGAGCATGCCGCCGTAACCGATGAAGCGGGTCTGGCGTTCCTTCTCGATCATCTTCGGGGTGGTCCCGGAGGCGATCAGGGCGTGGAACCCGGAGAGCGCACCGCAGGCGATGGTGACGAAGAGGAACGGGAACAGGGTGCCGGCCACCACGGGGCCCGCGCCGGAGGTGGCGTAGGGGGTGACGGCGGGGACGCTGATCTCCGGGCGGGTGATCACGATCGCGACGGCGAGCATGATGATCGTGCCGATCTTCATGAAGGTGGAGAGGTAGTCCCGCGGGGCCAGGAGGAGCCAGACGGGCAGGACGGCGGCGATGAACCCGTAGACGATGATGCCCCAGGCGAGGGTGACGCGGTCCAGGGTGAACAGCTCGGCGCCCCAGGTGGTCTCGGCGATCCAGCCGCCGCCCACGATGGCGAGCATCAGCAGCACGAACCCGATGAGGGACACCTCGGTGACCCTGCCCGGGCGCAGGTAGCGCAGGTACACGCCCATGAAGAGGGCGATCGGGATGGTCATGGAGACGGAGAAGACACCCCACGGGCTCTCACCGAGGGCGTTCACCACCACGAGGGCGAGGATCGCGACGATGATGATCATGATGGTCAGGGTGGCGATCAGGGCCGCGGTGCCGCCGATCACCCCGAGCTCCTCGCGCGCCATCTGACCGAGTGAGCGGCCGCCGCGGCGCATGGAGAAGAACATCACGAGGTAGTCCTGCACCGCGCCGGCGAAGATGACGCCGATGATGATCCACACGGTGCCGGGCAGGTACCCCATCTGGGCGGCGAGCACGGGGCCCACCAGCGGGCCCGCGCCGGCGATGGCGGCGAAGTGGTGACCGAAGAGCACCCGGCGGTCCGTGGCGGCGTAGTCCTTGCCGTCCGCCCTGTACTCGGCGGGGGTGGCACGGCGGTCGTCCGGCCTCAGGAGGGGCCGCCCGATGAACTTCGAGTAGAACCGGTAGGCGATGAGATAGGGGCAGACGGCGGCGAACACGAACCAGATGGCGTTGACGGTCTCCCCCCGCACGATCGCCAGCATGGTCCACGCGAAGCCGCCGATCAGGGCGATGCCCACCCAGACGGCGATCTTCGCCGGCGTCCACCGGCGGTCCTCCGCTTCGATCTGCTCCGGGTCGACGGCGACCGCGGGCAGCTCCGGATCCTGCGTCAGCACGTCGTCGTGCCGGGAGGACCCACTGCGCTTCTTGCTCATGATGCTCCTCGTGTGGAAAAGGTGATGCACACGAAGGTAGCAACGGAATGAGACGTACGTCACACTATTCGGTCGTTAATGCTATAGGAGCGCCGAACGTCCCCGCCGGTGCGGCGGGTGGTCCGGCGCTCCGTACGGCACGAGGTGCCTACTCGCGGGGCGAACCCTGGTCCCGGACGGCCGGTGGCTCGTCGGGGTTCGCGTTCAGGCCCTCGCTGATGCTCGAGTGCGGCCGGGTGCGCGGATCGGCCGGCTCGTCGGCGTCGTCCCCAGGGCCCTCGTCCACGCCGTCGGGGACCTTGTCCGCGAGATTCTCCGTGAAGCTCTCGGCCGCACGCGCCAGGCCCCCCTCGTCGCCGTCGTGCCCGTGGTCTGTGGTGCTCGGCATGTCTGCTCCTTCCGGTCGGCTGTGCTCCCAGCCTTCCACAGCGGCGCCGCGATCGAAAGCAGGCTGATCATCCCAGGCACACACCCTCGCCCAGTACCGGACGAGGAGGCGTAAAATCGACCGGTGGCTCCCGCCTCCCGATGCCACCGGCGCCGTCGATCCCCCTGACGATCCGAAAGCCGTACGCCGTGACCCTCCTCCGGGACCTGGTGCACCTCGCACCCTCCGACAACGATCACCACCCGGCGCTGCGCTGCGCGATCGGCATCACCGTCCCGCTGCTGGTGGTCCTGCTGCTCGGCCGGCTGGGCCTCGCGATCTTCGCCACGTTCGGCGCCTTCGCCGGGATCTACGGACGCAACGAGCCGCACCGACAGCGCCTGGCCACCCAGGCACGCGGTGGCGGACTGATGTTCGCGTTCATCCTGGCCGCGGCGCTCGCCGCGAGATCGGACCTGGGGCCGTGGTCCCTGGTGGTCCTCACGAGTGCCGTGGCCGGGCTGGGGACCTTCGGTGCAGGGATGTTCCGGCTCCGGCCCGCAGGCTCCCTGTTCCACATCTTCGCCTTCGCCGCCATCGCCTCCCTCCCCGCCCAGCCTCCGCTGGAGCAGGCCGCCCTGACCGCGCTGTCCACGGTGGCGTTCGCCCTGCTCCTCGGCCAGCTGGGCAACCTGTGGCCCGCGCACCGCACAGGCTGGGATCGTGCGCCGCTCATGCCCCTCGCTCCGCAGCACCGGACCGCGCTGCTCCGTGAGTCGATCCTCTACGCGGTGGCTGCGGGTACCGCCGGGTCTGCAGCCACCCTGCTGGGGATCGGCCACACCTACTGGGCGATGGTGGCCGCCGTCGTCCCCCTCGTCGGGCAGACGGCGCGCGCCCGGGTGACGCGCGGGCTGCAGCGCGTCCTGGGGACCTTCGCGGGGCTGCTCGTGACGGCGCTGATGCTCCTCCCCGGGCTCTCCGGCTGGCAGTTGATCCCCGTGATCGCCCTCGCCCAGTTCGCCGTCGAGCTGTTCGTCCTCCGGCAGTACGCCCTGGCCCAGGTCTTCATCACACCCCTGGCACTGCTCAGCACCGAACTCGCCCACCACACCGATCCACGGGTGCTCCTCGTGGACCGCGCGGTGGAGACCGTCGTCGGGGCGTTCGTGGGGATCGCGCTCGTGCTGGTGCTGCACCTGTGGCAGCGGGCCGGCACCCGGTTTGGGGTGTCGGGATGATCGGGAGAAGAATCGGGGAGGTCACCATCACCGAGGATGCCTGCCCCGGGGCGGGCGGATCAGGAGTGCACCATGAAGGCCCTGCAGTATCGCACCATCGGCGCAGCACCCGAGGTGGTCGAGATCGAGACCCCCGAACCCGGCCCGGGTCAGGTCCGCCTGAAGGTCTCCGCGGCCGGTGTCTGCCACTCGGACGAGTTCCTCATGAGCCTGCCCGAGGACCAGTACACGTACGGGCTGCCCCTCACCCTCGGTCATGAGGGTGCGGGCGTCATCGACATGATCGGTGAGGGCGTGGTGGGGGTGGAGATCGGCGACGCCGTGGCCGTGTACGGGCCGTGGGGTTGCGGGAACTGCTACACCTGCGCCCAGGGCAAGGAGAACTACTGCCCGCACGCCGCCGAGCTGGGCATCACCCCTCCGGGCCTCGGCTCCCCCGGCGCCATGGCCGAGTACATGATCGTGGACAACCCCCGGCACCTGGTGCCGCTCGGTGACCTCGACCCGGTGACCAACGTGTCCCTGACCGACGCCGGCCTGACGCCGTACCACGCGATCAAGCTGGCACTGCCGAAACTGGTACCCGGCTCCGTCGCCGTGGTGATCGGCACGGGAGGGCTCGGCCACGTGGGCATCCAGATCCTGCGGGCCATGACCAGCGCCACCGTGGTGGCCCTGGACGTGAACGAGGACAAGCTGCAGCTGGCCGAGGACGTCGGGGCGCACCACGCCTTCCTCTCGGACGAGGCCGCCGTGGACGAGGTCAAGAAGCTCACGCAGGGGCTCGGGGCGCACGCGGTGTTCGACTTCGTGGGCATCCAGCCGACCATGACACTGGGCCAGGCGATGGTGCGGGTCCAGGGCGATCAGGTGCTCGTCGGCGTGGGATCCGGTTCCCTGCCGGTGGGCATGCTGGACAGGCCCTACGAGGCGAGCCTCCGGAGCCCGTACTGGGGATCCAGGTCCGAGCTGTTCGAGATCCTGGACCTCGCGCGCTCCGGCGCGGTCCACGTGGAGACCGAGGTATTCACGCTCGACGACGCACCCTCGGCCTACGAGAAGCTGCACGCGGGCAACCTGCGCGGTCGGGCCGTCATCGTCCCCTGACACGCCCGCGGCGGTCATCTTCCTGCCGTCGCGCTGACGTCGCGCTGCCGGAGGAGTCCCACGGACTCCTCCGGCAGCGTTCCGGTTACTGGTCCAGGGTCAGCAGGACCTTGCCCATGTGCTCCCCGGAGTCGAAGTAGGTGTGGGCCTCCGCCACCTCGTCGAGGCGGAACGTCCGGTCCACGAAGGGCTTCACCGCGCCCAATGCGACCATCGGCCACACGTTCTCCTGCACCGCGGCCATGATCGCGGTCTTCTCGGCGACCGGTCGGGCCCGGAGCGTGGTGCCCGCGACGCTGGCCCGCTTGCCCATGAGCGCCGAGAGATCCAGTTCCGCCGTCGCCCCGCCCTGCAGTCCGATGACCACGAGCCTGCCGCCGGGAGCGAGCGCCGCGACGTTCCGCGCGAGGTACTTCGCGCCCACCACGTCCAGGATCACGTCCGCGCCATGACCGTCCGTGGCCGCGGCCATCTCGTCCACGAAGTCCTGCTCGCGGTAGTTGATCAGGGTGCCCACGCCGAGCGATCGCGCGATCCCGAGCTTCGCGGCGGAGCCCGCGGTCACGTGCGGCACGGCCCCGAGGGCGAGGCTCACCTGCACGGCCATCACCCCGATCCCGCCGGACGCCCCGTGGATCAGCACGTTCTCCCCCTCCGCGAGCCGGGCCTGGAGCACGAGGTTGGACCACACGGTCGCGGCGGTCTCGGGCAGCGCTGCGGCGTCCACCAGGTCCACGCCCTCGGGGGCCCGCACCACCTGGCCCTCCGCCACGGCCACCTTCTCCGCGTACCCGCCACCGGCGAGCAGCGCCACCACCGGCTCGCCCACGGTGAACTCCGAGGTCCCGGCGTCGGCGATCCGCCCCGACACCTCGAGGCCCGGGTACGCGGACGCGCCCGGCGGCGGTGGGTAGAGGCCGCGGCGCTGCTGGACGTCGGCGCGGTTGAGACCGGCCGCGACGACGTCGATCACCACCTCACCCGCGCCCCGCACCGGCTCGGGGACCTCCTGCACCGAGAGCACCTCGGGCCCTCCTGAACCGTCGATCACCACTGCGCGCACGGCCGCCTCCTCGAGTAGAAGTATTTGGGGGTGGACCACCCCGCATGAAACACTATCCGGCGGGAAGGTTGTCCGAGCGGCCGAAGGAGCTGGTCTTGAAAACCAGTGGGCGGTCACCCCGTCTCAAGGGTTCGAATCCCTTACCTTCCGCAGTCGAGGAGACCCCGCAGCGCGGGGTCTCCTTTTTCGTCGGATCCCCCTCCACAGGCTCCCATCCCTCCCTGCACCATCGGTTCCGGCCCCTGCGCCGCGTGCCGCCACGCCGTCGGTAACCCTCTGTTAACGATTGTCTGATTGGATTCTCCCGAGAACTGCTTTGTCACCTGCGTCACATATGGTGCATCTGCCGGCTCCCGCCGTCTGCGGGAGATCGGCGAGTTCCACTCGCGGCCACCCCAGCGGCCAACCTCAAGGAGAAAACACACGCATGCGTACATGGACATGGAAGGGAGCGCTCGGTGCGGCGCTGTCGACGGGGCTGCTGGCCTCGCCGATCATCGCACTGCCCGCCGTCGCGGTGGAGACACCACCCGCGACGTCGTCCGTCCCGGGGGACGGCATCATCATCAACGAGGCGTACCTCACGGGCGGTTCGGCCGGGACGCCCCTGCTCAACAAGTACGTCGAGCTCTACAACCCGACGGATCAGCCGGTCGATCTCAGCGGCTGGTCCCTGCAGTACCGGGCAGCGGCACCCCCGCCCCCCCCCCCCGCCGTCGCCCGGGCGGGACCGCCCCCGCCGAGGGGCACTTCCTCGTGCAGGGCGGGTCCAACGCAGCCAACGGCGCCCCGCTCCCCACACCGGACATCACCACCGGGTTCAACCCCGGGGCCAACGGCGGGGCCGTCCCCCCGCGGACCAGGCCACCAGCGTCGGAGTTCCCCCCGCGGGTGACACCCCCGCCGTCGCCGGCGTCGTGGATGCCCTCGGCTACGGCAGCGCGGCCACCGCGTTCGAGGGTGCAGCCGCACCGGCACCCGGCGGGGGCAGCGTGTTCTCGCTCAACCGCACGGACTTCGCGGACACGGACGACAACGCCGCGGACTTCACGCTGCAGGACCCCACCCCCACCAACTCCACGGGCGGTGCGTTCGAGCCCGAACCCGTCCCCGAACCCGAACCGGTGGAACCCACCGTCCCGGGCGAGGTCATCCCCATTCGTGAGATCCAGGGCGAGGGCAGCACCACGCCCCTGTCCGGGCAGACCGTCACCACGCGGGGCAAGGTCACCGCGGCCTACCCCACCGGCGGTTTCAACGGCTACTACATCCAGACACCGGGCACCACGGCCACGGAGGGCCAGACGGCCTCGGACGCGATCTTCGTCTACTCCCCGGACACGGTGGCCTCGGTGGCACAGGGTGACTACGTGGAGGTCACCGGTACCGCCGGTGAGTTCTTCGACCTGACCCAGATCACCGTGCCGGCCGACGGCCTGTCCAAGCTCACCGAGCCGGCCGAGGAGGTCAAGGCCTCGACCATGACCCTGCCCGCCACGGACGCAGCGCGTGAAGCGGTGGAGGGCATGCTGTTCCAGCCGTCCGACGAGTTCACCGTCGCCGACAACTACACGGTGAACCAGTACGGCGAGCTCACCCTCGCCCTCGGGTCCGAGCGGCTCCTGCAGCCCACGGACGTGGCCCGTCCCGGCACTGCCGAGTACCAGGCCGTGGTGGACGACAACACCGCCCGCGGCATCCGCCTCGACGACGGCGCCTCGACCAACTTCTTCACCGCCGCCAACCAGGGCCGTGTGCTGCCCTACCTCACGCCCTCGCAGCCCGTCCGCGTCGGCGACACCGCGACGTTCACCTCGCCCGTGGTCCTCGACTACCGCAACAGCGCGTGGAAGTTCCAGCCCCTCGAGGAGCTGGACGGGGCCAGTCCCGACGGCGTCCAGCCCGTGCAGTTCGCCGGTGAGCGCCCCGCGGCTCCCCAGCCCGTGGGTGGCGACCTCACGGTCGCGTCCTTCAACGTGCTGAACTACTTCGCCACCACCGGCGAGGACGTCCCGGGGTGCACGTACTACAACGACCGCGCCGGCAACCCGATCACCGTCAACCGCGGCTGCGACGCCCGGGGGGCCGCGACCAAGGTGAGCCTGGAGCGCCAGGAGGCCAAGATCGTCGCGGCGATCAACGCCCTCGACGCCGACGTCGTGACCCTCATGGAGATCGAGAACTCGGCGGCCTTCGGCCTGGACCGTGACTACGCCCTGGCCACCCTGACCGACGCCCTCAACGAGAGCGCCCCCGGTACGTGGGACTACGTCCGCTCGCCCGCGGCGCTGCCCGCGAACGAGGACGTCATCCGCACGGCCGTCATCTACAGGAAGGCCGTCGCGGAGCCCGTCGGGGAGTCCGTCATCCTCGACGACGACGTGGCCTTCTCCAACGCCCGCAAGCCCCTCGCCCAGGCCTTCAAGCCCGTGGGCGGATCGGACGACAGCACGTTCCTGACGATCGTCAACCACTTCAAGTCCAAGGGCTCGGGGCCCAGCTCGGGTGCCAACGCGGACCAGGGTGACGGCCAGAGTGCCTGGAACGCGGCCCGCGTGGGCCAGGCACGCGCGCTCGTCGCGTTCGCCGACACCATGGAGCAGACCGCGGGGACCGACAAGGTCTTCCTCACGGGTGACTTCAACTCGTACACGCAGGAGGACCCGATGCAGGTCCTCTACGAGGCCGGCTACGTCAACCAGGGTGCTAAGGACGACAGCTCGTCCTACGTGTTCTCCGGTCTGAGCGGCTCCCTGGACCACATCCTCGCCTCCCCGGCGGCGGATGCGAAGGTCACGGGCGTGGACATCTGGAACATCAACTCGCCCGAGTCGATCGCCCTCGAGTACAGCCGGTTCAACAACAACGTCACCGACTACTACTCGCCCGACCCCTACCGCGCCAGCGACCACGATCCCGTGATCGTGGGCCTGGACCTCGGTGTCGCAGGACCGACCGACCCGGCCGAGCCCACCACGGACATCAGCCTGGTGAACATCAACGACTTCCACGGTCGTATCGACGCCAACACCGTCCGCTTCGCCGGAACCATCGAGCAGCTGCGCGCCGAGGCCGGGGAGGACAACACGCTGTTCCTGTCCGCCGGTGACAACATCGGCGCATCGCTGTTCGCCTCCGCGCTGCAGGACGACCAGCCCACGCTGGACGTCCTCAACACCCTGGGACTCGCCGCCTCGGCCGTGGGCAACCACGAGTTCGACAAGGGCTTCGACGACCTGACCGGTCGCGTCACCGAGGCGGCGGACTTCCCGTACCTCGGTGCGAACGTCTACCGGAAGGGCACCACCGAGCCCGCCCTCGAGGAGTACTCCATCGTCACCGTGGACGGCATCGACGTCGCCGTGATCGGCGTGGTCACCGAGCAGACCGGCACCCTGGTCAGCCCGGGCGCCATCTCCACGATCGACTTCGGGGACCCCGTGGAAGCCGTGAACCGTGTGGCTGCGGAGATCGAGGAGCAGGACCTGGCGGACGTCATCGTCGCCGAGTACCACGACGGTGCCGGTGACGGCGTCGTCGAGGGTGCCACGATCGAGGAGGAGATCGCCGCCGGCGGAGTGTTCGCCGACATCGTGACGCAGACCAGCCCGCTGGTGGACGCCATCCTCACCGGCCACACCCACAAGGAGTACGCCTGGGACGCCCCCGTCCCCGGCGCTCCCGAACGGACCCGCCCCGTGCTGCAGACCGGATCCTACGGTGAGAACATCGGTCAGATCACCCTGACCGTGGATCGCGCCACCGGTGACGTCGAGTCCTACACGGCCCGCAACGTGGACCGCACCACCGAGGAGGACGCAGCCCTCGTGGCGGCCTTCCCCCGCGTGGCCCAGGTCAAGACCATCGTGGACGCCGCGCTCGCCGAGGCGGCCGTCATCGGCAACCAGCCGGTCGGTTCCGTGACGGCGGACATCACCACCGCCTTCACCGGCACCACGCGTGATGACCGCACCTCCGAGTCCACCCTGGGCAACCTCGTGGCGGACTCGCTCCGGGCCAGCCTCGCTCCCGCCGAGCGCGGTGGCGCCGAGATCGGCGTCGTCAACCCCGGTGGCCTGCGCAACGAGCTGTACTTCGCACCGGACGGCGTCATCACGTATGCCGAGGCGAATGCCGTGCTGCCGTTCGTCAACAACCTCTGGACCACCACCCTCACCGGTGCGCAGTTCAAGGCCGTGCTCGAGCAGCAGTGGCAGCCGGAGGGCAGCTCACGCTCCTTCCTGGCCCTCGGCCTCTCGGACAACGTGAGCGTGACCTACGACCCGGCCCTGGAGCGCGGTTCGAGGATCACCTCCGTCCTGATCGACGGCGTGCCGCTCGATCCGGCGCGGGACTACAGGATCGGGACGTTCAGCTTCCTGGCCCAGGGCGGCGACAACTTCACCGTCTTCGGTGAGGGGACCGACACCCGTGACTCCGGCCTCGTGGACCGCGATGCGTGGATCGACTACATCCGCGCGAACAGCCCGCTGTCGCCGTCGTTCGATCGTCGCAGTGTCCAGGTTCAGGGCGCCCCGACCACGATGACGGCCGGTTCGCCGGTCACGTTCTCCGTGTCGCGGCTGGACCTCACCTCTCTCGGCAGCCCGGTGAACACCACGCTGGCCGCGAGTTTCGTGGCCGCCGACGGCACGATCACGCAGCTGGGATCCTTCCCGGTCACGGGTGGGAGTGCCACGGTGGAGCTGACGGTGCCGGCAACGGTGAGCGGCCAGGGGCGGATCGTCCTGACCGCGGCTCCCAGCACCACCACGGTGACGCTGCCGGTGACGGTGGAAGCGGTGACGCCTCCGGTGACCCCGGGCGATCCGGAGAAGCCGGTCAAACCCGTCAAGCCGGAGAAGCCCGTCAAGCCCGAGAAGCCCGTCAAGCCGGTCAAGCCCGAGAAGCCGGTCAAGCCGGTCAAGCCCGTCAAACCCGTCAAGCCGGTCAAGCCCGGGCAGTCGGGCTGACCCGAGCCCTCGTCGACGCTGACGGGTGATGAGCGCGTCAGCGTCGACGAGGTTCCCTGGGCTCCGATGAGCTCAGGGAACCTCGTCCCCACTGAACGGACAGGACCCCCACCGCATGCGGTGGGGGTCCTGCCTGTTCCACGGGTTCGATGCCTCCACCTGCTCGGGCGGAGGGATCAACCGCTGGACACAGCTCCGGCTCCGGCTCCGGCGAGGATCGCCCCGGCGATCCGGTCCGCGTCCAGCAGCGTCCGGGCACCGGCCTCCGAGGGGGCTGCGGCCTCGGCCGCGATCGCCGTACCCCACTGGACCGAGGCGAGTTGAAGCCCGATCACGAAGAGGGATTCCTGCGCCCTGCCCGCCCGGTCCACGGCACGGTACGGCGGCGCCGTCACATCGACCCCGGCACCCGTCACGGGGACGCCGTCCTCGGCCATGGAGGTCCTCGGGCGGATCACGCCCTGCTCCAGGAGGTCCCGCAGCAGCGGGGAGCAACTGGTGGACACCCGGTTGGCGGGCATCATCGCCTCCACCAGATGCCGGGCGGTGAACGGGTCCCCCTGCACCCAGGGTGAGGACGCCGTGAACAGGCCGCTGTCCCGGTCCACGTCGAACCGCGGATTCGGTCCCACGAAGCGGACGATGCCGGCGCGGACCAGTGCCGCGAGCTGGGCGATGCGCAAGGGAGGCGGACCGCTGGCGAGCCCCTCGACGAGCGGCTCGAACCACCCGCGGAGTTCGGCGTCCCAGGAGGTGTCCGAGACACCGCCGTCGGCCACCGCCCGCTTGACGAGCGACCGCCCGGCGTTCAGCGCGCCGATCGCCATCTTCAGCGGGTCGTCCTCACCCCTCGCCGACCCCGCGACATCCATGTCGAGGTGGTCGAGCACGGCGGCGGCGAACTCCTCGTCGTCGGCGAACCGTCGTGCGGCGAACGGGTGGGCCAGCGCCTCGACGTCGAGCCGGACCGGTTCCGGTACATGGCGTGCGACCACCACCCCGGCCTCCGCCTCCCAGTCCGGACCCGGTGTGGCCAGCGCGCGGTCCAGCTCCTCGAGGAACACCCCGACCGAACCGCGCAGCGCCCCCTCCTGGGTGCGGACCAGCGTGGAGTAGTAGGCCCAGAGCACGTCGCGGTGCAGCAGGGGCCAGAGATCGTGGTCGAAGCCGGGCTGCACTCCTGCTGCCCGGAAGCCGAGCACCTGCTCGGCCGAGCAGAACCGCAGCACCACGCTGCGTGGGATGTAGGAATCGAGCGAGGCCTTGGCCCGGTAGGGGACACCGCGTCGGGAGGCGGCGATGAGGCGTGGTTCCTCACCGGACGGGTCGTAGCGGAGCCGCCCGCCCTCGCGGCGCGAGAACCGGCCGCCGCGGCCCTCGGTCAGCTGGATCATGGCGTCGAAGAAGTTGAGCCCGAGCCCGCGGACCAGCACCGGCTCCCCCGCGGGTAGCTGATCCCAGTCGACGTCGGCCGGGACCGCCGGCGGCCGGTACTGCAGACCGTGATGCACCGCGGCGTCCCGGAAGCCTTCCTGTTCGGGCGTCAGGGCTGCGGCGAGGTGGCCGAGTGCGAGCACGACGTCGTCGACCTCGAGTTGCGAGCCGTCGTCGAGCAGCACGTCCCACCGGCGTCCCCCCGGACCGCGGCCGGGAGGACCCGCCTCCCCCGTGCCGTCGTCCTGCGTCCGCAGTGCCACCGCTTCCCTCCGGTGGTGCTCCACCCGCACGTTCTCGGGTGCGGCACGCACCACCTCGGTGAACATCCAGGCGAGGTACCGTCCGTACAGTGCCCGGCTCGGGAAGTCACTCGATGCCAGCCGTGCGCACTCGTCCGCGTCCTCGCCGCCGACCCCGGCCACCAGACCGTCACGGACCCGTAGCCTCCACTGGTCGAAGGAGAACGGTACGGGTGAGGCCGCGAGCTCCTCGGCGGTCGGCCCCACCGGCACCACCGTGGGATAGAGGCAGGGGGTGTTCATGAGGAACAGGCGTGACTGACCGGTGCGCCAGATGTGTCCCGGACCCGGCTCGTGGGGCTCGACGACGTGGACGACCAGGGCGGGAGCGCGCCCGCCGAGCACACGGTGCCGGGCGATGAGCCGCTCCACCACGGAGGTCCCGCGGGGGCCCCCGCCCACCACCATCACGTGCCGTGCGTCCTGGATTTCCACCGGCCCAGACTATCCAACGCAGGGGTGCGCACCCCGCGGGTACTCCGTCCGGGGCGCGTGGGGGCCTGCATAGGATGAGGGCATGACGCACTCGACGGACACCACCGCACCCGACGGCACCACCGACGATCCCTTCCTCTGGCTCGAGGACATCCACGGCGACCGCCCGCTGGAGTGGGTCCGCGCGGAGAACGCACTGACCGAGGACGCCCTGGTGACCGCGGGATTCCAGGACCACGAACAGCGGCTCCTGGAGGTACTGGACTCCACGGACCGCATCCCGATGGTGGGGAAGCACGGCGATCACTACTACAACTTCTGGCGCGACGCCGAGCACCGTCAGGGCATCTGGCGGCGGACCACGTGGGAGAGCTACACCTCGGAGCAGCCGGAGTGGGAGCTCCTCCTGGACCTCGACGCCCTGAGTGCCGCCGAGGGGACCGAGTGGGTCTGGGCCGGTGCGCTCTTCCTCCGCCCCGCAGAAGGTGCACCCCACGAGCGCGTCCTCGTGGCGCTCTCCCCCGACGGCGGTGACGCCGCCCGCTACCGGGAGTTCGATCTCACCTCCCGCGCCTTCGTGGACGGTGGGTTCGACATCCCGACGGCGAAGAGCCGGATCAGCTGGGCCGGCCCGGACTCCCTGCACGTGGGGACCGACTTCGGGCCCGGCTCCATGACGTCGAGCTCCTATCCGCGGACGGTGCGGACACTGCACCGGGGCGCCGAGCTCGCCGCGGCGGAACCGTACTTCGAGGTGGCCGAGGACCACATGATGGCCCTGGTGCTGCACGATCCGACGCCCGGCTTCGAACGGGACATCGCCCTGGACACCATCGACTTCTACAGCCGCCGCACCTACCTGCGCCGGTCCGGGGACTGGCAGCTCCTCGACGTCCCGGAGGACGCGAGCATCTCCCTGCACCGCCGGTGGCTGATCATCCGCCCGCGCTCGGCCTGGGCGGTGGACGGCGCCACCCACGCTGCCGGTTCGCTGCTCGTGATCGACCTCGAGTCCTACCTCGCCGGGAACCGTGCCCTGGTCACGGTGTTCTCCCCGGACGCCTCCACCTCCCTGCAGTCCTGGAGCTGGACACGCGACCACCTCCTGCTGAACCTGCTGCACGACGTCTCCTCGGAGATCCGCATCCTCGATCCGGGCAACGGCTGGCGGTACGAGCTCCTCGACGCCTGCCCGCCCCTGCACTCCGTGGACGCGTACGCGGTGGACGACGAGGACGAGATCTCCGGCAACGACTACTGGCTCGTGGTCACCGGGTTCCTCACGCCCTCCACCCTGTACCGGGGGACGATCGGCGGGAGGCACGAGGTGGTGAAGACCTCGCCGTCGTTCTTCGACGAGAGCCGGTACGACGTGGAGCAGCACTTCGCCGTCTCCACGGACGGCACGCGGGTGCCCTACTTCCAGATCGCCTCGAAGGACCTCGAGCTCGACGGCGGGAACCCCACCCTGCTCTCGGGGTACGGCGGCTTCGAGCACTCCCTCACCCCCGCCTACAGCGGCGTGATCGGCCGCGGATGGCTGGAGCGGACCACCGACGACGGACGTGCGGGCGTGTACGTGCTGGCGAACATCCGCGGTGGCGGCGAGTACGGGCCGCAGTGGCACGAGGCCGCCCTGCACGCCAACCGGCACCGGGCCTACGAGGACTTCGCGGCCATCGCCGGGGACCTCGTGCACCGCGGCGTCACGTCGCCGGCCCTGCTGGGCTGCACCGGCCGGAGCAACGGTGGGCTGCTGGTGGGGAACATGCTCACCACCTACCCGCACCTGTTCGGCGCCGTCTCGTGCGGCGTCCCGCTGCTGGACATGCGCCGCTACACCAAGCTCTCCGCCGGGTTCTCCTGGATCGCCGAGTACGGGGACCCGGACAAGGCGGAGGAGTGGGAGTACGTCCGTACCTTCTCCCCGTACCACCTGTTGCGCGAGGACGTGGTGTACCCGAGGACCCTGATCTGGACGGCGACGAGCGATGACCGGGTGGGGCCGGTGCAGGCGCGCAAGATGGCCGCACGGATGAAGGATCTCGGGGTGCAGAACGTCTGGTTCCACGAGGCGCTCGAGGGCGGGCACGCCGGCGCTGCGGACAACCGGCAGGCTGCGAGGATGCACGCCCTGAGCTTCGAGTTCCTCTGGCGCGCGCTCACCGGATCTCTCTGACGATTCGCCCTCCAGCCCGGTGGAGGGACGGTTTTGCTCTTGCCCTCACGTTCTGGGTAACCTTGGGAGGCTAGCGATAGCCGATGGAGACGTGCCAGAGCGGCCGAATGGGCTTCACTGCTAATGAAGTGTGGGCCTAAAGCCTACCGGGGGTTCAAATCCCCCCGTCTCCGCGGATGGACCCCCTGGGAACAGGGGGTCCTTCGCTTTTAAGGCTCCGGCTTCCGGACCTTCAGCATCAGGCCCTCCAGCGTCAGGCCTTCAGTGCCAGGGCGAAGGGCAGCACGCCGGAGGCCCCCGCGAGGCGCAACGCCCGCCCCGCCTCGGTGAGCGTCCAGCGGCTGTCCGCGAAGTCGTCCACGAGCAGCACCGGCCCCGGATTCGCCGCGAACCAGGCGGCACCCTCCTCGGGGACGGCGAAGTGGTCCCACACGGAGGCCAGCCGGAAGGCGCTGTTCCCGCCGGGCTGACCCTGCGGGAAACCGTGCGGCAGGGTGAGTGCCCCGAGGTACGGGATGCGGCCCACGTCCGCGAGCGCCTGGGCGAGGGATCCGATCAGCTGGGGCCTGCGCCGGGACGGCACACTGACCACCGCCACGGGCCGTTCGCTCCACCCCCACTGGGCGAGCACGCGCACCACCGCCTCGACGACGGCGGGGTCGAGCGGTGCGTCGGGAGTGGACTCGGACATCAGTTCGCGCAGCCTGTTGCCCCAGCCGAGGTCGGTCAGGCGGGCCAGGGCCCGGCCCGGCAGGCTGAGCTCCCCCGGCTTGAGCTTGCCCTTGACCGGGACGCCCAGCTTGTCCATGCCGCTGGGCCACTGGCCGCGGGGCTCCAGTTCCACGCCCACGCGGCTCAGGGCCTGGTTCGCCGAGTCCGAGGCCTCGTGCGCCACCTCGTCCGAGTACCAGGCGCTGGTGCAGTTGTCGCAGCGGCCGCACGGTGCGGCACCCGGATCGTCCAGGGAGCTCGAGAGGAACTCCATGCGGCATCCGGTGGTGTTCTCGTAGTCCAGCATGGCCCGCTGCTCCAGCACGCGCGCCTCGCTGATGCGCCGGTACCGCTCGGCGTCGTAGGTCCAGGGCGTCCCCGTGCTCCCCCACCCGCCGGTGACCTTCCGGACGGCACCGTCCACGTCGAGGACCTTGAGCAGCAGCTCGAGCGGCGAGCGCTTGAGATTGACCCGGGTCTCCAGCGCGGGGGTGGAGAGCACCACTCCCGGCTGCAGGGCGTCGAGCACCCGGAGGGCCGCCTCCTCCGAGGGCATGGACGCGGTGGCGAAGTACTCCCAGATGTCGCGGTCCTCCGCGCCGGGCAGGAGCAGCACGTCCGCGTTCGGCGTGCCGCGGCCGGCACGGCCCACCTGCTGGTAGTACGCGACCGGCGAGGACGGCGCCCCGAGGTGCACCACGAAGCCGAGATCGGGTTTGTCGAAACCCATCCCGAGGGCACTGGTGGCCACGAGTGCCTTGACCTCGTTGTTCTTCAGCGCCGCTTCCGCGGCCTCGCGGTCGGCGGGATCGGTGCGCCCGGTGTAGGCGCGGACGGCATGCCCGTTCTCCCGGAGCAGGCGCGCGGTGTCCTCCGCCGCGGAGACGGTGAGCGCGTAGATGATGCCGCTGCCGGGGAGGTCGGAGAGGTGGGTCAGGAGCCACGCGAGCCGCGAGCGGGGGCTCGGCAACCGCAGCACCCCGAGCCGGAGCGATTTCCGGGCCAGCTCCCCGCGCAGCGTGAACACGTCCGTGCCGCCGGCGCCGAGCTGCTCCTCCACGTCCTTCACCACCCGGGAGTTCGCCGTCGCCGTGGTGGCCAGCACCGGCACACCCTGCGGCAGGCCCATGATGAGCTCGCGGAGCCGCCGGTAGTCGGGGCGGAAATCGTGTCCCCAGTCGGAGATGCAGTGGGCCTCGTCGATCACGAGCAGGCCCGTGCGGCGCATGAGTTCCGGCAGGTACAGCTCGCGGAAGGACGGGTTGTTGAGTCGCTCCGGTGACACCAGGAGCACGTCCACCTCGTCCGCCTGCAGCTTGGCGGTGACGTCCTGCCACTCGGTCTGGTTCGCCGAGTTGATGGCCACGGCGCGCACCCCCGCCCGGGCCGCGGCGGCCACCTGGTCCCGCATGAGGGCGAGCAGGGGCGAGACGATCAGGGTGGGCCCGGCGCCCCGCGCCCGGAGCAGCAGACTCGCCACGAAGTACACGGCGGACTTCCCCCACCCCGTCCGCTGCACCACGAGTGCACGCCGCCCGCCCTCCACGAGCGCCTCGATGGCTTCGAACTGGCCGTCGTGGAAATGGGCCTCGGAGGACCCGACGAGGGTGTGCAGGATCTCGGATGCTTGCTCGTTGAGCGTGACGGTGGGAGGCATGCCCCCAGTATCCCAGCAGCCTCTCCCACTCCTCCGGGCGGGTCGCGCCATGTGTGCAACCGTGCGCCCGAACCCACCGGTTACACTTCCAGACGTGACTACACCCCTCGACCTCTCCGCATCCTTCAAGGCCTACGACGTGCGCGGCATCGTCGGCGAGACCATCACCGTGGACTCCGTCCGGGCCGTCGGCGCAGCCTTCGTGGACTCGCTCGAGCTGGCCGGTGAGACCATCCTAGTGGGCGGGGACATGCGCCCCTCCTCCCCCGAGTTCTCCACGGCGTTCTCCGAGGGGGCCACGCTGCGCGGCGCGGACGTCCTGTTCCTGGATCTCATCTCCACCGACGAGCTCTACTACGCGAGCGGCACCCTGGACGCCGCCGGTGTCACGTTCACGGCGAGCCACAACCCTGCGCAGTACAACGGCATGAAGATGACCCGCCCCGGAGCCGTGCCGGTCTCCTCGGAGACCGGACTGAAGGACATCCAGGAGCGCGCGGAGCGGTACCTCGCGGACGGCACCATCCCCGGTGTCGAGCACCAGGGTGGGACGAGCGTCCGCGACGTCCTCGAGGAGTACTCCCGCTTCCTCCGGGACCAGGTGGACCTCTCGTCGTCGCGCCCGCTGAAGATCGTGGTGGACGCCGGCAACGGCATGGCCGGTCTCACCACCCCCGCGGTGCTCGGCGACGCGATGCTCCCGGCGCTGCCGTTCGAGATCGTGCCCCTCTACTTCGAGCTCGACGGATCCTTCCCCAACCACCCGGCCAACCCGCTGGAACCGGAGAACCTCCGCGACCTGCAGGCCGCCGTGGTGCAGCACGGTGCGGACATCGGGATCGCGTTCGACGGCGACGCCGACCGCTGCTTCATCATCGACGAGCAAGGCCACCCCGTTTCCCCCAGCGCCATCACCGCGATGGTGGCCCGCCGCGAGATCGCCCGCGCCCGGGCCGCCGGTGAGTCCGAGCCCGTGATCATCCACAACCTGATCACCTCGCGTGCGGTACCGGAACTGATCAGGAACGACGGCGGCCGCCCGGTCCGCACGCGCGTGGGCCACTCCTTCATCAAAGCCGTGATGGCCGAGGAAGGTGCCGTGTTCGGCGGGGAGCACTCCGCCCACTACTACTTCCGGGGTTTCTGGAACGCGGACACCGGCATGCTCGCGGCCATGCACGTGCTCGCCGCACTGGGCGAGCAGGACGGCCCGCTCTCGGAGCTGGGCCGCGAGTACGAGCCCTACTTCTCCTCCGGGGAGGTCAACTCCAAGGTGGAGGACCTCCAGGCGTCGATCGCCCGGGCCCGTGAGGAGTTCGAGGAGGACGGCGTGGTGGTGGACAGCCTCGACGGCCTGACCTTCACCCCGGATCACGGGAACTGGTGGTTCAACCTGCGGCCCTCGAACACCGAGCCCTACCTCCGGCTCAACGCCGAGGCCGTGGACCCCGAGACGCTCGAGGGGCTCGTGGAGCGGGTCCTCGCCGTCATCCGCGACTGGCCGCACCCGGCCCCGACGGGGCACCGGCTCGGCGAGAGGCCCCCCCCCCCGGAGGGGGCCTCTCGTGTCGGGGGGGGCTCAGGCCTCGCCGAAGCGTTGCTGGAGGTCCTGGAGCTGGCCCGTGAGTTCCTCGGGGAGGGAGCCGCCGAAGCGCTCGTACCACTGCTCGATGCCCTCGAGCTCGGCGGCCCATTCGGTGGCGTCGACGTGCACGGCCGCCTCGACCTCCGCCGGGGTCATGTCCAGCCCGGTGAGATCCAGGGCGTTCCCGGTGGGCACGTACCCGATGGGGGTCTCGGCGGCCTCGGCGGTTCCTTCCAGGCGCTCGATGACCCATTTGAGCACGCGGGCGTTGTCTCCGAAGCCGGGCCACGCGAACCCGCCGGCAGGGGTACGGCGGAACCAGTTGACCAGGAAGATGCTCGGTAACCGGTCCTGGTCCGCGTTCGCGCTCAGGGTGAGCCAGTGACGCAGGTAGTCCCCGGCGTCGTACCCGATGAACGGGAGCATGGCCATCGGGTCCCTGCGCACCCGCCCCACCTCGCCGGCGGCGGCGGCGGTGGTCTCCGAGGACAGGGTGGATCCCATGAAGATCCCGTGGGCCCAGTCCCGTGCCTGGGTGACCAGGGGGATGGTGGTCTTCCGGCGCCCGCCGAAGAGGATCGCGGAGAGCTCCACCCCGTCCGGGTGGTGGAACTCGTCGGCGAGCATGTCGATCTGATCGATCGGGGTGCAGAACCGGGCGTTCGGGTGCGCCGCAGGATGATCCATCTCCGGTGTCCAGTCCCGGCCCTGCCAGTCGGTCAGGTGTGCCGGGGCATGATCGGTCATGCCTTCCCACCACACCCCGCCGTCGTCGGTGAGGGCCACGTTCGTGAACACCGAGTTGCCCTTGGTGATGGCGCGCATCGCGTTGGGGTTGGTGTCCCACCCGGTGCCCGGCGCCACACCGAACAGACCCGCTTCCGGGTTCACCGCCCGCAGCTCGCCCTGGGACCCGAACCGCATCCAGGTGATGTCGTCCCCCAGGGTCTCGACCTTCCAGCCCTCGATGGTCGGATCGAGTAGGGCGAGGTTCGTCTTCCCGCACGCGGAGGGGAACGCCGCGGCCAGGTAGTAGGTCTTCTGCGCCGGGGACGTGAGCTTCAGGATCAGCATGTGCTCGGCCAGCCAGCCCTCGTCCCGGGCCATCACGGAGGCGATCCGCAGCGCGTAGCACTTCTTGCCCAGCAGGGCGTTGCCGCCGTACCCGGAACCGTAGGAGACGATGGAGCGCTCCTCGGGGAAGTGCACGATCCACTTGTCCTCGTTGCACGGCCACGCCGCATCCTGCTCGCCCGGCTCCAGGGGGGCTCCGACGGAGTGCAGGGCGGGCACGAACTGCGCGTCGAGCTCCTTCATGCGCTCCAGCACCGGGGTGCCGATGCTCGCCATGATCCGCATCGAGGTCACCACGTACGCGCTGTCGGTGATCTCCACCCCGAACTTCGGGTCCGCCGCGTCCAGGTGTCCCATCACGAACGGGATCACGTACATGGTCCGGCCACGCATCGAGCCCGTGAAGAGCCCGGTGAGCTTGGCCTTCATCCGAACCGGGTCCATCCAGTTGTTCGTGAACCCCGCGTCCTGCTCCCGCGCCGAGCAGATGAACGTCTGCTCCTCCACCCGGGCCACGTCCGCCGGATCCGAGAACGCCGCGAACGAGTTCGGGAACAACTCCGGGTTCAACCGGGTGAACGTCCCGGCCTCCACCAGCTCATCGCTCAGCCGGGAGTTCTCCTCCACCGACCCGTCCACCCACACCACCCGGTCCGGGCGCGTCAGCAACTCCACCTGCTCCACCCACGCGTGCAATCCCGCGTACCGCATCGGGGCGGCCCCCGCACCGATCGTCGCGGCCTCGGTCACGGACTGGGGTGTGGAATCGCCCATCGATCTTCCCTTCATTGGGTGCATACAGGTGTACCGATGGTAAGGGCGCAGGACCTGCCCCCGAGCCTGTCCACAACCTCGCGAACGCGGCAGAACCTCGTGGATCCGCGGTTCCCGGGCATCCTCGGCCATCCCAGAAGTGACACACATCACGTCTCTGCCAACCGTAACATCACGGAGGATCGACCGAATTAGGCGCCCCGGAGAATCCGCGCTAGTGTTGTCTACGGCCAATCGGCCCGACTGTAGGACTCATCCGCACTGCGGATCGACGAACTACGATGCGTGCGTAGCTCAACGGATAGAGCATCTGACTACGGATCAGAAGGTTGGGGGTTCGAATCCCTTCGCGCGCACCACGGTCCAGCAGGACCATCGAAATGCCCCGACTCCGGTCGGGGCATTTTTTTACGGGTTGCCCGCCCTCCGGGTCGGTGGGAAGCTCGGCCTATGAGCGAAATCAAGACCATCGATGTCATTGTGATCGGCGCCGGCGCGGTCGGCGAGAACGTGGCGGGACGGGTGGTGCAAAAGGGCCTCTCCGCGGTGATCGTCGAGGCCGACCTCGTGGGGGGCGAGTGCTCCTACTGGGCGTGCATGCCGTCCAAGGCCCTCCTCCGGCCGGGCACCGCGCTGCGGGCCGCTCGCGACGTCGGAGGGGCACGCGAAGCGGTCACGGGTTCCCTCGACGTCCAGCAGGTCCTCGACCGGCGCACCTCCTTCACCTCGGACTGGGACGATTCCTCCCAGGCCGACTGGGTGGAGTCCGCCGGCATCACCCTGGAACGCGGGCGGGCCACCCTGTCGGGCGAGCGCGAGGTGACCATCACGCACGACGACGGCGGTACGTCCCGCTACCGCGCCGGGCGGGCGGTGGTCCGGGCCCCGGGGCCCCCCCCGCCCCTCCCGCCGATCGACGGTCTCGCGGACCTCGATTACTGGACCACCCGCGACGCCACCTCCGCCAAGGAGGGCCCGCCCAGCCTCGCGGTCCTCGGCGCCGGCGTGGCCGGCGCCGGGCTCGCCCAGGCCTAGGCCCGCCTCGGCGCGGGGGTGACGATCATCGCCCGCAGCGGCATCCTCGCGAACTTCCCGCAGGG
>NZ_LGIU01000082.1 GCF_001187915.1 Arthrobacter sp. RIT-PI-e | reverse complement strand
GCGCTTCGACGTCGGGGTCACGGCGTCCGCGTTGATCGTCAGCGCCCTCGCCTTCACGCGGTTGATCTTCGCGCCGGCGGGCGGGCGGCCCGTCGAGAGGGGGGGGGAGCGGCCGGGGGACCCCGTGGGCCTGGTCATCGTGGCGCCCTCCCCGGCGGCCTGCGCCTTCGCCGCCGAGTACTGGCAGCTCCTGCTGTTCCGCGCCCCCGGAGGCATCGGCTCCACCATGTTCACGGTCTCCGCCATGGGGCTGATCGTCCGCCTCGCCCCGCCTGCCATCCGCGGCCGCGTCCCCGGGTCCTACGCCACCGCGTTCCTGCTCGGGAGCATCGGCGGCCCCCTGCTGGGGGGCGTCCTGGCCGGGTTCGGCCTGCGCGTCCCGTTCCTCGTCTACGCCGCGGCGCTGCTCGTCGCCTCGGCCGTGGTGTTCTTCCAGCTGAAGAACACCACGCTGGCCGATCGTCGGGCTGCACGGCAGCAGGCACCGCTGACCGTCCGCGAGGCGGTCCGGGACTCCGCCTACCGTGCCGCCCTGGTCTCGAGCTTCACCAACGGCTGGTCCTCCTTCGGGGTACGGATGGCCCTGGTACCACTCTTCGCGGCCGCGGTCCTGGGAGCCGGGCCGGAGATCGCCGGACTGTCCCTGGCGTTCTTCGCCGCCGGTACAGCGCTCTCGCTCACGGTCTCCGGACGGCTGGCCGACTCCCTGGGCCGGCGGCCCCTGGTCATCGTCGGGCTCCTGGTGAACGGCGGCGCCATGATCGCGCTCGGCTTCTCCGGCTCCGTACCCGTGTTCCTCGGGATCTGCGTGATTGGGGGGATCGGCACCGGACTCCTCAACCCCGCGCAGCAGGCCGCCGTCGCGGACGTGATCGGCAACGGGCGCAGTGGTGGCAAGGTCCTCGCCGTGTTCCAGATGAGCGCCGACGTCGGCACGCTCATAGGCCCGGTCCTCGCCGGCCTCGTGATCGACGCCCTGGCCTTCGGCTCCTACGCGCTGGCCTTCGCGGGGAGCGGCGTCCTGGGTCTCCTCGCCGCCGTCGTGTGGTTCACGGCGCGGGAACCGCTCCAGCAGCCGGGGAGCACACCGGTGGGCGGGGACGGCACCGACGCCGGGACCGGCGCGGGGGCCCGCCCCGCCTAGACCGACCGGTGCGGGGGCCGGCCGGTCTCCCCGTCCAGGCGCTGGCTGATCACGGTGGACACGCCGTCGCCCTGCATGCTCACCCCGTACAGGGCGTCGGCCACCTCCATGGTGCGCTTCTGGTGCGTGATGATGATCAGCTGGCTGGACTCCCGCAACTCCTGGAAGATGCCGATCAGGCGGCCGAGGTTCGTGTCGTCGAGAGCCGCCTCCACCTCGTCCATCACGTAGAACGGCGAGGGCCTCGCCTTGAAGATGGCCACCAGGAGTGCCACGGCCGTCAGCGAGCGCTCGCCGCCGGACAGCAGGGACAGCCGCTTGATCCGCTTGCCCGCCGGCCTCGCCTCCACCTCGATCCCGGTGGTGAGCATGTCCGAGGGGTCGGTGAGGACGAGTCTGCCCTCGCCGCCCGGGAACAGCGTGGTGAACACGTGCCGGAACTGCTCGGCGGTGTCCTCGAACGCGGCCGTGAACACCTGCTCCACGCGCTCGTCGACCTCCCGGATGATGTCCAGGAGGTCCTTCCGGGTGGCTCTGAGATCGGCCAGCTGGGTACTGAGGAACCGGTGCCGTTCCTCGAGCGCCGCGAACTCCTCGAGGGCCAGGGGGTTCACCCTGCCGAGCGCCGCGAGGTCGCGCTCGGCTCGTCTCAGCCGTTTCTGCTGCTGCTCCCGCACGAAGGGGATCCCCTCGGGCACCGGGCGGCCCTCGTCGTCCACCGGCGCGCGGAGTGCGGCCCACCTGTCCTCCCCCGCAGAGTCCTCCGGCACCGGGAGGTGAGGGCCGAACTCGGCCACGAGGTGGTCCGGGGTGAGCCCGAGCTCCTCGGCGGACCGGTGCTCGAGCGTCTCGATGAGGAGCCGCTGCTCGGTGCGCGCCAGCTCGTCCCGGTGCACGGAATCGGTCAGCTCGGCCAGCTCCCCGGCGAGTTCACCGGTGGACCGGCGGACCTGCTGGAGCTCGGCGCCCTGGGCGTCCCGCAGCCCTTCGGCGGCCTCCCGCTGCCGGCCGGCCGTCTCCAGGGCCCGCGCCGCCCGCTGCCCCCCGAGGCGGGCGGCCCGCGCCCCGGCCGCAGCCCTCCGTGCGTGCGCCTGCCGGATCCGGGCCTTCTCGGCGGCCTGTTCACGCGCCCGCCGCTCGGACTGCGCCGCACGCTCCAGGGATGCGGCCCGCCCCTCCACGGAGGAGAGCTGCTCCTCGCGGCTGCGCAGGGTCAGCCGGGCCTCCAGCTCGGCCTGACGTGCGGCGACGGCGGCACCACGCAGCGCGTCGCGCTGCTCGACGGGAGGTTCCGCCTCCACCGGCTGGTCCTGGAGTTCCTGCAGGCGCAGGGCGGCGTCCTCGAGCCGGGCCTCCTCCAGGGCCAGCTCGGCCTCAGCGGCCCGCAGGAGCACGGTCGACCGTCGCGTCTCGTCGGCCGCCGAGCGCATACGTGCGTTCAGCTGCCCCAGTTCCTCGGTGACGGCGGCCATGCGGGCGTCGGACTCGTGGAGTCGTGCGAGGGCGTGCTCGGTGCGCTCCTGCGCCGCCGTCCGCGCCGTCCGGAGGTCGGAGGCGCGGGTACGGAGCCGCTCCGTCAGCCGCACCACGTCGGCCAGGCGCCGCTCCGTCTCCTCGACCGCGGCACGCAGCTCGAGGAACCCGGCGGCGTCGGGCGTGCCGCCGCGCGCACCGTGCGCGGTGAGCACGTCGCCGTCGCGCGTGACGGCCGTCCGGGCATGCCCCTCCTCGACCACCTGGAGGGCCTGACCGAGGTCGTCGACCACCACCACCCCCCCGAGCAGGTCCTCGAGCGCCGGGCGGAGCGCCACCGGCAGGGTGAGCAGGGACAGGACGGGGACGCCGGCCGAGCAGTGGTGCGCGGACGGCTGCCCGGGGTCGTCGGTCCCGGGGGCCACCAGGAGGGCCACCTGCCCGGCGTCGGAGCGCTTCAGCAGTGCCAGGGCCTCGACGGCGGAGGCGAGGTCCTCCACGGTGACGGCGTCGGCGCTGCGGTCGAGGGCCGCGGCGACGGCGCGCTCGAACCCGGGCTCCACCTGCAGCAGCGCCGCGATCGGGCGGGACACGCCGTCGAGCCCGGCGGCCAGGAGCACCGAGGAGCCGTCGCGTTGCCTGAGGCCCTCGCGCTGGACCTCCACCCGGGCGGCGAGCATGCCGCGCTCCTGCTCCGCGGTGCGTTCCTGCTCGACGACGGCGTCCAGTTCCAACGCGATCGCCTCGAGGGCAGCGGACGCCTCCTCGTACTCGGCGTCGAGACCCTCCTCGCTCTCCTCGTCCCCGGCGACCCGACCCTCCAGGGCGGTGAACTCGCGTTCGGTGCCCCGGCGGCGGCCCTCCGCGGCATCGATGGACGACCTGAGCCGCCCGCGCTCCGCCACGGCCGCCTCGCCCCGGCCCCGCGCCGCACCGACACCCCCCGCCCGCCGGGCGGCCCCCTCGCGCCGGCCCGCGGCCGCGCGCAGGCGCCGGGCCGATCGGACCTCCTCGGCTGCCGCGGCGTCCTCGGCAGCGCGGCGCGCCTCGAGGGCCAGCTCCAGCACCCGCCGGGCAGTGCCCACGTCCGCATGGAGCTCCGCGACCTCCGCACGGGCACGGGCCGCGCGGAGGTCGAGCTCGTCGGGATCGCGGGAGGTGTCCGGGCCGTCCCCGCCCTGACCCAGCAGCTGGGCCCGGTCCTCGGCGCGGGTCCGAGGGCCGCGAGCTTCCCGCGGCCGCTCGACAGCGCGTAGAAGGATTCACGGGCGGCATCGGGCGCGGGAACGGCGGGGGCGCCGGCCGGCCCGAGGGGCGCCGGCCGCGCCCGCCCCGCGACGCGCGCCCGCTCCCCCCCCTCCCGCCCGGTCTGCCGCCCCGCCTCCGCGGCGGCGTCACGCTCGATGCCGGAACGGGGCGCCGCGAGGTCCGCCGCCGGCGCCCGCGCGCGGGGGGCGCGTGCCGCGACCTGCACCTGCGGCGCCCGCCGGGCCCCCTCGGCCTGCTTGCCGAGCGGCGTGAGCTGCCGACGCGGCTCGGCGGTGAGGTCCGCGGGCCGTGCGAGATTCGCCTGCATGGCGTCGAGCTTGCGCACGGTCTTCTCACGGCGGCGGCGGTGCTTGAGGATGCCGGCGGCCTCCTCGATGAATCCGCGGCGGTCCTCGGGTGTGGCGTGCAGCACCTTGTCGAGCTGGCCCCGCCCCACGATCACGTGCATCTCCCGGCCCAGCCCGGAGTCCGAGAGCAGCTCCTGGATGTCCAGCAGCCGGCAGCCCCTGCCGTTGATGGCGTACTCGGAGCCACCGGCACGGAACAGCGTGCGGGAGATCGTGACCTCGCTGTACTCGATGGGCAGGGCGCCGTCGCCGTTGTCGATGGTCAGCGCCACCTGCGCCCGTCCGAGTGGGGCGCGGCCGGCGGTCCCGGCGAAGATGACGTCCTCCATCTTGCCGCCGCGGAGCGTCTTGGCCCCCTGCTCCCCCATCACCCAGGCGAGCGCGTCCACCACGTTGGACTTCCCCGAACCGTTGGGGCCGACGACGGCCGTCACGCCCGGTTCGAAGTCGAAGGTGGTCGCCGAGGCGAAGGACTTGAACCCTCGCACGGTTAGACTCTTCAGATGCACGGTGTCAGGTTCTCCAGACGGTTCGGGACCTCACCAATCTACTGGACCACCCCGACGGTGCGTCGTACCGCCCCGTGAACCCGTGCAGCAGGCGGACGTCCGAGGTGACCCTCCGTGCGGCAAGAAGTAGGCTTACAAAGATTCAGCACTATTCCAAGGCGTCCAGGCCGACCCACACGTGGGTCCTTCCACGGCCATCCACCGGCGCTGATCAGTTGACGAGGCAGGAAATTTGACCGGTAACGCGACGTTCCGACATGACAACACGGCATTGCTCGCCGTCACGAGTGTGGAGGCGCCGGTAGTCGTCAGTTCCGCAGACTTCGACGAGCGACTGGCACCCAGTCTGAAGCGGCTCCGCCTCTCCAAGCGCCTGCTCGAGCGCGTGGCCGGCGTGACCGAGCGCCGCTGGTGGTCCCCGGGTTCCGACTTCGACGACGCCGCCATCGAGGCGGGTGCGAAGGCCATGGCGGAGGCCGGAGTGGAACCGGGTGACGTCGGTCTGCTCATCAACACCTCGGTGACACGCCGGAACCTCGAGCCGTCGGTGGCCGTGAAGATCCACCACGCGCTCGGGCTCCCCTCCTCGGCCATGAACTTCGATCTGGCCAATGCCTGCCTCGGGTTCGTCAACGGTATGACCCTGGCCGCCAACATGATCGACTCCGGTCAGATCAAGTACGCACTGATCGTGGCCGGGGAGGACTCCCGGCGGGCCCAGGAGGCCACGTTCGACCCGCTGAACCGGGGGGACCCCCCCCCGGAGGGCTCCCCCCCCCCGCTCGCCCCCCTGGCCCCCCGGGCGGGGGCGGCGGGGGCCGTGTCCGGCCCCGCCGATCTGCACCCCGGGTCCCACCGCATCGTCGGCGGTGGGTCCCGGGCCGGGGCGGGGCCCCACGAACTGTGCGGGGGCAGCCCGGGCGGCATGTACACGGACACGAAGGGCCTGCTCGACGGCGGGCTGGAGCTCGTGGTCACCGCGTGGCACGAGGCACAGGCGGACGGCTGGGCGTGGGACGGCATGGATCGCTATGTCACCCATCAGGTGTCCAACTCCTACACCAACGCGATCATCAAGGCGGTGGACCTCGAGCGCGAGCGGGTCCCCATCACCTTCCCCCACTGGGGCAACGTGGGTCCGGCGTCCCTGCCGATGACCCTCGCCCAGGAAGCGCACTCCCTCTCCCCCGGCGACCGCGTCCTCTGCCTGGGGGTGGGCTCGGGCCTCAACACGTCGATGATGGAGCTTGCGTGGTAGCACTCCCCGGCGTCGACCCCTCCTGGTCGACCTACCGGGACGTGCCCTCGTCCAGTGACGCCGACGCCCCGGGGACGGTGCATCGCTGGCACTACCTGGACAACGGTGTGGGCACGGAGGGGGATCTCCCGGCGCGCGGCACACTGCTCTGCGTCCACGGGAACCCCACCTGGTCCTATCTGTGGCGCGCCCTCCTGGCGGCAGGACGGGACGCGGGGTGGCGGGTGATCGCCGTGGACCAGTTGGACATGGGGTACTCCGCGAGGACCGGTGTCTTCCGGCGCCTGGCGCACCGCATCACGGATCTCGAGGACTTCGTCCGCGCCGCGGGACTCTCCGGTCCCGTGGCGACGGGGGGGCACGACTGGGGCGGGGTGGTGAGTCTCGGCTACGCGAACCGGAACCGGGAGGATCTCGTCGGGGTGGTCCTGACGAACACGGCCGTGCACCAGGATCCGGCCCGCTCGATCCCGGCCGCGCTGCGGCTCGCGCTGGCCCCCGGGGTCCACGGGCTCGGCACCCGGACCAGCACGGCGTTCCTGGACGTCACCCTGGCCCTGGCCCGGCCCGCGCTGAGCCCCGAGGTGCGCCGCGCCTTCCGGGCGCCCTACCGCACCGCCGCCGCCCGCGAGGGCATCGCGAACTTCGTCTCCGACATCCCCGCCGACGAGACGCACCCCAGCTTCGCCGCGCTGACCGAGACGGCCGAGGGGATCCGGAGCCTCGACGTCCCCGTCCTGATGATGTGGGGGCCCGGGGACCCTGTGTTCTCCGACCCCTACCTGCAGGACCTCGCCGAGCGGTTCCCGCACGCCGACATCCACCGCTTCGAGCGCGCGAGCCACCTCGTGCAGGAGGACGCCGACACCGCGGCCACCACCGTGGAGTGGCTCAGCTCCCACTCGCTGGGGCACCCCGGGACCGGGACGCAGGACCCCGAGGTACTGGCTGCCGGGACACCGGCTCCTGAGCTGCTGTCCGCACGCGATGATCAGCACCGCCCGTCGGACGAGGCACCCGGCGAGTACCGGCCGCTGGGTGCGCTCATCCCCGAGCTCGCTGCGGGCGACGCCGCGGGAACGACGGCCGTCGCGGAGATGCTCCCCGGAGGGGCACCGCGCACGCTCACCTGGAGGGAACTCGCGGCGGACGTGGACGCCGTCGCCGGCGGTCTCACCGCGCTCGGCTACGGGCACGGCACACGGGTGAGCCTGCTCGTCCCGCCGGGGATCGATCTGACCGTCCTCATCTACGCGTGCCTGCAGATCGGCGCGGTGATCGTGGTCGCCGATGCCGGACTCGGCGCGCAAGGTCTGAGCCGCGCCGTGAAGGGCGCGTCTCCCGACGTCGTGATCGGCATCGAGCGCGCACTCGTGGCCGCACGCGTCTTCGGCTGGCCCGGCCGCCGGATCAGCGCCACTCCCCTGTCACCCGCCGTGCGGAAGGCCCTGGGGGTCGAGCTGTCGCTGAACGATCTCCGCGCCGCCCGACCCGTCCAGATACCGGCACCGGCGCCGGACAGCGACGCCGCGATCCTCTTCACCTCCGGTTCCACCGGCCCGGCGAAGGGCGTGGTGTACACGCACCGTCAGCTCGCCGCCATGCGCGACGCCGTGGGATCCACCCTCGGACTCGGCCCGGGTACCGCCCTCGTGGCGGGATTCGCCCCCTTCGCGCTCCTCGGGCCGGCGCTCGGGGCCACCTCGGTGACCCCGGACATGGATGTCACGGCGCCCCGCCCCCTCACGGCGCGGGCGCTGGCCGATGCCGCGGCTGCCATCGACGCCACCACGGTCTTCGCCTCCCCGGCGGCGCTGCGGAACGTCGTGGCCACCGCCGGAGCCCTGACCACCGCGGGCAGGGATGCCCTCGGACGGATCTCCCTGCTGCTCTCCGCCGGAGCCCCGGTCCCGTCCACGCTGCTCGAGTCCGTGCAGGAGCTCGTGCCAGGAGCCTCCCTCCACCCCCCGTACGGGATGACCGAGTCCCTCCTGGTGGCGGACATCGACCTCGACGGCGTACGGCGCGCGGCTGCATCCACCGCCGCGGGCCTTCCCGGGGCCGGCAACGGGGTCTGCGTGGGGCCACCCGTCCCCGGGGCCCGCGTGGCGGTGAGCCCGCTCGATGCTTCCGGCTCGCCGACGGCGGACGTCACCACGGCGACCGGGATCACGGGCGAGATCCTCGTGGCCGCACCCCACGTGAAGGACCGCTACTTCCGCCTGTGGCGCACCCAGCAGGAAGCCGCGCGTACGCGGCCGTGGCACCGCACGGGCGACGTGGGCCACTTCGACGCCGAAGGACGCCTGTGGGTGGAGGGCCGGCTGGGTCATGTGCTCACCACCGCCACCGGAGTCGTGACCCCGGTGGGGCTCGAGCAGGCGCTCGAACTCGTGGGCGGGGTCCGGCTCGCCGCCGTGGTGGGGGTTGGCCCCGCCGGGACCCAGGCCGTGGTCGCGGTGCTCGAGACGGAGGCGTCGACGGGCCGGCGCCCCCGGCTCGCCGACGCCGCTCTCGCCGCGGCCGTCCGGTCCGCCGCACGGGCCTCCGGCACCGAGCTCTCCGCGGTCCTCGAGGTGGCGAGCCTTCCGGTGGACGTGCGTCACAACGCGAAGATCGACCGCTCGCGGGTGGCGGCGTGGAGCGCCCGCTTCCTCTCCGGCGGCCGGGCGGGGAAGCTGGGACCGTCCTCGTCGCCGGCGCCAGCGGCATGCTGGGCCGGGCGGTCGCGGAGCGGCTGCTGGCCGACGGCGGATCCGTCCGCTGCTTCCAGCGCCGCCCCTCGCATGTGGACGGCGCGGAGGACCACCTCGGTTCCGTGGACGATCCCGCAGCTGTGGCGGCAGCGGTGCACGGGTGCACGGCCGTGATCCACCTGGCCGCGAAGGTCTCCTTCACGGGCCGCGCCGCGGAGTTCGAGCGCATCAACGTGGAGGGCACCCGCCTCCTGCTCGACGCCGCCCGGAGTGCCGGTGTGCGCGACCTGGTCCAGGTGTCCTCTCCCTCCGTGGCGCACAGCGGCACTTCGCTCGTGGGTGCACCGGCCGGGCCCGCCGATCCAGGGCGCGCCCGCGGGCACTACGCCCGGACCAAAGCTGCGGCGGAACTGCTGGCGCTCGGACGCTCCACCCCGGACTTCCGCGTCGCCGCCGTCCGCCCGCACGTCGTGTGGGGGCCCGGGGACACCCAGCTCGTGGAGCGCGTGATCGCGCGTGCCCGGGCGGGGCGGCTCCCCCTGCTCGACGGCGGGGCGGCCCTGATCGACACCACGTACGTGGACAACGCGGCCTCGGCGATCGTGGCCGGCCTGGACCGCATGGAGCAGGCGCAGGGTCAGGCCCTCGTGGTCACGAACGGTGAGCCTCGGCCCATCGCCGAGCTCCTCGCGGGGATCTGCCGGGCCGGAGGGGTGGAACCACCTGCCTGGTCCGTGCCGGGCGCCCTGGCGCGTGGCGCCGGAGCCGTGATCGAGCGGGGCTGGCAGGCCCTCGGGCGGGCGGACGAGCCGCCGATGACGCGCTTCCTCGCGGAGCAGCTCTCCACCGCGCACTGGTTCGACCAGCGCCGTACACGATCGGTACTCGACTGGACGCCGTCGGTCACGATCGACGATGGGTTCGGGCAGTTGGCAGCGCACTACGCGCAGTGAACCCCGGTACCGCCAGGAACTCGCTCCGCCTGGCGTCCACGTAGGTCCCCGCATACCGCTGAACCGTGCCGGCGACTGATCAACGCCTCATCACGCAGCTACCAGCCCATGAGCAGTGATCCATCCTCACCGTCCCCGCAGCCGACCGCTCGTCACTGCAGGCCGGGAAGTGTCCGGAGACGCGAGAAGGGCGGGACGCTCGTGCGTCCCGCCCTTCGTGCATCACCGGCAAGATGCCGGCGTGATGGTCCTAGCGGGTGTAGTAGCCGTCCACCTGCATGGCGCTGACGTCGTGCACCAGGGTGCCCTGGGACGGGTTCAGCGCGCTGATCATCTTGCCGTTGCCGAGGTAGATACCCACGTGGCTGCCACCGTTCTGGCTCACGAGGTCGCCCGGCTGCGGGTTGCTGGTGGGGCGCAGGGCGGCGAACTGCGACCACGTGGTGCGGGGAAGGCTGATGCCGTTCTGGGCGTAGACCCACTGGACGAAACCGGAGCAGTCCCAGGCCTTGAAGCCGGTGCCGCCGTAGACGTAGCTGCCGCCTTCGCCCTGCATGGCGGTGCCGGTGATGCCGTTGCCGGCCACGGGGGCAGCAGGAGCGACGGGAGCAGCGGGGGCCGGAGCAACGGCGCCACCGTTGGGGATCGGGGTGATCGCACCGGCAGGAGCCTGGAAGCTGTAGTTCGACTGTGCAACCGCGGGAGCCGCTTGGCTGGCCGCCGTGTAGGTGACGGGAGCCGTGTACGTGTAGGTGACGGGAGCCGTGTGGACCGGAGCGGCAACGGGAGCGGTGTAGACCGGAGCCGTGTAGACCGGAGCGGCAACGGGAGCGGTGTAGACCGGAGCCGTGTAGATGGGAGCCGCGACGGACTGCAGTGAGTACTGCTGAGCTGCGGCGGGAGCCACCTGGATCTCACCGGAGGCCTGTGCGGGGAGTGCCGCTCCCAGCATGATGCCGGAGACGGCGACGGCCACGACGGCCGGCTTGCCTGCTGCGGCGAGGGGGTTGGTGCGCGTCGGGACGGCCCGGTGGCGCGCTGCGGAAGTCTTCTTGGACATGATGATGCCTTTCCCAATGCCTACGAAGTTAGCTGTCGGGTTCGGATGGGACATCCGGACGCGCTCTTCCGTGGACCACCGCCCCCTGGCCGGTCCACACGCGTCTTAACCCCTAGGGCTCGTCAGACGAGCCCGCTTTCGGTTCCCCCGCCCCTGTCGAACGTGTTGTGCGAACGGTCCACTCTCATCGACAGGGTTAGGCAGTGTGAGGTGGGCGCCTCTCCGTGGTGGACGGGCGCGGGTCCAACTGTATGCGTTGATCACCGTTCTGTCACGTTTGGGTCACGGGACGGTGGTCCGGAGCAGGATCGACCCCCTGTCCGACACCGATCCGAGACCGGTCCGAGACCTCCGCGGGAGCACTTGGAAGCTGTTCCCGTGCCGGTGATCGCGGCAGGCGTCAGGGTCGGGCGTTCCGCGGACGGGCCTGGCAGACCGGGCACAGGTAGGAGGAGCGGCCCATGAAGGGCTCCCTCCTGATGAGGGTGCTCCGGCCCTGGTCGGCGCACCGGCGGCAGGGACTCGCCTCGCGCCCGTAGGCCTCGAGGGATCGTGCGAAGTACCCGGACGCGCCGTTGACGTTCACGTACAGGGAGTCGAAGCTCGTACCACCGGCGTCCAGCGCCCTGGTCATCACCGTGGTCACCGCCTCGAGCAGACGTGCGGTCTCGGGCCTGCGGAGGGTGTCCGTGGGGCGGGCGTAGTGCAGCCGCGCCGCCCAGAGGGCCTCGTCGGCGTAGATGTTCCCGACCCCGGAGATCAGGCCCTGGTCCAGGAGCGCGCGCTTCAGGCCCGTCCTGCGGCCGCGGAGGCGCCGATGGAACACCTCGGTGGAGAAGGCCGGGTCCAGCGGATCACGGGCTATGTGGGCGGCCTCACGCGGGATCAGGGGCGCGGGGTGGAGTCCGAGTCCTCCCGGGGCGCCGTCCGGTGTGGGCTCCAGGTCCGTGACGAACATCCCCCCGAAGATGCGCTGGTCCACGAAGCGCAGTTCGTCCGGAAGCGCGTCGTCGTCCTCCCCCGAGGCCGCGGACAGCGTGAACCGTACCTTCAGGTGCTTCTCGGGCGGTGCGTCGTGGCCCTCGATCAGCAGTTGACCGCTCATCCCGAGATGCGCCATCAGTGCCGTCCCCGGCGCGCGCCCCGCGGTCCCCGTCATCGAGAGGGGGAGCCAGAGGAACTTGCCGCGGCGTACGACGTCGGACACACGCGCCCCGAACGTCCGCTCCCGGAAGTCCTCGACGCCCGCGGCGTGGCGTCGGAGGGAGCGGGGATCGAGGACGTCGACGGCATCGATGGTGCGGCCCACGACCCACCGCGCGAGCCCGCGCCGCACCACCTCGACCTCGGGGAGTTCCGGCACTCAGGACCCGGCAGGCGGTGAGGAGGCGTGGGTACCTCCGTGGACGGGGCCCGGCGCGCCGGCGGCGAGCGCCACCCAGGACTCCGCGGCGGCGGTCTGCTCGGCCTCCTTCTTCGAGGGACCACGGCCCGAGCCGTACTCCACGCCGCCGATGAGGAGCCGCGCGGTGAAGGTCCGCGCATGGTCGGGGCCGGTTCCCTCGACCCGGTAGTCGATCGCGCCGAGGCGCCCCGCCGCCGCGGTCTCCTGGATGCGGGTCTTCCAGTCCGTCCCGTTGCCGAGGACGGCGGAGTCGGTGAGGAGCGGCCCGATCAGCCGCATCACCATGGCACGGGCCGTCTCGATGCCGCGGCTCAGGTACGCCGCGCCGATCACCGCTTCCATGGTGTCCGCGAGGATGGACGCCTTGTCGCGCCCGTTGGTCAGCTTCTCGCCCTGACCGAGCAGCACGTAGCTGCCGAGATCCAGGGTACGTGCCACACCGGCGAGGGCCTTGGTGCTCACGACGGCGGAGCGCCGCTTGGCCAGTTCGCCCTCGGAGAGCGTGGGGTTGTCCCGGTACAGGGCATCGGTCACGGACAGGCCCAGCACGGAGTCGCCGAGGAACTCGAGGCGCTCGTTGGTGGGGATCCCGCCCTTCTCGTACGCGTAGGAGCGGTGGGTCAGGGCAAGACGAAGCGTCTCGGGGTCGATGTCGACCCCGAGACGCTTCGTCAGTTCTGCTGTGTTTCTCACGACTGCATCAGCCAGCTCCGCACCGAATCCGTCAGCCGCACCCCGGGGCGTGCGGCGGACGAGGAATTCGATGTCAGACGTCGGCTACCTTGCGTCCCTTGTACTCGAGGAACAGCGGGGTACCGGCCGAGTCGGTGACAACCTTGGCCTGGTGGGCGAGGCTGTAGGTGACGCGACCGTTCTCCAGCGTCTTAACCAGCTTGGGCGCGGTTGCCTTCCACTGGGACCGGCGTGCGCGGGTATTCGCGCGGGACATCTTCCGCTTCGGGACAGCCACGGCTAACTCTCTTCTCTCTCGTCCGACTCTGACTTTGCTGCCGCGTCGTTCTCTGCGGCGGTACCGGTCAGCCCTGCGAGGGCCGACCAGCGGGGGTCCAGAACTTCATGGTGGCGATCCGGATCGGCGTTCAGCTGCGCCCCGCACTCGGAGCACAGACCTCTGCAGTCCTCCCGGCACACCGGCTGGAATGGCAGCGAGGTAACCACCGCATCCCTCAGCACGGGTTCCAGATCGACCGAATCGTTCTCCACCCGGTGCTGTTCTTCATCCTCGCCCGACAGCGACTCGGAGTCGCTGTAGAAGAAGAGCTCCTGAAGGTCCACCGTGCGGTCGAACCGCAGTGGCTCCAGGCAACGGCCGCACTCGCCGGTTACTTCGACGTCTGCCGTTCCCGACACCAGGATCCCCTCGTGGACGGACTCGAGGCGCAGGTCCAGTTCCAGTTCGGAACCCTCCCGTACACCGATGAGCGCCACACCGAGATCCTTCGGTGCCGGTACACGTTCCTCCAGTGTCCGCATGCTTCCCGGGCTCCGCCCGAGATCCTTGACACTGAAAGTCAAAGGCGCACTGAGATCGCTAGTGATGATGACTCCTGTAGAACATATGACCGACGTGCCATCCTAGCCTGATCCGACGCACAGCCCCAAAACGTCCGGACCCGGCGACCGCCGTCACGGCTCGGCGGGCACGTCGCGCCCGGCACCGTCCGGGTGGTCCGGCGGCACGAGGCGGCGGAGGACGGCGGGCGGCACGAACGGCGCGACGTCGCCCCCGAGGGCCGCCACCTCCTTGAGCAGCGTGGAGGAGACGTGGAGGAACGCGGCATCGCCGGGGAGGAAGACGGTCTCCACGTCCGCGAGGTGGCGGTTCATCCGCGCCATCGGCAGCTCGTAGTCGACGTCGAGCCCCGAGCGCAGTCCCTTGACCACGCCGACGGCTCCCTGCTCGCGGCAGAAGTCCGCGAGCAGACCGCCACCCATGGGCACCACGGTGACGTTGGGGAGGTGCGCGAGGCTCTCCGCGCAGAGCATGCGGCGTTCCTCGGCGTCGAACCGGTACGTCTTCGCGTAGTTGGTGGACACGGCCACCACCACTTCGTCGAAGAGACGTGCGGCCCGCGTGATCACGTCCACGTGGCCGAGGTGGACGGGATCGAACGAGCCGGGGCAGATGGCGCGGGTCATGCCCCCACGGTAGCCAGTCGGTCCGGTGACAGGACAATCCCCCGAGCCACCGGCGGCAGCCGGGTCGGACCGGCGATACTGGTCGCATGACGGACACAAGGACGAACGGCGCCGCGCGTACCGGACCGGCACCGTGGGCACGGGCGGCGCGGGGTGCGAACCTGCTCGGTGCGGACGGGGAGCTCGGGATCACCATCTTCGAGGAGGTCACGGCGCTCGCGCAGCAGCACTCGGCCGTCAACCTGGGGCAGGGCTTCCCCGACGAGGACGGACCGGAGGAGATCCTCGAGGCGGCGCGGGCGGCGATCACCGCGGGAGCCAACCAGTACGCGCCCGGGCAGGGCCTGGCGGTGCTGCGGCACGCCATCGCGGCGCACCAGGAGCGGTTCTACGGGCTGCAGCCGGATCCGCGGGACGGGGTGATCGTGAGCACGGGGGCCACGGAGTCCATCGCGGCGGCGATCCTCGCCTTCGCGGGTCCCGGGGACGAGGTGCTGACCTTCGAGCCCTTCTACGACTCCTACGGCGCGGTGATCGCCCTCAGCGGGGCCACGCACACCACGGCACCCCTCCTCGCCCCGGACTTCCAGCCCGATCCCGACTCCCTGGCCGCGGCCTTCGGCGACCGCACCAGGATCGTGGTGGTGAACAATCCGCACAACCCCACGGGCAGCGTTCTCACCCGTGCCTCGCTTGAGCTGATCGTGGACCTGGCGGAGCGCCACGGCGCGATCATCGTGACGGACGAGGTCTACGAGCACCTCACCTTCGGCGCCGAGCACGTACCGGTCGCCACGCTCCCCCGGGCGATGGAGCGCACGCTGACCATCTCCTCGGCGGGCAAGACCTTCTCGGTGACCGGGTGGAAGGTGGGCTGGCTCACCGGTCCCCCCGGACTCGTGGCGCAGGTGCGTACCGTGAAGACGTTCCTGACCTACACCTCGGGCACACCGTTCCAGAGCGCGATCGCCGTGGGCCTCGGCCTCCCCGACACCTTCTTCGCCTCCGCCGCCGCGACGCTGGAGCGCAAGCGCGATCTGCTCGGCGTGGGCCTGCGGGCCGCGGGCTTCGAGGTCTTCACGCCCCGCGGCACCTTCTTCACCCTGGTGGACGCCTCCCCGCTCGGGGTCGAGGACGCCACGGAGCTCGCGCGCCGCCTCCCCTCCCTCATCGGGGTGGCCGCGATCCCCGTGGCGGTGTTCTGCCACGAGGAGGGCGCCCTGCGCACCCGCTCGCTGCTGCGCTTCGCCTTTTGCAAGCGGACCGAGGTCATCGAGGAGGCGGCCACCCGCCTGTCCACGCTGCGTGAACGCCTGTGAACGGCGTCCCCGAGCCGGAGCACGACGGCGACTTCGAGGTCCCCACCCGCTGGCTGTCCGGCATCGGCGCCTACGCGGAGCTGGACGAGGACGCCTTCATCGACGGGGCACTGATCCTCAGCATCGGGGGCGCCCAGCAGTCGCACGTGGACGTGCGCCGACCGGAGCGCGTGTTCTACGAGTACCTGCAGCGGATCGCGCACGTGCTCGACCTGGTGCGGCCGGCCGGGACACCCCTGCGCGTGCTCCACCAGGGAGCAGGGGCCCTGACGCTCGTCCGCTACGTCCAGGCCACCCGGCCCGGCTCCGCGCAGGTGGCCGTGGACATCGAGGGTGAGCTGATGGAGTTCGTCCTCGAGACCATCCCGCTCGCCCCCGGTACCGACTGCAGCATCGTGGTCGACGACGCCGCCGCGACGGTCCGCGACCAACCGGACGGCGCGTTCGACGCCGTCGTCCTCGACATCTTCGCCGGCGCCGACGCGCCCGCCCATCTCACCGGACCGGGCTTCGCCGCGGACCTCCTGCGGATCTGCGCCGAGGACGGCGTGCTGCTCGTGAACGTGGGCGACGATCCGCCGCTGCGCTTCGCCCGGGAACAGAGCCGTCAGCTCACCTCGCTGGCCGCGAGCACCGCGGTGCTCACCGAGGCGGGGATGGTGGGCGGAGCGCTCGCCGGCAACGTGGTGGTCGCCGCCCGGCGCTCGTCCTGGCCGGCGTCCTGGACCACCACGCTGCTGGAGCGGGGGCCCCACCCCGCCGCCGTGCTGGTCGGCACCGGACGCGAGGAGTTCGAGCGCGGATGGTGATCGGGCGGGTCCGGGGTCATCCGAGCGGCTCTCCCCTCCGAAGTAGGAGCAGACGGATCCACCCCGCGACCCGGGCAGGGACCGGCGGGCGGGTCGGCCCGTCACGGTATCCTGGGAGGGCCCGGAAGCGGCGGATGCCCGGCAGCGACGGCAGGCACGGCGGGCACAGGACCAGGGGAAGGAGACGATGATGGGATCCACCCTCGGCTACGTCCGCTCGGCGGTCCTCGTGTCCCTGGTCCTCTCGCTCTCCTCGGCGTCCCACGTGCTCGGTGCCGGTCACCTCCCCCCGCTCGGCATCATCGCGCTGCTGGGCGCGCTGCTCCTGGTACCGATCACGCTCCTCACCCGCCGCGCACTCTCCTTCCGCTCCATCGTGCTGGTCATGGGAGCCGGCCAGCTGGTGCTGCACACCCTGTTCGAGCTGACGGCAGCCCCCGCCTCCTGCCTGCCCTCCGCGGCACAACCCGGCCACCACGCCGCGTTCGAGCTCGCCTGCTCACCCGTGGTCCGGGAACAGCTCGCCGGGCAGCACGGAGTGTCGATGCTCCTCCTCCACGCCGTCGCCACCCTGGTCCTGGCGCTCGCCGTGGCACGGAGCGATGCCGCCGTCGTCCTGCTCGCCGCCTGGCTGCGGCCCCTCGTCACGCCATCCGCCGAGCTGCCCGCACCGGTGCCCGCACCCCGCGGCCTGGTACCGGAGCAGCCCGTGCGCGTCCCACCGCTCCCGGTCCACGCCTCGGTGCCCACCCTGCGCGGCCCGCCGCGACCATTGCTGGTCCCTTCCCGCTGAACCCGCCCCGGTTCCGCCCCCATCATCCCGCTGCTCCCGACTCCCCCGGTGCTTCCCACCGGTCGAGGAGCGCACCCCGCGAAAGGCAGTCCCATGACCTCTTCCCACCGCTTCCGCGCCCGCACCACGGGCGCCGTCGCACTCACCACGGCCGGCCTCATGGCCCTCGGCCTCGGCGCGGCCAGCGCCCACGTGTCCGTATCCCCTGCGTCCACGTCCGAGAACGGCTACTCGCAGCTCACCTTCAGCGTCCCGAACGAGTCCGAGACGGCGGGCACCAACAAGATCGAGGTGAAGCTCCCCACCGAGCAGCCCTTCACCTCCGTACGCGTCAAGCCCATGGCGGGCTGGAGCGCCGAGGTGGTCACGGGTGAGCTGCCCGAACCCGTCACCACGGACGACGGCGCCACCCTCACCGAGGCCGCGCTCTCGGTCGTCTGGACGGCGGAGCCCGGGTCCGAGATCTCGCAGCAGGAGTACCAGACGTTCGCCATCTCCGTGGGCAGGTTGCCCGCGGCCGACACCACGGTGATGCTCCCGGCCGTGCAGACCTACACCGATGGCGAGGTGGTGGCCTGGGACGAGGAGACCGTGGAGGGCGAGGAGGAGCCCTCGAAGCCTGCACCCTCGTTCGTCACCACGGCGGCGGAGGGCGGCGGCCACGCGCACGGTGCGGCCACGGGCGCCTCGGACGACGAGGAGGCCGGGTCGGACGACACGGCCGAGACGATCGCCACGGAACCCACCGCCGTGAGCAGCGAGACCTCCTCGACGTCCGCCGTGGGCTGGGTCGGCCTGGTGGCCGGTCTGCTCGGACTCGCCGCCGGCGTCGTCGCACTCCTCCGCACCCGGCGCACCGCGTAACAGCCGTCCGGGGGGCCCACCGGCGTGCGAACCGGTGGGCCCCCCGGCGGGCAGGTGCTCCTCCCCGGACCTCAGGGGGCTGCGGGCTCCAGGAACCACAGACGCGTCTCGCCGTACTTCCGTTCGGAGAACCGCTCCAGGCCCGAGGGCCATACCGGTTCGGGCGATCTCGCCGAACGCTCCACCACCACCACGGCACCCTCCGCGAGACGGGACCCGAGCGCCGACAGCACCTCGGTGACCCCCTCGGCGTCGAGGGTGTACGGCGGGTCCATCAGCACGAGGTCCCAGGTCAGCTCGGGTGCCACCCGCGCCAGGTACGTCTCCACCCGCGACCGGTGGACCCGCACCGCGGTACGCCCCAGCACCTTGTTCACCAGATCCGCGTTCCGCTGGGCCACCTCGGCCGCCCGATCGGCTGACTCCACAAGGTCCACGCTCGCGGCGCCCCGGCTCGCGCTCTCCACGCCGAGCGAGCCCGACCCCGCGTACAGGTCGAGGACGTGGGCGCGCTCCAGGACCCCGTAGGACTCCAGCCGGGAGAACAGTGCCTCCTTCACGCGGTCCGTGGTGGGCCGGGTCCCGGTCCCCTCCACACTGGTGAGGGTGGAACCTCCGGCGAGTCCGGCGATGATGCGCGTCATGCTCCCGACTCTATCGCCGCGGACCGGAGCCGTGCCCCACGCTCACAGCGGGTAGATCGAGGCGTCCTCCGGTGAGAAGGACAGCCGGACCCGCACACCGGGTGCGAGGCCCAGGTCCACGACGGCGGCGGGGTGGACATCCGCCGCCAGGGCACCGGCGTGCACCCTGACGAGGTCCCCGCGGTACTCCACGTCCTCGATCCCGGCCACGACGTGGATCCGTCCGGGCCCCTCGCCCCCCGGGGGTGGGCCGTCCGTGAGTGGGCCGTCCCTGGACACGTCGATCCGCGTGGGCCGGACGGCGAGCGCGAGCGCCGCACCCTGGGCCACCGGTCCACCCTGCCAGGGCACCCGCAGACCGCCGGGGCCGGCGAACGCCGCTCCTGCCAGCCGGCCGTGGACGAGGTTCAGGCCGGCGAGGCGGGCACCGAAGGAGGTGGTGGGGTGCGTCAGCACGTCCCTCGTGGGTCCGGCCTCCACCACGCGCCCGCCGTCGAGGATCAGGACGCGATCGGCGAGCAGGAAGGCATCGAGCGGGTCGTGGGTGACGATCACCGCCGACCTGTCCGCCAGGACCTCGCGGAGGAGCAGGCGGACGGCAGGGGCCACCGTCACGTCCAGGGCCGCGAGCGGCTCGTCGAGGAGCAGCAGCGCCGGGGCGGCGGCGAGGGCGCGGGCGAGCGCGACGCGCTGGGCCTGACCTCCGGAGAGCTGCGCGGGGCTGCGTCGGCCCAGCTCGGACACCCCCACGCGTTCGAGCCACCGGTGGGCGAGCGGTCGGGCCGAGGATCGTCCCGTGCCCCTGCTGCGGGGCCCGAAGGCGACGTTCTCGAGCGCGGTGAGGTGCGGGAACAGCAGTGCGTCCTGGGCCAGCAGCGCGATCCCGCGGTGCCGCGGCTCGGTGAGGATCCTCCGCCCGGCGCCGATGTCGAACAGCACGGAACCATCGAGGGCGGCGTGTCCCTCCGTGGGGACCAGGAGCCCGGCCACGAGGTCCAGGAGGGTGGACTTGCCCGCCCCGTTCGGTCCGAGCACCGCCAGGGTCTGACCGGGGGCCAGCTCGAAGGCCACGTCGAAGGACCGTCCGGTCAGGGCGGCCGCGAAGGTGAGGCTCATCCTCCGGCCCGGACGCCACGAGCCACGGCGCCGCTCCCGAGCGGCCGGACCCGGTGGGCGATGCCCACGACCACGAGGGCGATGACCACGAGGAGCAGGGAGAGCGCCACGGCGGCGTCGGGATCGGTCTCGCGCTGGAGGTAGATCTCCAGGGGCAGGGTCCGCGTGGTGCCCTCCAGGCTCCCCGCGAAGGTGAGGGTGGCACCGAACTCCCCCAGCGCCCGGGCGAAGGAGAGTACCGTGCCGGACACCAGCGCCGGGAGCACGAGGGGTACGGTGATGCGCCGCAGGACCGTCCACGGACCGGCGCCCAGCGTCGCCCCGATCACCTCGTAGCGCGTACCGGCGGTCCGCAGGGCCCCCTCGAGGCTGAGGACCAGGAACGGCAGCGCCACGAACGCCTGCGAGAGCACCACGGCCGCGGTGGAGAAGGCGATGTCGATCCCGGCGGCGTTCAGGGAACCGCCGAGCAGCCCCCGCCGCCCGAACGTGTACAGCAGGGCGAGCCCGCCGACCACCGGGGGGAGCACCAGGGGCAGCAGGACGAGGGACCGGAGGAGGCCCTGGCCGCGGAAGGACGTGCGCGCCAGGACCAGCGCCATGGGGATGCCGAACACCACGCAGAGCAGGGTCGCGGCCAGGGAGGTGCGGAGGCTGAGCAGCAGTGCGGCACGCGCGCTGCCGGAGGTCACCAGGGCGAGGAAGTTCGGCCAGTCCACCCGCAGTGCCATGGCCACCACGGGCAGGATCACGAACAGGGCTCCTCCCGCGGCCAGGACCAGCACCCAGCGCGGGAGGGCTCTGCCGGTCACGATCCGTGCCCCTGCCGGCGCGGTGATCGGCGCGGATCCTCAGCCCGCACCGAAACCCGCCGCCTCGAGGACCACCCGCGCCTCGGGCCCGGCGACGAAGTCCACGAAGGACCGCGCGGCGTCGGGATCGGCGGCATCCGTCAGGAACGCGATCGGGTAGGTGTTCACGACGTCGGCGGCCTCGGGGACGCCGATGCCGAGCACCGCCTCGCCGGCCCGCTGCACGTCCGTCGCGTAGACCAGGCCCGCGTCCGCCTGCCCGGAGGTGATCTTCCCGAGGACGTCGGTCACGGACGCCTCCTCGCTCACGGGACTCAGGCGCACGCCCGACAGCTCCTCCACCTGCGCCGTCGCGGCCCCGCAGGGCACCTGCTGCGCGCACACCACGGTCTTGACCCCGGGGCGGGCCGCATCCGCGAGGGAGGTAATGTCCGCGGGGTTGTCCGGCGGGACGGCGAGCTCGAGTGTGTTGGAGGCGAAGTCCACGGGGTCCCCCGCGAGCCGGCCGTCGTCCTGCAGCCGCGCCATGGTGCGGGTGTCGGCGGAGGCGAACACGTCCGCCGGTGCACCCTCGGAGATCTGGGTGGCGAGGTCCGAGGATCCCGCGAAGGTGAGGACCACGCGCGTCCCCGGGTTCTCCTGCTCGAACTGCCGGGCCAGCTCGGTGAACGAGTCACGGAGGGAGGCGGCCGCGAACACCGTGACGCTGCCGGAGTCGCTGACGGCCCCACCGGTGTCCGGCGCATCCGCCGAGCGCCCCGCGGTCACCAGGACCACGGCGGAGAGGAGAACGGGGAGGGCGACGGCGCGGGAGCGGTCACGGCCGGTGGAGGAACCGCGCATTCCCTAGGCCTTCCCCGCGGGGGTCTCGACGATCACCGTGGTCGCCTTGACCACGGCGATCGCGACGGACCCGGGCTCGAGCCCGAGATCACGGACCGCCTCGCTGCTCATGAGCGACACCACCCGGTGCGGACCGCACTGGAGCTCCACCTGAGCCATGACGGTGTCCATGGTGACCTCGGTGACGATCCCCACGAACCGGTTGCGCGCCGACCGACCGATGTCCGACGGGTCCCCCGGCAGCACGGCGTTGCGGTGGGCCAGCCGGGCGAGTTCCAGGGCGTCGACCACGGCCCTGCCCGCAGGGTCCTTCGAACTGCCGAGGACGCCGTCGGCGATCCAGCGGCGCACCGTGTCGTCGCTGACCGCGAGATAGCGGGCGGCATCATTGATCCTCAACTGCGTCATGAGAGACACAGTACCTCCGCAGGTGCGGAGCGCAGATGTCAGCCCTTCTCGAGGAACGCCTCCTTCTCAGGATCGAGGTAGAGCTGGATGGCCTGGGCCAGGCCCGGATGACCCTCCAGCTCGGGGGCGGCACCCACGATGTCCTGGGCGTCGGCACGGGCGCGCTCGATGACCTGCGTGTGCTGCGTGATCTTCAGGAAGCGCAGGGCCGAACGCCCGCCGGACTGGGATCTCCCGAGGATGTTGCCCTCACGGCGCAGCTCGAGGTCCTTCTGCGACAGCTCGAACCCGTCCGTGGTGGAGGCCACGGCCGACAACCGCTCCCGGCTCGGGTGGTCCGGTTCGAGCTGCGTGACCAGCAGGCAGGTGCCCGGGTGGCCGCCACGACCGATCCTGCCCCGCAGCTGGTGGAGCTGGGAGATCCCGAAGCGGTCGGCGTCCATGATCACCATGAGCGTGGCGTTGGGGACGTCCACGCCCACCTCGATCACCGTGGTGGCGACCAGGAGGTGCAGGGAACCTCCGGTGAACCGGGCCATCACGTCGGCCTTGTCCTGCGGGTCCATCCGGCCGTGCAGCATACCGCTCACCACGCCCTGCAGCTGCGGGACCTCCGCGAGCGACCCGACGAGCCCCAACACGCTGGTGGGCTCCTGCTGCCCCCCGGTCGCCGGGTCCGCCGGAAGGAGGACCCCGGCGTCGTCGTCGGCCTTCTGGCCGTCGCCGATCTTCGGGCAGACCACGTACACCTGCCGTCCCGCGTCCACCTCCTCCCGGGCCCGCGCCCAGATCCTGTCGATCCATCCCGGGTGCTCGGTCAGCCCCACCTCGTGCGTGGCGATCGGCGAGCGGCCGGCCGGGAGCTCGGACAGGGTGGAGGTCTCGAGGTCACCGAACACCGTCATGGCCACGGTGCGCGGGATCGGCGTCGCCGTCATCACCAGCACGTGCGGCGAGGTGCGTGCCTTGGTCCGCAGGGAGTCCCGCTGCTCCACGCCGAACCGGTGCTGCTCGTCCACCACGATCAGGCCGAGGTCGAAGAAGCTCACGTGCTCGGAGAGCAGGGCATGGGTGCCGATCACGATGCCGGCGTCCCCGGACGCCGCGGCCAGGAGCGCCTTCTTCCGCTGCGCCGTGGGCATGGACCCGGTGAGCAGCACCACCTGCGTGCCGTCCGCCGCCCCGCCGAGCATCCCGCCCTCCGCGAGCGGTCCGAGGGTCCTGGTGATCGACTGGAGGTGCTGGGCGGCGAGGACCTCGGTGGGGGCGAGCAGGGCCGCCTGGCCCCCGGCGTCGATGACCTGCAGCATCGCCCGCAGTGCCACGAGCGTCTTCCCGGACCCCACCTCGCCCTGGAGCAGGCGGTTCATCGGGTGGTCCTGGGCGAGGTCGTGCGCCAGCGTGCGTCCCACCTCGAGCTGGCCCCCCGTCAGCGTGAACGGCAGGCGGGCGTCGAACGCGTCGAGGAGTCCGCCCCCACGAGGGGGGCGCGCCGTCGCCTCCTGGCGCGCCGCGAGCGCCCGGCGACGTGCCAGGGCCGCCTGCAGGACGAACGCCTCCTGGTAGCGGAAGCGGTGCTGGGCGCGGTACGCGTCCTCGACCTGCCGGGGCCGGTGCACCAGCTCGTACGCGCACGCCAGGCTCATGAGCTTGTCCCGCTGCAC
>NZ_LGIU01000055.1 GCF_001187915.1 Arthrobacter sp. RIT-PI-e | reverse complement strand
GGCCCTGCCCTCGACCGCACCGGGACCGCCCCCCCCCCCCCCGGGCCCGCGGCCCCCGGTGGTCTCCCCCCCCGGCTCACGGACTGGTTCGCGGCGCAGGCCCGGGCCCTGCCGTGGCGGGGACCCGGGGGCCCCGCCGGGGGGATCCCCCTGAGCGGGGGGGTGCTGCAACAGACACCGGGGGGCCGGGTGCTGCCGGGGGGGCACGGGTGGCTCCGACGGTGGCCCTCGCCCGCGCACCTCGCCGCCGATTCCCCGGGTGAGGCGGTGCGCCACTGGGGCCGCCTGGGCTATCCGCGCAGGGCGCTGCGCCTCCACGCGGCCGCCACGGCCGTGGTGGAGGACCACGGCGGCGCCGTGCCGTCCACCCACGGCGAGCTGCTCTCCCTCCCGGGCGTGGGCGACTACACGGCCGCGGCGGTCGCCGCCCTCGCGTTCGGCCGGCGGGAGACCGCGGCGGGCACCCACATCCGGCGCGTCCCCGCCCGGCTGTTCGGCGGCAAGGCTCTTCCGGCTCCTGCCCTGACGTCCGCGGAGATGAGACGGGCCGCGGAGCTGCTGCCCGAGGACGCCGCCCTGTCCGTCCGGTGGAACGCCGCCGTGATGGAGCTGGGGGCGGTGGTGTGCACGGCACGCACACCGAGCTGCGCCGTCTGCCCCGTGAGCGATGCCTGCGCCTGGGTGGCGGCGGGGCGCCCGGCCCCCGAGTACGTCCCGAAGGGGCAGTCCTGGGCGGGGACGGACCGCCAGGTGCGCGGAGCGATCGTGGCCGTGCTGCGCGAGGCGCAGCAGCCGGTACCGCGAGCGGTGCTCCTCGAGGCTCCCGTGGATCTGTCCGTGGGCGGGCCGCCCGGCTCGCCGCCGGTGCTGACGGCGCTCACCGCCCTGCACGCACTCCGGGCTCCGGGCGAGCAACTGGAACGGGCACTGGCGGGGCTGCCCCCCCCCGGCCCGGCGGGGGGGGCCGCCGGCGGCGCCCGACCCCCCGTCGCCCCGCCGCACCGGGGAGCCCGGGCGGATCAGTCCGGTTCGCCGAAACGGCTCTGGACGGACTCCCCCACGAAGTCCACCGCGGCCCGGGCCTCGGGACCGCTCGCCTCCGCGGTGAGGGTGCGTCCCTGCCGGAGGCCGAGGGTCATCAGGAGCATCACGGACTTCCCGTCCACCCCGTTCACCGTCACCTCGGCGTCGAACCCCGCGAGTCCGGAAGCGAGCACCGCCGCCGGACGCGCATGGAGACCCGTGCGGTTGGAGAGCGTCCAGGAACCACGGGCGGTCGGGGTACCGGAGGACGCTCCACCGTGCCCCTCCGCCGCGGGGGCAGCGGATCCCGGCGCCGCCGTGCCCCGGTCCGGACCGGACGGTTCGAGGTCCTCCGGCCGGATGGACACCACGGCCTCCTCCGCGGCACGCAGCACCGCGTCCAGCCCGGCACCACCCTGGGCCTGGACGGCCGCGGCCACCGCTCCCTCCACGAGAGCGGCCCGGGCGAGGCGCACGCTCCCGCGCACCTCGGGGTCGAGGAACTCCAGCACCGACTCCGCGGTCATCACGGCCGAACCGAGATCGGTCAGGACCACCACGCCGTCGGACCCGGACGCGCGCTCGACCCCCGCCTGCACGCGGTCGAAGCTCGTGCCGATCCGTGAACGGCCCGAACCGTCCTCGACTCCCCCGGCGGCCACGAGGACGACGTCGGGGGCCATCTGCGCCGCGAGCTCCACCACCCCCTCGGCGATCTTCTCGCTGTGCGAGACGATCACGAGGCCCACGCTCACGGGGTGTCGATCCCGGCCGCGGAGGCGGCGGCCTGCAGGATGAGCGCCGTGGAGACCGCTCCGGGATCCTGGTGGCCCGCACTGCGCTCACCGAGGTAGCTGGCCCTGCCCTTCCGGGCGATCAGCGGCTCCGTGGCCACCGCCCCGGCGTGGGCGGCGTTGGCCGCGGCGGCGCGCACCCCCGGCGGCGGGGCCCCGGCGCGCGCCGCCGCGCCCGCCGATTCGGCCGCGGGGGTCCAGGCGTCGATCATGGTCTTGTCGCCCACCTCCGCCTTGCCGCGTGCGGCGATGCCGTCACGGGCCGCGAGGACCATGGCGGCGGCGGCCTCCGCGTCGACGACCTCGGCGTCCCCGAGGGAGGTGGCGGCCCGGAGGAACGCCGTCCCGTACAGCGGGCCGGCCGCACCGCCCACCGTGGACATCAGGGTCATGGCCACGAGCTTGAGCACTGCGGCGGGGGGGGCCGGGGCCTCGGTGCCGTCCAGCTTCGCCACCACCGCGGAGAAACCCCGGTCCAAGTTCTCGCCGTGGTCGGCGTCGCCGATCAGGCGGTCGAGGTCGATCAGCAGTGCCCGGTTCTCACCCAGCACCTCCGCCGCTCCGCGGATCCAGCGCAGCGCCCAGCCGGTGTCGAGGGGATCAGCCACGATCAGGCGCCCCAGCGCAGGGCGGCGGTGTGCACGGGGGAGTCCCACAGCTCGAGCATCTCGTCGTCCACGCGCAGGACGGTCAGCGACGCCCCCTGCATCTCCAGCGCCGTGATGTAGTTCCCCACGAGGGCGCGCTCGATCCTGACACCGAGTCCGTCGAGGAGGCGCGTGAGTGCGCGGTGCACGATGTACAGCTCGCTCGCGGGGGTCCCGCCCATGCCGTTGACCAGCACGATCACCCGGTCACCCGATGCGAGCCCGAGGTCCGCGCTGATCGGCTCCAGGAGCCTGCGGGTGATGGTGTCGGCGTCCTCGAGCGGGATCCGGTGCCTCCCCGGCTCGCCGTGGATGCCGATCCCGATCTCGATCTCGTCCTCGGGAAGCTCGAAGCTCGGCACGCCGGCATGGGGGACGGTGCAGGCCGCCAGCGCCACGCCCATGGAGCGGACGCCGTCGACGACGCGCTGCGCGAGCGCGGCGACGGCGTCGAGGTCGTCCCCGCGCTCGGCCGCGGCACCGGCGATGCGCTCCACGAGCACGGTGCCTCCCACGCCCCGGCGCCCGGCGGTGTAAAGGGAGTCCTCGACGGCGACGTCGTCGTTCACCAGCACGGAGCGGACGGCAATGCCCTCCGCCTCGGCCAGCTCGGCCGCGGTCTCGAAGTTCAGCACGTCACCGGTGTAGTTCTTCACGATGTGCAGCACACCGGCACCGCCGTCCACCGCCGTGGTGGCGGGGACGATCTGGTCCGGCGTGGGGGAGGTGAACATCGCGCCCGGGACGGCCGCGTCCAGCATGCCCCGGCCCACGAAGCCGGCATGGAGGGGTTCGTGGCCGCTGCCCCCACCCGAGACCAGCCCCACCTTGCCCTGGACGGGCGCGTCCCTGCGGGTGATGAACAGGGGTTCGGGATGCACCGTCACGAGATCGGCGTGTGCCAGGCCGAATCCCTCGACGGATTCGGCGACCACGGCACGGGGATCGTTGATGAGCTTCTTCACGTCGGCGGCTCCTTCACGGCGAACGGACGCGCGGGGAACCCGACCCCGACTGCTGGGCCGCCCCGACACTGGGAACGTTACCTCCCGTTCCGGCACCTGCCTATAGGCGATGTGGCCGCTCACAGGACGGGAGGACCGCGGGGTCGACCGGCCGAGGGATGAACCGACTGAGGGAGGGCCCCGGGGTGGGGCCCTCCCTCAGTGGAGAAGGATCATCGGATCCGATGTCCTGGTCTCGTCAGGATCAATCCTTCTTGAAGACGTCCTTGATCTTCTCGCCGGCATCCTTCAGGCTCGAGCTGGCCTGGTCCTTGTGGCCCTCGGCCTCGAGGCTCTCGTTGCCGGTGGCCTTGCCGAAGCCTTCCTTGGCCTTGCCGCCGAGATCTTCGCTCTTGTTGCCGATCTTGTCATCCAGTCCCATGATGCGGACCTCCTTCAACTCGGTGTACAGCCGCCTGGTCAGGCGGCCGGCAGCATCGCCGGAGCAATGCTAAGTGCTCTTACTATATGCACGTCCGACGGCGTCGCGCCACCGTGCACCTCACAGCCTGCGGATCATCCGGGTGTTGCCGAGCGTGTTCGGTTTCACCCGGGCGAGGTCGAGGAACTCGGCGACACCCTCGTCGTGGGAGCGCAGGAGCTCGGAGTAGATCTGCGGATCCACGGCCGACTGGTCGGCCATGACCTCGAAGCCGTGGCGGCGGAAGAACTCCACCTCGAAGGTCAGGCAGAACACCCTGTCCACCCCGAAGTCCCTCGCCTGCTGCAGCAGTTCCTCCACGAGGGCGGACCCCACTCCCCGGCCGCGTGCGGCCGGGGAGGTGGCGAGGGTGCGGACCTCGGCGAGGTCCTCCCACATCACGTGCAGGGCACCGCAGCCGAGCACCTCGCCGTCGTCGTCCGCGGCGATCCGGAACTCGGGCAGACCCTCGTAGTAGGCCACGGTCTCCTTGGCCATCAGGATGCGCTGGTCCGCGAGCGGTTCCACGAGGGACTTGATCGCGGGGACGTCCGAGGTGCGGGCGGCGCGCACGGTGAAGGGCAGGCTCATTCTCCCCACTCTACAAACGCCGCCCCGCTCCGCGCTCCTACAGGCCCAGCTCGTGTGGGAGCTCGCGCTCCTCCCCGAGCAGGTGTGTGGCCAGGAACGCCTCCACCACGCCGTACCAGATCTTCGCGTGCTGGGGTTTGAGGATCCAGTGGTTCTCGTCCGGGAAGTACAGGAACCGGTGGGGCGTCACGCCGTTCTCGTCCGCCGGCAGCTGCGAGGCGGAGAGCAGCTCGTACCAGAGCCGCAGCCCCTCCCCGATCGGCACCCGGTAGTCCTTGTCCCCGTGGATCACGAGCATCGGCGTGCTGATGTTCCCCACGGAGGTGTGCGGGGAGTTCTCCTCCCGGGCCTCCGGCGTCATCTCCCGCTCCCAGTAGTAGGCGGCGTCCGTGGTGGGGCCGAACTGGTCCAGCGCCCACAGGCTCGCATGGGTGACGATCGCCGCGAAGCGGTCCGTGTGACCGGCCACCCAGTTGGCCATGTACCCGCCGAAGCTGCCGCCCATCGCGGCCACGCGCGTGCCGTCGATGTCCTCACGCGCCACGAGGTCATCGGTGGCCGCCATCAGGTCCGTGTAGGGCGCCCGGCCCCACTGCCCCCAGCCGCGGTCCACCATGTGCTGGCCGTACCCGGTGGAGAGGGCGGGGTCCGGCAGCAGCACGGCGTACCCGTGCTCGGCGAGCAGCCAGGGCGACCACCGCCACGTCCACGCGTTCCACGAGCCGATCGGTCCACCGTGGATCCACAGCAGGGCGGGGACGGGTGCGTCCGCGGAGGCACCGTGCGGCAGCACGAGCCAGGAGGCCACGCGCTGGCCGTCCTCACCCACGGACTCCACCCGCTCGAGCGTGCCCGGCAGCTCCGGGCGCCCGGCCGGGTTCCGGAGGCGCTCGGTGGTGCCGGAGGCGAGCTCGATCCGCACCACCTCGGGCGGGAAGAGGTAGGAGCTGCGGACGGCGTACAGCCACACGCCGTCGGGGGACACGCTCACGTCCGAGTACGCCGCCGCGTCCTCGGTCACCCTCCTGACCTCACCCGAGGCGGCGTCGACCACGAACACCGGGGAGGCGCCGTCGTCGTCGGCCGTGACCACCAGCGCCGAGCCGTCCGGGAGCCAGGCCTCCGGAGCCGGCCAGCGGTCCCAGTCGGCGGCCAGCGGCACGGGCCCTCCCCCGGCCCCGTCGTCCAGGGGCAGGAGCAGCAGCGAGGTGCTCGGAGCCAGCGTCGCGGTGGTGCGGCGGTCCCTCACCACCACGAGGTGGCGCCCGTCCGGGCTGACCGGCCCCGGGGCGTAGTCGTTGTCCGGGTCGTCCAGCAGCACCGTCCGTTCCTTCGTGGACATGTCCACCCGGACCAGCACGGTGCGCTGGGACCCCGCGGCCTCGGGCACCGTCACCGAGGTGAAGAGCACCGAACCGTCCGGGCTCAGCACCGGGGAGGCGTTCCGCAGACTGCCGTGGGCGTCGGGCAGCAGGTTCTCCGGTCGCGCCTCACCGTCGAGCCCGTCGAGCCCGTCGAGCCCGTCGACGGCGAAGTAGCGCGGCTCGTCCGGTCCCAGATCGGCGTCCCAGTAGCGCACCGGATAGCCGGAGTGCAGGATCGCTGCGACGCCGGACTTCTTGCGCGCCTTCCGCCGCTCGGCATCGTCCGCCTCGTCGGCGGAGCCGGCCAGCATGCTGCCGGACACCACCACGACGTCGGCCCCCCGCGCCGTGGTCACGCCGGCCACGCCGCCCTCCCGGGCGAGCACCAGGGAGGCCTCGCCGCCCGACGCCGGGAGGCACCAGAGCGCGGGGCGCGGTTCGCCGTCCTCATCCTCCTCGGGATCGGGGCGCCCCGAGGTGAACAGGAGGTCGCCGCTCGCCAGGAAGGACGCACCGGACTCACCGGCCGAGCTCCGGGTGAGCCTGCGTGCGGGCTCCGCGCCCGCGGGGTCCACCTCCCAGAGCGCGGTGCGGTACCCGGTGGCCTTTGGGTCCAGGGTGGCCACGGAGGTCACGAGCCGGGTGCCGTCCCCGTTCAGTGCGAGGCCGCTGAGCCGTGGGAGGGCGACGAAGTCGTCGAGGGAGGAGAAGGGTGTGGTCATGGGTCATCTCTACCATCCGTCTGTGAACCGGGTCACAGGGTTTCACGCAGAGAGGAACAGGTTGCCCCGGGCAGCCGAATCCGCCCGGAGCGGTCGACGGGTCGGGACGGTAGAACGACGGAACCCGCCCTGGTGACCAGGGCGGGTTCCGTCGGTACTGCTGGATCCGGTACTGCCGGATACTGTCCCGGTCACTCCGGGACGGTCGCCTCCAGGGCGGCCGGGGAGTCCTCGATCTCCTTGAGCGAACCGCTGCCGGTGAAGGTGAAGTACGCGTCCACGCCCTCACCCTCCACGTCCACGTCCACGCGCTCGCCCGAGTTCAGCTCGCCGAAGAGGATCTTCTCCGAGAGCTGGTCCTCGATCTCGCGCTGGATGGTGCGGCGCAGCGGCCGGGCACCCATCGCGGGGTCGTAGCCACGGGTGGCGAGGAGCACCTTGGCCGCGGGCGTGAGCTCGATGGTCATGCCCTTGTCCGCCATGCGGCGGCTCAGGCGCTCCACGAACAGGTCCACGATCTGCACGATCTCGTCCTGGGTGAGCTGCGGGAACACCACGGTGTCGTCCACGCGGTTGAGGAACTCGGGCCGGAAGTGCTGCTTGAGCTCCTCCTGGACCTTCGCCTTCATCCGGTTGTAGCTCGTCTGGGTGTCCGAGCCCGACTGGAAGCCGGTCATGACGCCCTTGGAGATGTCCCGGGTACCGAGGTTGGTGGTCATGATGATCACGGTGTTCTTGAAGTCCACCATGCGGCCCTGGCTGTCCGTCAGACGCCCGTCCTCGAGGATCTGCAACAGCGAGTTGAAGAGATCGGCGTGCGCCTTCTCCACCTCGTCGAACAGCACCACGGAGAACGGCTTGCGGCGCACCTTCTCGGTGAGCTGACCGCCCTCCTCATAACCCACGTAGCCCGGAGGGGCACCGAAGAGCCGCGAGACGGTGTGCTTCTCGGAGTACTCGGACATGTCCAGGGTGATCAGGGCGTCCTCCTCGCCGAAGAGGAACTCCGCGAGGGCCTTGGCGAGCTCCGTCTTGCCCACACCGGTGGGGCCGGCGAAGATGAACGAGCCACCCGGACGCTTCGGGTCCTTGAGACCGGCACGCGTACGGCGGATGGCCTGCGAGATGGCCTTGATGGCCTCGTTCTGGCCGATGACCCGGCGGTGCAGCTCGTCCTCCATGTTGAGCAGACGGGAGGACTCGGCCTCCGTCAGCTTGAACACGGGGATGCCCGTGGAGTTGGCCAGCACCTCGGCGATGAGCTCCTCGTCCACCTCGGCGATGTCGTCCAGACCACCGGACTTCCAGCGGCGCTCCTTCTCGTTGCGCTCCTCCTGGAGCTTCTGCTCCTTGTCGCGCAGCGATGCGGCACCCTCGAAGTCCTGGGAGTCGATGGCCGCCTCCTTCTCACGCCTCGCGTCGGCGATGCGCTCGTCCATCTCCTTGAGCTCCGGCGGCGCCGTCATCCGGCGGATGCGCAGGCGCGCCCCCGCCTCGTCGATGAGGTCGATCGCCTTGTCCGGCAGGAAGCGGTCCGAGATGTAGCGCTCGGCGAGGGTCGCCGCGCTGGAGAGTGCGCCGTCGGTGATGGAGACCCGGTGGTGGGCCTCGTAGCGGTCGCGCAAGCCCTTGAGGATCTCGATGGAGTGGGCCACGGAGGGCTCCGCCACCTGGATGGGCTGGAAACGGCGCTCGAGGGCGGCATCCTTCTCGATGTGCTTGCGGTACTCGTCGAGCGTGGTGGCACCGATGGTCTGCAGCTCACCACGGGCCAGCATGGGCTTCAGGATCGATGCGGCGTCAATGGCACCCTCGGCTGCACCGGCACCCACGAGGGTGTGGATCTCGTCGATGAACAGGATGATGTCACCCCGCGTGCGGATCTCCTTGAGGACCTTCTTCAGGCGCTCCTCGAAATCCCCGCGGTCCCGCGACCCCGCCACGAGGGACCCGAGGTCCAGCGTGTAGAGCTGCTTGTCCTTCAGGGTCTCCGGCACGTCGCCGCGCACGATCGACTGCGCGAGCCCCTCGACCACGGCGGTCTTGCCGACGCCGGGCTCACCGATGAGCACGGGGTTGTTCTTGGTACGGCGCGAGAGGACCTGCATGACGCGTTCCATCTCGTGCTCGCGCCCGATCACCGGGTCGAGCTTGGACTCGCGTGCCGCCTGGGTCAGGTTGCGGCCGAACTGGTCCAGCACCACCGAGCCGGCGGGGGTGCCCTCCTGCTGCGGACCGCCCGCGGCGGCGGGCTCCTTGCCCTGGTACCCGGACAGGAGTTGGATGACCTGCTGGCGGACACGGTTGAGGTCGGCGCCGAGCTTCACGAGGACCTGCGCGGCAACACCCTCACCCTCGCGGATGAGCCCGAGCAGGATGTGCTCGGTGCCGATGTAGTTGTGGCCGAGCTGCAGGGCCTCCCGCAGGGAGAGCTCCAGCACCTTCTTGGCCCGGGGGGTGAAGGGGATGTGACCGGAGGGCGCCTGCTGGCCCTGACCGATGATCTCCTGAACCTGCTCCCGCACGGCACCCAGCGAGATGCTGAGTGATTCCAGGGCCTTGGCGGCGACACCCTCACCCTCGTGGATCAGGCCAAGCAGGATGTGCTCGGTGCCGATGTAGTTGTGGTTGAGCATGCGGGCCTCTTCTTGGGCCAACACGACGACTCGACGGGCACGATCTGTAAATCTCTCGAACATGAGACACACTCCTAGCTAACGCGTAGTTCGATGCTACGGGCAGGGCAGGGGCCGTGGGGGCTTGTTCGCCACAGGCGAGATCACGCCGGAGGGTTCAGCCCCCGGCGTTCCACCGTGACCGGTGCCGGTCGGCGCGGTACGCCTCGACGATCCCGCTGTCCACGCGGCAGCGGAGAACCACCGGTCTACTGCGGATCGGTGCGCGTCTCCGCTTCCCTCTCCTCGGCATCCCGCCGGAGACGGGCGTCCGCCTCGTCCTGCGCCCGCTCCGCCTCGGCCATCGCTCGGCGCTCGGAGCGGTCGGCGTTGAAGATGGTGCGGATCACGAAGTAGAACAGCACTGCCAGGCAGATCGACGGCAGGAGCACGGCCAGGTATTCCATGCTACTGACCTCCCTCGGGCTTGAGGATGGGGAAGAGGATGGACTCACGGATCCCCGCGTTCGTGAAGAGCATCACCAGACGGTCGATCCCGAGGCCGATCCCGCCCATGGGCGGCGCGCCGTACTCGAGTGCCCGCAGGAAGTCCTCGTCCAGCTGCATGGCCTCCTCGTCACCGGCCGCCGCCTGACGCGACTGCTCCGTGAGGCGCTGCCGCTGCACCACGGGATCGATCAGCTCGGAGAACGCCGTGCCCCGCTCCATCCCCCCGATGATCAGGTCCCAGGCCTCGATGAGCCGCGGGTCGTCCCGGTGGGTACGGGCCAGCGGCTGTGCCGAGGGCGGGTAGTCGTGGACGAACGTGGGCTGGATCAGGGTGGGCTCCACGATCTCCGAGAAGAGTTCGAGGACCATCTTCTCGGCGTCCCATGCGGGGTCGAGGGAGACCTCGTGCCGCTCGGCCAGGACCCGCAGCTCGTCCGCACCGGTGTCGGGTGTGATCTCCTGGCCCACGGCCGCGGACAGCCCTGGGTACACGCCCAGCCAAGCCCATTCGCCGTCGAGGTCGATGGTGCCCCGCTCGGTCTCGATGGTCCGCGACCCCACGGCGTCGGCGCAGGCCAGGATCATCTCCTGCATGCGCTCGGCCATGACGAACTGGTCCGCATACGCCTCGTAGCTCTCGAGCATGGTGAACTCGGGGCTGTGCGTGGAGTCCACGCCCTCGTTGCGGAACACCCGGCCGATCTCGTAGACGCGGTCGATCCCGCCCACCACGGCGCGCTTCAGGTACAGCTCCAGGGCGATCCGCAGCGTCATCTGCTGGTCGAACGCGTTCAGGTGGGTCTCGAAGGGCCGCGCGGTGGCACCGCCGTGCACCAGCTGCAACATCGGGGTCTCCACCTCGATGTAGTCGCGCTCCTCGAGGGTGCGCCGCAGCGTGCGCATGATCGTCGCCCGGGTGCGCACCATCTGCCGGGCCTCCTCGCGCACCATGAGGTCCACGTAGCGCTGGCGCACCCGGGTCTCCTCGCTCACGCCCGTGTGCAGGGTGGGCAGCGGGCGGAGCGCCTTCGACGCCAGGGACCAGGTGTCGGCCATGACGGAGAGCTCCCCGCGCCGGGAACTGATGACCTCGCCGTGCACCTGGACGTGGTCGCCGAGGTCCGCGAGCGACTTCCAGTCGGCGAGGCGGTCCGGGCCGATCTCCGCGAGGCTGAGCATGACCTGCAGCCGTGTGCCGTCGCCCTCCTGCAGGGTGGCGAAGCACAGCTTGCCCGAGTTGCGGATGAACACCACCCGGCCGACGACGGCGACCTGCCGGCCGCTCGACTCCCCGGTCGCGAGGTCCGCGAACTCCTCCCGGACGGCGGAGAGCGAATGCGTGCGCTCGGGCCGGACCGGGTAGGGCTCCACCCCGGCGTCGAGCAGGGTTGCGCGCTTCTGCAGCCGGAAGCGCATCTGCTCGTTGAGGTCGTCGATGGGGAGTTCGTCGGAGTTCGTCACGGAAGACAAGTTTACGGCTCCCCGCCGGGCATCAGTCGTCCGCGGTCCCGGCTGCCCCGCCGTCCGGACGGTGCAGGACGGTGTTGTCGATGAGCCGGACGGCGCCCACCCGCGCCGCGACGACGGCGAGTGCCCGGCCGCCGCCGTCGCCCTCCGCCGCGGAATGCCCGGCGTCACCGGTGCCGGGCAGGGGCATGAAGGACGCGGGATCGACGACCTCGAGGTAGTCGAGCTCCACGTGCTCCTCAGCGGCCACCTCGGCACGGGCGGAGGCGAGGTCCAGCGGCTCCCCCTGCGCGGCGCGCTCCCGCAGACCGGCGAGCACCCGGGAGAGCACCAGGGCCGCGCGGCGCTCGGCGGGCTCGAGGAACCGGTTGCGGCTGGAGAGGGCCAGGCCGTCGGCGTCCCGCACGATCGGCACACCCCGGATGTCCACCGGCAGGTTCAGGTCGAGCACCATGCGGCGGACGAGCGCCAGCTGCTGGGCGTCCTTCTCCCCGAAGTACGCCCGGTACGCGGCGTCGGCGGCCGGCAGCCCGAGGTTGAGCAGCTTGGACACCACGGTGAGCATGCCGTCGAAGTGCCCGGGCCGGGACGCCCCCTCGAAGACCTCCCCCATGCGTCCGGCGCTCACGCGCACCTGCGGCTCCCCTCCCGGGTACATGGTCTCCACCGACGGCACGAGGACGACGTCCACCCCGCAGCCCGCGAGCAGCCGGAGATCCGCGTCGAGGGTGCGGGGGTAGCGCCGGAGATCCGCGGGATCACCGAACTGCAGCGGGTTCACGAAGATCGAGACGACCACCACGCTGTTGGCATCCCGTGCGGTGCGTACCAGCTCCGCGTGGCCCTCGTGCAGGCCCCCCATGGTGGGGACGAGCCCGAGCGACGGCGGGACGGTCACCTCCGCGTACGGGGCGGCTCGCAGCAGCCGGGCGGTGATGGTGCGGAGTTCCGCCGGGGTGGAGACGACGAGGGGCAGGGTGTTCGTGGCGTTTCCGTCGGGGGTCACGGGAGTCTTCCTGAGGAGGGCCCGGAGCGGATCCGGGCGGTGCGGGAGCGGTCGGTCGGAACGGGTCAGGGGTGCGGGCCGGTCGGGCTGCCGTCCGGCGGCCCGTCCGCCGGCCCGTCGGCGAGCGCCGCGAGGATCGCCTCCCCCTGCGCGGGCGAGAGCACACCCCGCTCCAGGGCCCGCAGGGCGGTGGCACGCGCCATCCCGAGGTAGGCCTGGCGGGTGTCCGGGGCGTCGTGGGACTCCAGGGCGGCCCGGTGCGCGCGGACGGTCCCGGCGTCGCCCCGGGCCACCGGACCCGTGAGCGCGGACTCCCCGGCGGAGAGCGCGTTCTCGAGGGAGGCCTTCATGAGCGGGCCGAGCATGCGGTCCGCGTGCTGCACCCCGAGATCGGCGAGCAGCTGGGCGGACTGCGCGGGGATGGGGCCGAGGTGGTTCGAGGCGCGGGCGAGGGCCGCGTGGTAGAGCGCCCTGGACTCCTCCTCGATCACGGCGGGTTCCGCGCCCATCTCCACCACGAGCGCCTGCGCGATCGGCAGTACCGCGGCAGGCGCGGGGATCCCGAACATGCTGTCGGGGAGCCTGCCCAGATCCAGGCTCAGCCCGGTGAAGGTCATGGCGGGGGGGGGGGCGAGCGGGGGGGCCCCTGCGGCCCGCGCGGGCCGCAGCACCTCCGTGCCGTACCTTCCGGAGGTGTGGACCACGAGCTGCCCGGCCTGCCACGCCCCCAGCTGGGCCAGCCCCTCGACGAGCGGGGGCAGGGCGTCGTCCGGCACCGCGAGGAGTACCAGCTCCGCACGCTCGAGAATCTGCGGGATCTCGAGGACGGGCACACCGGGCAGCAGGTTCTCCGCGCGCTCCCGGCTGGCCTCCGAGACCGCGGAGACCCCCACCACGGCGTGGCCCGCGGAGCGCAGGGCCGCGCCGAGCACGGAACCCACCTTCCCGGCGCCGATGATCCCGATGCCGAGGCGTCCCGGCCTGCGTGCGGGGTCAGGGCCGGTCACGGTGCTGCTCCTCGTTCGGGGTGGACCCCGCGGACTCGTACCGCGGGATCTCCGGCATGACTTCCCGCGCCGCGGGGTCGACGGAGGAGGCCTCCGGTGGAAGGGGAGGGAGGGACTCCGGCCCGGGTGCCGTCGGCGGGTCCGTCACCACCGCGGGCACGGGCCTCATCCACTGCTCGGGACCGCTGCGGCGCCGTGCCTCCGCGGCGCGGGAGGCCTGGCCGTGGAACAGCTGCCAGGCGACGTCGGCATCGGCGAGCGGGACGCGCGGGCTCACCGGCCCCGGCGTCGTCTGGAGCTCCAGGCCGGCCAGGCGGAGGCGGCGGTCCAGGGGTCCCTGGTGGAGGGACAGCGACTGGGTGCGCTCGTGGGGGACGACGACGAGCCGGCGCCACAGGACGCCCGAGCGGACGAGCAGGGCCGTCCCCGTGACCGCGAACCCGTTGCGCCGCCATGCGAGGGGGGCGAGCCAGCGTGCACGGCGCGGAGTGGTGGTGAATCCCTCCGGGTCGTCGCGTCCCTCCATCCCGGCGAAGAACACCTCCACCGGACGGGGTGTCCCGGGATCGGGGAGCACGAGCGCCAGGATCTGCAGCACCTCGTCGCGGGTGCCCACCGGCAGGAGCGTGGCGCGCGCCTGCCCCTCGGTGGAGGAGGAGACGCCGTACCCGGCCACGTTCACCGTGACGCGGTACCAGCCCCTGAGCCGCCAGAGCGGGGACTGGCTGATCCCGAGCGCCTGCACGCGCCCGGGCGGCACGGTCTGGGACCGCGTGTCCAGCAGACCGTAGCGGATGCGGATGCCGTCGGGCGAGGTGGCGGCGCGGAAGTTGTACCCGGTGTTCAGCGACGACCAGTAGGCGCCGATCACGCCGATACCGATCGGGATGAACGACGTGATGATGACGGGGGTGTCGAAGCCGATGCCGAGGGCCACGACGGCGGCGGCGGCCAGCACCAGGGCGATGCTGGTGCCGGAGAGCAGGGTCGCCCCGATGACGCGTCCCGGCGGGACCGCCACCACCTCCCGCTCGGGAGCCTCGGGGACGTCACCCGGGCGCTCCGGGTCCTCGGTCACGCCTGCGGCCCGCGCGAGGATGGTGGCGCGCAGCTGCCTGGCCTGGCCGATGCGGAGGAAGGCGAGCCGCACGGCGGACTCCCCGGCGTCGGCCACCTCGAACTTCAGCTCCGCGAGTCCGAAGATCCTGGCGAGGAAGGGCTGCACGATGTCGATGGCCTGGACGCGGTCCAGGCGTGCCTGCCGCTGCTGCCGGAAGAGCACACCCGAGTGCACGCGGACGTGCTCGGCGGTCACCTGGTACCTGGTGAAGTACCAGGAGACGAAGAACGCGCCCGCGATCAGCAGGACCACGCCGAGGAGGATCCCCCCGGCGAGGAGGGCGTCGGCCCCCTCCGGGAGGGAGTTCCTGCCGCGCGTACCGCCCTCGAACAGGCCCTCCGCCCAGTCGCGGCCGAAGAAGAAGACGATGGCGACGAGCGCGATCCAGCCGCGCACCAGGGGCGAGATGAAATGGACGCGATGCCACGTCTCCCCCGGCAGGATCACCGGATCCGCGCCGTCCGGGGCGGCAGGCCCCGCAGCCCCCGTGGCGTGGGCCGGCGCGGGTCCCGGCCCCTCCCCTGCCGTCACAGCCCGGCCAGCCTGGCTTCTCCCCGCGCGGAGAGCTGCTCACGCAGCCGCGAACCCTCCTCGGTGGGCAGCCCGGGGATGGTGGCGTCCGTCGCGGGGGACGCCGTGTGCAGCTTCAGCGTGCACATCCCGAAGATGCGCTCGATCGGGCCGACGGCCACGTCCACGTACTGCATGCGCCCGTAGGGCACCACCAAGGTGCGCTGGAAGAAGACGCCGGAGCGCACCAGGAGATCGTCGTCGCGCTCGGCGTAGCCGATGGCGGCCACCTGGCGGGGGAGCAGCACGCCGTACCAGAGCACGGAGACCAGCGCGGCACCGGGCAGTGCCCAGGCCACCCAGAGGGCGGGGAAGGAACTCCAGACACCGGTGAGCCGCAGCACCAGGGGAACGCTGCTGAGCACCAGCCAGAGCAGCGACCCGGCGAGCCACCCGAGGAGCCGCACCCGCAGGTACTTCGGCGACACCCGGGACCACTCGAGTCCGGACGGGTCGATCGGTTCCCTAGGCATATTCCCCCTCAGTGGTGCCCGGACCGCCCGGGCCGTCGTCCTCGGGCGGAAGCCTGCAGAAGTTCTCGACAACCAATCCCACCACAACCAGCAGGATCCCGCCCGCGATCAGTGCCACGGACCCCCACGCGGGCCCGGTGCTCGCACGGACGGGGAGCAGCATCAGCTGGTCCACGAGGATCCCGGCGTGCCAGCCGGAACTCAGCGCGCCCGCGTAGGCGCACGCCTGGGCGAGGACGAGCGTGCGGGTGGCCAGCAGCGGGTCCAGCGCCCGGTCGCGCCGCCCGTTCCGCCAGCGCAGCACCTTCCGGCCGAAGAAGAGCGTCATCCCGAGGATCAGCGCCGTGGTGGCCAGGGACGTGAGCGGCAGGGCGGGTGTGCCGTAGCCGCCCCGGGTGGCGGCCCAGTTCACCAGCCAGCCCACGATGCCGGCGAGCAGGCCCACGAGCGCCAGCCTGCGCAGCCGCAGGGCACGCATGGACGCCTACCCTCCCTCGAAGGGGGTCAGCCCGCCGATGTCCGCGGCCTCGCCGGCCAGCTCGGCGACCGGCCGGCCGAGCAGCCGGGCGTCCGGATCCATCCAGGCCCAGGGCTGCAGCACGAACGCGCGGGAAGCTGCACGGGGGTGCGGGACGGTGAGGTCCGGGTCCTCCGAGGACCAGTCGCCGTAGGTGATGATGTCGACGTCGAGCGTGCGCGGTCCCCACCGCTCCACGCGCTCGCGGTGGTGCTTCGCCTCCACGGCACGGCAGTGGGCCAGGAGCTCGTACGGCCCGAGGTCCGTCTCCACCTCGATCACCATGTTGAGGTAGTCCGGTTGCTCCGGTCCGCCCACGGGCCTGGTCAGCACCACAGGTGAGACGGCGTGCAGGCGCATGCGGTCCGCCTCCGCGAGATCCGCGACGGCGAGCACCAGCGTGTCACGGCTGGCACCGAGGTTGCTGCCGAGTGCCAGCACGGCCCGGACGGTGGTGCCGCTCATGGCCGGCTCCTGCGCAGGGTCACCGAGACGTCCCCGAACGGCACGGCGATGGGCGCCTGGGGCTTGTGCACCGTCACATCCACCGCGGTCACCGGGAACGCCCCGAGCACCTCGGCGGCGATGCTCTCGGCGAGCGCCTCGACGAGATCGAAGGGAGGGCCTGCGATGATGCCGTGCACCAGCTCCGCGACCTGCCCGTAGTGCGCCGTCCGCGCCAGCTCGTCGGTGGTGCCGGCGGGCTGCAGGTCGAGGTGCAGCGCGAGGTCCACCACGAACGGTTGCCCGTCGCGGCGCTCGTGCTCGAACACCCCGTGGTGGCCGGTGGCGGTGATGCCGCTCAGCTCCACCAGGTCCAGCTCCCCGGAGGGGGAGCCACGGCGTGTGCCGCCGAACGGGGTGGTCACCTGCGCTGTCCCGCCGCCGCCGCGACCTTGACGGCGTCCACGGTGGCGGCGGCGTCGTGCGCGCGTACCCCCCAGGCACCGGCGGCTGCTGCGAGGGTGGCGACGGCGAGGGAACCGTGATCGCGCTCGGCAGGTGCCGCCGTCCTCCCGGCCGAGGTCAGCAGGGTGCCGAGGAAGCGCTTGCGCGAAGCCCCCACGAGCACCCGGTGCCCCAGCGCGGTGAAGGTGCCGAGGCTGCGGATGACGGCCCAGTTGTGCTCGTCGGTCTTCGCGAAGCCCAGCCCCGGATCGAGGATGATCTGCTCGGCGGCCACCCCGGCGGCGACGAAGCGGTCCCGGAGCGCGGTGAGTTCGGCCACCACCTCACCCACCACGTCGTCGTAGGTGGCGAGGGCGTCCATGGTCTCCGCGGTGCCACGGCGGTGCGTCAGGACGTACGGCACACCCCGCTCGGCCACGAGGTCCGGCATCGCGGGATCGAACTCCTCACCGGAGACGTCGTTGACGATCGCCGCACCCGCGTCCAGCGCCTGCCGGGCGGTCTCGGCATGCATGGTGTCGATGCTCACGAGGGCACCGGCGGTCACGAGGGCCTTCACCACGGGGAGCACGCGTGCGAGCTCCTCCTCCACGGGCACCGGCCGGGCGTTCGGCCGGCTGGACTCCCCGCCGACGTCGATGACGTCCGCCCCGGCGTAGTGCATCCGCAGCCCGTGCTTGATCGCCTCGTCGGTGACGGAGTACTTCCCGCCGTCGCTGAAGGAGTCGGGGGTGACATTGAGGATCCCCATCACCACGGTGCGGTCGGTGGGGAGACCGGCGACGGTCCTCGGCGTCCGGACGGGCCGGATCACCGGGAGCGGCGAGGTGGCCGGTCCGGTGCCGGGCGCTGCGGCGAGTGAGTCCATGGGGAGTTACCTTCCGAGTATGAGGCTCATGGCCTCGGCGCGTGTGGCCGTCTCGCGGATCTGACCGCGGACGGCGGACGTGACGGTCCTGGCGCCGGGCTTGCGGACGCCGCGCATGGACATGCACATGTGCTCGCACTCGATCACCACGATCGCCCCCTTGGGTGAGAGGTGTTCCATCATCGCATCCACGAGTTGCGTGGTGAGCCGCTCCTGCACCTGGGGACGCCGCGCGAACACCTCCACCAGCCGTGCGAGCTTGCTCAGTCCGGTCACGCGCCCCTCGTCCGAGGGGATGTAGCCCAGGTGGGCGGACCCGTGGAAGGGCACCAGGTGGTGCTCGCACGTGGAGTAGAAGGGGATGTCCTTCACCAGCACCAGCTCCTGGTGGTTCAGGTCGAAGGACGTGGAGAGCACCTCGGCGGCGTCCTGGTGGAGACCCGCGAACATCTCCGCGTAGGCCTTCGCGACCCGCTGCGGTGTCTCGAGCAGACCGTCGCGGTCGGGGTCCTCCCCGATCGCCACGAGGATCTCCCGGACCGCCCGCCGGATCCGCGGTTGATCCACGGGCGATCTCACCGCCGCGAGGGCGGCGTCCACCACCTCGTCGTCGAAATCCGTCATGGGTCGGCTCCCTCCTCGGTCCGCGGTCACCCGGCGGTCCCCGTCCGGGCAGGACGGGGAGCGCATCAGCTGTCCCGGGGACCTTCCCCGGATTCCGGCGACGGCAGGTCGGAATCCTGCACGTCGAAGTCCTTCGGGATGTCCGCCTCGGCGATCTGGTCCTGCGGCGCCACGGTCTCCGGTGCCGGCTGGCCGCTCTCGATCGCCTGGGCGCGCTCCTTGCGGGAGATGATCGGGGGCAGCGAGTGGACCGGCCGGCTCTGCTTGGACAGCCACACCTCGCGCAGACCGCGCTTGCGGACCGAGGAGAACACCTCGGCGATCTCCTCCTGGTTCAGGGTCTCGCGCTCGAGCAGCTCCAGGGCCAGCTGGTCCAGGACGTCGCGGTTCTCGGTGAGGATCTGGTAGGCCTCGTCGTGGGCGTTGTCGATCAGGCGGCGCACCTCCTCGTCCACCACGAGGGCGATCTGGTCGGAGTAGTCGCGGTCGCTGCCCATGTCGCGGCCGAGGAACGGCTCACCCGCACCCTGCCCGAGCTTCACCGCACCCACGCGCTCGCTCATGCCGTACTGGGTCACCATCTTCCGGGCGGTGCCGGTGGCTTTCTCGATGTCGTTCGAGGCACCCGTGGACGGGTCGTGGAAGACGATCTCCTCCGCCACGCGGCCACCCATCGCGTAGGCGAGCTGGTCGAGCAGCTCGTTCCGCGTGACCGAGTACTTGTCGTCGCTCGGCATCACCATGGTGTAGCCGAGGGCACGGCCGCGCGGCAGGATGGTCACCTTGGTCACCGGGTCCGTGTTGCGCAGCGCCGCCGCCACGAGCGCGTGCCCGCCCTCGTGGTAGGCCGTGATCTTCCGCTCGAGCTCCTTCATCACGCGGCTGCGCTTCTGCGGGCCGGCGATCACGCGGTCGATCGCCTCGTCGAGGGCGCGGTCGTCGATCAGCTGCGCGTTGGAGCGTGCGGTCAGCAGTGCGGCCTCGTTGAGCACGTTGGCGAGATCCGCACCGGTGAACCCGGGTGTCTTCTTGGCCACGGACTTCAGGTTCACCCCGGGGGCCATCGGCTTGCCCTTCGAGTGCACCGCGAGGATGTGCTCACGGCCCTTCATGTCCGGCGCCTCCACGCCGATCTGGCGGTCGAAGCGGCCCGGACGCAGCAGTGCCGGGTCGAGCACGTCGGGGCGGTTGGTCGCGGCGATGAGGATCACGTTGGTGGTGGCGTCGAAGCCGTCCATCTCCACCAGCAGCTGGTTCAGCGTCTGCTCGCGCTCGTCGTTGCCGCCCCCCACGCCGGCGCCGCGGTGGCGTCCCACGGCGTCGATCTCGTCCACGAAGATGATGGCCGGGGAGTTGGTCTTGGCCTGCTCGAAGAGGTCGCGGACACGGGAGGCACCCACGCCCACGAACATCTCGACGAAGTCCGAGCCGGAGATCGAGAAGAAGGGGACTCCTGCTTCACCGGCGACGGCGCGGGCCAGCAGGGTCTTGCCGGTCCCGGGAGGCCCGTACAGCAGCACGCCCTTGGGGATCTTGGCGCCGAGGGCCTGGAACTTGGCGGGCTCCTGCAGGAACTCCTTGATCTCGAGGAGTTCCTCGACGGCTTCGTCGGACCCCGCGACATCGTTGAAGGTGACCTGCGGCATGTCCTTGGTGATCAGCTTGGCCTTGGACTTGCCGAACTGCATCACCTTGGAGCCGCCGCCCTGCATCCGGCTGAGCAGGAACCAGAAGATCAGGCCGAGGATCAGGATCGGGAAGATCAGCCCCGCGATGCTGAGCAGCCAGTTGCTCTCGGCGGGCTGGTCCGTGAAGCCGTCGGTGTCCGAGGCGTTGATCGCCTGGACCACGTCCTCCGCGCGCGCGGTGCTGTAGAAGAACTGGACGCTGGTGCCCATGTCCTCGTAGTCCTGGCGGAGGGTGAGGTCCACGCGCTGTTCGCCGTCGTGGATCTGGGCCTGGGTGACCTGGTTGTCCTCGAGGAGCCGGAGACCTTCGTCGGTGTCGATGCGGGTGCTGCCGGAACCGAAGAGGTTGGGGAGGATCAGCAGGAGTGCGACGACGGCCAGGGCGATCCAGAAGACCGGCCCCTTGAAGAGGTTCTTGAATTTCATACGATTCAGGGCAGCAAGCCCTGTCCCTCCTGCTGAAGCACGTCGGATGTGGGGCGCACTGCTGTGTGGATGCCCTCGGAGCATCTCAACATATACACCGTCTGGGATTCACCACGCGCGGCCCGGACCGATAGTTCCCTGTGGGCGTACCGGCGCGGACGGACCGGCCTACTCGTAGACGTGCGGCGCCAGGGTGCCGATGAAGTCGAGGTTGCGGTACTTCTCCGCGAAGTCGAGCCCGTAGCCCACCACGAACTCGTTGGGGATCTCGTAACCCACGTACTTGACGTCGATCTCCACCTTCGCCGCGTCCGGCTTCCGCAGGAGGGTGCAGATCTCCACGGAGGCGGGCCCGCGCGAGAGGAGGTTCGCCTTGAGCCAGGACAGGGTGAGACCGGAGTCGATGATGTCCTCGGCGATGAGCACGTGCTTGCCCATCAGATCGGTCTCGAGGTCCTTGAGGATCCGCACCACGCCGGAGGACTGGGTACCGGAGCCGTAGGAGGAGACCGCCATCCAGTCCATGGTGATGTGGGAGTGCAGGGCGCGGGCGAGATCCGCCATGACCATCACTGCACCCTTGAGCACACCCACCAGGAGGATGTCCTTGCCCTCGTAGTCGGCGTCGATCTGCTGCGCCAGCTCCTCGATCCGCTGCTGGATCTCCTCCTTGGTGTAGAGGACGTGCTTGAGATCTGACTGGACGTCGTTGGAATCCACCGGTTACTCCTGGGTTGGACGGCGCGACTGCTTCACACCGGCGCGATTGTTTCTAAGCACAAGGTTGCCATAGCTCGGGTCCCCCCGAAGAACCGCCCTGCCCCGGACCTGGCGGTGCACGCTGACCTTCCCGCCGAGCTGCACGGGACCGGCCGCGCCCCCGCGCTCCAGCAGGGATTCGGCGGCGCGGAGCCGTTCCGCCCTGGGCTGGAAGGCCCCGAGCTCGAGCGCCGCCCGCGCCAGGACCCGCTGCCGCAGCGCCGCCGGCAGGGCCCGGAGTCCCTCCTCCGGCAGCAGCACGGAGCCGTCGTCGTCCGCTCCCCGCAGGGTGGCGTACGCCTCGGCGGCGAGCTGCTCGAGATGATCGGCGTCCTGGCCCAGGATGCGCGCCGTCCGCGCGAGCGCCTGCGCGATGCCCGGGCCCAGCTGCTCCTCGAGGAACGGGAGCACCTCGGTGCGCACGCGCGAGCGCGCGAAGGCCGGATCCGCATTGCTGGGATCCTGCCACGGCGCGAGCCCGTGGAAGTCGCAGATGGCCTCTGTGTCCTCCCGCCGCAGCTCGAGGAACGGCCGCACGTAGCGTCCGCGCCGGGCCGGCATGCCCGCGAGCGATCGCGTGCCGGAACCGCGGGCCAGGCCGAGGAGCCCCTGCTCCGCCTGGTCGTCGAGGGTGTGGCCGAGCAGCACCGCTGCGGCACCGAGCCGCGCCGCGGCCTCGTCCAGGGCGGTGTACCGCGCACTCCGCGCGGCCGCCTCGGGCCCCATCCCCTCCCGGTGCACGTCCACGTGCCGCACCTCCACCGGATCGAGCCCGAGCTCCCGTACGGCGGCCGCGGCGGCGTCGGCCACCTCCGCGCTGCCGGGTTGCAGGCCGTGGTCGACGACGACGGCGCCCACCCGGCAGCGCCCGGTCCGTGCGAGATGCACGGCCACCGCGGCGAGGGCCAGGGAGTCCGGCCCGCCACTGCAGGCCACGAGCACCAGGGGCAGCGCCTCCGGGTCGGTGCCCACGTCACCGCGGTTCTCGCGGTTCTCGCGGGCGGTCAGGTCCTGCAGACCGGGGACCTCCGCGAGGCCCGCCAGGAGCAGGTTGCGCGCGGTTCCCACCACCGGCAGGAGCCGTGGGCGCCTAGCCACGACGCAGGCTCATCCGATCGATCCATTCGTCCGGTGCATGGATCTCCCGCTCCGTGGGCAGGTGCGCCTCGGCCTCCCACACGGCGTTGAACCCGTCCATGCCGGTCTGGCTGACCGCGCGGCGCACGAACCTGGCGCCGTCACTGTACTGGCGCATCTTCGCGTCCAGACCCATGAACTGGCGCACGAGCTTCTCCAGCGGGCCGCGGGACTTCCCCCGCGCGTTGAACCGGCGGCGGATGGTCCTCACGGACGGGACGATGCTGCCGTCCACCCCGTCCATGACCACGTTCGCGTGACCCTCGAGGAGGCTCATGACGGCGGTGAGGTGGGACATCCGCGCCCTGTCCTCCTCGTCCTGGAGGAGGGACAGCACCCCGGCGCCACCCACGTCCTGACCATGTGCCACGTCCTGCGTCCCGTTCCTCCCCGCCTTCCCCGCTCCCCCTGCGGACCGCGACGCCGAGAGGTGCTTCACAGCTGCGCCCAAGCGCTCCGAGAGCGTGTCGGCCTTGTCCATCAGGCCGGAGGTCAGCTGACCGATCTCACCGGTCATGTGGTCCTTCAGCCAGGGTGCCGCGGCGAACTGCACCCGGTGGGTCTGCTCGTGGAGGCACACCCAGAGCCGGAAGTCGGACGGGTCCACGTTCAGTTCGCGTTCCACGGAGACGATGTTGGGGGCCACGAGCAGAAGCCGTCCGCCCTGCCCGTTGCGCGAGGGCACGAACGGGTCGTACTGGCCCAGGACCTTGCTGGAGAGGAAGGCCAGGATGGTGCCGAGCTGGACCCCCGTGACACTCCCGCCCAGCGCCAGGGAGGCGGAGCGCAGCGCCTCCGGCCGTGATTCGGCCAGCTGGTCCAGCGCGGGCTGCAGCAGAGCGCGGAAGCTCTGCGCGTTGGCCGTGGACCAGCTCGCGCGATCCACCACCAGCAGCTCGGAGTCGCGCAGGTCCCGTGCGGCGTCGAGCCTGGAGATGGTGTGGACGTGCCCCACGGAGGCCTCGGCCAGGGAACGCATGTTCTCCACCGCGCGCGCGACGTCCTTCGGCGCCATGGTGGGGCCGGCAGGGGTGAGGGAAGCTGCGGTGGAGGCCGCGATGTCCCAGTTGACCAGCTGAGGGCGGGGTGCTGAGGACTCGTTTCTGGACATGCGCCTATTCGATCACACCCCGCCACCGGGCGGACCCACCGGGGTCGGACGCCCCCGCGGTCAGGGGGCCAGGAGCACCGCGAACGTGCGCATCGTGCGTTCGAGGTCGATCGACGGTTCGAGCAACCACTGGATCTGCAGACCGTCGGATGCCGCGACGAGGAGTGCGGCGATCTCGGCGGCGTCCACGTCGGCACGGATCCGCCCTGCCCGCTGGTCGCGGACCAGGCGCTCGACGAGATCCGCGCGCACCCGGTCGAACCGCCCGACGAAGAACCGACGACGGGAGTTCTCGCTCGTCTCCAGGGAGGCGGCGACGAGGGTGGAGTAGAGCTCCACCATGCCGGGCAGGGTCACGTTGCGCACGGCCGCGTCCACGAGCACCTCGACGGCGGTCCGTGCGGCGTGGTGCGCCTCCGGCGTGCGGGACCGCTCCGCGTGCTCGAAGACGGCGACGAGCAGCTGCTCGCGCGAGTCGAAGTAGTGCAGGAGCGCCGCGTTCGAGACCCCGATGCGCTGCGCGATCTGGCGCAGCGAGGTACCCGCGGCCCCCTGCTCGGCGAAGACCTCGATGGCCCGGTCGAGGATCTCCCGCCGGCGGGCCACGCCCTTGGCGTAGGAACCGCGACGCCCGATCACCGGATCGTCCTCGTTCATCGGAGGACCCCGTGCGGGGACGTCCGGGCGGAGGGGACCGGCCCCTGCACGGGGGCCCTGTCCGGCGGCTGCACGACTCCGGTGGACCACGCGGCCGGGTGCACTGCGGGCCACGCACCCGGCCGCACCCCGGCCCACACGCTCGCGGTGACCGGGCCCGGGGCGGGCCACGCCCCGGCCGGCAGGTGACCCCGCGTCGGGGTCACCTGCCGGGGGACCGGGCGGACTAGAGGGTGGATGCCGACGGGTCCCAGTCCTCCGCGAGGGGGACCGGCCTGGCGACCGTCGACGCGATGTCGACGACCCGCCCGGTCTCCGCCGCCTCGCCGATCGAGAGCAGGACGTCGAGCACGTGGGCCGCGACGGCACCACTGGCGCGCTCGGGCTCGCCGCCGCGGACGGCACGCGCCAGATCGAGCGCCCCGGAGCCCCGACCGTAGGCCGACCCGACGGCGGGCAGCGTCTCCGGCTCGTCGGAGCCGAAGCGCCAGAGCGTCGTGGCGCCGTCGAACATGTTCGGGTCCGGGAGCACGAGCGTGCCCTCGGTGCCGCTGATCTCCACGAACCCGTTGCGCGGGAGCGCGTTCTGGAAGCTGAACGTCGACTGCGCCGACTGCCCGCCCCGGAACGAGATGAGCGCCGCGTGGTGCGTGGGCACCTCCACGGGGAACGTGGTTCCAGCCTTGGGTCCGCTGCCGATCACGCGCTCCTCGCGTGAGCGCGAGGACACCGCACTCACGCGGCTCGCGGCGCCGAAGGCGTGGACGAGCGTGGTGACGTAGTACGGCCCCATGTCCAGCAGGGGGCCGGCGCCGCGGGCGAAGAGGAACTCCGGGCTCGGGTGCCACTGGTCCGGCCCCGGCACGTGGAAGAGCGTGGTCGCCGTGAGCGGCTCCCCGATGTCGCCGCGCGCGATGGCGCGCATCGCGCTCTGGATGCCGGAGCCGAGCACGGTGTCGGGTGCGCACGCGATGCGTACCCCCGCGGCATCCGCACGGGCGAGGAGATCGGCCGCCGCGTCCCGGTCGAGGGCGAGGGGCTTCTCGCTCCACACGTGCTTGCCGGCGTCGATGATCCGCCGGTCCACCTCGGCATGCACGGCGGGGATCGTGAGGTTGACCACGATCTCGATCCCGTCGATCGCGAGCAGCTCCTCGACCGTGCCGGAACCCGGCACACCGTACTTCTCCGCCTGCTCCCGGGCGCGGTCCGTGAGGAGGTCGGCGACGAAGAGCACCTCGAGGTCGGGGAACGCCGTCATGTTCTCGAGGTAGGTACCGGAGATGACCCCGGCACCGATGACGCCGACGCCGACGCGGCCCGAGCCGCTCACCTGTCGTTCTCCGCGAGCCACGCGAAGGACTCCGCGACACCGGAGAAGATCTCCCCCTGGTAGGCGTCGAACTCGACCACCCGCAGGGCGGAGGGTGCCGCCGCGAGGACGGCGGGGATGTCCACGTCGCCCTGACCCGCCGGGACCTGACGCTCGAAGGCGTTCTTCAGCGCGTCCGGCACCACGAGGGCGCTCTCGCTGCTCGGCAGGGCGGTGGCGATGTCACCGCTCACGGGACCGTCCTTGATGTGCAGGGCCTGGACGCGCTCGCCGAGCGTGCGCAGGTACGCGGGGACGTCGATCCCGCCCACGGTGGCCCAGAAGGTGTCGATCTCGAGCACCACCTCGGGGGCGAGCCGCTCGACGAAGAACTCGAACACGGGCCGCCCGTCCACGCGGTTCGCGAACTCCCACTGGTGGTTGTGGTAGCCGAAGCGCAGGCCCGAGGCCGCCGCGGACTGCGCGAGCTCGTTGACGCGGTCGGCGAGGCGCGCGGCGTCGTCGGCAGTCTGCCAGCGGTCCGTGGGGATGAAGGGGTCGATGACGAGCGAGATGCCGAGCTGGTTGGCGGCGTCGAACGCCTGCTGCGGCTCGGTCGAGTCGATGACGGACGCGTGGCCGGTCGGCGCCGTGACGCCCGAGTCCGAGAACGCCCTCGCGAACTCGTCGGCCCGCTCCACGAACGCGTACGGCTCGACCTGCGTGAAACCGATCTCGGCGATGCGGGCCACCGCACCCTGGAGGTCGTCGGAGATCGCCTCCCGGACCGTGTAGAGCTGGACAGAGGGAGAGGACGTCATCGAGGAACTCCTTCGTAGATACGAGTGACCGCGGCTCGCAGGCAGCTCCGCCGCCTCGAACCGTCGGTCCCACCCTAGGGACCAATTCCTACCAATGCCAGGTTTTCGCGCGATCTTCTGTGATCGTCGTCACCGACGGCCCTCCCGCCGATGCCGGGTTGCGGCTGCCGGTGAGGTTACGACCTCACCGGCAGCCGCAGCCCGCCAGGAGTGCGGCCGCCCGGTCCGCGGCGGCACGGGCCTGAACCGTGTTGCCCTCGAGCCCCGCCGCGAGGAAGGAGAACACCAGTAGCCGGCCGTCCGCGGGGACCCCGTGCCCGGTGAGGCCCGTGACGGCGTTGAGCGTCCCGGTCTTGGCGCGCACCACACCGGCGCCGCCGGCGCTCGCGGCGTCGTCGGGCGTGAAGCGCGTGGCCAGCGTCCCGGTGAGACCGGCGATGGGCAGCGAGTCCGCCACCAGGGCGAGCCCGGGCTCCGCGGAGACGACGACCCCCCGCACCAGGGCGGCGAGCTGGGCCGGGGAGACCGCGTTGCGGACGGAGAGTCCCGCGGCGTCGCCGAGCACGAGCCCCTCGCCGGGGACGCCGAGCTGTGCGGCCGCGGCGCCGAGAGCCTCGGCGGCGGCCTCCGCCGCCGCCGGACGCCCGCTCGCGAGCGCCCCCGCCGCCGCCCCGGCCCCCGCCCGCCGCTGCCCCCGG
>NZ_LGIU01000044.1 GCF_001187915.1 Arthrobacter sp. RIT-PI-e | reverse complement strand
CGCGCGGGGACCGCCCGCCTGGGGGGCGTGGGGGGGGTGAGGTGGGTGCAAGGGCCGGGGGGTGGCGGCGGCGGCCGTCGCCCCCGGGGGCGGGGACGGGGAGGGCGGGGACGGCGGGGGGGGGGGGCGGGGGGGAGCTTCCGCTCCCGCCCGCGGGGAACTACTCGGAGACGGTGAAACCCTGCTCCGAGCCGTACCGGATACTGGCGTCCTGCCAGTTCTTCAGGCCCTCGGTGAGGGTGGTGCCGGAGACGTAGGCCTGGCCGGCGGTGTCGTTGAAGATGGTGTTGGCGTAGGCCTGGAAGGGCAGGTAGGACCAGCCCTCACCCACGTTCTGCGCCGACTCGGCGAAGATCTCGTTGGCCGGCTGACCACCGAAGTACTCGAACTCGTCGCTGAGGAACTCCTCGGACTCGAGAGTCGCGGCAGTGGCGGGGAAGGCACCTTCGTCGACACGCATCTGCACGCCGTCACCCACGTTGGCGTACTCGAGGAACGCGTAGGCGAGGGCGCCCTGCTCGCTGGCTTCGGTGATGGTCAGGGCGCTGCCACCGTTCTCGGCGCTGACGTTCTCGCCGTCCTCCCACTGGGGGAGCGGCGCTGCGCGCCACTGGCCCGAGGCGGCGGGCACGCCGGACTCGAAGTTGGCCGGCATCCAGGCGCCGGTGGCCAGGGTGGCGATGGTGCCGTTGCCGAGGCCCTGGTACCACTCGTCACCCCAGGATGTGATGGGAGCCAGGAGGTCCTCGTCGAGGAGCTGCTGCCAGGTCTCGGTGAACTTGGTGGAGCCCTCGTCGGAGAAGTTGATGGTCACGTCCGTGCCGTCCACCTGGTAGGGCCGGCCGCCTGCCTGCCACATGAGGCTGGTGGCGAGGCCAGCGTCGCCCGTGTCGTTGGCGATGTAGACGCTCGGGTCCGCCTCGTGCAGGGCGCGGGCCGCATCGACGTACTCCTCCCAGGTGGTGGGCACCTCGACGCCGAGCTTCTCGAAGACGTCCTGGTTGTAGAACAGGGCCATGGGGCCGGAGTCCATGGGCAGGCCGTAGATGCCCCCGTTCGCCTGCACGGAGTTCCACGGGCCGGTGTTGAAGGTGTCCTGAAGATCGCCGGCGCCGTAGCCGCTGAGGTCCTGGACGGCGTCGGTGAGCGCGAACTGGGGGAGGGAGAAGTACTCGAGCTGGGCGATGTCGGGGACACCGGAGCCGGCTGCGATGGCGTTCTGCAGCGCGGTGTAGTGGTCGTTGCCGGTTCCGACGTTCACGAGGTTCACGTCCACGTTGGGGTGCTCCTCCTCGAAGGCCGCCACCACGGTGTCGAGGGTGGGCTCCCACGACCAGATGGTGATCGAGCCGCCTTCGTCGAGGGCTGCCTGGACGTCGTCGGCGCTGACCTCCTCGCCTGCCGACCCGCCGTCGTCGTTCCCGCCGCAGGCGGTGAGGGCGAGCATCGCCGCGAGGGCCAGTGCGGAGCCGCGGAGCACGGCCGGGGAGATTCGGTTCTTCATGGGATTCCTCTTCACTTCATCGTTGTGGGGGAAGGTGGTTCGGGAGGGGATTACTCTTTGACGGCACCGGCGCTGAGGCCGGACTGCCAGAAGCGCTGCAGCAGCAGGAACGCCGCCACCAGGGGCAGGATGGTCAGGAGCGAGCCGGTGATCACGAGGTTGAAGATCGCGTCACCGCCCGCCGTGGAGGCCTGCCCGTTCCAGGTGTTCAGGCCCAGGGTCAGCGGGTACCAGTCCGGGTTGCGGAGCATGATCAGGGGCAGGAAGTAGTTGTTCCAGGTGGCCACCATGGTGAAGAGCAACACGGTGACCACGCCCGGGCCGAGGAGCGGCAGGCAGATCTGGAAGAACGTGCGGAACTCGCCCGCACCGTCCATGCGCGCCGATTCCAGGAGTTCCGTGGGGATGGCCTGGGAGGCGAACGTCCACATCAGGTACAGGCCGAAGGGCGAGATGAGGGTGGGGATGATCACGGCCCACGGCGTGTTGGTCAGGCCGATCTCGCTGAACATCAGGAACGTGGGCACCGCGAGGGCCGTTCCGGGAACGGCCACAGCGCCGATGACGACGGCGAACACGGCCTTCTTGCCCGGGAAGTCGAACTTCGCGAGGGCGTACCCTCCGAGCACGGCGAGGAACGTGGCCCCACCGGCACCCGCCACCACGTACATCACGGTGTTGAGGAACCAGCGGACGAAGATGCCGTCGTCGTAGGTCACGGTGTCCGCGATGTTCGTGAACAGGGCGAAGTCCCCGCTGAACCACAACCCGAACGAGCTGAAGAGATCGCTCTGGGTCTTCGAGGAGTTGATGAGCAGCCAGACCAGGGGCACGAGGCTGTAGATCAGCACGAGACCCGTGAGCACGGTCAGCAGGACACTGCGCCTCGGCTTGTCCACGCTGTAGCGGGTGCTCCTCATGCGCACGTGCCCGGACCTCGGCTTCGTGTCCCGCGTGCGGGCGGGTTCGACGGCGACGCTCACGGTCAGCCTTCCTTCCGCATGCCACGGAGCTGCACCGCGTAGGCGATGGCCATGGTGATCAGGCCCATGATGATGGCGATCGTGGCGGAGTAGTTGAATTGCTGACCGTTGAAGCTCAGCGAGTAGGCGTAGTAGTTGGGGGTGAAGAACGTGGAGATGGAGTTCGGCGCGAGACTCTGCAGGATCGCCGGCTCGTTGAAGAGCTGGAAGCTGCCGATCACCGAGAAGATGGCGGCCACCACCATGGCGCCGCGGATGGCGGGCAGCTTGATGGCGGTGATCAGGCGGAACTGGCTGGCGCCGTCGATCTCCGCGGCCTCGTAGAGCGACTTCGGGATCACCCGGAGTGCGGAGTAGAAGATCAGCATGTTGTAGCCGATGAACTCCCACGTGACGATGTTGCCGATCGCCAGGAGGATCAGGTCGGGCGAGAGCGGGTTCGGGATGTTGGTGCCGAGGGCCTCGTTGATGTTGCCGACGAGGCCGAACCGCGTCCCGTACATGAAGCCCCACATGAGGCTGGCCACCACCGCGGGGACCGCGTACGGCAGGAAGATGGAGATGCGGAAGAAGGACTTCCCGTAGAGCCTGCCGCTGTCGATGGCCAGGGCCACGATCATGGCGATCAGGAGCATGATGGGCACCTGGACGGCGAGGAACACCGTGACCCGGATCAGGGCCGACCAGAACTGGGAGTCCGAGAGCGCCTGCTGGTAGTTCGCGAGTCCCACGAAGGCGTTGCCGCCCACGATCTGGTTGCGGAAGAAGCTCAGCCAGATGGAGTAGGCGATGGGTGCCAGGAACACGATCGCGAAGATCGCCATGAACGGGCCGATGAAGAGCCAGCCCGACCACGAGCGTTTCTGGGGGCGCTTAGGCGCTTTCTTCGCGGGCTCCGGCTGGGTGCCGAGCACGGCGGGTGGGGGTGACGCCGTCGTCATAGCTGCTTCCTTAGGACTGGGCCGATGGTTGCGCAAACATCCCTGCTATCAGCTGTAGATGTTTACGCAAACATTGTTGTTACGATCGTCACATGAGTCCCGCATCACGTCAAACTCCCGTCCGCGAGGACCGGCGTGTCTCGATGTCCGACGTCGCCCGATTGGCGGGTGTCTCGGCGCAGACGGTGTCACGGGTGTCCAACGGCGGTGCGGGGGTGGTCGAGTCCACGCAGCAGCGGGTGATCGAGGCCATGGATCAGCTGGGGTACCGGCCCAACAGCGCTGCGCGGGCGCTCAAGCGGGGGAGCTTCCGGACCATCGGGGTCCTGCTGTTCACGCTGGCCACCACGGGGAACATGCGCACCCTCGAGGCGATCGCGGCACGGGCGGCCGAGGAGGACTACGTGGTCACGCTGATCCCGGTGTCGGCGCCCACCCAGGCGGGGGTGCGCGGTGCGTACTCCCGGCTGCACGAGCTGGCGGTGGACGCGGTCATCGTGGTGATGGAGGTGCATCTGCTGGACTCGGCCACGGTGCCGCTGCCTCCGGGTGTGCACGCGGTGGTGGTGGACTCCGAGGCGAGCGACGGGTACAGCGTGATCGACACGGACCAGGCCGACGGCGCGCAGAAGGCCGTGGAGCACCTGCTGGACCTGGGGCACTCGACCGTGTGGCATGTTGCTGGGCCGTCCGCGTCGTTCGCGGCGGAACGACGGGTGACGGCATGGCGTTCCACCCTGGCGGCGCGGGATTGTGCCGAGCCGCCGCTGCTGCGGGGGGACTGGTCGGCGGACTCGGGGTACGAGGCGGGTCTGGAACTGATTGCGTCGGACTGCACGGCGGTGTTCGCGGCGAACGACCAGATGGCGTTGGGCATCCTGCGGGCCTTCGCGGAGAAGGGCGTGCGGGTGCCGGAGGACGTCTCGATCGTGGGCTTCGACGACATCCCGGACAGCACCTCGTTCAGCCCGCCGCTGACGACGGTGCACCAGGACTTCGCGGAGCTGGGCCGGCGGTGCGTGGACAAGGTGCTCAAGCAGATGCGGGAGAACTCGACAGAGCCGGGGCGGGAGCTGGTGCCGACGCGGCTGGTGGTGCGGGAGAGTACCGGTATAACCGGAGATCGTTGATCTATCAATGCCAATAAGATTGGCCAGAATAAGTCAAGGTGAAATGAATTATATCCGCAAGAACGTTCAATTACTTGAACCATCTGAACGGCGCGAAGGATTCAGCCACTCTGCAGTCTAGGTCATAATATCCACTAGGAGAGTTTCCCACGCTTCCGCACAGCCGTAATTATGAGAGCATCTGAATATCTCACCATCTATGCAATAACCGCTCCTGTTGCGACTGGGAGTCGCAGCATGGTGATGAAGTTCCTCATTTCCGGATAAGCTGGCCTCCAAAATTCTTGAGGAGAGATTTTCCTGTTCACTCGCATCTGACGATGCCGGTTTTCTTCCCTCTCACGACATAAAATGATGCCGTGAGTCGCTCTGGGGCAGAGCTCGGTGACGAGGAACAATCGGGTTGCTCTATGCATTGGTATTAATTTATCGAGGGGAGTGCCCCTGTCTGTGATGGGCTCGTCAATACGGATGGCGCAAGCTTCCTGGCCGATTGGTCCCCGTTTTCGTACTGGGCGGAGGAGGCCTCGGCGTCCTGATCACGTCTACCTCCTGGGAGCCCCTCACGCAGATCTCTTTCACGATTAGGCCATAATCCTCGCCAGTGCGGTTCTGTTCTTCGTTTTCAAGTCTCTCGCTCATATGCGCATACCCCGAAGAGTCGACCATCGCGGAATCCATACGCCGGTCCGCGTTCTGCATCGCACTGATCCTGCTCGGCTGGTTCATCACCGTCGGAGCCGCATTGATCAATAAATTTTTCTTGATCTTCTACATCTTTGGCGTCCAGCTGCTCGGCGTTTCTGACTGACTCCGCGAAGCTCAACTGAGGGTTGTTCGCGCAGCCTATCGCGCGGGAGGGTGCGGACTACCCGATTACCGATAGCACGCCGTCGGCTGAGCTGCCGGCGGCGCTCAATTCGGGAGGGGCCAAGTCCCTGGTGCTTGACGAGGAGGCACTTTTCGATTTCAGGGCATTCCCGTCACCCCAAAATGCCCTGGAAGGTAGGGTGTGCGCAACTAACAATGTCGTAGCTGCGTGCGGTCACTTGCGTAATTGTATTACTGGCAGTGCCTCACAGGCGGAACGGATTGTAGCCCTTCGCTGCCATGAGGTAGAACGCCGTTGCCCCCGTGTGCAGACTCGCGGAGTACGTGTCACCGAACCCGGTCAGCAGACCGTCAGTGGAGGCGGCGACGATTCCGCGTCCGTCCGAATTCGGCGATGTTGTCTGGGCCTTCTCGATGTTACCCATGAGTGACGTGTACAGGGCAGGGTCTCCGGTGGTGCCCCGGGCGCGGACGGCGAGCGCCAACTGGGCCGAACCCTCGAGCCATACCTTCGACGTGTCCGTGCTGCTGTAGCTGGATCCGGTGATACCGGCGTCGGTGGTCATCAGGTTGTTGATCACCCAGGTCACGGCCGGGCTGTAGCGGACGTCACCCGTGGCCAGGTAGGCCCAGGTCTGCACATCCGCAGGGACCGGGGTGGTGTTGATGGTCCTGCCGTCCGTGTCGGTGCCCGTCCACACCCACCCGCCACTGCTCCGCATGGCAGCAACGAAGGAGTAGGCGCTCTGTGCACGCGTGGTCCAGGTCGTGTCCCCGGTCAAGGCGCCCAGCATGGTGAAGAAGGCGCCGACGTCGATGTTGTGCTCGGAGGACTTGTAGGTGATGGGTGTATTGCTCCCGTCGCGGCCACCCGTGTACCCGAAGGGAGCGCGGGTGCCGTCCCAGCCGGTGGTCTGGATCCAGGTCGCGAGCCGTAGGGCAGCGTCCAGGAAGCGGCGTTGACCGGTGATGCCGAAGATCCGGGCCAGGGCCATTCCTACCCAGGCCTGGTTGCCGGTGTTGGCGGCGGCGGACCCGATCTCCGGGGCGGCGCCGGCGCGGAACGAGTCCGGCTGGTAGGAGGCACGTGTCCGCCCGTCACCCAGCGGGTCGGTGGACTGGGCGTGGATGAGGCTGTCCCCCAGTACGATGGCACGCTGCCGGTCGGCGGCGGTTCCACTGGCCAGCCACGCGAGGATCACCAGGGCGTCGTCGTAGGCGAAGGAGGAGATGAAGCCCGCGAGCTGACCGCCTTTGTAGCTCGAGGGAAGCCGCAGTGCGGTGCCGGTGCCGTACTGGTCGAATTGGCCGGCCAGGAAGGAGTAGGCGTTGGTGAGTGACGTTGCGGAGGGCACAGTGGCTGCTTGTGCTCGGTCAGGGGACAGGAGTCCTCCTGTGCCGATGGCACCAATGGACGCGGTGAGGGCTGCGAGGCGTAGGACGTCGCGCCGCGCGAGCGGTGCGGACGCTGGGGTGCGTTGCTGGTCGAACATCATCGTTCTCCTTCGAAGACTTGCGGGTTGTGATGGTTTGAGGGCGGTGGTCAGGCGAGGCCGCTGGACGCTTGCGGCGGTGGAGGTGCCCAGCGACCTCGACGAACAGCTACTTCCGCTGCAGCACGAAGGGGTTGTGGTCCAGCGCCGCCATCAGGTACCAGGCCGTGGCGCCGGTGTGGGGTGCTGCGTAGTAGAGGTCCCCGAAGCCCGTATCCAGTCCGTCGTTCGAGGCGGCCACGATGCCCCGGCCGTCGGCGTTGAGGGCGGTGGTCTGTGCTGCCTCGATGGAGGTCAGCAGCACCGCACGGAGGCCCCGGTCCCGCCGCGACTGTCCCAGGGCGAGCGCCAGGTGCGCGGAGCCCTCGAACCACACCTTGCTCACGTCTGCGTTGCTGTAGCTCGAGCCGGTAAAGGCGCCGTCCGTGACCAGGAGGTTGTCCACCACCCAGCTCACCGACCGCCGGTACCTCGGATCCCCCGTCGCCAGTGAGGCCCAGGTCTGGACGTCGGCCGGCAGCGGGAAGCGGTTGATGGTGGAGCCGTCCTCGGTGGTGCCCGTCCAGATCTTGCCCGTGGCGTCGTCGTACATGGCCCGGACGAAACCGAAGGCGATGTCCGCCCGCTGCGCCCACACCCGGTCCCCGGTGACGCGCGCCAGCATGGTGAAGAAGGCCCCGATGTCGATGTTGTGCTCCGTCGCCTTGAAGGTGAACGCGATGTCGTCGCCGCTCCGGCCCCCGGTGTACCCGGCGGGGAGCCGCTGCTCGTCCAGGGTCTTCTCCTGGATCCAGGTGGCCGAACGCAGGGCCCCGCGCAGGTAACGCTGCTCCCGGGTGCGCTGGAAGAGCTGGGCCATGGCCATGCCGAACCACGCCTGGTTGCCGGTGTTGGCCGCGGGCGAGCCGATCTGCGGGCTGCCGTCCCGGGTGATGAAGGGGTCCGGCTGGTAGGAGGCCCGCGTCCGTCCGTCGCCCACCGGGTCGTTGTCCTGTGCGTACAGCAGCGTGTCGGCGAGGACCCGGGCGCGCGCCAGTTCGGCGGAACCGCCGGAGGCGAGCCACGCGAGGATGGTCAGCGCGTTGTCGTAGGTGAAGGACGAGACGAAGCCGATGGAGGCGAAGAAGCCGCCGTCGTAGCTCTGCGGTAACCGCAGGGTGGACCCGGTGCCGTACTGGTCGTGACGCGCTGCGAGGAAGGCGTACGCCGCGGTGATCGACGCCGCGGACACGGGGTCCTTGGCGGATCCGCGGCCGTTCCCGGGCGAGGCGGGTGCGGCGACGGCGGGTGCCGCACCGAGCCCGACGGAGCCCGCCACCAGGGCTGCGGAGCCCCAGGCGAGCAGCATGCGGCGGGACGGTCCCTCGGCGGAGCGGGGCTGGGTGTGGTGGTGATCGGTCATGATTCTTCCTCACTTCGCGTGTCAGTCGGACTGAGCGGATGATGCATGGTGGTGGCGCTGGAGAGGTTTCAGTGCAGGGCGTGGTCGCCGTGGCGGGCCGGGTCGAGGAGGGACGCCGCGGCGGTGTCCAGGACGAAGGTCACCCGCGGATGCGCCTGCAGGGCACTTGCCGGGCAGGTGGGATCCGGCGTACCGGACACCGCGCGTGCCACGGCGTCCGCCTTCGCCTCACCCGAGGCGACGAGCACGATGCTGCGCGCCTCGAGGATGGTGCCGATGCCCTGGGTGATGCACCGCTCCGGGACGTCGGCGAGGGACGGGAAGTAGCGGGCATTGTCATTGCGGGTGGAGGGCATGAGCTCCGCGACCCGGGTCCGCGAATCTGCCGGTGTGCCCGGTTCGTTGAAGCCGATGTGCCCGTTGGAGCCGATGCCGAGGATCTGCACGTCCACGCCTCCCGCGGCGCGGAGAGCCGCCTCGTAGCGCCGGCATGCGGCGCCGAGATCCTCCGCCGTACCGTCCGGCACGGCGACCCGTGACGGGTCCAGACCCAGCCGGGTGGTGACCTCGCGGTCCACGACGGACCGGTAGCTCTCGGGATGATCGGCGGGCCGCCCCACGTACTCGCCCGGGGCGGGGGCCGGCGCGCGGCCCAGACCCAGCCGCCCCGCCGGGCCCCGCCGCTCCAGGGCGGCGTAGACGGGAAGGGGTGATGAGCCCGTGGCCACCCCGAGGACGGGTGCGTCCCGGACGCCGAGCCCGGCGATCACGAGTTCCGCAGCTGCGTCCCCGACGGCGGCGGCGTCCGCCACGATCCGCACGGAGACGCTCATGCGATCACCTGGGGTACGCCCGCGCCGACGGGGGGCGCGAGCAGCGCGGCGCCGATCGCCGCGACGGGCGTCCCGGCGTCGAGCACGGAGACATGATGGCTCATGTGCAGGGTGGCGAGGAAGGGTGAATCCGCCTCCCAGCTGCGCAGGGTGGAACGCACCGCGTCCACCAGTGGCCGACCCACGCGGGTGAGGCCACCACCGAGGATCACCGCTTCCGCCCCGACGGTGGGCGTGAGGATCCGGACGGCTGCGGCGACTCCCGTGACCAGTCCGTCCCGGGCGCTGACGGCCCGGCGGTCACCGGCAGCCGCTGCCGAGAAGAGGGCCTGCCCGCGGTGTTCACCGTCGTAGGGCCAGAGCCGGGCGAGGGCGGGCCCGGAGGCCGCGGGCCCGAGGCGCCCGCGCGGCCCGCAACTGCACGGCGCCCCCTCATCCCGAACGGCGGGGGGCCGATCCCCCCGCCGCCCCGCCGGCGCCCCGCCAGAGGCTCCCGTTCCCCGCGATCCCCGCCGCGAGACCGGTACCCACATTGAGATACCCCACGACGCCGTGCAGACCCGGCGCATGGGCGGCACCGAGGGTCGCTGCATTGACGTCGTTCTCCACGACCACGGGCAGTCCCATGGCCGTACCGACGGCTGCGGCCAGCTCGAGATCCTCGATACCGAGATTCACCGAGTGGCGCACCCGCCCGGTGACGGCGTCGACGATGCCGGGGACCCCGATCCCCACCGATTCGATGCGGGTGCGGGGGAGGGCCTCGGCGGACACCCGGGCGACGGCCTCCGTGATCTGCGCGAGGACGGCGTCGATCCCGAACCCGGTGGGGAGTCGTGTCTCACCGACCACGGTGTTGCGGCTGTCGAGTGCCACGGCGTGGATCTTCGTCCCGCCCACATCCAAACCAAGACGCATCTGTGCCCTCCAGGTCGGGCCTCGCTCCTCGTGAGCGCCCCGCTGATTTGTCAGTAAAGCTTACAAAGTTACGTTGAAGCAAGGGTCACTTTTTTGCCGGATTTCCTGTTCATCGCTCCATAGTCGAAATGATGGTGATCAATCTCTGGTGCTTCCAGGATTAGTTTGGTAGGTTCCTTTACTAATTCGCCTGTGACGGCGCTCACCCAGGAGTTGACAGTGATGACGGATCCCACCGAGCAGACGGTGAACCGGGTGGTCGCTGCGCCACGAACAGAGGGTCCGCGCCGGGGATCCACCCCCGAGGACAATCGCCTCCACAACCGCGCGCTGATCCTCCGGTCCCTGTTCCACGCGGGTGCGGTCAGCCGCGCGGACCTCGCCCGGAGCACCGGGTTGACCCGCACGAGCATCTCCGCCCTGGTGAACGACCTCGCCTCGGAAGGGCTGATCAGCGAGCTGGGACTGCGCGACGACTCCCGGGTGGGGAAGCCCGCCAACCTGGTGGGCCTACGGTCCGACGCCTACAGCATCATCGCCGTGGACCTCTCCGCCGATGACCGCTTCACCGGCGCCGTCCTCGACCTCTCCGGGGCGATCGTGGCACGGGAGGAGATCGACGGCGGGACCAGCACGGGGGAGGATGCGGTGGAGATCGCACTGGAGCTGTGCGGACGGCTCGCCGCCGCCGCTCCCCGCCGAATCCTCGGGTTCGGCGTCAGTGCCCCCGGCATCATCACCCCCGACGGCGTGGTCCTCGAGGGTGTGTACCGCGACTGGACCGACCTTCCACTGGCAGCACGGATCTCGGAACGCTTCGGTGCTCCGGCGCATGTGGGCAATGACGCGAACGCCGCGGCCCTGGGGGTCCGGACCTACGACCGGGATGCGGCCAACAGCCTCCTCGTGGTCCACCTCGAGCACGGGGTGGGTCTGGGAGTGGTCATTGACGGCGTACTCGTGCGCGGCGAGCGCTTCTCCGCCGGCGAGATCGGCCACGTCACCGTCGACGAGCTCGGTGACCGCTGCGGCTGCGGTCGGCGCGGGTGCCTGGAGACCGTCATCGGCACCCAGCACCTCACCTCCCGCCTCGCGGGGGAGGCGCCGCACGACGTCGGACGCCGGGACGAGATCCTCGAGGACGCGGGGCGAGCACTGGGGCAGGTCCTGGCTCCCGTGGTGAGCACCCTGAACCTCAACGACGTCATCGTCACCGGGCCGGCGGACCTGCTCACCGGCCCCTTCGAGTACAGCGTGCTACGGACTCTGCGCGCGCGCACCTTCCCGAGCATCCACGAAGGCCTGCGGGTGCGGATCGCCGACACCAGCCGACCCCTCATCCTCCTCGGTGCCGCAGCCCTCGTGCTCAGCGCAGAGCTCGGCATCACCTGACCAGCTCCACCTCAGCCACCCTGTCCACCCAGTTCCCCTCCACCGCGGTACACCCGCTCATCCGATCAGGAGACACACCATGCGACACACCCGGATCACCGCCGTGACAGCCCTCGGTGCAGCAGCGTTGCTGGCACTGAGCGGCTGCTCGTCCTCGGCATCCTCCACCGGTTCCGGTGAGCCCGCCGCCGTACCCAGCGCCGAGGGCGAGGGGCAGACCGTGACGGTCTGGATCATGCAGGACGACTACACCGACGAGACCCTCGAGGCGATCAACACCCGCTTCACCGAGGAGACCGGCGCCGACGTGGACATCCAGGTGCAGCAGTGGGACGGCATCACCACCAAGATCAGCACCGCGCTGGCCACCTCCACCCCGCCGGACGTGCTGGACATCGGCAACACGCAGGTGGCCGGGTACGCGGCCAACGGCGGCCTGCTCGACCTCACCGCCTACGAGGACGACCTCGCCCAGGGCCGCACCTGGCTCGGCGGCCTCGCCGACCCCGCACGCGTGGACGAGTCGCTCTACGCGGTCCCGGGCTTCGCCGGGGCACGGGCGGTCATCTACAACAAGGAGATGTGGGCCGACGCCGGGATCACCGAGGTGCCTGAGACCTTCGAGGACTTCACTGCCGCGCTCGACGCCGTTGCAGCTGCGAACACCGAGCCCGACTTCTCCCCGTTCTACTACCCCGGCCAGTACTGGCAGTCGGCCATGCAGTTCGTGTGGGACGCCGGCGGGGAGATCGCCGTCGAGGACGGCGGCACCTGGAACGGTGACATGAACAGCGACGCCGCCGTCGAAGGGCTCCAGGACTTCGCCGACTTCCAGAACACCTACTCCAGCCCCGCCTCGGCGACCCTGGACAACCAGACCCCCAGCCAGGGGCAGGTGTTCGGCGACGGCAAGACCTCCGCGATCCTCAACACCGGTGGTGGCATCAAGGGCATCACGGACGTGAACCCGGAGATGACCGCGGACATGCTCGGCACCTTCCCCTTCCCCGGGAAGTCGGGAGAGCCGCAGCCGGTGATGATCGGGGGCTCCGACTGGGCCATCCCGGCCCGCAGCCAGAACAGTGAGCTGGCCCTGCAGTGGATCAAGATCGCCTCCGGCCCCGAGATCCAGGACGACTACGTCTTCGGCGTGGACGGCTGGATCCCCAACAGCACCGAGGCCATCGAGGCCGCACAGGCCACGGAGCTCCCGGAGCACCAGGCGGGGTTCTTCGAAGCCGCACTGAACTCCAAGGCCACCCCGGCGGCGGCCACCTGGTCCACCATCGAGGGCGACCGCTCCATCAACGATCTCTTCTCCTCGATTGCCTCCGGCTCCAAGCCAGTGGACGAGGCCGCCACCCAGTTCGACGACCACCTCGACTCCGTGCTCGGCGCCAACTGATCCTGCACCCCCGGTCGGCGGCCACCGGACACCGTCCGGTGGCCGCCGACCACCACCTCACCCCAGGAAAGGGGCAGCCGTCATGAGTACCTCGACAGAACGCCCTGCCCCTCGCACGGGAACCGAGGGCACTCCGCCCCGGCCCCGGAAGCGACGGCAGCTCGCACCCGCAATCCTGTTGACCCCGGCCGGGCTCGTGATGATCGCGGTGACGGTGCTGCCCATCATCCTGCTCGTCGGCATCTCCTTCACCGACTTCAACCAGCGCAGCCTCTTCACCGGGACCTACAGCGGCGTCGGCGTCGAGCAGTACACGCGGGTGTTCACCGACCCGGACTTCTGGCTCTCCTTGCTGCGCACCATCCTCTTCACCGCGGCGATGGTGATCGGCAGCGTGGTGATCGGCATGGCGGTGGCGGCCCTGATGACGCGCCTCGGCCCGCCCATGCGCTATGTGGTGACCGTAGTGCTGATCTGCGCCTGGGCCATGCCCAATGTGGCGTCGTCGATCGTGTGGACCTGGCTGTTCCAGCCCGGCTACGGGGTGCTCAACTGGCTGCTGACCCGCCTGATGGTCTTCGGTGACATGACCGCCACCAACTGGGCCCAGGACCCCCTCCTGTCCGCGGCGAGCATCTGGGCGCTCATCGTGTGGCAGGCCGTCCCGTTCATCGCCCTGACCCTGTACGCGGCGCAGATTCAGATCCCGATCGAGTACTACGAGGCCGCTCGCCTCGACGGCGCCAGCGAGTGGACCATCTACCGCGGTATCACGCTGGTGTTCCTGAAGCCCACGCTGCTGCTGATCACCATCCTGTCCATCATCTGGGACTTCAACGTGTTCAACCAGATCTGGCTGATCTCCCGCGGTGGCCCCGACAGCGCGACCACCACCCTCGGCGTGTTCACCTACCAGACCGCATTCGTGGGCTTCGACCTCGGTGGCGGTGCTGCGATCTCGGTGATCAGCACGGTCATCCTGCTGGGACTCACCGCCGTGTACATCCGCAACCTCATCCGGTCGGGAGAAGACCTATGAACCTCACCACCAATGCGCCGCAGGCCCCTGCGACCACGCAGGACGCCCTCACGACGATCGGACAGGCGCCGGACCTCAAGCAGCCACGACGACGACGCAGGCGTCCCGTCCGGTGGGTGAGCAACACCATCGCCGTGATCTTCTGCATCGTGTGGATCTTCCCGGTTTACTGGATGGTCAACACGGCGTTCAAGCCCCGCAGCGAGATCACCACCGCCACACCCCACTTCCTGCCGAGCGCGCCCACCCTGGACAACTTCGTGCTGGCCATCACCGGGACCTCCTTCCTCACGAACCTGGTCAACAGCCTGATCGTGGTCGCCGGGACCGTGGTGCTCTCGGTGGTGGTCGGGTTCTTCGCCGCCGCGGCGCTCTCCCGCTTCCGGTTCCGCGGGCGCAGGGCCATCATGGTCACGATCCTGGCGGTCCAGATGCTCCCGGGGGCGGCCCTGCTGATCCCCACGTTCCTCATGTTCAATGCCGTGAACCTGCTCGGGACGTTCCTGGGTCTGATCCTCGCCTACGTGGCGGCGGTGCTGCCCTTCTCCATCTGGGTGATGCGCGGCTTCTTCATCGCGATCCCCCTCGAGATCGAGGAGGCCGCGAAGATCGACGGCGCCGGCACCACTCGCATCCTCTTCAGCGTGCTCTTCCCCCTCGTGGCCCCCGGAGTCATCTCCACCAGCATCTTCGCCTTCATAGCCGCCTGGAACGACTACCTCGTGGCCTACACGTTCATGCGGGACCCGGGGATGTACACGCTGCCGGTCTGGCTGGCCTCCTTCACCACCCCCACCACGGGCACCGACTTCGGTGGCCAGATGGCGGGCTCCGTGCTGATCTCGCTGCCGGTCATCATCTTCTTCCTGATCATCCAGCGCAACCTCGTCTCCGGCATGTCCGCCGGGGCCGTGAAGGGATAACCATGCTGCCGCTCCCCACCTCCACCACCCCGGCTCCGACCGGCAACCCGTTCCTCCTCACCGGGACAACCGCCATCACCGCCCCCGAAAGTCTCACCGCGGTCGCCCTGCTGCTGCAGGCGGCGCTGCGGCCGGCCACCGGACTCGAGCTGCCCCTGCGGACCGAAGGCTCGATTTGTCTGGAGATCGACGACGCGCTCGCGGAGGAGGGCTACCGGCTGGTGGTCGACGCCGATTCCGTGCGCCTCACCGGGGGATCCGCGGCGGGTGTGTTCCGCAGCGTGCAGACCCTGCTGCAGCTGCTGCCGGCGGACATCCACCGGCGGGCCGCCGTCGAGGGCGCCTCCAGGGCCGTCGCGCCGGTCACCATCGAGGACACGCCCCGCTTCGGCTGGCGTGGTGCCATGCTCGACGTCGTCCGCCACTTCCTCCCGAAGCACGACGTGCTGCGGTTCATCGACCTCATGGCGCTGCACAAGCTCAATACCCTCCACCTGCACCTCACCGACGACCAGGGATGGCGTGTGGAGATCCTGCGCTACCCGCGCCTCACCGAGGTCGGCGCGTGGCGGCGGGAGACGCAGGTGGGTGCGGACCCCGCATCGCCGTCCGACGGCCGGCCCCACGGCGGTTACTACACGCAGGCCGACATCCGGGAGATTGTGGCCTACGCCGCCGCGCGCTTCATCACCGTGGTCCCGGAGATCGAGACACCGGGCCACGCGCAGGCGGCCATCGCCGCGTACCCCGAGCTCGGGGTCTCCGGGGAGCCGATGGAGGTCTTTACCCGCTGGGGGATCAACCCCACCGTGCTCAACGCCGAGGACGCCACCGTGCAGTTCTTCCGCAACGTGCTCGAGGAGGTCATGGACCTCTTCCCCGCCCCCTTCATCGGGGTCGGCGGGGACGAGTGCCCACGCGAGCAGTGGAAGGCCGATCCGCGCACCCAGGAGCGCATGGCAGAACTGGGTCTGAAGGAGGAGGCGGACATCCAGTCCTGGTTCATCGGCCGCCTGGAGGAGACCGTCACCGCCCGCGGACGGCGTGTGTTCGGGTGGGACGAGATCCTCGAGGGGGACCTCTCCACCGACGCCGTCGTCGCCTCCTGGCGCGGGATGGCCGGCGCCCGTGCAGCGATCGCCCGGGGCAACGACGTCGTCGCCTGCCCGGACGACCAGGTGTACCTGGACTACCGGCAGTCCGAGGACCCCGGGGAGCCCATCCCCGTGGCGATCCCGCTGACCGTCTCCGACGTATACGCGTTTGCCCCCGTCCCCGAGGGACTGACGGAAGCCGAGGAGCGCCACGTCCTGGGAGGCCAGGCCAACATCTGGACCGAGCACATGGACAGCCCCCGCACCATCGACTACTTCGCCTTCCCCCGGCTCTGCGCGGTGGCCGAGGTGCTGTGGTCCGGCCCCGGCGGTGCGTACGACGACTTCGCCGACCGGTTGCAGGACCACCTGCCCCGGTTGGACGCGCTCGGGGTGGAGTATCGCCGGGAGTCCGGGCCCCTGCCCTGGCAGCAGCGGCCCGGAGTGCCCGGCCGGCCCGCGTCACGTGAGGAGCGGGAGGCGCACATCGCCGAACTGGTCGCCACCATCACCTCGTGAGCACGTTCGTCCTGACGGACGTCCGTGCTGTCAGCTCGTCCATGCGGAGCACCGGTACCTGGATCCGGTTCGACGGCGACACGATCGCCGGCGTCGGGACCGGGACGCCGCCGCACGCTGACGAGGCGGTGTCCGGTGGCGGACGCCGGGTCACACCCGGATTCATCGACCTGCACTGCCACGGCGGGGGAGGGCGGTCCTTCGACGGGACGCGGGAGGACATCCACTCCGCGCTCGCGGTGCATCGTGTGCACGGGACCACCCGCTCCGTGCTGAGTCTCGTCTCGGCGCCGATCGAGGACCTCGTGGACAGCCTGCGGGTCATCGCCGCACTGGACGATCCGCTGGTGCTCGGAGCACATCTGGAGGGACCGTTCCTCGCGCCCACCCGGCGGGGTGCGCCCGACGCCTCGGCCCTCCCCACCCCGACACCCGCCGTCGTCGACCGGCTGCTGGAAGCCGCCGACGGGTGCCTGCGTCAGATCACCCTCGCCCCCGAGCGGCCCGGGGCGCTCGACGCCATCGAACGGTTCACGCGAGCGGGCGTGGTCTGCGCCGTCGGGCACACCGAGGCCGACGCGGATGTGACCCGTGCCGCCGTCGACCGCGGTGCCCGCCTACTCACGCATGCGTTCAATGCGATGCCGGGCCTGCACCACCGTTCCCCCGGACCGCTGGGTGTCGCTCTCGCCGACGAGCGACTCGTCCTCGAGCTCATCGTGGACGGGGTGCACGTGCATCCGGATGTGGTGCGCACGGCCTTCGCGGCGGCACCGGGCCGTATCGCGCTGGTGAGCGACGCGATGTCTGCCGCAGGGTGCTGTGACGGCTCCTACACGCTCGGTTCTCTGCCCGTCCTGGTGCGGGACGGGACGGCCATGCTCGACGACGGGACACTCGCCGGTTCCACGCTCACCCTGGACAGCGCCCTGCGCACTGCCGTCGAACTGTGCGGGCTACCCCTACCGGCAATGGTCGATGCGCTCACATCCGTCCCCGCGGCGGTCCTGGGCCTCGAGGCGACGTTCGGGCGGATCGCTCCCGGCTATGCGGCCGACGTCGTCCTCCTCGACGATGATGACAGCGTTGCCGCCGTCTACGCGGCGGGGACGCTCGTGGAGGCCAGCCGGACATCGCGTCCGGTGTGAGGGGGAGTCTCTCGGTCGCGAGCCGTCCGTGCTTTCCGCCCACTCGACGGAAGCTGTTCTCGTAAAGGCCTCGACACGGCTTCACGCGACGAAGATGCAGAACGGGTGACCGGCCGGATCGGCGTACACGTACAACGGCTCGTCGGGGTCATCTGATCGGTCCAGGAGGAGTTCGGCTCCCAGCGCCAGTGCCCGGGAGTGCTGGGTGTCCAGTGCCTGCTGATCGGGAACGGTGAGGTCGAGGTGCATCTGCATGGGGACGTCGGGTGAGGGCCACGTCGTCCGCTTCAGTTCGTCGACCTGCTGGAAGGCGAGGACCCGGTTGCCGTGACCGTCGGTCAGGACCAGCCAATCGGCGGCGTCATCGGTGCCTGAGGGCTCGTCTCCCGGGCGGTACCGGAGGCCGAGAAGCCGGCGGTAGAACTCCGCCAGTCCTCGCACGTCGGTGGTGTCGAGGACCGTGTGGAGTAGCTGAGGGAAGTCCGTCATGGGTCGAGACTAGTGATCCTCGGCGCGTACCTTCATGGCACCCACATCGTGCACTGGTCATAGGCGGCACGTCATGTAGGCGCTGTGAGGGTCCTCGCGGTAGGAGCCGAAGGGTACGCAGGTGGTGAATCCGTATCTCGCGTAGAACGCCCGCGCCGGTGCGGAGAATTCTCTGGACCCCGTTCCCAGGGAGATGCATCCAACCTAGCGGGAGGCCGCGTCGGCGAGCACGTGCTGCAGCAGCTGGGCTGCGATCCCCCGACCTCGGAGCCGGGGGTCGGTGCGCGTGCTCTTGAGTTCTTCGTGGTCCGCAGTGAGGGCGTAGCTGGATTCCTGTGAGCAGTCCCACTCTCGTGGCGGGGGGCGGCGCGGAGTCGCCGTTGCTGCGGGGGACTGCACGGCGGTGTTCGCGGCGAACGACCAGATGGTGTTGGGATCCTGCGGGCCCTCGCGGAGAAGAGGGTGCGGGAGAGTACTGCGGCGGTCAGCACGTCCAGTTCCGCTCTGTACCAGGTCCTCACCTTCGAGCCATCGATCCGTCGGTAGTGACCGATCGATGGCGCATCAGTGGTGTTCGGGTGCAGTTCTGTGCAGCATGATGATCGATATCCGGCGACGATCGGCCGGCCCCGTACTGTCTTCCGGGGCCGACCGATCGATCGTCAGGTGGTTGCAGGGCTCAGCACTCCGGGCGCGGTGTGCTCCTAGCGTCCGTTGAGGAGGGTCTCGCTGCAGTCCTTGTTGTCCTGGCCCGTCTCGGTGTACCCGGTGGGGGTGCTGATGGTGACGTCGTTGATGTACCAGATGTAGTGACCGGCCAGCTGTGAGGAGTAGTTGACGCGGATGCGTCCCTTCTTCTCGTGAATTTCGGCACCGGCTGTCAGGGTGGCCTTCCGGCCCGGCTCGACGTGGATGGTCGACGCGTTGGTTTCGGTGACGGTGTGGTTCCAGTTGTACTCACCCGACAGGCCTCCGGTGAAGAAACTCTTCACCGCGCTGGCGCTACCGCCGATGGAGCCACCGGAGGACCATGACTCACTACCGGTCAGGGCTTGGTCGATGACGCCGCGGTCGGCGGTGCAGTTGGTGACCGTGTCCCCGACGGCTTTCCAGTCCTTGTAGGTGGTGCTGCTTTCCTCCTCGAAGGTGCATCCGTCCAGGAACATGGTCCAACCGGTGCCACCATGGTTCCACCCTGAACCATCGCAGTCCTCGGTGAGCTGCTGGATGGTAGGGGCTTCCTCATCTGCGTAGGCCGCGGAGACGGGACTCAGTAGCCCTACGCCGAGCGCTGCGACGGCGGTGATGATTCCGGTTCGTGAGCCGATCTTCTTCGTACGATTGGACATGCTCTTCAACTCCCCTTGATCCGTTCCTGCGTACCCGGTGGCACCTGTTCCACCCTTCTACCTCGCGGCCTGCGCCACAACGCCTGGAACGGATGCTTAGCCTTCCGGCCAATGATCTGTGATCGACCTAGACTCGGGCAGGGGGACGGACTACATGAAGGCGAGTAGTGGACACGATGGGTTTCCTGGTGGACCGCAGTAGTGAGCTCGAGACAGCACTCCTGCAACCGCAGAACTTCGAACCGACCCACAGCGGACAGTGGTTGGCCCAGCGGTACCAGGAGATCGTGCCGCTGATCCTGCCCGATGTCCTGAACTGCCTGGACACGGGGGAACCACTGTCCAGGAACAGCGTCGAGGTGGTGCGCGGATCAGCGCAGGCAGTGATCGTGGCGGATGTACCGCTGCGTACTGTTCTCCACGGCGGCGTTCCAGCGTTGCGCGTTTTCAGCGCGTTCCTGAAACCCCACCATTCACACCTGTCGACCGCGGAACTGTCCACGATCCTGGGGCGCGCGTCCCTCGTCGCAACGGAACTCGCCGCTTGTTGGGCGCAGGCCTGGTCAGAGCTTCATCGATCCGGGACGCCCTCCACCGAGGTGTCCGCGGTACCACCCCGGGGAACACGTGGCGTGAAGAACGCCGATGCAGGTGCTACAGATGACTCGGTAGCGACCCCGTTGGATCTCGTGCCCGTACCGGGTCACCTGGACGGCGGTGACCTGAACATGGTGCTCCTGGCCGCCCAGGGACACTCGAACCAGGAAATAGCCCATGCCACCGCCTACAGCCCCCAGGCAGTGAAATGGCACCTCGGCCGGGTCATGCGGTTGTGGAACGTCCGCAACAGGGCAAGCCTGATCACCACAGCACTGCTCCGCGGTGCTCTACGTCCCCGACCAGCACTGACCTCAGCACCTCGACCCACACCCTCGGTTGACCCTTCCACGACCTCCGGGACACCCCGAGAACCTTCTGCTCCGGTCGGACGAACCCGGTGAACACCACCGGCATCTACGACGTCCGCAGGCTTTCCCACCGCATCGGCCAACCGGCAGCACCCAGCTGGGCGCAGCGTTGCAGTTGAAGGACACCTCAAAGCACCAGCGCAGAAGTGACGGAATCGAGCGGATCCCGATTCACGAGGGACTGGAGGACTGAGGTCTTTCAGACCCGAGGAGTCACGTACGCGAGGAGTCGTCGTGGTGAGTTCCTGTGGGTTCAGGGTTGGAAGGAGCCGATGATGGCTGTGGCGCTTCGGTGGGGTGCTTCGAGGTGCATGTCGTGGTGAACGCCGGGCAGACGGCATACACGCCAGCCGTGGTTTCGGAGTTCGGTCGCGAGATCATCGGGAAGCACCGCCGGGGACTCATCGGAGAGGACGATCGTCGAGGGGACAGCCGGCGGTGCCACCGGTAGAGGGTTGTGAGCCACGTCTTTGAAGACGATCGGTGCCATGGCCGCGTCGAAGGCGGAACGGGATCGGGCGAGGGACGCGCGAATCTCGGGGGAGTAGCCGGCGCGCACACGAGCACCACGACGGGCCTGGACCAAACCGGCAACTCCCAGGCAGAGCGTAGGGGCCAGCCAGAACAGTCGCCCGGTAACCCCGGTGGTGGGGAGGTTCAAGCGGAACCCGGGGTCCAGGTAGACCGCTCGTGCTGGTTGAAGTCGTTCAACGGCTCGGACCAGGACCGAACCTCCCAGGGAGTGACCGACAAGAGCGTCGAGGCCTGTCGGGAGGGATTCAGCGAGATCGCCGGCGAAGTCCTCCAGGGTGTAGGAGGAAGCGCGAGCGCTCTCACCGTGGCCACGGAGGTCAACGGTGGTCACCGTGTACTGCCCAGTTTCCAGGAGGTACCGAGTCACTGGCTGCCATAGCTCGCTACTTCCACCGAGACCATGGACGAGCCCTATACGTCGTGATCCCGTGCCGGTCGTGGTCGTTCTCAGACGCATGCAGACCAATCCCTTCCACCCGTAACCTTCCCTGCATGAAGCCTTCCATACCCGGCGGCTCGTCATCACCGATGAGTGCGGGTCCGGGGATCGGCGTCTGGTTGGCGCTTGCGTCCTGATTCTCCATCGGGCCCGACCACGGTGTCTTCACTGCGCAAGGCGGGTTCGTCCTACATGGCTGTCCGGTCATGATTCGACGTACCGGTCGTTCCGGGATCATCGACGGCCGCGCCCACACCGAGAAAAGCGCCGGCCAAGGAGTTACCTCACGCTCCACGGTGGCCGGGAGGAAGCCCGCGAACGGGCCAAGGGATGAAGCGGTATCGTTCCGGACGACAAGCCAGGTGCGTCCAGCGTGCAGTGATCCGGCGTCGGGGTGTGGCACTTGGGTGCGCCCTGCGCCACCTCGGCGATCGGGGTGCCGCTCGGATCGATCGCGCGGCGACGTCGGGCGCTCATGCGTGGAGTTCCGGCGACGTCGTAGCCGACCTCGACCACTGCCCGGGCCAGACGTGCCCCACAGGAGCCGGCACCCCCGGCCGCCCACGGACAGGCCGTGTCACCGTCCTGCTTCGGCATCCCCAGGCACGTACGCGGGAGATCCCTACCGCGGTAGTGCGGGCGCTCCCTCGGACGTGTCCCGCTGTGAACGGATCTAGCTGGAGCCCCTGAGGGTGAGCTCGTACTGCAAGGTCCGGGAGGCGCCGGCTCCGGAGACTGCGGAGCTACTCACGATGTCATCGAGCAGTTCGATGGCGTGACGTGCGAGTTCGGTCTTGTCGATAGCCAGGGTCGTGAGTTCCGGCGTGACCATGGCTCCGACGGCGAGCCCGTCAATTCCCATCACCGAGATGCTCTCGGGTACCTGGACGCCCGAACGGCCAAGCCCTTTGAGGGCCCCGATCGCAAGGATGTCGTTGTAGGCGAGGATCGCATCCATCTGCGGGTACCGCTCCATCAGCGTTGTCGCAGCTGTGATACCTCCTGCGAGGGTTTCCTCGACCCGAACCTCCGAGTCCTCCGTCCACGCAAGATCGTGCCGCACCAGGTAGTCCCGGTAGGAGTCACGTCGTAGGGAGTCCATCTGCAGGGTGTCGATCATGGCAATGTGTCGGCGTCCCCTGCCGACCAGGTGATCCAAGGCCCGTACTACCCCGGCACGATGGTCGATGCTCACATAGGCGTCGAAGGCATCCTCCGATGATCCGTCGAGGATGACGGTAGGGATCCCCACAATCGACTGCTTGAACGTGCTCACCGGTATCGCGCCCACGCTGCCGCCCTGACAGCCGGTGATCACGAGGGCATCGACCCGACGAACGAGTGAGGTGAGCTGGGCCGATGCGCTCTCCATGCTCTGTCCGACATCGCACAACATCACGGTCCAACCCCGCTCACCGGCGATCCTGCTCAGAGCCGAGGCAAGCTCAGGGTAATAGGGATTCTGCAGGTCCTCCACAACGAACCCGATCGTCGTCTCCCGGCCCCGGACCAGACCCTGTGCCGCCCGATTGGGCCGGTACTTCAGGGTCCGCGCAGCCTCGATGACGCGCTCCCGCGTCTCAGCGCTGATGTCAGGCAGCCCATTCATCGCCCGGCTCACCGTCTGCCGCGACACCCCTGCAACCCGGGCAACATCCACGATGGTTGCCGGTCGCGAGGTGTTTGCCATGCTTCCTACCCTAATGCTAGCGTTCCGTGAACGTGACCGGGAACGTTCACGGAATGCTGATCAGCGGTCGTCCGCTGTCAACGGCATTTTCTCCGATGTCGTCGTCGTGGGTATCCAGGGAACATGAGGGGGTCGTGTGGTTCGTCGAACCCGTGAACTCCCGGGTGTTGCGTCGGGTGCCGCACCGCGGGAGGGGACTTCCCGCCCTCCGACGCTTCGTGATGTGGGACGGCTTGCCGGCGTGTCGGCACAGACGGTCTCGCGCGTGGTGAACAACCAGCACCTGGTGGCCAGTGACACGCGCACCGCTGTTCTGCGTGCGGTGGCGGAGCTGCACTACCGACCGAACCGCGCAGCGCAGACCTTGGTCACGCAGCACTCACGACTGATAGGGCTCGTCATCGCACAGGACAATGACCACGGCGACGCGGCGGCCGCGATCCAGGCGGTCGATTTGGCCGCTCAGCGTCGGGGCTACGCCGTCATCATTCGCCATGTCCCGATCGAGGCTCCTGCTGTGACCACCGGGCAAATCGGTCTGCTCCTGAATCAGGGGGTCGAAGGCATCATCGCGCTCTTCGCCTCGACGCGGCTGAGACAGGCACTGACGACGAGTTCCCCACAGGTCCCCATGGCCTACGTCGAGGCCGCGGACCAGCAGCTCGGATCCGCGCCGGTAAGTCCATCTCACCAGGAAGCACCCTACGAGACGGGGGCTCGAGCGTCTGTGGAGCAGGTCCTGTCACCTCGTGGTCCGTCCGAGAACCTACCGGCCACGTAGCGAACCGGATACTGCCGCGCATCTGCACTCCCGCAATGTTCCACCCAGACATCGGAAAGGTCCTCCATGGTCCTCGCACGTCCCACTCAACCAGCTCCTCCTCGCGATGCGTCCCGGGCCAGAGTCGCTGTCTCCGTGCTGTTCTTCACCAACGGCGCCATCTTCGCCAGCATCCTTCCGCGCTACCCGGAGATCAAGGACGCGCTCGGGCTGACGAACACCGCTTTCGGGGCTGCGGTGGCCGCCTACCCACTCGGAGCACTGCTGGCCGGCCTCACTGCCGGAGTGCTGATACGCCGGTACCGCTCCTCAAGGGTCGCAATCGTCTCGACGTTCGCCGCCGCAGCGGGCATTCTCCTTGCCGCGACAAGCCCGAGCTGGGCCATCCTCGCCAGTGGTCTGTTCATCGCCGGGGCCATGGACTCCATCACCGACGTCGCCCAGAACTCGCACGGCCTACGTGTGCAGAAACTCTACAAGCGGTCCATCCTCAACTCCTTCCACGCCGTCTGGAGCATCGGAGCAGTCATCGGCGGTGCGTTCGGCGCCCTCGCCGCCGGACTCGGTGCACCCCTGGCCCTACACCTCGGAGTCACCGCGATCATCTTCAGCCTGGCGGCCGCCGGTGTCTACCGTCTCCTCCTGACCGGACCAGAACCCCACCACCTCGACGCAAGCACCGACACTCAGACCGACACCGGCTATGACGGGAACCATGCTGAGGGATCCACTGACCGGAAGCGCGCCGGTACCACCGGTAAGTACGCGATTCTGGCTGCTCTGGTGATCATCGCTTCCTCAGGGGCCCTCGTGGAAGATGCGGGAAGCTCTTGGGCGGCGATCTACCTCAGCGGATCTCTTGCCGCTTCGTCCTTCGTCGCGGGACTCGGGTTCATCGCGTTACAGGGCATGCAGTTCATCGGACGGCTCTTCGGCGACCGCCTGGTCGACCGGTTCGGCCAACGACTCATCGCCCGCATCGGCGGCATCATCGTCCTCATCGGCATGGGTGCCGCCCTGCTCCTCCCGAGCATCCCCTCGACCATCATCGGGTTCGGCCTCGCCGGCCTAGGAGTCGCAACGCTCATACCAGCGGCGATGCAAGCAGCCGACGAGCTTCCCGGCTTCAGGACCGGCGCCGGGCTGACCATCCTCAGCTGGCTGCTCCGCGTCGGATTCCTGGTCTCACCACCGGTCGTCGGGGCGATCGCCGACACCACAGAGCTCCGCTACGGACTCCTCGTCGTACCCCTGGCCGGACTCTTCGTCATCGTCCTCGCCCGCGTCCTGACGACACGTGAGCACGTCGAATGATCACGCCGCGAAGGACCCGTCACGGCACTGTCCGGTCATGAGCGCCACGCGGAGGAAAAACTCGAACGCGATCTCACCCCCTTTCCCTACAACGGCATGCCCACGGTGGATGAGCCGCTCCGCACCAGAATCATGCCGCTCTCGGCTCGGCGTACTTTGGTGCCCTGTTCTTGTTGCGGTGTCTTCTCCGCTGATCTTCGGGTGCGTCGATCAGTGCTGTTGTGCTGTCTGGATGGATCGTTCCAGCCATTCGAGCATGAGGGATCGTTCCGCGGTGCTCAGGCCGGGTAGTTGCGGGACGACGGTGGCGAAGGTGACGGTGGTCGAGGTAGTGCTGTCCGTCTTGTTCTTCGCTGATCGTGGCCGGGTGATCCGGGTGAGCACGGCGTCAAGAAGAGCGTCTGCAAGCCCGAGGTCTCTCTTCTCGGGAGGGGTTTCGAGGAGGGCCTGGACGGCGCCGGTACCAGCGGCGTGGATCATGTCGAGGGCGCGTCGCTCACTGACGTGCAGGAGACCAGCGGTAGCGAGGCTGTGGATGCGGGCCTGAAGCACCTTGATGCCCGCTTCGATGGCGGGGGAGGTGCCGTGGCGGGCGTTCATCAGTCGGATGAGCTCCGGGTTCGACAGGCCGAAGTCGATCTGTGCGTGCCACCCCGATCGCAGTGCTTCCACCGGATCCTCGTCCGCATGGGCGTGTGCTGCTTTGCCTGTGACATGACGTGCCATGACGTGCTCCGCTACTGCATCGAGCAGTCCGTCCTTGTCGCCGAACAGACGGTAGATCGTCGGGGGCTGCACGCCCGCGGCGTCCGCTGCCCGTCGAGTCGTGACTGCAGCGGCCCCACCTTCTCGAAGCAACCGGGCAGCACTTTCGATGATGTGTGCGCGCAGCCCGGCGCGTGAGGAAGCCTCTGCATCGATCGTCATGAACCAATGATATCAAAGTCTTGATTCCGGCGGAAACGAAGCCTATGGTCAACACATCCATTATCAATGAAAACAACAGAGGTATATCAATGATCATCATCACTGGGGCGACCGGGAACCTCGGTAGCCGCATCGTGGACCACCTCCTCGAACGGGTGCCCGCCGAGACGGTAGGGGTCAGTGTGCGGGACGAGTCGAAGGCGGGAGGGCTCGCAGCGAGAGGAGTGCGAGTGAGGACGGGGGACTTCACCCGGCCGGACACGCTCACACGCTCCTTCGAGGGCGCCGACCAGGTCCTCGTCGTCTCCGCCGCCATCCGTGGAGGAGGAGCTTTCGAGGCGAACCGTGCCGCTATCGACGCCGCGCTCGCGGGAGGTGCCTCGCGGATTCTGTACACGAGCCACCAAGCGGCTTCACCGGACTCGTTCTTCCCACCCCAGAGGGTCCATGCCGCGACCGAGGAACACCTCGCGCAGCAAGGAGTACCTTTCCTCGCCCTCCGGAACGGCTTCTACGCCAACTCCCTCGGCATCCATCTCGACAGCGCCCTGGCCACCGGGCAGATCGCGGTTCCCGACGACGGCCCCGTCTCCTGGACCGCGCACGAGGACCTGGCCGAAGCCGCCGCAATCGCTCTCACCAGCACTGACACGATGACCGGCATCTCACCGCCACTGACCGCATCAACCACCCTCGACCTCGCAGACATCGCCGAGATCCTCACCCACCTCACCGGCCGCACCATCACCCGGGTGACGATGAGCGACGATGAATGGAAGGCCGCGGCGATCGATCGTGGACTACCCCCCATGGTCGCCGACTTCTCCCTCGACATGTTCCACGCCGCTCGACGAGGCGAGTTCGATGTCGTGAACCCGACCCTCGAAACCACTCTCACGCACCCACCCCTGGCGGTTGAGCACACACTCGAGCAACTCCTCCGAGAAGCGCGACCGTAGCGCTCTCACGATCAGCGAAGCGGTGGGGGCTTGAACCATGCCCATGTGGTCAGGAGGCCCGAGGACGACATCATGCGAGGTGCATGCTCGGGAATCCCGGCCTTGTCGAAGCGTCGGGGTCTGTCCGATAAACGGTGTGTGGGGTCCGGCGTTTTCATTAGTAGTTGGTCTTCTCGAAGCGTCCTGCGAAGGTGATCGCGAACGCGTTCAGGGCGGGCTTCCACCTCATGACCCAGCGTGCT
>NZ_LGIU01000069.1 GCF_001187915.1 Arthrobacter sp. RIT-PI-e | reverse complement strand
CTCCGGCGCCGGCACGGTAACTCGGGCAACGGTGGCAACCCGGGTAACGGCAACGGCAACAACGGTCGGGGTAACGGCGGCTAACCGGGATGTGCAGGTCGGGTCGGTCGCACTCGCCCGATCAAGGCCACCACCGGGCCCGGCGCCCGACCTCCCGGCACGGACGTCCACGCAGCACCGCCCGCCGGTGGGTCACGGCGGGGGGGGGTGCCCGCGGGGGCGGGGACCCGGCGGCGGTTCAGTCCTGGATGGTCGCGATCACGGAGCCGGCCGAGACCGTGGCGCCGGGCTCGATGGTCAGCCCGGAGATGGTGCCCGCCTTGTGCGCGGTGAGCGGCTGCTCCATCTTCATGGCTTCGAGGACCACCACGAGATCGCCCTCCGCCACGGTGTCGCCCTCGGCGACGGCAACCTTCACGATGGTGCCCTGCATGGGTGAGGTCAGTTCGTCGCCGCCGACGGCGGCCTTGCCCGCCCGGGTGCGCGAGGACTTCTTCGCCTTCGCAGGAGCCGCCGCCCTGCCGTTGCCGGTGGCGCCGAGGCCTGCCGGGAGCACCACCTCGAGGCGGCGCCCGCCCACCTCCACGGTGATGCGCTGACGGGCGTCGTCGTCGGACGGGGTGTCCGTGGCGCCCTTCCACGGCTCGATCACCGTGCTGAACTCGGTCTCGATCCAGCGGGTGTGCACGGAGAACGGCCCGTCCGCGGGTGCGAAGGCGGGGTCGGCGACGACGGCGGCGTGGAACGGCAGCACCGTGGGCATGCCCTCGATCACCATCTCCGAGAGCGCCCGGCGTGCCCGCTGCAGAGCCTGCTCGCGGCTGGCCCCGCTGACGATCAGCTTGGCCAGCATGGAGTCGAAGTTACCGCCGATCACCTCGCCGGCCTCGATCCCGGAGTCCACGCGGATGCCCGGGCCGGAGGGGAACGTGAGGTTCTGCACGGTGCCGGGAGCGGGCATGAAGCCGCGCCCGGCGTCCTCGCCGTTGATGCGGAACTCGAAGGCGTGGCCGCGCACCTCGGGGTCGTCGTAGCCCAGGGCCTCACCGCGGGCGATGCGGAACTGCTCGCGGACGAGGTCGATTCCGGTGACCTCCTCGGACACCGGGTGCTCCACCTGGAGGCGCGTGTTCACCTCGAGGAAGGAGATGGTGCCGTCCTGTCCCACGAGGAACTCGCAGGTGCCGGCGCCCTGGTAGGAGGCTTCGCGGAGGATCGCCTTGGAGGATTCGTAGAGGCGGGTGTTCTGCTCCTCGGAGAGGTAGGGGGCCGGCGCCTCCTCCACGAGTTTCTGGTTGCGGCGCTGCAGCGAGCAGTCGCGGGTGGACACCACGACGACGTTCCCGTGGGCGTCGGCGAGGCACTGCGTCTCCACGTGGCGCGGGGCGTCGAGGAAGCGCTCCACGAAGCACTCGCCGCGGCCGAACGCCGCGGTGGCCTCGCGCACCGCCGACTCGAACAGCTCGGGGATCTCCTCGTGGCTGCGGACCACCTTGATGCCGCGGCCGCCGCCACCGAACGCCGCCTTGATGGCGATGGGCAGGCCGAACTCCTGCGCGAAGTCGATGACCTCCTGCGCCGATCCCACGGGATCCTTGGTGCCGGGGACCAGCGGGGCACCTACGCGTTCGGCGATGTGCCGGGCCTGCACCTTGTCGCCGAGCTGCGCGATGGACTCCGGGGACGGGCCGATCCAGGTGATGCCGGCATCGATGACGCGCTGGGCGAACTCCGCGTTCTCGGAGAGGAAGCCGTAGCCGGGGTGGATCGCGTCCGCGCCACTGCGCCGGGCGGCGTCGAGGATGCGGTCCATCACCAGGTAGGACTCCGCGGCGGTCTCGCCGCCCAGGGCGAAGGCCTCGTCCGCCAGGCGGACGTGCAGGGCGTCGCGGTCGGGCTCCGCGTACACGGCCACGGAGGCCAGGCCCTCGTCGCGTGCGGCGCGGATCACGCGGACCGCGATCTCCCCGCGGTTGGCCACCAGCACTTTCGTGACCGGTCGGGCGGCGGTGGTGGCGTTCGGGGATGCGGACGGGGCGAGGGGGGACTGGCTCATGGGGCGGGGGACTCCTTCTACTCAGGGGGAGCCTAGCCGGGTTTTGGAGCTTCCGCCCATGGATCGTGCCGGGAGGGAGGGTTATCCCGGAATCCTTTGTAGGGAACCTACAACGCGGCGGGTCGCTCCCACAGGTCGGTGAGCTGCAGGCCGGCGGAGGGCAGGAGTCCCCGGAGCGTGGAGATGCTGAGGCCCACCACGGCGTGCGGATCGCCGTCCACGCGCTCGACGAAGGCTCCGCCGAAGCCGTCGATCGTGAAGGATCCCGCGCAGTGCAGGGGTTCCCCGGTGGCCACGTACGCCCGGACCTCGGCGTCCGTCATGGTCCCGAAGTGCACGGTGGCGGAGGAGACGGCGCCGATCGTGGCACCGGATCCGCCGTCGCGGGTGTCCACGAGCCAGTGGCCGGTGTGCAGGACGCCGGAGTTGCCGCGCATACGGCTGATCCGCTCGACGGCGACCGCCGGTTCGTAGGGTTTGCCGTGCGCCTCGCCGTCGAACTCGAACACGGAGTCGCAGCCGAGCACCAGGGCGTCCGCGGCGTCGTCCAGGGCGGCCACGGCCTCCGCCTTGGCCCGTGCGAGCAGCAGCGCGGTGTCGTGGGGGTCGAGCTCCCCGTACCGGGCGACGACGGCGGGCTCGTCCACGTGCGAGACCAGGACCGTGTGGCCGATCCCGGCCTCGGTCAGGAGCTTGGTGCGGGCGGGCGACTTGGAGGCGAGGATCAGGCGGGGGGTCATGCTCCCAGCCTAGGTCCCGCGACGAGCGCCGGTGCCCCGCGGTCACCTGCCGACGACACCCCGGTCACGGCGCCGGGTCCCGCCGTGACCGGCGAGGCTCCTCACCAGGAATGGGCGACGTCGATCACCAGGCGCGACCCGGCACCCGGACCGGCCAGGACGAACGCGCGGACGGGAAGCTGTGCCCGGACCCCCACTCCGAGCTCCGTGGAACCCTCAAAGCTCCCGGCGGTGGCGATCTGCCGGAACGTGAAGTACCCGGCGACGTCGACCAGCTCCCGCATGTCGGCCGGGGAGTACGTCGGGTGCCCGTCGTCGTCGTACGCCGGTGCGGCCAGGACGATACGGAGATCGGCTGCGCCGCGGAGGGGGATGGGGACACCGGAGCCGATGCCGGTGAACTGCGGGACGTACTCCACGCGGTATCGGGGGGCGGGACCGCTCATGTCGACGACGAGGCGGTCGAAGCAGGCGTGACGGCCGGGCCGTACATCACTGACCGGAGCGGGGGAGGACGCGGGGGCGGTCTTGGGTGTGGAACCCCAGGTGATGCCGCAGTACGCGGCGGATGCCGGCGGTGCCCCCGCGAGGCCGAGGCCTGCGGTGAGGGCGAGGGCGGCGGGGATCGTCCCCGTCGTGCGCGGTCGGTTCATGACGCACCACCTCGTAGAGCTGGACAGGTGCTCCCATGATCCACCCGGATACGGGGGACAGCGCTGCCGCTCAGTGGAATGGCGCCGCATCGTCATCCGGGACGACGACGGCCCACCCCGGCGCTGCCGGAATGGGCCGTCGTCGCGTGCGTGTGCGTCAGCGCGCTCCCGCCGCCGTGCTCGGTGCGTCGGATCCCACCGAGGTGGAGAGGCCGTCGTTGCCGGCCTCCGCGGCGGCCTGCGCATCCGCGGCCGCCCCGTCCTCGAACGTGCTGTCATCGGCGAAGGGATCACCGGTGCGCTGCGCGTCGTAGAGCGTGCTGTCCAGGATGCCCTCGCGCTTGGCCACGATCGTGGGGACGAGGGCCTGGCCCGCCACGTTCACGGCGGTGCGGCCCATGTCGATGATCGGGTCCACCGCGAGCAGGAGTCCGACGCCGGCGAGGGGGAGCCCCAGCGTGGAGAGCGTCAGCGTGAGCATCACCACGGCACCCGTGGTGCCCGCGGTCGCGGCGGAGCCGAGCACGGAGACGAGGGCGATCAGCAGGTACTGCGTGATCGTCAGCTCGATCCCGAAGAACTGGGCCACGAAGATCGCGGCGATCGCCGGGTAGATCGCGGCGCAGCCGTCCATCTTCGTCGTCGCCCCGAGCGGTACCGCGAAGGAGGCGTAGCCGCGGGGTACACCCAGGTTGCGTTCGGTGACGCGCTGGGTCAGGGGCAGGGTGCCCACGGAGGAGCGGGACACGAAGCCCAGCTGGATGGCGGGCCACGCGCCGGAGAAGTACTGCTTCACGGACAGGCCGTGGCTCTTGATCAGCACCGGGTACACGCCGAAGAGCACGATGGCCAGGCCCACGTAGACGGCGATGGTGAACATGCCGAGGGAGCCGATGGTGTCCCACCCGTACACGGCCACGGCGTTGCCGATCAGGCCCACGGTGCCGAGCGGGGCGATCCGGATGATCCACCACAGGACCTTCTGGATCACGGCCAGCGCGGAGGCGTTGAAGGCGAGGAACGGCTCGGCGGGCCTGCCCCCCCTCAGGGCCGCGATGCCCACGGCGATGGCGATCACGAGGATCTGCAGCACGTTGAAGCTCAGCGAGGTGCTGACCGCACCGGAATCGGCCACGCTGGAGGACGCCTGGATGCCGAGGAAGTTCGCGGGGACCAGGCTGGTGAGGAACGCCGTCCAGCTGCCCGTGCTGCCCTCGTACTCCGCGGGCTGCTCGGCGCCGGTCCCGGCGCCGGGCTGGAAGATGACGCCGAGGCCGATGCCGATCACCACGGCGATCAGCGCCGTGATCGCGAACCAGAGCAGGGTCTGCCCGGCGAGGCGGGCCGCGTTGTTCACGGCACGGAGATTGGCGATCGAGCTCACCACGGCGGTGAAGATCAGCGGGACGACGGCGGCGCGCAGCAGGGCAACGTAGCTCGAGCCGAGTGTGGCGAGCGTGGTGCCGAGCGCGTTCGGGTCCTCGGTGGTATGGCCGGTGGTCCGGGCGAGCAGGCCGAGACCGAGACCCACGACGAGTGCGGCGATGATCTGCGGACCGAAGGAGGTCATCCAGCGGGGGAGAGTGCGGCGCGTGGGCCGGGAGCTGATTTCTGAAGACACCCGGAAAACACTAGGGAGGCCCTATACACAGACAAAGCCCGCGTTGCGAAATGTTACGTGCGCCGCCGTCGTCGTTCTACGGGCTTCCGCGGCGTCACCGCGCTGTGCCGGGCGCGGCACAGCCGGGCGGGAATTATTCCTCGCCCGGCTGTGACGAACATCTACGGGGTCAGCCCACCAGTGCGCGGCGCAACGTGTCCAGGCCCACCGAGCCGAGGTTCAGCGCGCGCGTGTGGAAGGCGCGCAGATCGAACGACCCGCCCTCGCTCGCTCGCACCTCGTCGCGGATCTGCTCCCAGAGGCGCTGCCCGATCTTGTATGCCGGCGCCTGGCCCGGCCAGCCGAGGTACCGCGTGAACTCGAAGTTCAGCTGCCCCTCGCTGATCGCGATGTTCTTCCGCAGGAACTCGTAGCCGGTCTCCGGCGTCCAGGTGCCCATTCCCCAGCGCTCGGGGATCTCCAGCTCGAGGTGCACGCCGATGTCGAAGACCACGCGGGCGGCGCGCATGCGCTGGGCGTCGAGCATCCCGAGACGGTCCCCGGGGTCGGAGAGGAAGCCGAGTTCCTGCATGAGCCGCTCCGCGTAGAGCGCCCAGCCCTCGCCCTGCCCGGACACCCAGATGGCGTTGCGGCGCCACGGGTTCAGCAGGGCACGCTGGTACGTGGCGGTGGCGATCTGCAGGTGGTGACCCGGGACCCCCTCGTGGTACACCGTGGTGGTCTCCTTCCACGTGGTGAAGGAGTCCTCGCCCTCCGGCACCGACCACCACATGCGTCCCGGGCGGGAGAAGTCGTCGGTCGGTCCGGTGTAGTAGATGCCGCCCTCGTTCGTGGGGGCGATCTTGCACTCGAGGCGGCGCATCACGTCAGGGATGTCGAAGTGCACACCGGCCATGGCGTCCACGGCCCTGTCCGAGAGTTCCTGCATCCACGCCTGCAGCGCATCGGTGCCCTGCAACTGGCGCGCCGGGTCCTCGTCGAGGATCCGCATGGCCTCCTCGATGGAAGCACCCTCGCGGATCTCGTTCGCCACGGCCTCCTGCTCGGCGATCACGCGGTCCAGTTCCTCCACGCCCCAGCGGTACGTCTCCTCGAGGTCGACGGCGGATCCGAGGAAGCGGCGCGACATCAGTGCGTAGTGCTCACGGCCCACGGCGTCCTTCTCGGGGGCGGTGGGCAGGAGGTCCTCCCGCAGGAAGGTGGCCAGGCCGTCGTAGGCGCCGCGGGCGGCCTCGGCCCCGCGCTTCAGCTGCTCCTGCACGGACTCGGGGAGCTCGCCGTCGTCGGCCTGGGTGGTGGCACCGAGGCCGTCGAAGAATCCGCCGTCCTCCGCGTACTTGGTGGACTGCTCGATCACGATCAGCACCTGCCGGCGCGCGGCGACCAGACCGCGCTCGCGGCCGGCGCGGAGCGAGGAGATGTAGCCGTCGAGGGCGTCCGGGATGTTCGCCATGCGTCCGGCGATGTGCGAGAGGTCGCCGGCGGTGGCGGTGGGCATGAGGTCGAAGATGGCGCGGATGCTCTGCGCCGGGCAGGCGATGTTGTTGAGGTCCGAATAGTCCAGGCCCGCCTCGTGGATCTCGAGGTCCAGGCCCAGCCGCTCACGCATGGCGTCGAGGGTCACGGCGTCGACGTCGTCCGCGGGTTCGAGGTCGTCGAGGCGCAGTAGTGCCTCACGGGTGGCCTCGGCCAGTGCCTCGATTCCGGCGGGGGAGTAGTCCCGGTACTCGGTCTCGCGTCCGGGCAGACCCAGTTCGGTGGCGAAGTCGGGCATCAGCTCGAGGAGGGTCTCGTAGTACGACGTGGCGACGCCGTCGATCGCGGTGGTGGCGCGCGTCGGCTGCTCGGACGGGGCGGGTGCTGGAGTGTCATGGGTCACCACCCGAGCGTAGCCTCTCCTGTTTCGGTACTCGCACCCCGGCGGCGGTGGTCCGCCGGGGCATTCCCCGGCGGGCCGTGCTGCAATCGTGTCCTCCTGAATGCTCGCCACCGGCCCTCATCATGCTTACCGTGGGACCACCACGACGGGGGAGAGAGCCATGGCAGAACCACACTCGGGTCCACGGCGTCCGGCACGCCCGGCGGCCGGCGCCGCCGCTCTGCTGCTGCTGACCGCGTGCGGCAGTGGTCCCCCGATCGGCGAGGACGCCGCGCCGGTGGAGCGGGCCGCCGTGGAGCAGGGCCTGTACCCGGACGCGGAGGAGGCCCTGCTGAGGTCCTCCTTCCGGCTCGGATCCGTGATGACCGCCGCGGATCCCGCGCGCAACACCGTCACCAGTCCGCTCAGCGCCCTGTATGCACTGGCGATGCTCCGGGTGGGCGCCGGTACCACGACGGCGGAGGAGATGGACGTGGCCCTCGCGCTCCCGGCGGAGCACCGCGACGAAGCGCTCAACGCACTGCTGAGGAGCGTGGGGCGGTTCGACGGGAACCCGGCCGACGTCGACGAGGAGGATCCGCCGAGGGAACCGCTGCTCCACCTCGCCAACGCCGTGTTCGTGCCTGAGGGCGGTGGCATCGGCGAGGAATTCCTGGACACGCTGGCCCGGCAGTACGGGGCCGGGGTGTTCCCGGTGGACTTCGCGGATCCGGTGACGAACAGCCGGATCGACGAGTGGGTCTCCTTGGAGACCGGCGGCCGGATCGAGGAGGCGCCGCTCGACGTCGATGCGCAGACCATGCTGAGTCTGCTCAACACCGTCTACTTCGCGGCAGCGTGGGACGTGCCCTTCGCGGCGGAGGACACGATGGATCGGGCGTTCACCCTGTCCGACGGCGGCGCCGTCGATGTCCCGATGATGCGGAAGACGGACACGGTGCGGTATGCGGAAGGGGCAGGCTGGACCGGCATCGACCTGCCGTACGGTGAGGGGTTCTTCATGCGCCTGGTCCTGCCGACCGAAGCGGTGACCCCGGCGTGGAGCGGGGACGATTTCATGGACATCGCCCGCACACTGGACGGGGCGGAGGAACAGTACGTGGCGCTCGAACTGCCCACTTGGGACCACGAGTGCACCCTGGATCTCCTCGACGTCCTGGGGTCGCTGGGACTGGACGAGACCTTCGGTCCCACGCCTGACTTCGAGGCCATCCTTCCCGATGCCTTCGTCAGTGGCGGAGCGCAGACGGCGAACATCACCGTCGCCGAGAAAGGGACCATCGCAGCGGCCGTGACCCAGATCGGGGTGAGGATGACCTCCGCGCTGCCACCTGCGCTCAGCATCTCCTTCGACCGGCCGTTCAGCTACCAGATCGTGCACGAGGAGACGGGCCTGCCGGTGTTCCTCGGGACGGTCGCGGATCCGCGCTGAGGTGAGGCTTCACCGACGTCCTGAAGGAACAGACCTTGCTCGGTTCCAGTATTAATAATTCATTACTACTGTGACGAGAATCCAGGCTCAGCAGGAAGCGCAGCTCATGCGCTCGGCCCTGCCACTGCTCACTCTCACGCTCATCGCAGAACGGGAGTCGTACGGCTACCAGCTGATCGAACGGCTCGGTGAGCTGGGACTGGAGGTGACCACGGGGCTGATCTACCCCCTGCTCACCCGGCTGGAGCGCGACGGACTGGTCGGTTCCCGAATGGTGGCATCCACCAACGGCCCACCCCGCAAGTACTTCGCTCTCACCCCGGCAGGGGAAGCGGCACGCATCACCGCACGGGAGCAGTGGCACCTCGTGGCGGCCGCGGTCACGACGATCATCGAGAAGGAGCGTTCCCATGACTGACAGCACGGTAGTCTCGATCCCGCCGCGGCGGTCCATTTGCGACCGCCTCCGTACCGACCTGTATCTCATGCGCCTCGACTGGCATCTCGAAGCGGTTCTCCCCGGGAAGGAGCGCCGCGCAACCATCAAGGAACTACGTCAGGCACTGGCCGGTGATCCCCGCACCACCTCCGCCGTCCTGACGGATCTGGGGCATCCACAGGATCTCGCTCGCCAGTACGCCGTCGACGAACGCCGCCGTCCGCTCTGGTCGATCGGTGTCATCACCGCTGGGTTCGCGCTCCTGGTCTACTGGATGGTATTCCTGTCCTTCACCTTCAGCATGCTCGCCGTCGTTGATTCCCGCGCGCCGATGGAGGCGGACGCCACCATCTTCTTGATCCATGTCACCGCTTTCTCGACAGGTGACGGCGTCGGCATCGGGTGGACCAGTACCTGGGCCTGGCTCGTGGTTCCCGGCATTCTCATCACCATCGCGCTCCTCCTCGGAGCGCGCGCATGGCGGCTCGTCGCTCCGTCACGCGCCTACTGAGACTCGAGCGACGGACGCGGTCCGGCTGACGTCCGGTACTGGACGCGTACGGCTGGCAACGGAAGGGGTCGAGCGGCGCGGCCTACTCCGCTGACGACGGAGGGATACTTGGTTCCCGGCTCAAGCTATCCACTGCCGCGGTAAGGCTCAGCAGTACGGCCGCGCCCAGGAAGCTGCCGACGGCAACCATGATCGCGCCCACCATCCACAACCCGGTGACATCATCGGCGGCAGCGGTGCTGATCCATGCGAGGGTGAAGGACGCCGGCAGCACTACCAGTGCGACGCCAATGTGCAGTGTCCGGTAGGCGACGATCATCACCACGATGCCGCACAGGAATGCTCCCACGCCCTGCCACACCCGGTACGGGCCGGCCATCTCGCCGGTACTCGCATCGAGGTAGTACTCGGTGTCCCAGGCGAACCACCCGTACCAGAGCCCTGCTGACAACAGCACCATCACGATGACAAGCAGGAGCTGCTGCAGTGGCGGGAGGTCCCGGTTCCGGGTGAGGCCCATGCCTCACCCTAGGCCCGTACACGACGCATGCCCAGGGGCGATCACCGAGGGTGCCGGCGTTTCCGGCAGTGGTGTCAGCGGGTGCTGCGCCGCCAGGAACCCGGACCCGGCGTGGGGGCGAGGCGCAGCATTGCCCGGCGGAACCAGGTGCGCCCCCGGACGTCGGGTTCCTCCGCCTCCTCGGTGGCCTGGAGGGCGACGACGACGGCGGTCAGCGCCGCCAGCTCCTCGTCCGTCGGATTGCCGGAGACCACGGACAGCACACCGGAGCCGTCCACTGCGAGCAGGTCGGGTGCAGGGACGGCCGCGCCGTCGTTGGTGCCGCTCACGGTGGTCACAGCGGGATGTTCCCGTGCTTCTTGGCGGGGTTGGTGGCCCGCTTGTCCCGCAGCGCGCGCAACCCGCGGACGATCTGCAGCCGGGTGTCCGACGGCGCGATCACCGCGTCCACGTACCCGAGCTCCGCGGCCTGGTAGGGGTTCAGCAGCTCCTCCTCGTACTGCTGCACCACCTCGGCGCGCTTCGCCTCCACGTCCCCACCGGCGTCGGCCACGGCCTTGAGCTGCCCCCGGTACAGGATGTTCACGGCGCCCTGCGCACCCATCACGCCGATCTGCGCGGTGGGCCACGCGAGGTTGAGATCGGCCCCGAGCTTCTTGGAACCCATCACGATGTACGCGCCGCCGTAGGCCTTCCGGGTGATCACGGTCAGCTTGGGCACCGTGGCCTCCGCGTAGGCGTAGAGCAGCTTGGCGCCGCGCCGGATGATGCCCTGGAACTCCTGGTCCTTGCCCGGCAGGAACCCGGGGACGTCCACGAGCGTGAGGAGGGGGATGTTGAAGGCGTCGCAGTGGCGCACGAACCGGGCGGCCTTCTCGGAGGCGTTGATGTCCAGGGTGCCGGCGAACTGCAGCGGCTGGTTGGCCACGATGCCCACCGTGTGGCCCTCCACGCGGGCGTACCCGGTCACCACGTTCGGGGCGTAGAGCGCCTGCAGTTCCAGGAAGTGGCCGTCGTCCACGATCGCGGCGATCACCGTGTGCATGTCGTATGGCTGACTGGCGGCGTCGGGGATCAGCTCGTCCAGCGCGAGATCGTCCTCCGTCAGCTCGGGCTCCTCCTCGAAGACCGACGGCGGCGCCTCCTCCAGGTTGTTGGACGGCAGGAAGTCCAGCAGTTCACGGACGAACCCGAGGGCGTCGGCCTCGTCCGTGGCGAGGTAGGCGGAGGTGCCGGTGGTGGTGTTGTGCTGACGCGCACCACCCAGGGTCTCCATGTCCACGTCCTCACCGGTGACGGTCCTGATGACGTCGGGGCCCGTGATGAACATGTGCGAGGTCTTGTCCACCATCACCACGAAGTCCGTGAGCGCGGGGGAGTAGGCAGCCCCGCCGGCGCACGGGCCCATGATCAGCGAGATCTGCGGGACCACCCCGGAGGCGTGCACGTTGTTGCGGAAGATGTCCGCGAACATCGCCAGCGAGGCAACCCCCTCCTGGATGCGGGCTCCGCCGCCGTCGTTGATGCCGATCACGGGGCAGCCGTTCGTCAGCGCGAACTCCTGCACCTTCACGATCTTCTCGCCGTTGACCTGGCTCAGCGATCCCCCGTACACGCTGAAGTCCTGGCTGTACACGGCGACCAGGCGGCCGTTCACCGTGGCGTACCCGGACACCACGCCGTCGCCCACCGGTTTCTTCCGCTCCATGCCGAAGGCGGTGGAGCGGTGCACGGCGAGTGCGTCGAACTCCACGAACGATCCCTCGTCCACCAGCAGGTCGATGCGCTCGCGTGCGGTGTTCTTGCCGCGTGCGTGCTGCTTCTCGACCGCCTCGGGGCCCGAGGGCTGCTCGGCGAGCGCCTGGCGCCTGCGGAAATCGGCGAGCTTCCCGGCCGTCGTGGTGAGGTCGGGCTGCAGGTCCTGGGGCATGGAATCTCCGGTCGGCGGGTGGCTCGGGGAGCGCCGGCCCGGACGGGGAGAACCTGTCAAGTGCTGGAGGAATCCGACAACGCCCGGCGCAATCCACTCAGTCTAATGATCCTCTCGGGCCTCACCGTTGTAGGAGGTCTACAGTTTTCCGCCGGAATCGCTTCGCGGGTCTCAACCGCGTGCCGGGCCCTCTCCGGTGGTTCCCCGTGATGCTCGCAGGGCGAGGGTGGTGATGCCGAGCACCAGGGCCAGGCCGGCCAGGAACCCGGAGAGCTCCGCCTGGAACTCGTTCTGCGGACCGAAGAGGGCAGGGAGGGTGAGGATCAGGGCGGCGCCCACCACCGAGAAGGCGATCAGGGAGATCAGGAACAGGCGGTTGCGCATCCAGGGGTCCTTCCGACGGTGATCATTCGCGGGCTGGTCCCGACGACATCGACCCTACAGGTGGGATGACCCCGCTGCCGGTCCGGCGGCTGGCTACAGTGGGGCCATGACTGCACGCGACGAAGCCCGGCCCGGTCCGGCGTCCCTCGCCGGACGCACCCTCCTGATGTCCGGGGGGAGCCGCGGGATCGGCCTCGCCATCGCACTGCGGGCAGCCCGAGACGGCGCGAACGTGGCGATCATGGCCAAGACCGGTGAGCCGCACCCGAAGCTCGAGGGCACGGTCCACACCGCGGCGGAGCAGATCGAGGCCGCGGGCGGGCGGGCCCTGCCGATCGTGGGGGACGTCCGGAGCGACGACGACGTCCGCGCCGCCGTCGAGGCGACACTGGGTGCCTTCGGCGGGATCGACGTCGTGGTGAACAACGCCTCCGCGATCGACCTGTCGAGGACGCCGGACGTGGACATGAAGCGCTACGACCTCATGGCCGACATCAACGTGCGCGGCACGTTCCTGTTCAGCAAGCTCGCGCTGGACGCCCTGAGGCGCTCCACCAACCCGCACATCCTGACCCTCTCGCCACCGCTGAACCTCGCCCCGAAGTGGGCGGGCATGCATCTGGCGTACACCATGGCCAAGTACGGCATGAGCCTGACCACCCTGGGCCTCGCCGAGGAGCTGAAGGAGGACGGCGTGGCGGTGAACTCGCTGTGGCCCGCCACGCTGATCGACACCGCCGCCATCCGCAACCTGCCCGGCGGCGAGGGCATGGTGCGGGCGGCGAGGAGTCCCGAGATCGTGGCCGACGCCGCCCACGCCGTCCTTGTCCGGGACGCCAGGGAGTGCACCGGCAACTTCTACACCGACGAGCAGGTGCTCCGCGAGGAGGGCCGCACCGATCTCACCTCCTACAGCCTCGGCGCCCCGGAGGACCAGCTGGTCCCCGACATCTTCCTCTGAGTCCGGAGCCGGGACGGACGCCGGTCGCCGGGCTGAGGGGGAGCCAGGCCCGCTAGGATCGGGACCATGTCCTCCCGCTACTCCAATCTCGAACGCCCGGGCCTGAACGTGGGTGCGCTGAGGACGGCGCTCTGCATGCCGGGCGGCCCCTTCGCCCGGCTCGAGATCACCCCGAGGACTGGCTCCACGAACACCGACCTGGTGCAGCACGCCGAGCGTGAGGCCGCGGGGTGGCCGGATCTCAGCGTGCTCGGCACGGAGCTGCAGACCGCGGGCCGCGGGCGGCTGGACCGCGACTGGGAAGCACCGGAACGCTCCTCCCTCTTCGTCAGCGTGCTGCTCCGGCCCTTCAACCGCAGCGGCCGCCCCGTCCCCACCACCGCCTACTCCTGGTTCTCCCTCCTCGCCGCCCTGGCGCTCGCCGAGAGCGTGGAGGAGCGCACCGAGATCGCCCCGCAGCTCAAGTGGCCCAACGACGTCACCGTGGACGGCCGGAAGCTCGCCGGTGTCCTCGCCCAGTTCGTGCCGGGTACCGGGGCGGAACCGCCCGCCGTCGTCGTCGGGGTGGGGCTCAACGTGAGCCTCACCGAGGACGAGCTGCCCGTGCCCACCGCCACCAGCCTGCTGCTCGAGTACGCGGGCACCACGGACCGCAACATCCTGCTCAGGGCGTTCCTGCGCACCTTCGCCGACCGTTACCGGTCCTTCTGCGACGTGGACGGGGACGCCGACGCCGCCTGGGCGGACGGGCAGTCGCTGCGCCTGCGCGTCAGCACCCGGATGGCCACGCTCGGTCAGGACGTCCGGGCGGAGCTGCCCGGCGGGCGTTCCCTGACGGGCCGCGCGCTGACCCTGGACCCGCGGGGCGCGCTGATCATCCGCGACGACGACGGCGAGCGGCACACCGTCTCCGCGGGGGACGTGGTGCACCTGCGTCCCCAGGACTGAGCCGTGCGGATCACGCTGATGCCGGGCGAGCAGGTCATCCTGCGCACCCGGCCCGATGCACTGCCGCTGGCCGGGCCGGTGATCAGCGGTTTCGTGCTCCTCGCGGCGGGCGGCTTCAGCCTCGGGTACCTCAGCCGCGGAACCCTGCCGGACTGGCTCGCGGACTGGCAGGACATCCTCGCGGTGGCGGTGGTCGCGCTCGTGCTGCTCCTGCTGCTGCGTGCTGTCGCGTGGCCGCTGCTGCGCTGGGCCGGCCACCGGTACGTGCTCACCACCACCCGCCTCATCCACCGTCACGGTGTGCTCCGCCGCACCGAGAACCAGATCAGCCTCTCCGCCATCTCGCAGCTGCAGACCGAGCAGGGGCTGCTGCAGCGGGTGGTGCGCAGCGGCAGCCTGACCGCTGATCTCGGGTTCGACCGCGCGCACGTGTACCGGCACGTGCCGCAGGTGACCGTCTTCAAGGAACACGTGGTCCGGGCCATCAGCGAGCTCCCACTGACCCGCATGTTCGATGGTGTAGACATGGACGTTGATGCGCAGTACGCCCGGGAGATCCCCCGGGGACATCAGGGACGGAGGGGCGAGCAACCGTGACAGCCGAGGAGTACTTCGACGCCGACGAGGCCGCGCCTCCCGCCCTGCCCGAGCCCGACCCCGACGAGCCCGACTCCGAGGTTCCCCGGCCGCTCGCCTCCCGGCCCGTGTGGCAGCTCCAGCTGGACATGGCCGACGGCGGGGCGGACGACGCCGCGGTCACGACGCCCCCTCCGGTGCCGGTGGAACTCGACCGGGAGACCATCCGGAACCTCGAACGCGAACTGCTCGGTGCCGAACGCACGCTGCGGCGGCGCGAGATCGCCGCCGGCGCCGGGGTGTCCCTGCTCTCCGCCCGGAAGCTGTGGCGTGCCATGGGGTTCCCCAACATCGGGGACGAGGACGTCGCGTTCACCGAGAAGGATCTCGACGCGCTCACCGTCATCATCGACCTGGTGCGCCAGGAGCAGCTCACCGAGGACGCCGCGATCTCCATCACGCGGGCCATCGGGCAGATGACCGACCGCATGGTGGTGTGGCAGATCGAGGCGATCGTGGAGGAGATGGTGGCGCAGCGCGGGCTCACCGACGCCGACGCCCGGAAATCGCTCATCACCGAGCTGCCGGACCTCATCGAACCCCTCGAGCGGACGCTGGTGTACGCGTGGCGCCGGCAGCTGAACGCGGGGGTGCAGCGCCTGGCGCTCCGGGCCGAGTCCGGGCTGCGCTCCAGCGAGCAGGGGCGCGACGGCGACGAGCAGGACGCGCCGTTGCCCCTGGCCCGGGCGGTGGGGTTCGCGGACCTCGTCTCCTACACGAGCCTCTCCCGCCAGATGAACGAGCGCACCCTCGCCCAGCTGGTGCAGCGCTTCGAGAACAAGAGCGCCGAGATCATCTCCGTGGGCGGCGGGCGGCTCGTGAAGACGATCGGCGACGAGGTGCTGTACATCGCGGAGTCACCGGAGGCCGGCGCGGAGATCTCCCTGGCGCTGGCCAAGGCGTTCTCCGAGGATGAGTTCCTGCCCTCCGCACGCTGCTCGCTCGTCTGGGGCCGCGTGCTGTCCCGGCTCGGCGACATCTACGGGCCCACCGTCACCCTCGCCGCGCGGCTCACGGCGCTGGCCGAGCCCGGGGAGGTGCTCGTGGACTCGGGGACGGCCGCCACGCTGACCGACAACGAGAGGTTCGTGCTCGACCCGCACGAGCCGCGCCAGGTGCGCGGCTTCGGCGAGGTGCGCCCCGTGACCCTGACCCGGGGGACCGGTACCGGGATCGTCCTGGACTAGCTGCACCGGGACAGGACGCCGGGGGCGGTCCGGCCGCGCTCCGGCGGGTCTAGCCCACCGTCGTCGGGCCGGGGTCCGCGGCGAACAGGATGCCCTCGCGTGGGGGGGCGGAGGTGCCGCCGGCGCCGGGGGCGACGGCCACCACGATCACCGTCACGTTGTCGCGGGCACCGGCCCGCAGGGTAGCGGCCACGAGTTCGTCGCAGGCCTCCTGCGGATCCTCCACCTCGCTCAGCAGGGTGCAGATCTCCTCGTCGGTCAGCTCACCGCTGAGGCCGTCAGAGCACACCAGGATGCGGTCGCCCTCCTCGACCGGGAGGAGCCACATGTCCGCCTCGGTGTCGTCGCCCGTGCCCAGGGCCCGGGTGATCACGTGCCGCCGCGCGTGGGTGCGTGCCTCCTCCGCGGAGATCCGCCCGAGGTCCACCAGCTCCTGGACCTCCGAATGGTCCACGGTGATCTGGCCGAAGGTGCCGTTGCTCAGCCGGTAGGTGCGGGAGTCACCGGCGTTGAAGAACAGCCAGTGCGCCTGCCCCGCGTCCTCCACCAGCACGGCACCGCTCACGGTGGTGCCGGCCTGCCCGCCCGTCTCGGTGCGGATCCGCTGATCGGCCTCGGTGACGAGGTCCTCCAGGTCCTCGGCGGTGAACTCGGAGTCCCGGGTGCCGATCACGCCGCCGGCCGCGAGCGTCCGCACGCAGATGCTGCTGGCCACCTCACCGGCCTCGTGCCCGCCCATGCCGTCCGCCACGGCGAACACCGGGTCCATGGCCAGGAAGGAGTCCTCGTTGAGCTCGCGGCGCAGACCGCGGTCGGTCGCGGCGCCGAACGTGACCCGGAGCTGCCCGGCACCCGAGGCGGACCGGTTGCCGCCGGCGTCGCCCCCTGTACGGGAACCGAGGTCGACGGCGTGCGCGCCGTTCGCGCGGGGCTCGCTCATGGTCTCTCGCGCAGGAGCGCTCGCTGGATGGTCATGCTCCCATTCTGCACGTTGCCCCGCCCACCTGTTCCGCCGGGGCCGGAATGTGGCGTGGACGCACCGGACGGTCGCCGTACACGGATCCGTAAGCGACCCGACGGAATCTCGCCGATCCCCTCGGCACCGTCCACGGCGGTGCCTGTTCACCCTGCGGGCCGCGTTCGGGATGTGAGCGTGGGTCCGGTGGCGGCGGTAGGAGGAAGGACCGGTGTACGACGGGAATCACCCGAACACCGAGTGTCCCGTCACCTACTGCGGCCGGTGGCGGCATGATGGCATCAGCGGTCCCGCGCACACCGCGTACGAGCCGTACCGGGACAATCAGTCGTACGTGGTCCTCGGGGACGCGGGATGCGGGATGCAGAGCGCAGGTGGGCGCTCGCGGAGGGTGACCAGGAGGGGCAATGACAGATCCGATCATCGACAGCCTGAGGAGGGCGCTCGAGAGCAATCCAGGTGATGTGGTTCTCCGGGTGCACATCGCCCAGCTGCTCCTGAACGGAGGTGACCACGTCGCTGCCATCGGTGAGGCGAGCCTCGCACTGCGGGATCATCCCGGGAACGAGCAGGCACGGCAGGTACTCGGTGCGGCCGCGGCAGCGCTGAGCTCCGCGCCCACCACCGAGGGGGCAGCAGCCGACCCCGACTCCGCGGAGAAGGGTGTCACGTTCGACTGGGAGCACGCCGAACGGGACGTGGGCAGCGCCGTTCCCCCGCCCTTCGTGGACGGCGGTCGCATACCCGTCAGCGGGGAGGACACCGACGCCGGTGGCACCGTACCGGAGGTGGCGCGACGGAAGGTGACCCTGGCCGACGTCGGCGGTCTGGACGACGTCAAACAGCGGCTCGAGGAATCCTTCCTCGCCCCGATGCGCAACGCCGACCTGGCGCGCGCGTTCGGCAAGTCCCTCAGAGGTGGACTGCTGCTCTACGGGCCACCGGGTTGCGGCAAGACCTTCCTCGCCCGGGCCGTGGCGGGAGAACTCGGAGCAACCTTCATGTCCGTCTCCATGACCGATGTGATCGGTCCATTCATGGGGGAGACGGAGAAGAACCTCAAACGCATCTTCGACGAAGCCCGGAAACAGGTTCCCACGGTGCTGTTCATCGACGAGATCGATTCGATCGGGATGCGCCGGGGAGCGATCTCGGGCGGAGGAGCGGGATGGCTGCGCCAGATGGTGAACGAGCTCCTGCTCCAACTCGATTCCATGAGCGGGGACAATGACGGGCTGTACGTCCTCGCGGCCACGAACAACCCGTGGGACCTCGACGAGGCGCTCCTGCGTCCCGGACGCCTGGACCGTTCCATCCTCGTCGGTCCGCCGGATCCGGAGGCCCGTGTCTCGATCCTGCGTCACCATCTCGAGGACCGGCCGATCGCCGGGATCGACGTCGCGTACCTGGCCTCGGTGACCGACGGGTTCTCCGGTGCCGATCTGGAGCACCTGGCTGTCACGGCATCCGAGAAGGCGATGATGGCGTCGATCTCGCAGGGGTCCGTCATCCCGATCACCATGGACCATCTGGCAACCGCACTGGGAGAGATCGGACCGTCCACCACGGCGTGGCTCGAATCGGCACGCAATGTCGTCAGGTTCTCCAACGCGAACGGCCGGTACGACGACCTCGCCGCACTGCTCGACAGGAAGAGGAACCGGTGACGGGGATCGTCAATCTGAACGTCCTCTCCGCCCGCTTCGACGTGCTGATCACGCAGCACCGGGTGTCCGAAGCCGTCGAGATGCTGGAGGGGCAGGCTGCCCACCATGAAGGGCGGGCCCTCTACTGGGTACTCCTGGGGCGGGCGCTCAGCATGAACCGGCGGTTCGACGACGCCGAGCAGGCGGCCCGACGCTCGGTGGCGCTAGACCCCCAGGCCTCGGAGACGGAGATCACCCTCGTACTGGCGCTCCTGGGGCAGCGCCGCTTCGACGAGGCGATCGGTCTCGCCTGGTCCGTCGTCGAGCATCACGCCGAGGAACCGGACGCCCACTACTGGCTGAGCCACGCGCTCGTCGCCCGGCAGCGGGACCGGCAGGACCTCGTCGTGGCGCACCAGGCCGCACGCCACGCGCTGTCCCTGAATGCCGACGGCGAGAACTTCGCGCAGGCCGTCCGGACCGCTTCGCTGATCGACGAGGACGGGGAAGCCCGGCTGCTGCTCGAGGACGGGCTCGCCGAGTACCCCCAGAACCGTGACCTCCTCCTGCTCAGTGGGCGGATCAAGGCCGGCGCGAAAGTGGTGGGGCCCCGGGAGGAGCTCCTCGGAGGACTCCTGCGCACCAACCCCCTCGACACCTCCGCGGAGGCCGACCTCGCATCCAGCTCCCTGCGCTGGGTGCGGGAGCGGCTGTTCCTCGGCTGGTACCACCTGCTGTTGTTCGCCTTCGTGGCAGTGCTGCCCCTACCCACCGCATCCACTCTCGTGATCGCACTCGGGCTGGCGGGCACGTATGTGCTCCTGGCCGGCAGGAGCTATCGCCGGCTGGACGCCGTACTCCCGCCGGGGTACCTCAGGGAACAACTCGCCCAGCCGCAGCGCGGCAGGATCCCCGTGCTGGCCGTCGGCATCGCGAACGTCCTGGTGCTGGCCGGTTCCGTCCTCGCCGCGGTGATCCCCGGGCCCGGGCCCGGTGTCGGCGACGCACTTCTCGTGCTCGCCGCCGTCGTCCTCGGGGGAGGGCTCCTGGCGGTGGAGAAGGCCCGGGCACGTCTTGCCGTCTCCGATCATCCCGATGATCGTCGGGTGCAGGCGTACCGTCTCGTCAGATTCGGGAACAACGCGTCCTCCTACCGGCGGTACTGGTGGGCGGCGCTCGCCGGGATCATGCTGATGACGGTGACCGCGAGCACCACCGGGGATGCCACGGGCGGGGCCGGCATGCTCTCCGTGGGCATCCTGTGGACCATCAAGACCATGGATCTGCTGGTTCTCTCCGTCAGGACCCCCGGGGAGGAGAACCCGTGGGTCACCGCCCACGCGCTGACCCGGCAGGGAGGCAGGAGGCCGGCGCTCCGGGGTCGTCTGATGGGCGGCCGGTTCCTGCTGCTCCTCCTCTTCGTCTGTTTCTTCACGACCGCGACGGGCGCCTCCGCTCTCGGAGGTGGCTTCACCTAGGCGGTGCTGGCCCGCCCGGGAGCGGTGGGGCAAGATGGGGAAGTGACCCCCGAACCGAAGAGTGCACCGGCAGAGAACGCCCCCGCGGAGCAGGACGGCCTCCCCAGCGAGACACTGCGCGAGGAGTACGCGCAACTCACCGAGGAGATCCGCGCCCACCGCATCGCCTACTACCAGGAGGCGGCTCCCACGGTCTCGGACGCCGAGTTCGACACCCTGTTCCGCCGTCTCGAGGAACTCGAGGCGCTGCACCCGGAACTGGTCTCCAACGACTCCCCGACGCAGGAAGTGGGCGGCGAGGTCTCCGCGGCCTTCGCCCCCGTGGACCACCTGGCCCGCATGTACAGCCTGGAGGACGTGTTCTCCCTCGACGAGCTGCGGGCCTGGCTGGAGCGGGCACTCGCCGGGGTGGAGCAGCGCAACCCCGGGGCGGCCGTCGAGTGGCTCACGGAACTGAAGATCGACGGGCTCGCCGTCAACCTCCTCTACCGGAACGGCGAGCTGGTGCGCGCGGCCACGCGGGGCGACGGCGTCACGGGGGAGGACATCACGCACAACGTGCTCACCATCGCCTCGATCCCGCGGCAGCTCGCCGGCACCGACCACCCCGAGGAGGTGGAGATCCGCGGTGAGGTGTTCTTCCCCACCGAGGAGTTCGCCCGGCTCAACGAGCGCATGGTGGCCGCGGGCAAGGCGCCGTTCGCCAACCCCCGCAACGCCGCCGCCGGCTCGCTGCGCCAGAAGGACCCGGCGATGACGGCGGAGCGCCCGCTGGACATGTACGTGCACGGCATCGGTGCCCGCACCGGATTGTCCGCCGGGACGCAGTCCGGCACCTACGAGCTGCTCGCCGCGTGGGGTCTGCCGACGTCGCCCTACTACAGGGTGCTGCCCGACGTGCCCGCGGTGGTCGACTTCATCGAGTACCACGGCGACCACCGCCACGATCTGCTGCACGAGATCGACGGCATCGTGGTGAAGGTGGACAGCTTCGCCCTGCAGCGCGCCCTCGGCCACACCTCGCGGGTGCCGCGCTGGTCCGTGGCGTACAAGTACCCGCCCGAGGAGGTGAACACCAGGCTCCTGGACATCCTGGTGAACGTGGGCCGGACCGGCAGGGTCACCCCCTTCGGCCTCCTGGACCCGGTGAAGGTGGCCGGGTCCACCGTGAGCATGGCCACCCTCCACAACCAGGACGTGGTGAAGGCCAAGGGCGTGCTGATCGGCGACACCGTGGTGGTGCGGAAGGCAGGGGACGTGATCCCCGAGATAGTGGGGCCGGTGATGGCCCTGCGGAACGACGACCAGGTCCACGAGTTCGTGATGCCCACCGAGTGCCCGTCCTGCGGCACCACGCTGCAGCCGGCCAAGGAGGGGGACGTGGACATCCGCTGCCCCAACGCCCGCTCCTGCCCGTCCCAGCTGCGCGAGCGCGTGTTCCATCTCGCCAGCCGCGGGGCGTTCGACATCGAGGCGCTCGGCTGGGAGGCGGCTATCGCCCTCACCCAGCCGGCCGAACCCGAGGTGCCGCCGATCACCACCGAGGCGGAGATCTTCGACCTCACGCCGGAGAAGCTCGCGGACGTGCGGACGGAGCGGGACAAGAAGGTCAAGGGCGTGGTCACGGGCCGCGAACTGGTGCCCTACTTCTACTCCAGGGGCACGGCGAAAAAGCCGTCCGAGCCCAGCGTGACCACCCGCAAGCTGTTCACGGAGCTGGAGAAGGCCAAGCAGCAGCCGCTGTGGCGGGTGCTGGTGGCACTGTCCATCCGGCACGTGGGCCCCACGGCGTCCCGCGCGCTGGCCACCGCCTTCGGGTCCATGGACCGCATCCGCGCCGCGAGCGAGGAGGAACTCGCGAACGTGGACGGCGTGGGCCCCACCATCGCGGTGGCGCTGACGGAGTGGTTCGCGGAGGAGTGGCACCGCGAGATCGTGGAGCGCTGGGCCGCGGCGGGGGTGCGCATGGAGGACGAGGTGGACGAGAACACCCCGCGCACCCTCGAGGGACTCACCGTGGTGGTCACCGGATCCCTCGAGCGGTACAACCGCGACGAGGCCAAGGAGGCGATCATCCGGCGCGGTGGCAAGGCCGCGGGGTCGGTCTCGAAGAAGACCAGCTACGTGGTGGCCGGGGAGAACGCGGGCACCAAGCTGGAGCGGGCCGAGGCGCTCGGCGTCCCGGTCCTGGACGAGGAGGGCTTCACGGCCCTGCTGGAGCACGGCCCGGTGGCCGACCCGGAGGACGCGCAGGAAGCCGCCGTGGAGGAAGTACAACCGGAGGAGGCGCCATGAGCGAGTACGGGAACGGGACGGACACCGGGCACGACGCCGGTGCAGTGACAGATCTGCTGAGCCTCGCCCGGCAGGCGGCCGCCGCCGGTGCGGCGGTGCTGGCGGGCCGCGACGCCGGGGCGCTGGAGGCCACGAGCAAGAGCTCGGACAGCGACTGGGTGACGGCGTTCGACGTCGCGGCCGAGCACGCGGTCCGCGCCGTGATCAGCGGCGCCCGCCCGCAGGACGTCATCACGGGCGAAGAACTCGGCACCACCACACCCGAGGGAACGCCCGACGCCGGGCGGCTGCGCTGGTCGATCGACCCGCTGGACGGCACCACCAACTTCATCCGGAACATCGTCTACTACGGCACGTCCGTGGCGGTCGCGGACCGGAGCGGCAGCTGGCTGGCCGGGGTGGTGCATGCCCCGGCGCTGCGCCGGATCTACTGGGCCTCCCGTGACGGTGGCGCCTGGGTGAGCGAGGACGGCGCCGTCCGGCGGCTCGGCGGCCCGACCGCGGGCCGCGGGAAGCTCCTCGGCACCGGGTTCTCCTACGACCCCGCCACCCGGTCCGCGCAGGTCGCCGAGCTCGGTGACCTGCTGGGCGGGTACGGCGACGTCCGGCGCCTGGGCTCGGCGGCGCTGGATCTCTGCCTGGTGGCCGACGGCGGGCTCGACGCCTACACGGAGCGGGGCCTGAACGAGCACGACTTCGCCGCCGGCGCCCTGATCGCGGAGGAGGCGGGCGCCGTCGTGCACCGACCCGCACTGCGTTCCATGCTCGACGGCGGCCCCACCGAGGCGGAGCGGCTCACCGCCGTGCTCACCGCGGGCCCGCCGGACCTCGTGGCCGCGCTGGAGGACCGCCGGGCAGCGGAATCCGCATGAGCTCCCCGTCCTGGCAGAAGGTCTTCTCCACCCTCGCGGGAGAGCGGTCCCGGACGCTCTACGCGCGGGCGGTGCTCGGGGATCCGCTGGAGGCGTCGCCGAAGGAGATCCAGCGCCTCGTGGACGCCGGGCTCCTCACCCCGGACCGCGAGGTGGCGGGCGAACTGTTCAAGGAGGTCCTCGCGGCGTCGATGCCCGCCAGACCCCAGGGGGTGGACCGGTTCTTCCGGGAGGGGCGCATCGACGGCCTGCCACGCACCGGTGCCGACCGCGATGCCCTGCTCTCCCACCTCACCGAACGCCTGCTGCCCGCGGACGCGGAGCTCGCCGAGCCCGAGGTCAACCGGTTGCTGGCCACCGTCACGCGGGACGTCCCGAGCCTGCGCCGGGCACTGGTGGACGCCGGGTACCTGGAGCGGTACCCGGACGGCAGCGGGTACCGCCGGGTCCTCGACGAGCCCTGACGTCCCGCGCCGACGAGACCGGGGGTGCCGGCAGGGACGCGTCCCTTCGGTAGACTCGCGCTCGTGGCCACTTCCCAGGATCGACTCGTGTCGATCGTCTACGCGAGCACCGCGACGCAGCCCTTCAGCGGTGAGGACCTCGGTGAACTCCTCACGATCAGCCGGAGCAACAACGACCGCCTGGGGCTGACGGGCATGCTGCTCTACCGCAGCGGACGTTTCCTCCAGGTGCTCGAGGGCCCCGAGAGCGCTGTGAAGGAGCGGATGGACGTCATCGCCGACGATCCCCGCCACACCGCCGTCCGCGTGCTCCTCCACGAGAACCTGGGCTCCCGCCAGTTCCCCGACTGGACCATGGGCTACGAGCCGATCACCGATTCGATGGCCGAGGCCATGCCCGGCTACCGCACCACGTTCAGCGACAGGGACACGGGTGAGGACGAGGACCCGAACGCGTCGCTGCGCGGCCTGCGTGAGCTGATCCGGTGGTTCCAGGAACGCGCCATCCCCCTGCTGTGAATCCGTCCGGGGAATGCCCGTGGCGCATGGCAAGATGACCCGGTGAGCACAGCACCGTCCGGGAACGCCCTGACCGATCCCCGCATCACCATCCGCCCCGTCCGGCCCGAGGACTTCGAGGACGTCCGCCGCATCACGCGGGACGCCTACCTCGAGGCGGGGTACTTCGCCGACGAGTCCCACCCCTACATGAGCGTGCTCTCCGACGTGGAGCACCGTGCCCAGCACGCCGAGATCTGGGTGGCCGAACGGGACGGCGTGGTGGTGGGGTCCACCGCCCTCACCTTCGCCGGCCAGCGCTACACGGACATCGCCGTGGAGGGCGAACTGGAGTTCCGGATGCTCGCCGTCGACCCCGCGGTACAGCGCGCCGGCGTGGGCCGGGCGATGGTGGAGCGCATCATCGCCCACGCCCGCACGCTGCCCGGGATCGAGGCGGTCAGCCTGACCAGCGGCTCGGACATGGTGCGGGCGCACCGGCTCTACGAGTCCATGGGCTTCCTCCGGGTGCCCGAGCGGGACTGGCTGGTGCCGAACGAGGACATCCTGCTCTGGGTCTTCCGCCTGCCGCTCTGAAAAGCCCCCCGCCGGCCAGCACTAGACTGGTCACCAGACACCCACCCGCCGACTTCCAGGGGAGACCCATGGCCGAGATCACCCGGGACGACGTCGCGCACCTCGCGCGCCTCGCCCACATCGACATGACCGACGACGAACTGGCCCGCATGGCCGGGGAGCTCGCCGTGATCGTCGAGTCCATCAAGACCGTCAGCGAGGTGGCCGGCGACGACGTCCCTGCCACCAGCCACCCGATCCCGCTGAGCAACGTGTTCCGCGAGGACGTGGTGGGCGAGACCCTCAGCAACGAGGAAGCACTCCTGAACGCACCCGACAACGCCGACGGACGCTTCAAGGTCCCGGCCATCCTGGACGGGGAGTAGACCATGACCGAGTTGATCCACCTCTCAGCCGACGCCCTCGCGCAGCAGCTCGCCGCCAAGCAGGTCTCCGCCGTCGAGGCCACGCAGGCCTACCTGGACCGCATCGACGCCGTGGACGGCGCCGTGAACGCCTATCTCCACGTCAACACGGAGGAGGCCCTCCTCGTGGCCGCCGAGGTGGACCAGGCCCGGGCCGACGGCGACACGCTGCACCCCCTGGCCGGTGTGCCGATCGCGGTGAAGGACCTCATCGTCACCAAGGGTCAGCCCACCACGGCCGGCTCGAGGATCCTCGAGGGCTGGCAGAGCCCCTACGACGCCACCGTGGTGCAGAAGCTCCGCGCCGCGAGGATGCCGATCCTCGGCAAGACCAACCTGGACGAGTTCGCCATGGGCTCCTCCACCGAGCACTCCGCGTACGGCCCCACCCGCAACCCGTGGGACCTGGACCGCATCCCGGGGGGCTCCGGTGGTGGCTCCGCCGCCGCCGTCGCCGCGTTCGAGGCACCGCTGGCCCTCGGCACGGACACCGGCGGGGCCATCCGCCAGCCCGGCGCCGTCCCCGGCACCGTGGGCGTGAAGCCCACCTACGGCGGCGTGTCCCGCTACGGGGCGATCGCCATGGCCTCCTCCCTGGACCAGATCGGCCCGGTCTCTCGGACGGTGCTGGACAGCGCACTGCTGCACGAGGTGATCGGCGGGCACGACCCCCGCGACTCCACCTCGCTCACCGACCCCGTGGGCGCGCTGGTCGAGGCCGCCCGCCTGGGCCAGGTCGAGGGCATGCGCATCGGCGTCATCAAGGAGCTGCAGGGCGAGGGCTACCAGGCCGGTGTGCTCACGCGCTTCCACGAATCGCTCGAGCTGCTGCGCTCGGCAGGGGCCGAGATCGTGGAGGTCTCCTGCCCCAACTTCCGCTACGCCCTCGAGGCGTACTACCTGATCATGCCGTCCGAGGCCTCCAGCAACCTCGCCAAGTACGACGGCGTCCGCTTCGGTCTGCGCGTGGTACCCGAGGGTGCCGCGACGATCGAGCGGGTCATGGGCGCCACCCGCGCCGCCGGCTTCGGCGACGAGGTCAAGCGCCGCATCATCCTCGGCACCTACGCGCTGAGCGCCGGGTACTACGACGCCTACTACGGGTCGGCGCAGAAGGTCCGCACGCTCATCCAGCGCGACTTCGCGGCCGCGTTCGAGCAGGCCGACGTGCTGATCTCGCCCACCGCGCCCACCACGGCCTTCAAGCTGGGGGAGAAGCTCGACGACCCGCTGGCCATGTACCTGAACGACGTCGCCACCATCCCGGCGAACATGGCGGGTGTGCCCGGGCTGTCCCTGCCGGGCGGGCTCGCCGACGAGGACGGGCTGCCGGTAGGCATCCAGCTCCTCGCACCGGCCCGCGAGGACGCGCGCCTCTACCGTGTGGGCGCCGTACTCGAATCACTGCTCGAGGACAGCTGGGGCGGGCCGCTGCTGGCCCAGGCCCCTGCCGTCCCACAGATCACCGGGAGGAACCGATGAGTGCCCTGACCGACGAGGTCCTCACCTTCGACGAGGCCATGGAGAAGTACGATCCCGTGCTCGGGTTCGAGGTCCACGTGGAGCTCAACACGCGGACCAAGATGTTCTCCGCCGCCCCGAACGCGTTCGGTGACATCCCCAACACCAACGTGTCCCCGGTGGACCTCGGCCTGCCCGGTGTGCTCCCCGTGGTCAACGGCACCGCCGTGGAGTCCGCCATCAAGATCGGCCTGGCGCTGAACTGCAGCATCGCCGAGAAGTGCTACTTCGCCCGGAAGAACTACTTCTACCCGGACACCCCGAAGAACTTCCAGACCTCCCAGTTCGAGGACCCGATCGCCCACGACGGGTACCTCGACATCGAACTGGCCGACGGCACGGTGTTCCGCGTGGAGATCGAACGCGCGCACATGGAGGAGGACGCCGGCAAGCTCACCCACATGGGCGGGGCCGCCGGCCGCATCCAGGGCGCCGAGTTCTCCCTCGTGGACTACAACCGCGCCGGTGTGCCGCTGATCGAGATCGTCACCAAGCCGATCGAGGGCGCCGGTGCCCGTGCCCCCGAGCTCGCGAAGGCGTACGTCGCCGCGATCCGCGAGATCGTGAAGAACCTCGGCGTCTCCGATGCCCGCATGGAGCGCGGCAACGTACGCTGCGACGCCAACGTGTCGCTGCGCCCGCACGGTCGTGAGACGTTCGGTACCCGCACCGAGACCAAGAACGTGAACTCGCTGCGCGCCGTCGAGCACGCGGTCCGCTACGAGATCCAGCGGCACGCCGCCGTCCTGGACTCCGGGACGCCGATCCTCCAGGAGACGCGCCACTGGCACGAGGACACGCGCACCACCACCTCGGGCCGCCCCAAGTCCGACGCCGACGACTACCGGTACTTCCCCGAGCCGGACCTCGTGCCCGTGGTCACCAACGACGCCTGGATCGAGAAGCTCCGCGCCGAACTGCCCGAGCCGCCCGCCGAGCGCCGCAAGCGCCTCCAGGCCGACTGGGGGTACTCCGACGCCGAGTTCCGTGACGTGGTGAACGCCGGCGTGATGTCCTCCATCGAGGACACCGTCACCGCGGGCGTCAGCGCCGCCGTGGCCCGCACGTGGTGGATGGGCGAGATCTCCCGCCGCGCCAAGCTGGCCGACGTCGACCCCGCCGAGCCCGGCGCGAGCCCCGCGCTGATCGTGGAGCTCAACGCGCTGATCGAGTCCGGCAAGATCAACGACAAGCTCTCCCGCGACGTGCTCGACGGCGTCCTCGCCGGGGAGGGCACCCCCGCCGAGGTCGTCGAGCAGCGCGGCCTGGCGGTCGTCTCCGACGACGGGCCGCTGCTCGAGGCGATCGACGGCGCGCTCGCGGCGCAGCCCGACGTCGCGGACAAGATCCGCGGCGGCAAGGTCCAGGCGGTCGGGGCGATCGTGGGCGGCGTCATGAAGGCCACCCGCGGCCAGGCCGACGCCGGTCGCGTGCGCGAGCTCATCCTGCAGCGCCTCGGCGTCGAGGGCTAGTTCCGCCCGGAGAACGATCACGAGGGAGGGTGCCATGCCGGAGCTGCCGAGGGCGGAGCTGGAGGTGACACCCTCCCTCGTCGTCTCCCTGCTCACCGCCCAGCACCCGGACCTGGCGTCCCTGCCCCTGCGGTTCGCGGGATCCGGGTGGGACAACGTGCTGTTCCGGCTGGGGGGGCGCCTGGTGGTCCGCCTCCCGCGACGCGCCGTCGCCGATGCGCTGATGGTGGCCGAGCAGCAGTGGCTGCCCCGGCTCGCCGCCGGGCTCACCGTCCCCGTCCCGGCACCCGTGCTGCTCGGCACGCCGACGGCCGCGTACCCGTGGCACTGGTCGGTGTGCCCGTGGATCCCCGGCGTCAGCGCCGCAGCGGTTCCCCGGGCGGACCGCGGCCGGGCGGCGGGCGCGCTCGCGCAGTTCCTCGCCGAGCTCCACCGTCCGGCTCCGGCGGAGGCACCCGTCAGCCCGGTGGGCCGCGGCGGTCCGCTCGCGGCGCGCGACGACGTCGTCCGCGCCCGGATCTCGGCGCTTCCCGGGGATGCTGCACGTCCCGCTCCGGCGCTGCTGGAGATCTGGGACGCCGCCGTCGCCGCGCCTGCGTGGACCGGGGAGCCGCTCTGGCTGCACGGGGACCTGCACCCGGCCAACGTGGTGCTCGTCGGGGCCGAGGGAGAGGCCGAGGGAGAGGTGGACGGAGCACCTGCGGATGGACCGGCGGGCGGGCACCCGGCCCTCGGAGGGCTGGCCGGCGTCGTGGACTTCGGGGACCTCTGCTCCGGCGATCCCGCCACGGACCTCGCCGCGGCGTGGATGCACTTCGATGCCGACGGCCGGGACACGTTCCGCACGGCGTACGAACGGGTGCGTCCAGCCGATGCCGCGGCCGATCCTGCGACGTGGGCGCGGGCCCGCGGCTGGGCGCGCGGCATGGGCGGCGCCCGGGCGGCGTCCTCCGGTGATGCCCCGGCACTGCGCGCACTGGGCGAGGAGATCCTCACGGCGGTCCTCGAGGACTGAGCGTTACGGCGGCGCCCGGGGTCCGGCCTGCGGGCGCAGGCCCTGCTGCCCGGTCCTGCCGCTCCTCACCCGGTCCGGTCACTCGCGAGGGCCGGCCGCGCCGTGCCCGCTGGTAACGTGACCCTGGGCACATCCCGCCCGGCAGTCATCCCGCACCCGCCCGGCCCATCCCGCCGCAGGCCCAGGTGCGGCAGGGAAGGAACCGACCAGTGAAGGCGCTGTACAAGTCCGGGGGGCACCCCGGTTTCGAACTCGTGGACCGCCCCGAACCCGAGGCAGGGTGGGGCGAGGGGAAGATCCGCGTGATCACCACCGGTATCTGCGGCACCGATCTCCACATCGAGAGCTGGGACGCGTGGGCGCAGGGCATGAT
>NZ_LGIU01000050.1 GCF_001187915.1 Arthrobacter sp. RIT-PI-e | reverse complement strand
GTGCTCCTCTGCGTCCTGTGCACCGTGTTCTTCTCCCTCGACCCCACCGCGGTGCTGCTCACCCCGCTCGTCGTCCTCCTCGCCCGGCGCGTCGGGGTGCCGCCGTGGCCCTTCGCCGTGACCGTGGCGTGGCTGGCGAACACGGCCTCGCCGCTCCCGCCCGTCTCCAACCTGCCGACCCCGCTGGTCCAGGAGCGGCTGCCGCTCGCCCCGGCGTCGTTCGTCGGGTTGGTCGCGGGGCCGGCCGTGATCGGCGTCGTGGTGCCGTGCGCCGTGCTGCTCCTGGTCTTCCGCCGCGACCTCCGCGGCGGCTTCTCCCCCGCACCGGCCCGGGCCGCCGAGGACACCGTCCTGCTCCGCTGCGGGCAGGGGGTCCTCGTGCTCCTGCTCCCCGCCCTGGTCAGCGGCATCCCCGTGGCCCTGAGCGCCACGGTGGCCGCCGTCGTCCTGGCCGTCCTCTTCGCCGTCCGGCGGCCGGACGGGCTGCCCCTCGGTCTGGTGCCCGTCCGGCCGCTCGTACTGGCCATGAGTCTGTTCGTGCTGGTGGCGGCCGCGCACGCACAGGGCCTCGACGCCTTCCTGGCCCCGGTGGCCGGGAGCGGCGAGGGCTACCTCGAGCTGCGCCGGCTCGCCGCGTCCGGCGCCACCGCGGCCAACGCCGTCAACAACCTGCCCGCGTACCTGGCACTGGAGCCGCTCGCCGGATCCCCGGTACGCCTGGCCGCGCTGTTGATCGGCGTGAACCTCGGCCCGCTCCTCACCCCGTGGGGATCGCTGGCCACCCTGCTGTGGATCGAGCGGCTGCGCACGCTCGACATCAGGATCCGCTGGACACCCCTGGCCCTCCTCGGGCTACTGGTGGTCGCCGTGATGCTTCCCGCGGCCGTCGCCACCCTCCGCACTGGCTCCGGCACCTAGGCTGGTCAGGAGCACGCCGCCCATCGACGAGGAGCAGCCATGACGAACACCCACCGGATCGCGGTCATCGCCGGGGACGGCATCGGCAAGGAGGTGGTGCCCGAGGGCCTGCGCTCCCTGCGCGCCGCCGCCGACCGCTTCGGCTTCGACCTCGAGATCGTCGAGTTCGACTATGCCAGCGCGGACTACTACCTGGAGCACGGCACCATGCTGCCGGAGAACTGGTTCGAGGAGCTGCGGACGTTCGACGCCATCTTCTTCGGCGCGGTGGGCTGGCCCGACGTGGTGCCCGACCACGTCTCCCTCTGGGGCAGCCTGCTGCAGTTCCGCCGCCACTTCGACCAGTACGTGAACCTGCGCCCGGTGAAGCTCATGCCCGGCGTCAGGAGCCCCCTGGCCGGCCGCGAACCCGGTGACGTGGACTTCTACGTGGTGCGGGAGAACACCGAGGGCGAGTACTCCAGCGTGGGCGGCCGGATGTTCGAGGGCACGGAGCGCGAGACGGTCATCCAGGACACCGTGATGACGCGCACCGGCGTGGACCGCATTCTGCGCTACGCCTTCGACCTCGCGCAGACGCGGGACAAGAAGCACCTCACCTCCGCCACCAAGAGCAACGGCATCTCGATCACCATGCCCTACTGGGACGAGCGCGTGGAGGCGATGTCGGCCAGGTACGACGGCGTCCGCGTGGACAAGTTCCACATCGACATCCTGTGCGCCAACTTCGTGCTGCACCCGGACTGGTTCGACGTCGTGGTCGCCAGCAACCTGTTCGGCGACATCCTCTCCGACCTCGGCCCGGCCTGCACCGGGACCATCGGCATCGCCCCGAGCGGCAACATCAATCCCGAGCGCACGTTCCCCAGCCTCTTCGAGCCCGTGCACGGCTCCGCCCCGGACATCGCGGGCAAGGGCATCGCGAATCCGGTGGGGCAGATCTGGAGCGCATCGATGATGCTGGAGCACCTCGGTGAGACCGAGGCCGCAGCGGCGATCCTCTCCGCCATCGAGTCCGTGCTGGCCGAGGGCGGGGACACCCTAACCCGGGATCTGGGCGGGACCGGGACCACGGCATCGTTGGGCGGGACCATCGCCCGCGTCATCGCAGGCTGACCGGGTTACAGGGCTGCGAGCGCGGGAGCGGTCCGCGCACCGTGGCAGGATTAACCCATGACCATCTCGCCCGCCGTCGTGCCCTCGGGTGCGGAGGCCGCGGAATGGGTCCCGGAGGGCCCCTACGCCCTGGCCGGGACCATCCGGACGCTGCAGTGCGGTGCCGGGGACCCCTCCTTCATCAGCCAGGGCCCCAATTCCTGGCTCGCCTTCCGCACCACCGACGGACCCGTGACCCTCCTGCTCCGTCAGCGCGGCGGCCTGAACGATGCCCGGGTGCAGGCGACCGCCTGGGGCCTGGGGGCGGCCGCGGCGCTGCAGGCACTTCCGCGGCTCCTCGGTGCCGACGACGACTGGGCCGCGTTCGACACCCCCGAGTTCCGGGACTCCCTCCCCGACCTCGCCCGGAAGGGGCGGTACCTGAACCCGGGGCTGCGCCTGCCGGCGTCGGGACGCATGCTGGACACCGTGGCCCGCGCCGTGCTGGAGCAGAAGGTCACCGGGCTGGAGGCCAAGCGGGCCTGGCGGTACCTCCTCCTGCACCACGGCGATGCCGCTCCCGGCGCCGGTGAGTACGCCCCGGCCGGGCTCCGGCTCCCCCCGACCGCCGAGCAGTGGCGGCGCGTCCCCTCGTGGGACTGGCACAGGGCAGGTGTGGACTCCAAGCGGTCCGCCACGATCCTCAAGGCCGCACTGGTGGCCAGCGGTCTGGAGCGCCTCGCTGTGTCGAGCGGTGCACCGGTCCACGCGGGTCTCCGATCGGTGCCGGGCATCGGGGTGTGGACCGTCGCGGAGGTGGTTCAGCGGACCCACGGGTGTCCCGACTCCATCTCCGTGGGCGACTACCATCTCGCCGCCTACGTGGGCGCGGCACTCACCGGCCGCAGGACCGACGACGCCGGGATGATCGAGCTGCTCAAGCCCTGGAAGGGGCACCGGCAGCGCGTGGTGCGATCGCTCTACGGGAGCGGCTTCCGCAAGCAGGCCTTCGGTCCGCGGCTCACCCCCGAGGACCACCGCCGGCGTTGAGCGGTCACGGAGGGCGACGCGCGGCGTCGCCCTCCGCCAGTAGGGTGGAGGCATGAGCACACCCGTGGACGTCACCGCAGTATTCACCCCGCTGGACGGGGAGTTCTTCCGAGTCAAACTGGCCCTGGACATCGCCATCGAGCAGGTGGTGCAGGAGCCCGGCTGCATCCGGTACGAGATCACCGACGCGCAGGAGGACCGCATCGTCCTCACCGAGCAGTGGGAATCCACGGAGCTGCTGGAGCAGCACATGCGCGGCCCCGCCCTCCAGGACCTCGGCGAGTCGCTGAGCGCCCTGCTGGCGAAGCCGGCCGATGTCGAGCGGTCCGACCAGGCGGTCTGACCCGGCGCTCTGATCTGGCGCTCTGATCTGGATGTCGAAAGGCCCCGCACTCGAGGAGTGCGGGGCCTTTCCCGGCTGTCGGGTACTACTGCCCGTCGGCGCTCGCGGGAGCTCCGCCCTGGCTCTGCTGCTCGGCGATCTGCTGGTGCACGGCCTTCATGTCCAGACCCTTGACCGCATCGACCAGCTCACCGAACTGGGTGGCGTTCAGGGCACCCGGCTGCGAGAACACGAGCACCTTCTCGCGGAACGCCATGAGCGTGGGGATCGAGGTGATCCCCGCCGCGGCTGCGAGGGACTGCTCGGACTCGGTGTCCACCTTCGCGAAGGTGACGTCCTCGTGCTTCTGCGACACGGCGTCGTACACGGGGGCGAACTGCTTGCACGGTCCGCACCACTCGGCCCAGAAGTCAACGAACACGATGTCGTTGCCCTCGATGGTTTCGGGGAAACTTGCCTCGGTGATATTGATTGTCGACATCCCTCCACGCTAACGACCCCGGGCCCGGATGTCAGGCCCGTTCGCTGTCGATGAAGGGCCGCACCCCACCGCACCCCGGAGGACACCATGACCGAGCACCACGACCTCGCCCGCTTCGTCGAGGCCCAGGACGCCTCCGGCACCCATGCGCAGGCGCTGACCGAACTGCGCCGGGGGCACAAGACCAGTCACTGGATGTGGTTCGTCCTCCCCCAGATCGCCGGGCTCGGTTCCAGCCCGACGGCGGTCAAGTACGCGGTGCACTCCCTCGCCGAGGCTCGCGCCTACCTGGCGCACCCGGTCCTCGGACCGCGCCTGCTCGAGTGCTCCCGGGCCCTGCTCGACCTCCCCGGGGACGACGCCGCGGCCGTGCTGGGCGGCATCGACGCCCGCAAGCTGCAGTCCTCCATGACCCTCTTCCACCGAGCGGACCCGGAGGAGAGCGCCTTCACCGCGGTCCTGGAGAAGTACTACGGCGGCGCGGAGGACGAGGGGACGACGTCGATCCTGGCCGGCTGAGCGGGCCGACGCCGCACCTCCCCTACTCGGCGGCGTGCACGAGCGAGGCACGGCCGCCGAGTACCACGGCGCCCGCGACGAGCACCATGACGGCAGCCACCGCGTAGGTGACCTGCGGGCCGAAGACCTCGGCGAGTTTCGTCGCCGCGAACGGTGCGAGCGCGCCGCCCAGCCACCGCACGCAGTTGTACCCCGCGGAGGCCACGGGGCGCGGTGCGTCCGAGACGCCCATGGCCAGTTCCGTGTACAGCGTGTTGTTGATCCCCAGCAGGGCACCCGAGGTGATCACCAGCACCACGACGGCGGCAACGGAGTGCTCGGCGGCCAGCGCCAGCCCGCCGAGCACCAGGGCCAGGGCACCCAGGGTCAGGAGCAGCACGCGGGTGGTCCCGAGGCGGCGCTGCAGCACCGGGGCCACGAGGACCGAGAAGATCGCCACCATGATGCCCCACCCGAAGAAGACGGCTCCGATCCCGTAGGCGTCCATCCCGAGCACGAACGGGGTGAAGGCGAGGATGGTGAAGAACCCGTAGTTGTAGAAGAGGGCACTGGACGCGGTGGTGCGCAGCCCCCGGTGCCCGAGGGCCACGAGCGGGTCCTTCAGGGAGGTGCGCACCGCGGGCTTCGGCGTCGCGGGGAGTAGGACGGTGAGGGCCACGAACGCTGCGGCCATGAGGACGGCGGTGCCGAAGAAGGGCGCGCGCCACTGCCAGCCGCCCAGGAGGGCGCCCAGCAGCGGGCCGAGGGAGATCCCGAGGCCCAGCGCCGCCTCGTAGAGGATGATCGCCGTCGCCGTGCCGCCGCTGGCCACACCCACGATCACGGCGAGCGCCGTGGCCACGAAGAGCGCGTTGCCGAGCCCCCAGCCCGCTCGGAAGCCCACGAGCGTACCGACGTCACCCGACAGCCCGGCCAGTGACGCGAAGACCACGATCAACCCGAGCCCCAGCAGCAGCGTCCGCTTGCCACCGATGCGCGAGGAGATCACCCCGGTCACGAGCATCGCGAGAGCCGTGACGAGGAAGTAGCTGGTGAAGAGCAGCGACACCTGGCTGGGTGTGGCCGCGAGGTTCTCGGCGATCGCGGGGAGGATCGGATCCACCAGCCCGATTCCCATGAAGGCGAAGACGGCGGCGAGCGCCGTGGCCCAGACGGCCTTGGGCTGGCGGAAGAAGGAGGCCCGCTCCTCCTCGAGCACGGTCGGTTCGGTCGATGCCCGCCGTGCGGCATGCATGGTCACTCTGGTACCTCTAATCGGTGTGGGTGAGTTTCTCGATGATCGGCAGGGCTGCCGCGAGGGTTGCCCGCTCGTCGTCGCCGAGCTGGTCCAGCAGTGCCGCCACACGTTCGTTGCGGTGGCGGCTGGCCGCCTCCCACTCGGTGCGTCCGTGATCCGTCAGGGTCACGAGGACCGCGCGCGAGTCCGTGGGGTCGGGGTGCCTGCTCACGAGCCCGGCCTGCTCGAGCTTGATGATCTGCTCGGTGGCGGACGGCACCCGGATGCCGAGGTTCGCGGCGATCCGGCTGACGCGCAGGGGTTCCTCCGCCGCCATGCTGAGGGTGCTCAGCTGCACCACGGAGAGTCGGCCCTCGCCGTTCATGGATCGGCTGAGGTACACCGCGTGGCGCAGGGTGGTGCGGAAGGACTGGGCGAGATCCAGCAGCTGCGGATCCGTCGTGGGGCTCATAGTTAGGTAGCCTAACATTGTGGTGCTCCGCAGCGAAATGCGGCCGGGTTCCCCTCCGGGACGGGCGGATCCGGAACCTCAGGTGCGGGAGCGGCGGGACCGGAGGGAACGGTCGCTCGGACGGCGCTTGAGCGCCGGCAACTCGAACAGCAGGTTGACGGATGCGTGCTCCCTGCGCGCGTAGAGCCAGGCCAGTCCGAGAGGGCACCCGATCCCGATCACGAGGACCACCGGGAACACGAACCAGGCACCGGTCAGTCCGGCCATGTCGAGGAGGGCGAGGCTGATCATGATCGGCCCCAGGTGGGTCACGTAGAACACGATCGAGTAGCGGCCCACGAACTCGAGCGCCGCAGTGACGCGGTTGCTGCCGAGCCGCGGGAAGACCCAGCACACCACCACCAGGCCACCCAGCACCCCCCAGGAGTACTCCGCGCGGTACAGGACATCCTCCTCCATCACGTTCAGGACGCCGACGACGATCGCCAGGACGGCCCCGCCCGCAACGACCCAGGGTGTGGAGAGCGCCTCCTCGAGACGCCCGGGATGCCGGGCGCACCACGCACCGAGGAAGAAGAACGCCGCGAGGAAGGCCATGGTCTCCGGGCGGCTGCCCACGGGCAGGGCGAAGGCGACCGCCAGTCCCACCCCCGCGAGGACGAGCGGGGGCACTCGCCGCAGCGGGTAGGCCACGGCGTAGAAGACGAGGATGAACCAGAGGTACCAGAGGTAGGTGGGCGAGAGGTAGAGGATCCCCAGGGCGGACGCCGGGCCGAGGTCCCCGCTGGCGGCGAGGATGATCACGGACCACAGCAGGTAGGGCCAGGCCACCATGGAGACCTTGCCCGCGAAGTACGTGCGCCCGGGATTGGCCCGCGACTGCGGGAGCAGGATCCCCGAGAGGAACATCAGTACCGGCATCCGGAACGGTTCGAGGAACAGGTTGAACTCGTCGATGCCGGCCAGGGGTCCGACAGCCGCGCGCAGGGCCTCACCGGTGTGCAGCACCACGACGAGGAGGATGGCGACGCCGCGCAGGCCGTCCAGCCAGCCGATGCGCGTACTGCTCGTGGTGCTGATCACTGCCTCCCGTTGATTGCCTTCCCACTGTAATCAGGCCCTCGGACAGATCGGTCCCGTGCGGGCGGGCATGGACAGACGACGGGAGACGGGTTAGGCGGCCGGCGGGGTCAGGGGGTGGGTGCGGCCAGGGGGTCGGCCGTCTCCCACCAGAGCCGGTTCACCGCGGCGTACCGGTCCGCGGGGTCGAGGGGCTTGGCCCAGGGCTTGTCGATGATGTAGTGGATGTTCTTCACCGCCGCCGGGTCCCAGACCGAGGGGTGCTGGTGCGGCAGGGTCTTCAGCGCGTTGTACACGTAGGGCAGCGGCTGCCAGCGGTCGCGGTAGTACTCGTTGAGGAAGTCCTGCTCGGCGAACGGGTAGTCCGAGAGGTCCTCCACGGCCGCCAGCCGGGCCACCATGTCGGTGAGGACGACCGCATCGGGCGAGAGCACGAGGAAGCCGCCGTTGAGGTAGTTGTCCGTCGCGTCCGGTTCGGTGACGTGGTCCCTGCCCCGGCAGTGCGTGTAGAAGCACCTCTCGGGCGTCCAGTCCGGCGGGTAGCTCGCGATCCGGTTGGGGTTGCACCGGCAGGCGTGGCAGGCGGCGATGGCGCCGTCGGCCAGCTCCAGCGAGAACAGCTCGTCCATGGTCCGTGTCACCAGCATGTCGGCGTCCAGGAAGACCGCGCGCTCGAACTCCGTGAGCCCCCAGACGGCCAGCTTGGTCCACACCTCCGCGAACCGGGCGTTGGCGTAGCTTTCGGCCGATCCCCCGGCCGGGCGCAGCGGCTCCACCTCGCGCACCAGGCACCCGTCGTCCTGCAGGAGCCGCCGGGCCTCGTCGTCGATCCCCTCGGTGACCATGACCACGAGCGGCGCCCTACTGCCGGTGGCCGCCAGCGACGCGCGCAGCGTCCGGACACCGATCAGGTAGTCGGGTTGCGTCAGCAAGGTCACCCAGGCGTTCATCGGCGGTGCGCCTGTCCTGGGGGATCGAGGGGGGCTGTATCGGCTCAATCGAGCAGGGCCGCGGTGAACGCGGTGGCGAACCGGTGCTGCGGGTCCAGCTCCTCACGGACCCGGCGGAAGGCCTCCCAGCCCGGGTAGAGCGCGGGCCAGTCGTAGAGGGACTCGTCGAAGTACTTGCCCCAGTGCGGGCGGCCACCCTCCTCGGCCAGGACCCGTTCCACCGCACGCAGGAAACTGTTCCCCTCCTCGGACAGCGAACCGTCGGCCGAGTAGTAGACCACGAAACCGAAGTAGCAGGTGTCCTCGCCATTCGACGGGCTCAACCACCCGTCCGAGGCGCCGGTGCAGCGCAGGATCACCGGGTAGTGCATCCGCGGGCGCGTCTCCGCGTGCCAGTCCTTGATCCTCCTGATCACCGCTCCGGCCCGCGCCAGCGGGATGCCGATCTCCACGTTGATCTGCGGGGTGGCGATCCCCCGGCAGAACACCTGGTAGACGTCCCCGGTGACGTCGGTGAAGTCCCGGAACCGGGTCACGGTGCGCAGCGGCTTGCCGCCGTCGGCCACCCCCGTGACATCGTCGCGCAGCAGGCGCAACGTCGACTCCACCGTGGTGTTCATCGTCGCGTCGGTGCTCTCGTGCTCCAGCAGCTCGCTCCCGCCGGCCCGGTAGCGCGAGACCTCGTCGTCGCTCGCCCCGTTCGCCGTCCAGACCTGGACCTGGTTCTCCTGGGGGAACCACCACGCCTTGACCAGGAGGTTCTCCCGGTTCCACGTCTCGAGGTCCGCCTCGAGCGTGCCGGCGTCGACGGCCTTCTTGACGCAGGTGTAGATCACGGTCTCCCGTGCACGCAGCGTCACGGCCGTGATCACGCCCAGGGAGCCGAGACCGAGCTGGACGGCGCCGAAGTCCGGGTGCGCGCGGTCGAACTCCGCGACCGTGCCGTCGGCCAGCACCATCCGGATCATCAGCGCATCGCCCGCGATCGAGCTCTGCCCCAGGCCCTGACCGTGGGTCCCGGAGGACAGGGCACCGGCCAGGGTCTGCTCGGCGATCACCCCGGGCGAGGCGCTCAGCGTCTGCCCCCGCGCGGTGAGGAACGCGTACACCTCGGCCAGGGGCGTGGAGCCGGCGAAGGTCACGGTGTCCTCGGTACTCGAGAGCAGGCCGCTCAGCCCGCCCAGGTCCAGCAACGTGCCGGCCCCGTTCGCGACCTCGATCATCCTGCCGGGCGACATCCGGCTGCCGATCATCCGCACCGGGCCGTCACCGCTGGACAGGAAGTCGCACAGCTCCGCCTCGCTGACCGGCGCGACGACCGAGCCGGGCAGGCCCAGGCGGGAGTTCCTAGCCCAGTTGCGGAGCCGGATGTCCTCACCGGTGGACTCCGGTTCCTGACGGGGGTAGGCAAGCTGCGTGAGGGTCATGGCGCGTCTCCTGTGGAAGTTCGGTTCCGCCGTCGCAGCCGCAGTGGTCTGCAGGGCTGATCCACCGGCAGAGGGATCTTTCCGCTGCCGTGAACGAACTTCTCAGGTCTGTAGAAGTCCCGGTGACACCATAACTCAGCCTCGTCAAGGAAATGTTTAGACTGACAAAATGACTGTTGTATGCGTTCCGGACCCGAATGCTCGCGAACTCCTCGGAATCCTGCCCGACGGGGTCGAGGTGATCGTCTGGGACGGTACGGGAGACAAGCCCGAACGCCTGGCGGAGACCGTCTTCTGGGTGCCGCAGGCCGAGGACTCCACGAACCTCACCGAGAAGTTCGCCGCCATGCCGAAGCTCGAGGTCACCCAGCTGACGACCGCCGGCGTGGAGGAGATCATCGACCACGTCCCGGACGGGGTCACCCTGTGCACCGCGCGCGGTGTGCACGGCTCCGCCGTGGCCGAGCTGGTCCTCACCGTGGTCCTGGCCACGCTGCGCCGGCTGCCCCACTTCGGCGAGGCGCAGCGCCAGGGCCGGTGGGACCCGATGGAGGCCGACGACCTGCGCGACAAGCGGGTGCTGATCATCGGCGCCGGTGACCTCGGGGAGCAGACCGCCCGCCGGCTCCGGGGCTTCGAAGCGACCCCGGTGCTCGTGGCGCACACGGCACGCGAGGGTATCCACGCCACCTCGGAGCTGCCGGACCTGCTGCCCGAGGCAGATGTGGTGGTGCTGACCGTCCCGCTCACGGAGGAGACCACCGGGCTCGTGGATGCCGGGTTCCTGTCCCGGATGCCCGACGGCGCCCTGCTGGTGAACGTGGCGCGCGGCAAGGTCGTGGACACCGCGGCACTGCTCGCGGAGCTGACGTCCGGTCGGCTGCGTGCCGCCCTGGACGTGATGGAGCCGGAGCCGCTGCCCGATGGCCACCCGCTGTGGACGGCACCGAACCTGATCATCACCCCGCACGCGGCCGGCTCCGTGGCGCAGTCCGGGCCGCGGGCCTTCGCACTGGTCAATGAGCAGGTACGCAAGTACGTGGCGGGCGAGGAACTCGTCAACGTCGTGAGGAATGCCGGCTGAGCCCTCGAGCGGGTGCCTGCTCCAGGGCCGAGGCAGCTCTCAGGCGAATGCCGTGAAGTTCGGGCCGAGGGTGTCGAGCCAGGCGGCCGGGTGCACGGCGACCGTGTCGGTGCCGGGCCGGGGCCATGCGGAGGCGACCGCCTCCTGCAGCGCCGCACCCGTCCGGGCGGACGGGTAGCGCTCGAGCACCCAGCGACGGTTCTCGGTGCGCACCGGCGCCAGGGAGTCCAGGTTCCCGATCAGGTCCGCCACCTGGTCGCGGACGAGCAGCGGCCGTTGGTCCGGGACCCGCCATGCTCCGGGTGCCTCGAACAGTTCGTGGCCGCCGCCGCCGTCGTAGCCGACCACGAGGCAGCCCGACGCCAGCGCCTCGGCGACCGGCAGACCGAAGCTCTCGGTGTGCCCGAGCGCGACGAAGACCGCCGAGCTCCCCAGCGTGGAGGCCACCTCCGTCCGCGGGGCCTGCACCAGTTCCACCAGCTCGACCCCCGCGAGCCGTGGATCGCCGGCCAGCAGCCGTTTCAGCAGCGAGGCCTCCCGGGGCCGCTTCTTCGGGAACCAGCTCACCCGCAGCCGGTCGGTCCTGCGGGGGGTGAACAGCTCGCCGTCCACCGGGTTGGGCACCACGCTCACCGGCAGGCCGGGCAGCGCGGCGGCCAGCACGTCGCGACTCTCCGCGGACACCGCCCAGACGGCCGGCGCGGGTGACCAGCCCGGGAAGTCCTCGCCGGGGGCGCCGGCGGCGAAGGTGTAGAAGTGGTTCTGGTTGAAGACGACCTTGCGGCCCCCGGGTGCCGGGTCGCGCCCCTGGACGGTAGGCGTCTCCGGCAGTACCAGGAGGTCGTGGGCGCCCATCGGGGTGGTGGCGCCGAACAGCATCGGTACGTCGTCGGCGATCCAGTCGGTGCGGTTCGCCGGGTCGGGCAGCCACAACCAGGCCTCGTACCCGGCATCGCGGAGCAGCCGGACGTGCTGGGTCATCACGTGCACCCCGCCGCTGTGGTGGGCGGTGGCGAACCCCGCGTAGACGATCCGTCCCGGGGATGTGCCGGAGCTGCTCGTCATGCCGGAGGTGTCAGGTACCAGGACGCGCCGCTGCCGACGTTGTGGGCCGGGAATGATCCCGGTCCGAGCCCGACGTCGGCCCGCCACCCCTCGCCCCACTTGGCGTCCAGGCCGCGCAGGATCTCCGCCCGGTTGTCCTCCGAGCTCTGGCCGGTCCGGTTCATGGTCTGCCGCCGCAGGTGCGAGACGTAGGCGCGCTCCGTGACCACGCACCGCAGGCCGGCCGCACGCACCCGGATGGCCAGGTCGATGTCCGCGCCGTAGCCGTGCCGGGTGAAGGTCGCCTCGTCGAGCCCTCCCAGCTCGACGATCGCGGGTACGGCGAACGCGATGGCGGTGCCGTCGCAGAAGTCGACGTCGCGGAGCACCTCGCGCGGGACGTACTCGGCGGCGGTGGGCGGGATCGTGCGGGCCCGCTGGTGGAGCCAGAAGTCGTCGTAGCAGGCCGCCGCGAGTGCGACATCGTCCTCGGCGGCGAACGGCGCGAGCAGTCCGTCGAGGAACCCGGACGAGAGGCGGACGTCATTGTTCAGCACCACGCAGACCTCGTGCCCGTCGCGTGCCGACGTCTGCAGGGCCCAGTTCGCGGCGCCGATCCAGCGCAGGTTGCGCCCCGGGCGGTGGACGGAGATGTTCCCCTGCGGGAGGACGTAGTCACCGGCGTTGTCCACCACCACGATGCGGACGGTCGGGTCGAGATCGCTCCCGTCGCGGCACAGGTCACCGACGACGGCGTCCGTCAGCTCCGGGGAACCGAATGCGGGGATGACCACCAGGGTGGACGCGGCGGTGCTGGAAGCGGTCACTGCTCGGCGGAGGCCCTGCGGCCCCGGTGGTCGCCGTACGAGGTGGTCACGGACATCGGTTCCCGTCAGATCAGGTGGAGGAGCACTACGGCAGTGAAGACTACCGGGTGTTCACCGTGGCCGTTGCCAGAATGGACCGTGCGGCACCGCTGCTGCTGCGCACGAGGGTGATGACCGAGTAACGAAAAGACCCACCGGGAGCTCCGAAGAGATCCCAGTGGGTCCAAGTTCCCCGCCATAACCGGCGAGTGGCAGATGAGGGATTCGAACCCCCGTAGGCGTTGCCAGCTGATTTACAGTCAGCCCCCTTTGGCCGCTCGGGTAATCTGCCGAACGTCTTCACAGGAAGACCACCCGCAGCAAGCGCGGGCAAGACAACTTTACAGACAAACCCCGCCGGTGACGAATCGGCGGGACGTCACAGCCCCGCAGCCACCCTGCGTTCGAGCTGCGCGTAGAAACCGTCCGCCTGCTCGGGCGTCACCAGCCGGAGCAGCACCGCCTGATCCAGCTCGGACCGCACCCCGTCCAGTCGCGCCTGTGGAGAGGGTGCCGTGTACGCGAGAGGCCCCCGTTCCGCACTCGATTCGGTGAGGGTGTCCGGAGCCGGATCGGACACGCTCGTCAGCGGGGACGCGTCCGCGGCCTGCGCCGGCACACCGCTCAGCGACGCCGCCGCAGCCGCTGCGAGGAAGGACCCGGCGAGGGCCCTCCTGATCCGGTAGTGGCGGCGGGGTCGATCGGTCATGATGCTTCTCCCTGCTCGGAGTGTCTCGGAGTTCCCACCGTGGCAGCCCTCGGTGAACAGGCGCCCTGTACTTGCTGTCCAGCCGCTGTGAACCCGGTAACGGGGAGAAGCTGTTCCGATACGCTGGAGGGCGAGAATCCCAACCAGCCGAGGAGGCATCGTGGCGAGTGAATCCACGTTCGACGTCGTGAGCAAAGTGGACAAGCAGGAGGTGGCCAACGCGCTGAACCAGGCCCAGAAGGAGATCGCCCAGCGGTACGACTTCAAGGGGGTCGGTGCCGAGGTGGACTTCAGCGGCGAGAACATCCTCATGAAGGCGAACTCCGAGGAGCGCGTGCTGGCGGTCCTCGACGTCCTGCAGTCCAAGATGATCAAGCGGGGCATCTCGCTGAAGTCCCTGGACACCGGCGAGCCCTACGCCTCGGGCAAGGAGTTCCGCCTCGAGACCTCCATCAAGGAGGGGATCGCCCAGGACGTGGCGAAGAAGATCAACAAGCTCATCCGCGATGAAGGCCCCAAGGGCGTCAAGTCGCAGATCCAGGGCGACGAGCTGCGCGTGAGCTCCAAGTCCCGCGACGATCTCCAGGACACCATGGCCCTGCTGAGGAAGTTCGAGGAAGCGGACCTGCAGTTCGTGAACATGCGCTGAGTTCTTCGCACACCCCGGGCACACGACGGCGGCCCCACCTTCCGAAGGTGGGGCCGCCGTCGTCGTGCAGGAGGGTGGTCAGCGCAGCGGCCGGCCCGCCATGCCCTCGAGCCGCGCGATGCGCTGGGCCATGGGCGGATGGGTGGCGAACAACTTGCTCATGCCGCCGCCGCGGAACGGGTTGGCGATCATCAGGTGGGAGGTGTTCACGAGGCGCTGGTCCTGCGGGAGGGGGCTGCGCTGCGTACCGCTCTCGAGCTTCCGCAGGGCGGAGGCGAGCGCCAGCGGGTCGTCGGTGAGGATCGCGCCGTCCTCGTCGGCGTCGTACTCGCGCGTCCGGCCGATCGCGGACTGCACGAGACCCGCCGCCAGCGGGGCGAGGAGAGCCATCAGCAGGGCGGCGATCGGGTTGCCGCCCTGGTTCCGGTTGCCACCCATCATGCCCGTGAAGGCGAACACCTGGGCCACCGAGGTGATCACGCCGGCAACCGCCGCGGCGATGGAGCCGGTGAGGATGTCCCGGTTGTACACGTGCATGAGCTCGTGGCCGAGGACCCCGCGGAGCTCGCGCTCGTCCAGCAGCTGCAGGATGCCCTGCGTGCAGCACACCGCGGAGTTCTCCGGGTTGCGGCCGGTGGCGAAAGCGTTGGGGGCCATGGTGGGTGAGACGTAGAGCCGCGGCATGGGTTTGTCGGCCCGGGCGCTCAGCTCGCGGACGATCCGGTACATGGCCGGCGCCTGCTGCTCCGTGACCTCCACGGCCTGCATGCTGCGGATCGCGATCTTGTCGCTGTTCCAGTAGCTGTACGCGATGGAGCCCACCCCGAAGAGGGCGAAGAGCCAGATGAACGCCGAACTGCCGGTGGCCCCGGCGATCAGGGCACCGAAGACCAGGAAGATCCCCATGAGGGCGCCGAACAACAACGCCGTCTTGGCACCGTTGAAATGGTTGTGCACTGTGGCAACTCCTTGCGCTGACGACGACCGGGACCTGCCCGACCATCTACGACAACTACTACAACGCGGGTACCGGGCGGCCTGTTCCTCTCATCGTACGGGGGTGCCGCAGCGGGGATCGGGACGGGCCCGGGGATTGCTCAGGGCTCGGGGGTGCGGGAATCGTACTGCCGGAAGCGCGGCTGACAGCGTGCCACCGCGAGCACCAGCACGATGCAGGCGAGGCCACCCACGACGGCGGTCCCCCCCTCGCCCAGCCAGGTGGCCTGCCCGCCGGCCGCCAAGTCGCCGAGCCGGGGGCCGCCGGCGACGACGACGATGAACACGCCCTGGAGCCGTCCGCGCATCGCGTCGGGGGTGGCCGACTGCAGGATGGTGTTGCGGAACACGCTGCTCACGGAGTCGGCGATCCCGGCGAACACCAGGCAGAGCGCTGCGGGCAGCACCCAGAGCGAGAGCTCGCCCTCACCCGGCACCGGCAGCGCGGAGGACCCGGCCATGACCACCACGCAGCCGAACCCCGCCACGGAGGCACCCCAGCCCGCGATGGACCAGATCACGGCGAGTCCCTGACGGTGGACATGACCCAGCGGCCCGGAGAAGAGTCCTGCCAGCACCGAGCCGAAGGCGCTGGAGGCCAGGAGGATCCCCACGGTCAGCTCTCCCCCGCCGATCAGCACGGCGCCGACGGCGGGCAGCAGCGCCCGGGGCTGGGAGGTGATCATGGCGATGAGGTCGAGGACGAAGGTCATGCGGATGTTCGGACGCGTGCCGAGGAAGCGGAACCCCTCGAGCACGGTGGCCAGGCCCGCGCGGCGGGGGGGGGCCTCCGGCGGCGGCGGGGGCAGCCGGAACAGGGCCCCCAGCGCGGAGGGGAAGGGGACGACGTCGACCGTGTACGTCCAGGCGTAGCCCACCTGCGCCACCAGCACGCCCGCGAGCGGGGGGCCGACGGTGAAGGCGAGACCGTAGGTGATCATGCTCAGGGCGTTGGCGGCCGGCAGCAGCTCACGCCGTACCAGGCGCGGGATGATCGAGCTCCGGGTGGGCTGGTTGATGCCGGCAGCACCGGACTGCACGGCGATCAGTGCGTAGAGCACGCCCACGCGGTCGAGACCGATCCAGGCCTGGACGGCGATCAGCATGGTAGTGACCCACAGGGCCGCTCCGGAGTAGAGGGCCCCCTTCCGGCGGTCCTGTGCGTCGGCGGCGGCCCCGCCGTAGAGGCCGGCGACGACGAGGGGCACCAGCGCGAACAGGCTCAGCAGCCCGACGCTGAGGGTGGACTGCGTGATGGCGTAGATCTGCAGGCTCACCGCCACGAGGGTGAGCTGCGTGCCGATGGCCGAGAGCGAGGTGCCGATGTAGAGACGGCGGAAGGCCGGGCTCTCCTTCAGCGGGGTGATGTCGGCGAGGAGGCGGGGCACGGGGGAAGTCTAGCCGCGCATTGGTTCACCCCGGCAACGGTCTCCCGCCCTGCAGGACCGTCGCCGGGACAACCGCGTGGTTCAGCTGCGGGAGAGCACCAGCTCGTCGAGCGACAGACGGGTGCGTTCGGCGGTCTCGCGCTCGGCCAGTGCCTCGGGGAGGAGCTCGGCGGCGGCCACCGTACCGACGGCGGTGACCACGAGGGGCTCGAGGTTCTCCGTGAGATCGAAGGCGGCCACGATCTTGTCCCACTGGACGCCGGCCATCTGGTGGGTGTGGAGACCCTCGGCGTGCGCCTGCACGCTGAGGTGGGCGATCGCCTGCCCGAGGTCGTACGCGGCGTAGGGGCGCTTGTCCCCCTCCACGGTGGAGGTCTCCGCGATGCCGACGATCAGCGCCGAGGCGTTGTGCGCCCAGGCGGCGTTGAAACCGATCAGCGCGTCCACGAGGATGTCGAACTCGTGGGTGCCGCGCGTGGCGACGACGAAGCGGCGGGGCTGGTGGTTGCTGGCCGACGGCGCCCACCGTGCGGCCTCGAGGAGTGCGGTGAGCTGCGCGTCCGAGACGGTGGCCTCGGGATCGAAGGAGCGGGGGCTCCAGCGCTCGGCCAGCTCGGTCACGATCGGGGCGCTGGTGCTCGCGGTGCGCATCGTCGGGATGGATTCGGTGCTCAGGGACATCGGGGCTCTTCCGGTACGGGGGCGGTAGGACGGCGCGTCGTCGGGCCTCGCCGGTCACAACCGCACCCGCTCGGGCCGTATTCCCGCTGTGTTCCGGTGGTGATCCGGCTGTGGCGGCCGGTCGCGGCGACGCGCGGTCGGCCTACCCGCCGTCGTACTCCCCGGCGGCGATGGCGCGGTCGATCTCCTCGAGCACGCGGCGGTCCCCGATCGGCCGGAAGTGGCCCATGGTGTCCAACCGGACGTTCCGCGCACCGCTCACGAAGCTCCCCCCGGGGATGTGGGGATCGAACCGGCTGTAGATCGAGGTGATGCGCGAGTTGACCTCGGAGGCGGCCTGCAGCTCGCGCAGCGCAGGATTGCGCGGCGAGAAGGCCCGGATGCTGGGCAGGATGAATAGCTCCGCGTAGACGGAGCCCGAGAACGGCGTGTTGACGGCCACGAGGCAGGTGATGCGCGAGCGGGTGGTGGACGAGGCGAGGAGGTACTTGCCGATCAGCCCGCCCTTGCTGTGCGCCACGACGATCACGTCCGTGAGCCCGTGCTCCTCCAGGTACCCCGCGGCGAGCTGTGCCATCGACGCCACGCTGCCGCGGTTGTAGCCGAGCTTCTGCACCACGTGGATGGGATGCCCCGCCCGGTACAGGTGCTCGGCCACGGGCTGCATGAACTGCCACGTCTCGTAGATCCCGGGGATGAGCAGCACCGGCGGCTTCACGGCGGCGCCCTCCTGCTCGGGGACCAGGTACTGCCCTGGATCGGCGCGGTGCAGGAACCCGTGGACCTGCCAGTACCCAACGTAGGCGTAGTCCAGCACCCAGGCCCAGGCCCGCTTCAGAACGTTCACGCCCTCCACGGTACCCAGTGCGGTGGACCTGCGGGACACTCGACCACCCGCTCCTATTATGAACAACTCTTGATTACTGCTTTACTGGGGGCATGACGCCCACAGCATCGACCCCGGAGGCCCACGAGGCCCGGTGGTCCGCAGCACTGCGCACCTCCGGGCGCCGCGTCACCCGTCAGCGCCTGGCCGTCCTGGCCGCCGTCGGACAGCACCCGCACTCCACCGCCGACGACGCCGTCGCCGCCGTCCGTGCCGAGCTGCCGCAGATCACGGTGCAGTCCGTCTACGTGGTCCTGGCGGACCTGACCGGGCTCGGCCTCCTCCGGCGCATCGAGACGCCGCACTCCCCCGCCCGGTACGAGACCCGCGTGGGGGACAACCACCACCACGCGATCTGCACCGGGTGCGGCCGGATCGAGGACGTGGACTGCGCCGTGGGACATGCCCCCTGCCTCACCCCCGAGTGGTCGCCCGGCGCCCGGCGCATGACCATCCGCATCGCGGAGGTCATGTACCAGGGCCTGTGCGACGACTGCCGGGCGGCGACCCCAGAACCTCATTCCGTCAGTAGCTAGCAACAGGAGAACAATGTCCAACTTCAGTACCACCCAGTCCGGCGCGCCCGTGATCGACGACGGCAACTCGGCCGCCCTCGGCCGCGACGGCGTCATCCCGCTGACCGATCACTACCTGATCGAGAAGCTCGCCCAGTTCAACCGCGAGCGCGTCCCCGAGCGCGTGGTCCACGCCAAGGGCGGCGGGGCCTTCGGCGTGTTCGAGACCACCTCGGACGTCAGCATGTACACGCGTGCCGCGCTCTTCCAGCCCGGGACGACGACGGAGACCCTCCTGCGCTTCTCCTCCGTGGCCGGCGAGCAGGGCTCCCCCGACACCTGGCGCGACCCCCGCGGCTTCGCGCTCAAGTTCTACACCTCCGAGGGCAACTACGACCTCGTGGGCAACAACACCCCGGTGTTCTTCATCCGCGACGGCATCAAGTTCCCCGACTTCATCCACTCGCAGAAGCGCCTCCCCGGCACCAACCTCCGCGACGCCGACATGCAGTGGGACTTCTGGACCCTCAGCCCCGAGTCCGCCCACCAGGTCACCTGGCTCATGGGTGACCGTGGTCTGCCGAACTCATGGCGCACCATGAACGGGTACGGCTCGCACACCTTCATGTGGATCAACGACATGGACGAGAAGTTCTGGATCAAATACCACTTCAAGTCCAACCAGGGCCACGAGACGCTCACGGTGGACGAGGCCGAGGCGCTCGCCGGGTCCGACGCCGACCACCACCTGCGCGACCTCTCGGAGAACATCGGACGCGGCAACCACCCGAGCTGGGACCTCAAGGTCCAGATCATGCCCTACGACGACGCCAAGGACTACCGCTTCAACCCGTTCGACCTCACGAAGGTGTGGCCGCAGGGCGACTACCCGCTGATCCCGGTGGGCAGGCTCACGCTGAACCGCAACCCGGAGAACTACTTCGCGCAGATCGAGCAGGCCACGTTCGCGCCGTCGAACTTCGTGCCAGGCATCGCAGCGAGCCCAGACCGCATGCTGCAGGCCCGCATCTTCTCCTACGCGGACGCACACCGCTACCGCGTGGGCACCAACCACGCGCAGCTGCCCGTGAACATGCCGAAGAGCGAGGTGCGCAACTACTCGAAGGACGGCGCGGCCCGCTACTCCTTCAACTCCGCGTCCACCCCTGTCTACGCGCCGAACTCCGTGGGCGGCCCCGCGGCTGATCCCGCGCAGTACGGTGCGCACGGCGGGTGGGAGAACGACGGCGACCTGGTCCGCGCGGCGCACTCGCTGCACGCCGAGGACGACGACTTCGGCCAGGCCGGGACGCTGTACCGCGAGGTGTTCGACGACGCCCAGCGTGCCCGCTTCCTCGAGACCATCACCGGTGCCGTGGGCGGTGTGCAGAGCGCCGAGATCCGGGCCCGCGCCGTGCAGTACTGGACCAACGTCGACGCTGAACTCGGCGCGAAGCTCGGTGCCGAACTCGGCTCCGGCGAGACGCCGGCCACGGAGTCGGAGGCGGCCCTCTACTAGGGACCTGCGGCACTACGGGCAACAGGGCGGACCCTTCCGGGTCCGCCCTGTTGTGCGTGCGGTGGGGTTGCTCCCGCCCGACTACCGGCGCGCTGCCGCGACCAGTTCGAGCGAGACGTCCCACAACCGCTCGGCGGTCACCGGGTCGAGGGCGTGATCCATCACCCCGTACAGGCCGTTGATGATCTCCGGGACCCGGCGGGCCTCCTGGCAGTCCTCGAGGTAGCGCCCGCCCACGCCGTCGAGCAGTGGTGACACCGCGGCGAACACCGACGTGGCGGCACCCTGCTCCGGGGTCTTGGCCGAGAAGCCGGACGCCGCCACCTGCGCCTTGGTCGCGGCCAGCACCGCAGGATCCCAGTGCCGCTGCAGATTGGTCCAGATCCCCCCGGGCATCACGGCGTTGGCGAGGATGCCGTCGGCCGCCCAGCGGCGGGAGGCCTCCACGGCGAACAGCACGTTGGCGGTCTTCGACTGCCCGTACGCCTGCCCGGCGTCGTAGGGTCCGTGCCGGAAGAACAGGTCGTCGAACCTGATGCCCGAGTTGCCGTGCCCGCTGGAGCTCACCGAGACGATCCGCGCACCGGACGCCCGTGCGAGTGCCCGGTGCAGCCCGACGGCCAGAGCGAAGTGTCCCAGGTGGTTCGTGGCGAACTGCAGTTCCCAGCCGTCCACGGTGCGCTGTTCCGGGGTGAGCATCACGCCCGCGTTGTTGACCAGGATGTGCAACGGGCCCTGCCACGCTGCGGTGAAGCGGTCCACGGAGGAGAGCACCGAGAGGTCGAGTTCCGCCGTGAGCGCGCGGGCGCCGGGAACGGAGGCCTCGATCTGCCCGGCCACCCGCCGTCCCGCCCCCACGTCCCGGACGGCGAGCGTCACCTCCGCCCCGGCCTCCGCCAGGGCCCGTGCCGTCTCCACCCCGATCCCCGACGACGCCCCGGTGACCACGGCCCGCTTCCCACCGAGATCGATCCCGCGGATCACCTCGGAGGCCGTGGTACTCGCGTCGAAGGGTGACACCACCGGTGTCACCGGATGCCCTGCGGGATGTGTCCGTGGGTCGTTCCCGTTCGTTGCCATGCTGCAGTTCTACGCGCTCCGGTACCGGGTGCGCCAGCGCGAGGGGCACCGGAGTGCTTGGGTGTCCGGGCCGTGCGGTGCGAGACTGCTCCCAACGACACCCCGCACGTGTGGGTGTCACGGGAGAAGGGCCCGCCGTGGAGGATTTCGTACTCGAGCGCGTCGCTGCAACCATCGAGATCCGCTGGCGACCCGGCGTGGTCATCGGACCGGCGGAGCTGGACGTCCTCGCCAACACCCTCACCCACGTCCCCGGCTGGACCGCGGTCCCGATCCTCATCCATCTCGGCCTCATCAGGCACATCACCCTGCCGGCCCGCACGGCACTGCTGCAGTACCGGCACCTCGGACCGATCGGGCTCGTGGGCAACGACCCCGTGGACCGCGTGATCGCGGCCTTCATCACCCAGTCCCGTAGCAGGACCCGGTACTTCGAGGACGTGACGGACGCCCAGGCCTGGCTGGCCTCGGTGGGGGATCCTGCGCCGGCGCCGGTGCCGGAGCAGAGACCCGTACCGGTCCGCTAGCTCCGGGAACTGCGGGCGCCGCCGGTCCGAGGCCACGGGTCCGGTGCAGCACGGGACCCCGGCTCGTCCCCTGCCCGCCTCCGGTGATACTTTTCGGCCATGAGTACTACCACCCCGCGCCTCGCCACCGCGGAGACGATCGTCCGCCACTCGGCCCTCGAGAACGTGCTCGGCATCATCACCGGTACCTTCACCGTGTCCCTCGGACTGTTCCTGCTCAAGACGAGCGCCGCGGTGACCGGTGGTACCGCGGGACTCGCGCTGCTCCTGAGCTACACGGGCACGCTTCCCTTCAGCGCCCTCTTCCTCGCGGTGAACATCCCGTTCTTCGCCCTGGCCGTCTGGAAGAAGGGCTGGGGCTTCACCCTCAGGACGATCACCGCCGTGGCCCTGGTCTCCGCGCTCTCCTACCTGCACCCGTACGCTCTCGGCGGGTTGGCCCCGGACCCGCTGTACGCCGCGCTCGCCGGGAACATGCTTGCCGGGGTGGGTCTGTTGATCCTCTTCCGACACAATGCCAGCCTGGGGGGTTTCAACATCCTGGCGCTCATCCTGCAGGAGCGGCTGGGCTGGCGCGCGGGGTACGTGCAGATGGTCCTCGACACGATGATCGTCCTCGCCGCCTTCGCCGTCGTCGCCCCGTCGGCCGTGCTCCTCTCCGCGGTGGGAGCGGTGCTCCTGAACCTGGTGCTGGCCCTCAACCATCGACCCGGACGCTACCTCGGCGCGTAGCGCGGATCGTCCCGGACCGTACAGCGCGCCTGACGTCGGAGAACGCCCACGGGTCACTAGACTTCCTCTGGGACGGGGGCGGCACATGATTTCACCGAGGGAGCGCTTCTCCGTGGTGCTGGAGCGTGGACCGCTGGTCTGCGCACGGTGGTCGCCGGAGATCGTGATGCAGGCGCAGGATGCCGATCTCCTGATCGGGTCGATCCGCGCGACACTGCCCGGACACCGGGTGCACCTGCTCATGTTCCTCAACGGGATGGCATCCCTCGACCAGCAGGCACTGGCCCGGTTCGCCTCCGGTGCCCCGCTGAGCGCAGTGGGACTCGTAGGCCCCTCGATCCTGGACCGGGCGCTGATCGAGCTGTACGTCGAGCTCTACCGCCCCGCCTTCCCCGTGGGGTACTTCGAGACCGAGGGTCCCGCGCGGAGCTGGCTCGCGGAGCAGGTCCACGAGTCCCGGACCCACTAGCAGCCCGGCCGGGTCGGCGGAACCCGACCGCACCACGTTCGCTCAGACCGGGACCTTCTCCTGTTCCACCTCGTCGCGGAGGAGCTTGGCGCCCTCCACGTCGACGTCCGGCAGGATCCGGTCCAGCCACGCCGGCAGCCACCAGGCACGCTCACCCAGCAGGTACATGGTGGCCGGGACCAGGGTCATGCGCACCACGAACGCGTCCAGCAGCACACCGAACGCCAGACCGAAACCGATGGGCCGCACCATGGACAGGTGCGAGAACACGAATCCGGCGAACACGGACACCATGATGATGGCCGCCGCGGTGACCACCCGGGCACCGTGGCTGAACCCGATGCGTACGGCCGCCCTCGGGTCGTCGCCGTGGACGTGGGCCTCCCTCATGCCGGAGACCAGGAACATCTGGTAGTCCATCGCCAGGCCGAACAGCACACCGATCAGGATGATCGGCAGGAAGCTCAGGATGGGTCCGGGGTTCGTCACCCCGAAGACGGCGCTCAGCCACCCCCACTGATAGATGGCCACCGTGGCGCCGAAGCTCGCCAGGAGGGAGAGCAGGAACCCCGCGGTGGCGATCAGCGGGACGAGGACGGAGCGGAACACGAGCAGGAGCAGGATCAGCGAGAGGCCCACCACGATACCGAGATACAGGGGCAGCGCTTCCGAGAGCTTGGCCGAGACGTCGATGTTCGCCGCGGTCTGCCCGGTGACCGAGATGGCCACCCCGGTCTCCGCCTCGAACTCGTCGGAGGAGTCCCGGAGGGCCCGTACCAGGTTCTCGGTGCTCTCACTGGATGGCCCCTCCTCCGGGATCACCTGGAAGATCGCGGTCCGGCCGTCCTCGCTCACGGTGGCGGGAACACTGGCCGCCACGTCGGGGACGTCCAGGAGGAGGTCGTTGACGTCGAGCTGCAGGGCGGTGAGCTCGGCGTCGTCCGCCGTCTCCGGTAGGGAACCGACGACGATCAGTGGACCGTTGGTCCCGGCGCCGAACCTGTCCCCCACTGTGCTGTAGGCCCGGAAGGCGGTGGAGTCCGTGGGCTCGCTGCCGCCGTCGGGCAGGCCCACCCGGAGCTGGGTGGCGGGGATCGCCACCACACCGAGGGCGATCACACCCGCGAGCACCGTGAGCACGGGTTTCCGGGTGACCAGTCCGCCCCAGCCCGATCCGGCGGCCGCCCGGGTGTCCGCCGCGGACACCCCGCTTCCCGTCTCCTGCGGTACGGCTGCGGAGTGCCTGGGCCCGTGCTCCTGCCGCGCCCAGCGCCGCTTCGAGATCAGCCGCCTGCCGATCAGGCCCAGCAGGGCAGGTGTGAGGGTCAGTGCCACGAGGACGGCCGCAGCCACCGTGCCGGCGGCGGAGAGTCCCATGATGGTGAGGAACGGCAGCCCCGGCACAGCCAGTGCCGCCAGCGCGACGACCACGGTGATGCCCGCGAACATCACCGCGTTCCCGGACGTACCGGTGGCCCGGGCGATGGATTCCTCCAGCTCCATCCCATGCAGGAGCTGGGTCCGGTGACGGTTCACGATGAACAGGGAGTAGTCGATGCCCACCGCGAGTCCGAGCATGAGCGCCAGCACCGGGGAGACGCTGTTCAGCTCGATCACCCCGGACAGGGCGAAGGTGACGCCCACACCCACCCCCACGCCCACCAGCGCCATGAGGAGCGGTAGCCCGGCGGCCACCAGCGTACCCAGCATGACCACCAGCACGATCGCGGCCACGACGATGCCGAGGATCTCGGTGGCGCCGGCGAGACCGGAGATGTCCTCGACGATCTCGCGGCTGAAGTCCACGCTCACGCCGGCGGACTCCACGGCGGCGGCCTCGTCCTGGACCTCCTCACGCAGGGACGGCGGAACGGCGTCGATCTGCTGCTCGAACTGGACACTCGCCGCAGCGGCGCTGCCGTCCTCGGACAGGATGCTGACCCCTGAGGAGGCATCCAGCTGACGCGCGGCGAGATCGAGTTCGGCCCGGCCGGCGTCGAGCTGCTCACGCCCCTGCTCGAGCTCCTCGCTGCTGGCGTCGAGCTGGGCCTGTCCCTGGGGGAGCTGCTGCTCCGTCGCGGCGCGCTGATCCGCCGGCAACGAGCCCTGCGCCTGGTCGAACCGGCTGCGCTGCTCGTCGAGCTGGGCCTGCCCCTGCTCCAGCTGTTCCTCACCGGCGGTCAGCTGCTCCTCGCTGGCATCGAGCTCTGCGCGCCCGGATTCCAGGTCCGCACGCCCCGAGGCCACTTGGTCCGAGACCTCGAACGGGTCCACCACTCCACGCACTCCGTCGAGGTCCGCGATGTCCGCGAGCGCCGCCTGGATGGCGTCCTGCTGCTCGTCGGTGAAGGCGGCGTCGTCGCTCGTGGAGAACACCACGGTCCCGGTCCCTCCCACGGCGTCCGGGAGCTCGTCGCGCAGGCGGTCCGAGATCCGCTGCGACTCGGTACCGGGGATGGTGAAGTTGTTGGTGAGGGTGCCGGAGAACGCCACGGCGGCACCACCCACGGCGAGCATGATGACGAGCCATGCGGAGATCACCCACCAGCGCATCCGCACCGCGAACGAGCCGAGCCGGTAGAGCAGAAAAGCCATGGAGGAGTCCTCGGAGGAAGAAGGGGCGGGCGATCAGGAGGTCGGGGTGGGAAGATCCGACCCGGCTGCCGGGTCGGGGAAGCCGTCGCGCAGCATGGACAGCGCTGCGAGGATCCGCGATTCGAGCTCGGCGCCCGAGTGGTCACCGGACTGCGGGGCGGCCGCCCAGTCCCGCAACGCGGCCTTGGTGCAGGAAAGCACGCAACCCACGATCGCGGTGAGGTAGAGGGTGGAGGCGCCGGACCCGAGACGTCCACGCAGCGCATCTACGATCCGCCCCTCCGCGCGCTCCCAGGAGTGGAGTTGCGCGCGCAGCAGGTCCGGGTTGCCCTCGGCCATCCGGAATAGCTCGCCGTGCTGCGCGAGTCCCTCCATCCGGGTGGTCTCGGTGAAGCAGCTGATCATCGAGTCGAACAGCGGTTCGTCCGGCGGCAGGGTGGCGAACACCTGGATGGCCAGCTCGAGGAAGCTGTCCGTGCGTACGGTCAGGGCCTCCTCGGCGCTGTGGAAGTAATTGAAGAACGTGCGGCGCGAGACCCCTGCGCGTTCGGCGATCTGGTCCACCGTGAAGGCACCCGGCCCCACGGTGCGCGCGAGGTCGAAAGCGGCGTCCGCGATCGCACGGCGGGTGTCCATCTTGTTCTGCTCACGACGGCCCAACGGCTCGGAGCGCACTGGTGTCCTCGGCACGGTCCCAGCGTAGGGCTGAAATTGCACACCGTGCAACATGCATACTTCCTCGACCACCATGCCACCACCGTGCCGACGCGGCGTACGCTGGCCGGGTCATCCGATCTCGATCAAGGCGGTCACCATGAGAACCACCACCCTCGGCCCCGGCCTCGACGTCTCGCAGCTGGGCCTCGGCTGCATGGGCATGTCCGCGTTCTACACCGGGAGCGGCCAGGACGACGCCGGCGCTACCAGGACCCTCCACCGGGCCCTGGAGCTCGGCGTCACCTTCTTCGACACGGCGGAGATGTACGGGCCCTATGCCAACGAGGAGCTCCTGGGCCGGGCGCTGAAGGGCCGGAGGGACGACGTCGTCATCGCCACCAAGTTCGGCACCATCCGTCACACGGCCGGGGACGCCATGGGGCTCGACGGGAGCGCCGAGAACGTACGCCTCTCGCTCGAGGGTTCGCTCCGGCGGCTCGGTACGGACCACGTGGACCTGTACTACCAGCACCGGATGGACCCCGCCGTTCCGGTGGAGGACACCATGGGCGCGCTGGCGGACCTCGTACAGGAGGGCAAGATCCGGCACATCGGCCTCTCCGAAGCGGCCCCCGGGACCATCCGGCGGGCCCACGCCGTGCACGCGGTCACGGCACTGCAGACCGAGTACTCGCTGTGGAGCCGGGACCCGGAGGAGGAACTGCTCCCCCTGGTCCGCGAACTCGGCATCGGCTTCGTCCCGTACTCACCCCTGGGCAGGGGCTTCCTGACCGGCACCATCCGCTCCGTGGACCAGCTCGACGCATCGGACTTCCGCCGCAACAACCCGCGCTTCGCGGGGGAGAACCTGCAGACCAACATCCGGATCGTGGAGCAGGTCGACGACGTGGCCGGTCAGCTCGGAGCCACCCCCGGTCAGGTGGCGCTGGCCTGGCTCCTGGCCCAGGGCGAGGGCATCACGCCGATCCCCGGCACCAAGCAGGTCCGGTACCTCGAGGAGAACGTCGGGGCCGCCGAGCTCGTCCTGACCTCCACGCAGCTCGAGCAGCTCGACGCCGTGGCGGCACCGGTGGGCGAGCGGTACGAGGACATGTCCGGCGTGAACCGCTAGCCGGCGTCGGACGGGTCGGCCCCGCCGCCGGGCACCGGGCGGAAGAGGTGTCCGGACGCCGCGGCCGACCCACGGGAAGGATGCCCTCCGGCCTCCCCGCGCACGGTTCCGGCACCGGTCCGTGCTACTGCAGCATCCTCGAGCGGATGAGGAACCGCTTGCCCTCCGGGGCCTCCACCGAGAACCCGCTCCCCCGCCCCTGCACCACGTCCACCGTGAGGTGCGTGTGGCGCCAGTACTCGAACTGCTCCCGCGACATCCAGAACTCGATCAGTCGTTCCCCGCCCCCACCGGATGCACCGTCCGCGGACCGCCCACCCCGCCCGCTGCCGAGGTCGAGGACGCCGAGGAGGATGTCGGCCTCCGCCGTGATGAACTCGCCCGCGGGGAAGCACATCGGCGAGGAACCGTCGCAGCACCCCCCGGACTGGTGGAACATCAGGGGACCGTGCACGGTCCACAGCAGCTCGAGGAGCTCGACGGCGGTGTCGGTGAGGGCCACCCGCGAGAAGGTCTCGCCGGGGATGACCACCGAGGCTTCGACGGTCACGGCCGGGTCCTAGAAGAACCCGAGCTTGGACTCCGAGTAGCTCACCAGCAGGTTCTTGGTCTGCTGGTAGTGGTCCAGCATCATGGCGTGGTTCTCCCGCCCGATGCCCGAGGACTTGTACCCACCGAACGCCGCTCCGGCCGGGTACGCGTGGTAGTTGTTCACCCAGACACGGCCGGCCTGGATCTCGCGGCCCGCACGGTAGGCCACGTTCCCGTTCCTCGACCAGACGCCCGCACCGAGTCCGTAGAGGGTGTCGTTGGCGATCTGCAGGGCCTCGGCGTAGTCCCCGAACCGGGTCACCGAGACCACCGGCCCGAAGATCTCCTCCTGGAAGACCCGCATGTCGTTCGTCCCCTCGAACACCGTGGGCTTGACGTAGTAGCCCTCGGCGAGGTCGCCGTCGAGCATGTTCCGCTCCCCGCCGATCAGGATCTTCGCCCCCTCCTGGGTTCCGATGTCCAGGTAGGAGAGGATCTTCTCGAGCTGATCGTTCGAGGCCTGCGCGCCCACCTGCGTCTCGGTGTCCAGCGGGTTGCCCTGCACCATCTTGTCCACGCGCGCGATCGCATCGGCCATGAACGAGTCGTAGATGGAGCCCTGGACGAGCGCCCGCGACGGGCAGGTGCACACCTCGCCCTGGTTCAGCGCGAAGAGCGCGAAGCCCTCCAGCGCCTTGTCGTAGAACGCGTCGTTGCTCTCCGCCACGTCCGAGAAGAAGATGTTGGGGCTCTTGCCGCCGAGCTCCAGGGTCACCGGGATCAGGTTCTGGCTGGCGTACTGGCTGATGAGACGCCCCGTGGTGGTCTCGCCGGTGAAGGCGATCTTCCGGATGCGCTTGCTCGAGGCCAGCGGCTTGCCCGCCTCCACCCCGAACCCGTTCACCACGTTCACCACGCCGGCCGGCAGGATGTCGCCGATCAGCTCCATGAGCACCAGGATGGACGACGGCGTCTGCTCGGCGGGCTTCAGCACCACCGCGTTGCCTGCGGCGATGGCCGGGGCGAGCTTCCAGACGGCCATGAGGATCGGGAAGTTCCACGGGATGATCTGTCCCACCACACCGAGTGGCTCGTGGTAGTGGTAGGCGGTCATGTCCTCGTCGAGCTGGGACAGGTGCCCCTCCTGGGCGCGGATGGCGCTCGCGAAGTAGCGGAAGTGGTCCACCGCGAGTGGCAGATCGGCCGCCAGGGCCTCCCGGATCGGCTTGCCGTTGTCCCACGTCTCGGCGACGGCGAGCAGCTCGAGGTTCTGCTCCATCCGGTCCGCGATGCGGTTGAGCACGGAGGCCCGCTCCGCCGCGGAGGTCCTCCCCCAGGCGAGGGCCGCCTTGTGGGCGGCGTCGAGGGCCAGCTCGATGTCCTCGGCCGTACCACGAGCCACTTCGCAGAACGGCTTGCCCGTCACGGGTGAGATGTTCTCGAAGTACTGCCCCTTGATGGGCGGGGCCCATTCCCCGCCGATCCAGTTCTCGTACCTCGGCTTGAAACTGACCTTCGATCCGTCCTGGCCTGGCTGGGCGTAAACAGTCATCGTCGAACTCCTCGCACTCCCGTGGATGCGGGACGACGTCGTCCCGTGACCACAGCGTAGGCGTACGAGGGTTGCATCGAGGTTGCATGATCACCGGGCGACCACGGAACCGGGGTCGACGGAGAATCCCACCACCACGCCCATGGTGCGGCAGTGGCGGGTGGTGTGCTCAGTCCTGGTCGCGCGCCGTTGCCGCCGCGGCATCCCGGGCCTGGTCCGGCGCAGGGACCGCGGGAACTCCGGCCGCAGGAGCGGCGTCCGCCGGGGTGCCCTCCACCGGGACGACCTGCTCACCACAGGGGTCGGCCGCACCCTCCGCGCCCTCGTCCGCCGTCGGATCGGCCTCCGCAGGCCCGTCCTTCGACGTGCTCTTCGTGGGCTCGTCCTTCGACGTGCCCTCCTGGGCGACGACGGCAACGGGAGCGGCGACCTCGGCTGCGGGAGCCACGTCACCGGGTGCGGCGTCCGCGATCGGCGAGGCCGCCGCATCCGGGGACTTCTCACCC
>NZ_LGIU01000080.1 GCF_001187915.1 Arthrobacter sp. RIT-PI-e | reverse complement strand
GCCCCATGGCGGAGACCGTGAACATGGTGGAGCCGATGCCTCCGAGGGCGCGGAACAGCAGGAGCTGCCAGTACTCGGCGGCGAAGGCGCAGGCCGCCGTGGAGAGCGCCACGATGATCAGGCCCACGAGGTACACCGGCCGCTCGCCCACCCTCTCGACGAGCCGTCCGCCCGCCGGCGCGAAGATCAACCGCGTGAAGGCGAAGGCGCTGACGATCAACGCGGACGCCGTGACCCCGACGTCGAAGCTCAGGGCGAACTGGGGCAGGACGGGGGCCACGAGACCGAAGCCGATGGCGATCACGAACGCCGCGGAGATGAGGACCTTGATCTCCCGCGGGGTCCGTGGAGCGGGAGCCCCGCTGCCGGTTCGAGGATCCCCGGGGACGAGGGGGGCGGAGGAGCGCTTGCGTACGCGAGGGAAACCGGCCATGGTCCTCGCATTGTGTCACCGCTCGCACCGGGGTGCTCAATCCACCTGTGAGAAGGTTGATCGGTGAACGAGATCCTGCTCCCCGTCGTCTTCATCGTCCTCGCGATCGCCGTGGTCGGCTCGCTCGCCGTCGTCCTGGTCCGCGGCAGACGCACACCGCCCGGCATGTATCCCTCGCGGCGCGACGCCGACGACCAGGTGGTGGGCGCCGCCCACGGTTCCACCTCCGTCGACGTGCTCGAGGACCCCGACGGCGTCCCCACCGACGTCCTCGTCCCGGACGACCTCAGCGGGCTCGAGGAGACGCCGCCGGCGCAGCGCCTGGACAGCGTGGACCCCGTCCAGGGGCGGCTCGCGCGGCTTCGCGCCCGGCTCGTCCGCTCGAACAACGCCCTGGGCAAGGGCCTGCTCGCGCTCCTCTCCCGTGACACGATCGACGAGGACGTCTGGGACGAGGTGGAGGAGACGCTCCTCATGGCGGACCTCGGCACCGAGCCCACCACGGAGCTCGTGGATGCGCTGCGCGAGCGGGTGAAGATCGCCGGGAGCAGGAACCCCGCAGAGGTCAAGGACATGCTGCGCCAGGAGCTCGTGAAGCTCGTGGACCCGACCATGGACCGTTCGCTCGCGACCGAGCGCCACGCCGACCGCCCCGCCATCGTGATGGTGGTGGGCGTCAACGGTGTGGGCAAGACCACCACGGTGGGCAAGCTCGCCCGCGTCCTGGTGGCCGATGACAAGGACGTGCTCCTCGGTGCCGCCGACACCTTCCGGGCCGCCGCCGCTGAGCAGCTGGCCACCTGGGGTGCCCGCGTGGGGGTGCCCACCGTGAAGTCGGACGTCGACGGCGCGGACCCCGCGTCGGTGGCGTTCGAGGCGGTGCGGACGGGGATCGAGCAGGAGTGCGACGTCGTGCTGATCGACACGGCCGGCCGACTGCAGAACAAGGTGGGACTCATGGACGAGCTCGGCAAGGTCAAGCGCGTGGTGGAGAAGCAGGGCACGGTGGACGAGGTGCTGCTGGTCCTCGATGCGACCACGGGTCAGAACGGGCTCTCCCAGGCGCGTGTCTTCGCGGAGGTCGTGAACATCACGGGTATCGTCCTCACCAAGCTGGACGGCACGGCCAAGGGCGGGATCGTGGTGGCGATCCAGCGTAGCCTCGGGGTGCCCGTCAAGTTGATCGGCCTCGGTGAGGGCGCGGACGATCTCGCCCCCTTCGATTCCGAGAGCTTCGTGGACGCTCTGCTCGACTAGTCCGGTCGGCATCCTGGTCTCGACGTAATCTTCCCGAAACGTGCCGGTCATCCGCTTTTTACGGTGATGAGATCGCCGTAACCTGCCGGTAATCCGATCCCCGCGGGGTCGAAACACTCCGGCGTCATCCTGGAGGAGCGGGATTTCCCCGCACCCTTCGGAAGGACTGTGGAATGGACCTGACAGCAGGCGACGTCTGGGTGATGATCTCAGCGGCCCTCGTGCTCCTCATGACGCCGGGGCTGGCTTTCTTCTACGGCGGGATGACCCGCGCGAAGGCCGCCCTGAACATGATGATGATGAGCTTCATCGCGGTAGGACTCGTCGGCGTGGTGTGGGTCCTCTGGGGCTACTCGATGACCGGCGGCGACGGGATCGCCCAACTCTTCGGCAACCCGTTCACCTCCTTCGGGCTCACCGATCTCATCGGTACCGAGGACCTGATCGGCGCCGGCTTCGGAGCCACCTTCGCCATCATCACGGTGGCACTGATCAGCGGTGCCATCGCGGACCGCGCCAAGTTCGGCGCGTGGACCATCTTCGTCCCGATCTTCGTGACCCTCGTGTACTGCCCGCTCGCCTTCATGGTGTGGGGCGGAGGCCTCCTCAGTGAGGATGGCGCGGTCGGCGGTGCGGTAGGCGAGGCCATCGACTTCGCCGGTGGCACCGTGGTCCACATCAGTGCAGGCGTCGCGGCCCTCGTGCTCGCCCTGATCCTCGGCAAGCGCCAGGGCTTCGGGAAGGACCCCGCGCAGCGCCCCCACAACATCCCCTTCGTGATGCTCGGGGCCGCGCTGCTCTGGTTCGGGTGGTTCGGGTTCAACGGCGGCGCCGCGGGGACCACGGAGGAGGCCGGCCTGATCTGGGTCAACACGATGGTCTCCCCGGCAGCGGCGATGGTCGGCTGGCTGCTCACCGAGCGGGTCCGAGACGGGCGTCCCACCTCCCTCGGAGCGGCTTCGGGCATCGTGGCCGGACTCGTGGCCATCACGCCGGCCTGTGCCAATGTGAGCCCGGTCGGCGCGCTCTGCCTCGGTCTGGTCTCGGGTGCGGTCTGCGCGCTGGCCGTGGGCCTGAAGTACAAGCTCGGTTTCGACGACTCGCTCGACGTCGTCGCCGTCCACCTCGTGGCGGGCATCCTCGGCACGCTGGCCCTCGGCTTCATCGCACTGCAGGTCGACGGTGAGGGTGGAGGCCTCTTCTACGGCGGCGGTGTCGATCAGCTCATCGCGCAGATCGTGGCAGCGGCCATCGCCATCGCCTGGACCGCCGTCGTCACGGCGATCATCGGACTCGCGATCCACAAGACCATCGGCTTCCGGGTCAGCCCGGACCAGGAGGTGTCCGGTGTGGATCTCTCGGAGCACGCGGAGACGGCGTACGAGTTCGGCGGACTGGGGGTCGGTGGCTCGTTCCACCCCTTCGCCGACCAGATGAGCACCGGGCGGCACACGACCAAGCAGACCGCGACAGAGGAAGTGAACTCATGAAACTGGTGACGGCGATCGTGCGGCCGGACAAGCTCGAGGGCGTCCGGGGCGCACTGGAGAACTACGGGGTGCAGGGACTGACGATCAGCGAGGCCAGCGGCTACGGTCGCCAGCGCGGACACACCGAGGTCTACCGCGGTGCGGAGTACACCGTGGACCTCCTGCAGAAGGCGCGGGTCGAGGTCCTCGTCTCGGACGCCTGGGTCACCGACATCGTCGACGTCCTGGTCTCCACCGCCAACACCGGGCGGGCCGGCGACGGCAAGGTGTGGGTGATCCCGGTGGAGGAAGCGGTGCGGGTGCGCACCGGCGAGCGCGGCGACGCCGCGATCTGACCCCCGCGGACCGCGCAGGTGACCGAGGTCACCTCCCGGGGATCGGGGCGGCCACCGGGCACGGAGGAGGACGGGTACCGGACGGTACCCGTCCTCCTCCGTGTCATCACACCCCGGTCACCGCACCTGCGCATGGAGCGAGGACCACGGCGCCGACGCGGGACCTCCGATCAACCGGGGTGCAGGGTCAGGCCCTGCCGTGGGAGGAAGGCCACGCATCGGGCCCGTCGGACCCGGCGGCGTACTCCTCCAGAGGTACCTCGTCGGCGGCCCAGGCCGCGAGGACGGGGTCCACGATGCGCCAGCAGTCCTCCGCCGTGTCGCCGCGGACCGACAGCGTGGGGTCACCGGACAGCACGCCGTCGAGCACCTCGCCGTAGGGCAGCAGGTCCGACTCGTTGAGGTCGGCGCTGAGCACCGCCCGGTCCAGCGAGAAGATGTCCCCCGGTCCGTTCACGTCGAGCTCGAGCTGCAGGGTGTCGGGGCCGAACCCGATCCGCAGCTTCGTCGGTGCATCCTGACCCGTGAAGCCCACCGGCAGATGGCTGACGGGACGGAAGGTGATCACGGCCTCCTTGCGCTGCGTACCGAGGGCCTTGCCGGAGCGGAGCACGAACGGCACACCGGACCAGCGCTCGTTGTTGATGGACACGGTGACCTCGGCCAGCGTCTCGGTGTTCCTCGACGCGTCCACGCCCGGTTCCGCCACGTAGTCCGGGACGCTCCGATCACCGATGGTCCCGGCCGTGTAGCGGGCGCGCCGGCTGCTCGAGGGATCGGAGAGGTCCACCGTGCTGGCACGCAGGACCGAACCGATGTGGTCGCGGAGATCGCGTTCGTGCAGGCTGGACGGGGCGTTCAGGGCCAGCAGCGCCATGACGTGCACCAGGTGGCTCTGGATCATGTCCCGGAGGGCGCCGGCGCCGTCGTAGTACCGTGCCCTGTTCTCCAGCGCGAGGTCCTCGTCGAAGACGACCTCCACCTTCTCGATGTGGAGGTTGTTCCACACCGGCTCGAGGAACCGGTTCGCGAAGCGCAGGCCCAGGATGTTGAAGACCGTCGCCTTGCCGAGGAAGTGGTCCACCCGGTGGATGTTCTGCTCCGGGACCAGCTGGGCGAGCTTGTCGTTGAGGCTGTGGGCGGACGCCTGGTCCGTACCGAAGGGCTTCTCCATGACCAGCCGCGTGCTCTTCGGCAGGGCGCCGGGCTGCAGTGCACCGCACGCCTTCTGCGTGATGGCCGGGGGAAGGGCGAAGTAGATGGCCACGGGCCCCTCGAGGGTACCCACCAGCTGGGCCAGACCGTCCTGGGTGACGTCCACCCGGTGGTAGGAGCTGCGGTCCCGCACCCGGTGGAGCCTGTCCCGTCCGGCGTCGTCGGCGTGCTCGAGTGCGTCCGCGAAAGAGGAGTCGATGCGCTCGCGCCACTGGTCGTCGGTCCAGTCGTCCGAGCCGGCACCCACCAGGTGCAGGTCCTGCTCGCGGCCGAGCCGGATCAGGCGGGCGAGCCCGGGCAGCAGGAGACGTCCCGTGAGGTCCCCGGAGGCGCCGAGGATCAGGAGCGTCCGGACCCGGACATCTGCCTCGTCGGGGATGCTGTCGTGTTCTGCGAGAGAATGTTTGTCCACGTAGCTCACCTAACCACTTAAGGCTGGGCGTGTCCCGTACCCGTTCGCACCATCGTGGCCGGGCACGTCCGCGGGGAGGACCCAGTTGGTACCCTTGGGAGTTGACGCTCCACCTCTCCCGATGAAAGTAGTTCACGGCACGTGTTCAATTCACTCTCCGACCGGCTGACTGCGACCTTCAAGAACCTGCGCGGCAAGGGCCGCCTCACCGAGGCGGACATCGACGCCACCGTCCGCGAGATCCGGCGTGCACTGCTCGACGCCGACGTCGCGGTACCCGTGGTCCGTGCCTTCACGGCGGCGGTCAAGGAACGTGCCCTCGGCCTCGAGGTCTCGCAGGCCCTGAACCCCGGGCAGCAGATCGTCAAGATCGTCAACGAGGAGCTCGTCACCATCCTCGGCGGCGAGACCCGACGCATCCGCCTCGCCAAGAACCCGCCCACCGTGATCATGCTCGCGGGCCTGCAGGGTGCGGGTAAGACCACCCTCGCGGGCAAGCTGTCGAAGTGGCTCAAGGGCCAGGGGCACAGCCCGCTGCTCGTGGCGTGCGACCTCCAGCGGCCCAACGCGGTGCGCCAGCTCCAGGTCAACGGCGAGCGCGCCGGTGTCCCCGTGTACGCGCCGCACCCCGGTGTGAGCTCCGAGTTCGAGGCCGCCACCGGTGATCCCGTGGCCGTCGCCCGTCAGGGTGTCGCCGAGGCCCGCGCCAGGCTCCACGACGTCGTCATCGTGGACACCGCCGGACGCCTCGGCGTCGACGCCGAGCTGATGCAGCAGGCCGCGGACATCCGCTCGGCCATCACCCCGGACGAGGTCCTGTTCGTCATCGACGCGATGATCGGGCAGGACGCGGTGAACACCGCGCTCGCGTTCGACGAGGGTGTGGACTTCACCGGCGTGGTGCTGACGAAGCTCGACGGCGATGCGCGTGGTGGTGCGGCGCTCTCCGTCGCGTCCGTCACCGGCAAGCCCGTGATGTTCGCCTCCACCGGTGAGGGCCTCGGTGACTTCGAGCTCTTCCACCCGGACCGCATGGCCTCGCGCATCCTCGACATGGGTGACGTCCTCACCCTGATCGAGCAGGCGGAGAAGTCCTGGGACAAGGACGAAGCCGCCCGGATGGCGAAGAAGTTCGCCGACCAGGAGGACTTCACGCTCGACGACTTCCTGGCGCAGATGCAGCAGATCCGCAACATGGGCTCCATGAAGAAGATGCTCATGATGATGCCGGGTGCCGCGAACATGCGCGAGCAGCTGGAGAACTTCGACGAGCGGGAGATCGACCGCGTCGAGGCCATCGTGCGGTCCATGACCCCGCACGAGCGCCTGGCCCCGAAGATCATCAACGGGTCGCGCCGCGCGAGGATCGCCCGCGGTTCGGGTGTGCACGTGTCCGAGGTGAACGGCCTGCTGGAGCGGTTCACGCAGGCGCAGAAGATGATGAAGAAGATGGCCTCCGGTGGAAGCATCCCCGGGATGCCGGGCATGGCCGGCCCGGGAGGGTTCGGCGGTGCGCGCAAGTCCAAGGCGGTCGCGGCGAAGGGCAAGAAGAAGCCGCGCTCGGGCAACCCCGCCAAGGCCGCGCAGGAGCTGCAGGAGGCCCAGGCGCGACGCGATGCCGCCCGCACCGCCGCGCCCACCGGTGCTGCGTTCGGCGGTCAGCAGGACTTCGACCCCTCGGCGATGAATCTCCCCAAGGGCTTCGAGAAGTTCCTCGGCAAGTAGCACGGTGATGCCTCCGATCCTCGTGGGCGGGGCGTCACGGTGATGCTCGAGCGCGTGGTGTTCGTCCACGGGAGCGGGCTGTTCGGTGCTGCCGCCTGGCCGAAGCAGCACGGGTTGTCGCTCTCCTTCGACTGCCTCTACGTGCGGCGTCACGGTTTCTCCGCCACGGAGGACCCGCTGCCCACGGACCACGTCCGTGACCAGGCGATCATCGCCGACGCCCTCGGCACGGGCGGCCACGTCGTCGCCCATTCCCAGGGTGCCGTGGCCGCCATGATGCTGGCGGTCGAGCAACCCGATCTCGTGCACTCCCTCACGCTCGTGGAACCGGCGTGCTTCTCGCTGACGGCGGAGCTCCCGGCGACGGCGGCTCACATCGCGCTGCTGACGCCGCTGTTCGCCGACCGGCACGCGATGTCGGACGAGGAGTTCCTCCAGGAGTTCGTCCGTCGCGTCTCCGCACCCGACGCCGGGACCTCACCGACGAGCGATACGGGCAGGCACGCCGCGAGGCTCCGGCTGCAGAGCCCGCCGTGGGAGGCCCCCCTGACGATCGTGCCGGGCGTCCGGACGCTCGTGCTGACCGGTGGGTGGGAACCCCTGTACGAGGAGGTGGCCGAGTACCTCGCGGCGACCGGCGCCGTCCACCGGCTCGCCCCCGGGGGTCACCGGCCGCACGACAGCCCGGAGGGGGACGCCCTGATCCGGGGGTTCCTGAGGACGGGGAGCGCCTGAGGCCCAGGAGGCCACGGTCCGTCGGCTGGAAACCCCGGCCCTGATGAAATAAGTTGAATCTTCAAGTTGTTGACGGTGGAGCGACACCGACCGAACGAGGAGATCTCATGAGCGCGCAGGACCTGCTACCCCCGTCCACCACCATGGGGACCCTCACCCTCAAGGTGGGTGACCTGCCCGCGATGACCGCCTACTACTCGGCGGCGCTCGGGCTCCGGGTGCTCGAGGAGGAGGCGCACGCCGTCGTCCTCGGGCGCGGGTCGCACCCCGTGGTCCGTCTCGAGTCCGCCGGGCACCTCCGCCTGCCCGGGCGCGGGGAGGCAGGGCTCTTCCACACCGCCCTGCTGTTCACCGGCCGCGCCGATCTCGCCGCCGCCGTGGCCTCCGCGGCGAACCACCCCCTCAGCACCTTCGTGGGCAGTGCCGATCACCTTGTGAGCGAGGCCTTCTACTTCTCGGATCCCGAGGGCAACGGCATCGAGCTGTACGTCGACCGCCCACGGGACGGGTGGGACTGGACGCGCGACGGCGACGGCAACCGGACGGTGATGATGGACAACCTCCCCCTCCCGCCACGTGACTACCTCGAGAGGCACCTGACCGAGGAAGCCGTGGCCGGTGCGGACTCGCGCGCCGCGGAGGTGGGCCACGTGCACCTGCAGGTCGGGGACGTGGCCACCGCGCACCGGTTCTACGTAGACGTCCTCGGGTTCGAGCGGACCGCCGGGTGGCACGACCAGGCCCTGTTCGTCTCCGCCGGGGGATACCATCACCACATGGCCATGAACGTCTGGAACAGCAGGGGGGCGGGCCCCCGCAAGGACACCCTCGGTCTCGGCGAGGTGCTGATCCGGGTGCCCTCGGAGTCCGAGGTGTCCGCCCTGGCCGACCGTCTCGCCTTCGCAGGAGTGGACAGCCACCACACCGGCGCCGAACTGCACGTCGAGGACCCCTGGCGGAACCGCCTGCGCGTGTCCGCGGCCGGGGTGCAGGGCGGAATCGCCTAAACTTCGGGTGTCTGGCACAATGAAGACGTACTCGATCCGTACGGCCCCTCTCTCCGTGCGTGCATCGTGTCCTGAAGAACCCCTCCGAATGGCCCGCCCCACGGGAGCAGGACGACGGGTTCGCCCCTTTTCATTCACAAGGAGTGTCCACACAAGTGGCCGTAAAGATTCGCCTCAAGCGCATGGGCAAGATCCGCGCACCCTTCTACCGTGTCGTCGTCATGGACTCACGCTCCAAGCGTGATGGCCGTGCCCTCGAGGAGATCGGTAAGTACAACCCCACCGAGGAGCCCTCGTTCATCGAGATCGACTCCGATCGTGCGCAGTACTGGCTCGGCGTCGGCGCCCAGCCCACCGAGCAGGTCTCGGTCCTGCTGAAGATCACCGGTGACTGGCAGAAGTTCAAGGGCACCAAGGGCCAGGAGGGCACCCTGCGCACCAAGGCGCCCAAGGCGACCTTCACCGCACCCGAGAAGGGCTCCGTGATCGTCCCCGAGGCCATCACGCCGAAGGCCAAGAAGGACGACGCCGCGGAAGCGACCGAGGCCGAGTAACGTGCTCGCCGAAGCTCTGGAGCACCTCGTGCGCGGGATCGTCGACAACCCGGACGACGTCCGGGTCGAGGCGAAGAGCAACCGCCGCGGGGAGACCCTGGAGGTCCGTGTCCACCAGGACGATCTGGGCCGGGTGATCGGACGCCAGGGGCGTACCGCCCGGGCACTTCGTACCGTGGTGGCCGCACTCGCCGACGGCGGGCCCGTACGGGTCGACGTCGTGGACACCGACCGCCGTCGGGCCTGACGGTCCGGAGCAGAAGCACCCCCTCGATCGGCCCCACCACCAGGATCTGGTGGTGGGGCCGTTTCTCTGTCCCACCCGGGGCACGAACAGCAGGAGCAGCGTCATGGAAGTACTCGTAGCAAGGATCGGCAAGCCCCACGGCATCCGTGGCGAGGTGACGGTCCAGCTGTTCACCGACGCGCCCCAGGACAGGTTCGGGGAAGGGGGGACCTTCCGCGTGGAGGGTGCCGCGGTGCCGGAGCTGACGGTGGCGAGGAGCCGCTGGAACAAGACCATCCTCATCGTCGCGTTCGAGGACGTGGCGGACCGCAACCAGGCGGAGGCCCTGCGCGGTGCACAGCTCTTCGTGGACACGGAGACCACGCAGGACGACGACGACGACGCCTGGTACGAGTACGAGCTCGTCGGGCTCGAGGTACGCGTGGACGGCGCGTCCGTGGGCAGGATCACCGCGCTGCGCACCCTGGCCGTCCAGGACCTGCTGGTCGTGGAGCTGACGGACGGGCACGAGGCCCTCGTCCCGTTCGTCGGCGAGATCGTCCCCGAGGTGGACCCCGAGGGCGGATTCGTGACCGTCGTCCCTCCCGCCGGGCTCTTCGACCTGAACACCCCGGGCTCCAACCAGGCGCCGGACGACGGCGACGGTGTCGCACGGGCGGACGGGCACGGCGGGAGCCACTAGTGCGCATCGACATCGTCTCCATCTTCCCGGAGTACCTCGACGCCCTGGATCTCTCCCTGATCGGTAAGGCCCGGCAGGAGCGCCTCCTGGACGTGCGGGTGCGCGACCTCCGCGACTTCACCACCGACCGGCACCGCACGGTGGACGACACCCCCTACGGGGGCGGTGCCGGCATGGTAATGAAGGCGGAGCCGTGGGCGCAGGCCCTCGAGTCCGTGCTCGAGGACGGACCACGGCGCCCCGTCCTCGTCGTGCCCTCCCCGGCGGGCGCGGTCTTCGATCAGACGATGGCCCACGAGTTCGCGGGACTCGACCACCTGGTGTTCGCCTGCGGGCGGTACGAGGGCATCGACGAGCGGGTGATCGACTGGGCGCGGGACTCCTTCGACGTACGGCCGGTGTCGCTCGGGGACTACGTGCTCAACGGCGGTGAGGTCGCGGTGCTCGCCATGGTCGAGGCCGTGGGCAGACTGGTCCCGGGGGTGGTGGGGAACCCCGCATCGCTCGTCGAGGAGTCGCACGCGGACGGCCTGCTCGAGTACCCCGTGTACACCAAGCCCTCGTCCTGGCGCGATCGGGAGGTCCCCGAGGTGCTGCTGAGTGGCAACCACGCCCGTATCGCCGGGTGGAGACGGTCCGAGCAGTTCCGCCGCACCGCCGAGCGGCGCCCCGATCTCCTGGCCGAGGTCGACGCCGGGACGCTCGGGCCGGCGGATCTCGCCGTGCTCGGGGAAGCGGGGTTCGACGTCGTCGACGGCGTGCTGGTGCGCTCGGCGCGGTAGCCCCGTGCATTAGTCGATCGGCGCGCTGCTGTGGAATAATCGTGACCTGTGTCCACTGGACCGGGCCCTGCCACAGGGGGCGTCCGGTCGACAGTCCACACCGGTCCCCGAACCGTCGGGACGGCCGGATCCCTTTCTTCGACGGCATCGTCCGGGGCGTGAGCCCTCGGTGTCCGTCGTGACCCACGTGGATGACCTGTGGCGTTCACCAGGAGCAGCGCAATGCACATTCTCGACTCGGTCGACGCCGGATCCTTCCGCGACAACATCCCCGACTTCCGTGCCGGTGACACCGTCAACGTGCACGTCAACATCATCGAGGGCAAGAACACCCGTGTCCAGATCTTCAAGGGCTTCGTGGTCGGACGCCAGGGCGACGGCATCCGTGAGACCTTCACGGTCCGCAAGGTGAGCTTCGGTGTGGGCGTGGAGCGTACGTTCCCCGTGCACAGCCCGGTCCTCGACCGGATCGAGCTCGTCTCCCGGGGCGACGTCCGCCGTGCCAAGCTGTACTACATGCGCGACCTGCGCGGCAAGGCAGCGAAGATCAAGGAGAAGCGCGACCCCAAGACGGTCAAGTAACCCTTCTCGGTGCACAGAGCCACTGCTTCCCGGTCATCGGCCGGAGAGCCCACGAAACGCCGGTTCCGATTCTCGGGCTGGCGTTTCGTGCTCTCCACCGTCGTGGTGGCCGTCCTGCTCACCGGTCTGGTCCGTGCCTTCCTCGTCGACGTCTACTTCATCCCCTCCGCCTCCATGGAGCCCCTGCTCACCGAGGGGGACAGGGTGCTGGTCAGCAAGCTCGACGACCGGGCCGGCGCGGTGGAGCGCGGTGACGTCATCGTGTTCGACGGCAGGGGTTCCTTCGATCCGATCACCGATCCACGGAGCATCCCCGAACGGGCACTGGCCGCCACCGGCCAGTGGCTCGGCCTCGCGGGGAGCGACACCGTGTACGTCAAGCGGGTGCTCGGCGTACCCGGCGACCACGTGGCCTGCTGCTCGGACGACGGGCGGCTGACCGTGGACGGGACGCCGATCGACGAGCCGTACGTCCGGGCCGGGGACGCACCGAGCCTGGTACCGTTCGACGTCGTCGTCCCGGCCGGGAGGGTGTGGCTCCTCGGTGACCACCGGTCCGCGTCCATGGACTCCCGGGCCCTGCTCGGAGCGCCGGGAGGGGGACTCGTGGCCGAGGATCGGATCATCGGGCGGGCCTTTCGGTTAGTCTGGCCACTTGACCGGTCCGCCCCCATCGAGCGGCCTCCCGGCTGAGCCGGGCCCGTCGGTCGGCCCGGTCGTCGCGGGTACCATCCGGCGGCCGGCCACCGGATTCCACGAGCACAGAGGACACCAGCACATGGCACGGAGCTTCCGCAGGAAGTCGCCCTCGGGAGCCCAGGGCTCCGCAGCGCACGCACCAGGTCCCGATGCCGAGCATGCCGCCGACGCCCCGGCCGGTGAGCGCCGGCGGAACAGGAAGGCCACCGACAACGGCTTCGGCGCCTGGCTCAAGGAAATCGCAACGATCGTGGTCATCGCGCTGGTGCTCTCCTTCCTCATCAAGACCTTCCTGTTCCGCGCGTTCTTCATCCCGTCCGGCTCCATGGAGCAGACCCTCGAGGTGGACGACCGCATCTTCGTGAACCAGCTCGTCCCGCAGCCGTTCGACCTGCAGCGCGGGGACATCGTGGTGTTCGAGGACACCGAGGGATGGTTGCCACCGCAGGCGGAGGTGCAGCTCAGCTGGTTCAAGCAGGCCCTGATCTTCATCGGTCTCGCCCCCGACGAGTCCCAGCAGCACCTGGTGAAGCGCGTGATCGGCCTCCCCGGAGACCATGTGGTCTGCTGCGACGCCGAGGGTCGCATCACGATCAACGGCGAACCGGTCTCGGAGCCCTACGTGTTCCCCGGTGCCAACCCCTCCGACATCCCGTTCGACGTCACGGTCCCGGACGGCATGGTGTGGGTGCTCGGGGACCACCGCAACGCCTCCGCGGATTCGCGCGTGAACCAGGACAAGCCGGGAGCAGGTTTCGTGGACATCGACGACATCGAGGGCAAGGCCGCGGTGATCGCCTGGCCGCTCGGTCGCATCGGCTTCCTCGACAACCACTCCGAGGTGTTCGAGGGCGTCCCCGCCGCCCCGGGCGCTCTGTCCGATACCCCTGTGAGCCGATGACCCGAGCCCGGTCACTCCGTTCCGTCGCGCCGACCCTGGCGTTCGAGCGGGCCCTCGCCTCGGAGGGGCACCGCTTCGTCGCGGGGTGCGACGAGGTCGGCAGGGGGGCACTGGCGGGTCCGGTGTCCGTCGGGATCGTCGTCGTCGACCTGGAGGCGCTCAAGGGTCTCCGGGGTGTGCGCGACAGCAAGCTGCTGAGCCCCACGCAGCGGGAGGCCCTCGTCCCGCGGATCCTGCGCTGGTCCGTCGCCGCGGCTGTCGGCCACGCCTCCGCCGAGGAGATCGACGCCGGCGGACTCGTCGCCGGCCTCCGCGCGGCCGGTACCCGCGCCTGGGCGTCCGTGCTCGGAACCGTGCGACCCGACGTCGTGATCCTCGACGGGAACCACGACTGGCTCTCCGTGCGGACCCAGGAGGAGCTGTCCCGGACCGACGGGACGACGACGGTGCAGCCGGATGGCTGCACCGTACCCGTGCACCCGCGCGTCAAGGCGGATCTGACCTGTCTCAGCGTGGCCGCCGCCAGCGTGCTGGCGAAGGTGGAGCGCGATGCACGCATGGTGGAGCTCGCTGGGCACCACCCCGGATTCGGGTGGGACGTGAACAAGGGGTACGCCACCGGAGCACACCGAGCGGCTCTGCACGACGCCGGTCCCAGCGAGTACCACCGAAGGACCTGGCGTCTGGGCCCCACGCCGAACACGCCACCCGTGGAAATTGGAGGATGATTGCCGAATGAGTGCCGAGGATCTTGAGAACTACGAGACCGACATGGAGCTGCAGCTCTACCGTGAGTACCGCGACGTCGTCGGGCTTTTCAGCTACGTGGTGGAGACGGAGCGCCGTTTCTACCTCGCGAACAACGTCGATCTGCAGGCGCGATCCGCCGACGGCGAGGTCTACTTCGATCTGACCCTGCAGGACGCCTGGGTGTGGGACGTGTACCGCTCCGCGCGGTTCGTCAAGAACGTCCGCGTCATCACCTTCAAGGACGTCAACGTGGAGGAGCTGTCCAAGACGGACGACATCGCCCTGCCCAAGGACGGCACGCTGGGCTGACCGGGCGGATCCGCCAGCTTCCTCGGGGGTGATCCTTCCGCCCACCGGCACCTTGTCCACATAGCCTCCTCCGAACGCCCCTGCTCCTCGACCTCCACGAGGCTTGAGGAGGAGGTGAAGCCATGCTGGCAAAGGATCAACTGGGCCGACGCGGAGAAGCGACGGCCGCCGTCTTCCTGGAACAGGCGGGTCTGAGGATTGTGGACCGCAACTGGCGGTGTCCGGTGGGGGAGATCGACATCGTGGCGGTGGACGGTTCCACCCTGGTCGTCGTCGAGGTCAAGACACGGAGCTCGGACGACTTCGGCCAACCGCTCGAAGCCATCACCGCGAGCAAGCTGGAGCGCCTGTACCTGCTCGCGTCGAAGTGGGCGCGAGCACACGACCTGCGCTTCAGCGGGTTCCGCATCGACGCCGTCGGGATTCTCGACGACGGCTCGGGCGCGCCGCTCGTCGAACACGTCAGGGCGGTCATCTGATGGCGCTCGGCAGGACGTACGCGGTGTCGCTGGTGGGGATGAACGGGCACGTCGTCGAGGTGGAGGCGGACATCGGTCAGACCCTGCCGGCCTTCGTGCTCCTCGGTCTTCCCGACGCCTCGCTCAACGAGGCGAAGGACCGCATCAGGGCTGCGGCCCGGAACGCGGGTGTACCGCTCAGCCGCCGGAAGATCACCGTCAACCTGATCCCGGCGTCGCTGCCCAAGCGTGGTTCCGCCTTCGACCTCGCCATCGTCATGTCGGCATTGAGCGCCGCCGGTGACGTGCGGGGCTGCGGTACCACGGTGTTCATCGCCGAACTCGGGCTCGACGGTCGGCTCAGGCCGGTGCGGGGCGTCCTGCCCGCGGTGATGGCTGCGGTGGAGGCCGGGCACCACCGCGTGGTGGTCGCCGACGAGAACGCGTCGGAGGCGGCACTGGTACCGGCCGCGGAGGTGCGTTCGTTCCGGACACTGGCGGAGGTCGCACTGGCCTTCGGTGCGGACGGAGCAGTGGTCGAGCTGCCGGAGCCGCAGGTGGGCGAGGAACCATCGCCCCTCCCCGGGCGGTCGGAACCGACCCGCGACCTCTCGGACATCGCGGGACAGCACGAAGCCCGTTTCGCCCTCGAGGTGGCCGCCGCGGGTGCCCACCACCTGCTGATGGTGGGACCGCCGGGTGCGGGCAAGACCATGCTCGCGGAGCGACTGTCGGGGATCCTCCCGGATCTCGAGGACGCCGAAGCCATGGAGGTCACCGCCGTGCACAGTCTGAGTGGTGAGCGCCACTGCACGGAACTGGTGCGCACACCACCGTTCGAGAGCCCCCACCACACCGCCACACCCGCCTCCATCATCGGAGGAGGCAGCGGCATCCCGCGTCCCGGTGCGGCATCGCGCGCCCACCGCGGCATCCTCTTCCTCGACGAAGCTCCGGAGTACGAACGCCGGGTGCTGGAAGCCCTCCGAGAACCGCTCGAGAGCGGACGGCTCGTGCTGCACCGGGCCTCGGGCACGGCGTCGTACCCCGCCCGGTTCCAACTCGTCCTGGCGCTCAACCCGTGCCCCTGCGGACTCGCCAACGGGAAGGGCATCGACTGCCTCTGCACGGCGCAGCAGCGCCGCCGCTACTTCAACAGACTGTCCGGGCCGCTCCTGGACCGGGTGGACCTGCAGCTCGCCGTCCAGCGGGTGGGTCTCCTGGACTACGTCGGAGGCCGACCCGCGGAATCCTCCGCCACGGTCGCCCTCCGGGTGTCCCGTGCGCGCAGGGCCCAGCGGGAACGCCTCCGCCGCTGGAACTACGCCACCAACTCCGAGGTGCAGGGCCGGATCCTCCGCGGCGAACTCGGGCTGCCACGGGCGGTCACCGCGTCCCTCGACCAGGCGCTGGACCGCAACCTCGTGAGTGCACGCGGGTGGGACAGGGTGCTGCGCGTGGCGTGGACGATCGCCGACCTCGCGGACAGGGACCGTCCGGACGCGGACGACGTCGTCACCGCCCTCGGATTCCGCCTGCAGGAGCGGGCGGCATGAGCGCCGGCCACACCGCGGACGTCCTCGCCCGCGCGGCACTCTCCCGGCTCCTGGAACCGTCCGACACCGTCGGGCTCGCGCTGGCTGCGCTCGTGGGGCCCGCCGATGCCCTCCGCATCGCCACCGGTGACGTGAGCGCGGGACGGGAGATCTCCGCGGAACTGCGCGAGCACCTCGGCCTGCAGGGTGCCCGGCGCGACCCCCTCGCGGAAGGGCTGGAGCGATGGCGCCCCCGCCGTGCGGATCTCGCACCCGTACGCGATCTGGACACACTGGGACGGCTGGGGGGCCGGCTCGTGGTGCCGGGCACCGAGGAGTGGCCCTCGGCGCTCGATGATCTCCGGGCCACGGCTCCGCTGTGCCTGTGGGTGCGGGGGAGACACCGGATACCCGGGATAAACCGCCTGGCCGCCGTCGTCGGGTCGCGGGACAGCACGGCCTACGGTGCTGCCGTCACCGCCGAGCTCGCGTCGGGCATGGTCACCCGCGGGTACGGCGTGGTGTCCGGAGGCGCGTACGGCATCGATGCGCAGGCCCACCGGGCCGCTCTCGCCGGTTCCGCCGGAGGTCCGCCTCCTCCCACCATCGCCGTGCTGGCCAACGGCGTGGACCGCTACTACCCGGCGGGGAACGAGGAACTGCTCCGGGCCGTCGCCGAGCGGGGCATCCTGGTCTCCGAGATGCCCCCCGGGAGCTCACCCACCCGTTGGCGCTTCCTGCAGCGGAACCGGCTGATCGCCGCGCTCAGCGCGGTGACCGTGGTGGTGGAGGCCCGGTGGCGATCCGGTGCCCTGAACACCGCGCACCACGCGGCCGGGCTGGGGCGTCCCGTCGGTGCCGTCCCGGGACCGGTCCACTCCGCCAACTCCGCCGGCTGCCACCGGCTGCTGCGGGACGGGACGGCGGTGTGCGTCACCGACGCCCCCGAGATCGCCGAACTGGCGGGGCCGCCGAGCGCGGGCGGCGACGCCGACCGCGCGAAGGAGAGCGCCTCACCCTCGCGCGATCACGACGGACTGCTGGTCCCGGACCTCCTCGTGCTCGACGGCCTCCCGGTACGGGCGTCCACCTCCGTGGACAAACTCGCGACGGTGGCGGGCTTGTCCGTCCGGGACGTGATCGCGGGTCTCACCCGTCTCGAGCTGGCAGGGCTCGCTGCACGGACGGGGGAGGGATGGCGGCGGCAACGCGCGTGACTCACCCGCGGACAGTCTTCCTGCGGGTGAGGTCGAGCATCCCGGGGACATCCGGTGGACACGGGACCTCGGCGGGAGATGCCAGAACCCATGTTTGCGGCGAGCCGGACCCGGAGCAGGTCCCACCCACAGCAAGTCCCATCCCATGACGAGGAGGAAGACCATGAACACGACCACGAGTGGACAGGCGGGGGAGGAGTGCTTCTCGGTGTCCGTACCCTCACCGTTCGGACCGCTGCGCGTCGTCGCCACGGAGGACGCTGTCGTCGGGCTCTACCACGAGGACCACGACCCGCCCCCCGACCCCGGGCTCCTCGGCCGGCCCGTGGGCACGACTGTCGACACGGTGACCGTCGAGGAGCATCGCCGGCCGGATGACGCCGCAGGTACCCAGGACCGGGGAGCAGTGCGCGAGGAGCGCACGGACGGGATGGACCGGGGCGACCGCGTGGTCGTCCCGGCACCGGTGGAGGAACTTCTGATCCGCGTCGCGGCCCAGCTCAAGGAATACCTCGCTGGCGGACGGACGGCGTTCGATCTTCCGCTCGTGCCGAGGGGGACTGCATTCCAGCAACGGGTGTGGTCAGCGCTCGCGGAGATCCCGTACGGGGAGCGGCGGAGCTACGGGCAGATCGCCTCGGCACTGGGTAATCCGAGCATGGGGCGCGCCGTCGGAGCCGCGGTACGGTCCAATCCGATCTCCCTGATCATCCCGGGTCACCGCGTGGTCTCCCGCTCGGGTGCGGTGGTCGGGTACGCGGCAGGGCCTGCGGTCAAGGAGGCGCTGCTCGACCTCGAGTCCGGGCGCTCGCCGGACCGCGACCAGGACGATCCAGGTGATTCCGGCGATCCCGGAGGGGCCGGGATGGCTACGAAGTGAGGACAAGGCCCGGGTCGGTGGACGCCGACTACGCCGAGGCCGGTGATCCCCGGTGTAGCAGCAAGCAGGTATGCCTCGAGCGCGACCCCCTCGAGTTCGAACCGCTGAACGCGGGCGCGGACTGCTGCACCCTACCGTCCGCCCATCCACTCGTCCGTCCCGACATCGATTCCGGTGACGTCAGCACGCATGGGGGTCGGCCGTCGGTCAGCGGCAGTGGCGGAACGCACTCTTCTCATGCACAATGAGCAGTGGTTCACCGGAACCTGCATGCACCACTTGGTTGGGTCCCGTGACAGGTCAGCGCATCGTCATCAGCTTGATCATCCACTGAAGGTCGTTGGGGAAGACGTACCTACAGCTATGGAGGATGGAATGTCTGTTGTGATGGCACGCGGTGTCCTGTACGTGCACTCCGCCCCTACCGCGCTGTGCCCTCATGTCGAGTGGGCGATCGGCTCCGTGCTGGACGAGCGGATCGACCTGGAGTGGAAGGTCCAGCCTGCCGCGCCCGGGACGATGCGTGCGGAGCTCCCCTGGACCGGGACGCAGGGTTCGGGTGCACAGCTCGCGTCCGCCCTGCGCGGATGGGCGCACCTGCGTTTCGAGGTCACCGAGGAACAGAGTGCGGGTGCGGACGGCGGACGCTGGTCCCACACGCCCGAGCTCGGGATCTTCCACGCCACCACGGACGTCCACGGGAACATCATGGTGTCCGAGGACCGCATCCGCTACGCCTACGAAGCCGGGGCCGGGAATCCCGCGGCCGTCTACCACGAGCTGTCCCTCGCGCTGGGTGAGTCGTGGGACGAGGAACTCGAACCCTTCCGTCACGCGGCCGAGGGCGCTCCCGTACGCTGGCTGCACCAGGTGGGCTGACCGGCCCCATCTGGGCCGGACCGCGCGTGACGGCCGCACCGGAGACCCGGATCCCTCCGTGGTTCCCACTGGACCGGGGCGGTGGTCCGCCGCGGGCGGGTAGCCCGGTCCACAGCCGACAGGCACCATCCGGGTGATCCGGGATGGTGCCTGTTCGTCGTGGGAGGAGGTCAGATGCTCCGCAGCACGATCACCGCGTTGTGCCCGCCGAAACCGAACGAGTTGCTCAGTGCCACGATGTCGCCGGAGGGCAGTTCCCTGGGAGCGGTGACGACGTCGAGGGGGATGTCGGGGTCCTGGTTGTCGAGGTTGATCGTGAGGGGCGCCGTCCGGTCCCGCAGGGCCAGGACGGTCATCACGGCCTCCACCGCACCCGAGGCGCCGAGGAGGTGACCGGTCTGGGACTTCGTGGCGGAGACCGCCACCTGGTCCACGTGGGACCCGAGGGCCGTCTTCAGCGCCACGTACTCCGGCTTGTCGCCCACCGGGGTGGACGTCGCGTGCGCGTTCACGTGGACCACGTCCGTGGCCTGGGCACGTGCATCGAAGAGTGCGGCCTTGAGGGCGCGCGTCGCGCCGAGGCCCTCCGGGTCGGGCGCGGTGATGTGGTACGCATCGGCCGTGACGGAGGTCCCGGCGAGTTCGGCGTAGATGCGGGCACCGCGGGCGAGCGCGTGTTCCTCCGCCTCGATGACCAGCGCCCCGGCGCCCTCGCCCATGACGAAGCCGTCACGTCCGGTGTCGTAGGGGCGGGAGGCGAGTTCCGGCTCGTCGTTGCGGCGGGAGAGGGCGTGCATCGAGGCGAAGGCCGCGATCGGCATCGGGTGGATGGCGGCTTCCGCGCCACCGCACACCACGACGTCGGCCTTGCCGGAACGAATCAGCTCGAGTCCCTGGTGCACGGCCTCGGTTCCCGAGGCACAGGCGGACACCGGGGTGTGGGCTCCCGCGCGCGCCCCGAGGTCGAGGCTCACCGCAGCCGCGGGGCCGTTGGGCATGAGCATGGGGACGGTCATCGGGAGGACCCTCCGTGGTCCCTTCTCGCGGAGGGTGTCCCAGGCGTCGAGCAGGGTCCACACCCCGCCGATCCCGGTGGCGAACGCCACGGCGAGGCGGTCCTTGTCGAGCTCCTCGATCCCGGAGTCGCGCCAGGCCTCACGGGCGGCGACCACGGCGAACTGGGTGGAGGGATCCATGCGCTTCGCCTCGACCCGGGTCAGCACCTCCGACGCAGGGGTGGACACCTGGGCCGCGAACGTCACGGGCAGCTCGTACTTCGCCACCCAGTCGGCCTCGATGGTCCGGGCGCCCGAGACTCCTCGGAGTGCGTTGGCCCACATGGTGGGGACGTCCCCGCCGATCGGGGTGGTTGCACCGAGTCCGGTGATGACGACTTTGCGTGGCATGGTCACTCTTTCGAAGCGGGAGTGGTGCTGACGTACAGCGGGGAGAGGATCTGACGAGGGCGGCCGCCCACGGCGTGGACGCCGGGAGCGGCCGCAGCGCCGGGAGGGGCGGCTACTAGGCCTGCGCGCCCGAGATGAAGTTCACGGCGTCGCCCACGGTCTTCAGGTTCTTGACCTCCTCGTCGGGGATACGGACCCCGAACTTCTCCTCGGCGTTGACCACGATGGTCATCATGGAGATGGAGTCGATGTCGAGGTCGTCGGTGAAGGACTTGTCCATCTCGACGGACTCGGGGGCGAGACCGGTCTCCTCGTTGACGATCTCGGCCAGGCCGGTCAGGATTTCTTCGTTGCTAGCCATGATGGCTCCTTTTCTGTTCTTGCCGGTGCACCGGCGGGGGTGGTCAGGCCGCTCGATCGCGGTCTGGGCTCGGAAACTAGGGGAGGACGACAACCTGTGCGCCGAAGACGAGTCCGGCACCGAACCCGATCTGCAGTCCCAGCTTGCCGCTGAGCGAGGGGTTCTCGGCGAGTGTACGGTGCATCGCCAACGGGATCGACGCCGCGGAGGTGTTGCCCGCGTCGACGATGTCCCGTGCCACGTGGACGTGCTCGGGCAGCTTCAGCTGCTTCACCATCTCATCGATGATACGGATGTTGGCCTGGTGGGGCAGGAACACCGCGAGATCCTCGGCCGTGATGCCGGCGGCGTCGAGGGCGCGCTGGGCCACCTTGGCCATCTCCCACACGGCCCAGCGGAACACGGTGGGGCCGTCCTGGCGCATGGTGGGCCACAGGCTCTCCCTGCCGGCCTCGACGTCCTGCTCGCGTTCGGATTCCGTGGCTACGGCGCCGATGGCGTAGTCGCGGACGTCCGTCAGCGACCGGGTCATGCGGATCGCCTCGTGCTTGCTGCCGTCGGATCCCCACACCGTGGGACCGATCCCCGCCGTTTCCCCGGGGCCGATCACCACGGCACCCGCGCCGTCACCGAGCAGGAAGGAGATCGTGCGGTCGGAGTTGTCGATGAAGTCGGACAGCTTCTCGACGCCGACCACCAGGACGTACTCCGCGCTCCCGGCGTGCACCAGGGCGTCGGCCTGCGCGATCCCGTAGCAGTAGCCGGCGCAGGCCGCCGAGATGTCGTAGGCGGGTGCGGGCGTGGCACCGATCCGGTCCGTGAGCTGTGCTGCGGCCGAGGGCGTGGCGTAGGGGTGGGTCACGGTGGACACGAGGACGGCACCGAGCTGATGGGCCTCGATGCCCGCTGCGGCGAGTGCTTCGCGCGATGCGGCCTCGGCCATGTCGATCACGCTGACCTCGCGCGGGGCACGGTGCCGTGTGACGATGCCGGTGCGCTGCCGGATCCATTCGTCCGAGGAGTCGATCCACTGGCAGACGTCCTCGTTGGTGACGACGATCTCCGGACGGTAGGCACCGATGCCGAGGATCTTCGTGTGCTCGCGGAGGGGGGCCTGCTTCATGGCGGGAATGCTCACTGGGGTCCTTCGGGGGTCAGGGACGGGTCGAGGGCCGGGGTGCGCGAGTGCTCCTCGATGAAGCTGCGGGCGGCTTCCACGTCCTCGGGAGATTTTACGGCGAGGGTCGCGGTTCCGCGCATTCCGCGCTTCGCCAGCCCCGTGAGCGTCCCCGCCGGTGCCAGCTCGAGCATCCCGGTGACCCCCATGGACTGCAGGGACTCCATGCAGAGGTCCCAGCGGACGGGTCTGGACACCTGGGCGATCAGGCTGTCCAGGTTACCCTCACCGGTGGTGACGGGCCTGCCGTCGAAGTTGGAGAGCAGGGTGGCCAGGGGCGCGGCGGGTCGGAGCGAGGGGCGGAGCTGCTCCAGCACGGTGACGGCCTCCGCCATGTGTCCGGTGTGGAAGGCCCCGGCGACCTTGAGGGGTATCACGCGGGCCTTTGCCGGCGGGTCGTCCGCCAGTGCGGTCAGCTGCTCCAGTGTACCCGCAGCCACCACCCGGCCCCCGCCGTTGGCGTTCGCCGGTGTGAGCCCCCGCTCGGTCAGCCGTGCGATGACCTCCGGGGGGGCGCCCCCGAGCACCGCGCTCATCCCGGTGGGGGTCACCGCTGCGGCCGGCGCCAGCGCGTTCGCGCGGGCACGCACCAGGGCGACGGCGTCGTCCTCCGGGAGGGCGCCCGCGACCGCGGATGCGGTCAGCTCACCCACCGAGTGCCCCACCACCACCGTCCCGGCCGTCACCGGGTGGTCGGCCAGCAGCAGCCGCGCGGTCAGCAGGCCTGCCGCGACGATGAGGGGCTGGGCCACCGCGGTGTCCTTGATGGTCTCCTCGTCGGAGACGGTACCGTGCGCCACGAGATCCAGTCCGGCCTGCTCGCCCAGCTCCTCGAGGTGGTCACGGACTCCGGGCAGGTCGAGCCAGGGGCTCAGGAAACCGGGCGTCTGTGAGCCCTGTCCGGGGCAGGCGATTGCAAGCACACTTCCAGCTTTCCAAAGGTGGTGGGTTTTCTCGGGTGTCCGGCCTCACCAAGCTGCTCGGACCGTGTTGTAGGAAGTCTACAAGCCCTGACGGCGCGCTGCCGGAGGTGGTGGGGTCTTCTCGGAGCCCGCGGAGGCGCCGGATCTGCCCGGTCCGCCGGAGGACGTCGCGGAGCCCGACGACGGCACCGGTGACGCCGAGAGCCGTCCGGCCACGAGCGCCGTCTGGAGGACGTACGCCTCGCGGGGCAGCAGCGGGTCCCAGCCGGTGATGTCGCACACCCGCCGCAGCCGGTACCGGACGGTGTTCGCGTGGACGAACAGGGCCCGTGACGTCGCCTCCAACGAGTGGCCGAGGGCGAGGTACGCGGAGAGCGTCTGTTCGAGCCCGTTCGAGGCGGCGAGCAGCGGCCGGTAGATGTTCCTCACCAGCGCCCGGCGGGCCGTGTCGTCGCCGGACATGACCCGTTCCGGCCAGAGGTCCTCGGAGGACACCGGGCGCGGGGCGCCGGGCCAGGCGCGCGCGGCGGTGAGGCCCGCGAAGGCCGCCTGCGCCGAACTGCTCGCGGCCACGAGGGACTCGGCCTCCGGGCCGAAGACCACCGGGCCCTCCCCGAACAGTTCGCTGATCCGCGGGTGGGCGTTGTCGGGATCCCGCACCCCTCCCAGGACCAGGATGAGGCGCTCGCCCTGGATCCCCACGAGCACGTCCTCGGCCAGGCGTCCGGTGACGCGCCGCAGGTCGTTCAGGAAGGCGGCGTTGGGTTCGGCGGGTGCGCTGCCCACCATGACGGTGATGCGGGCCTGGGACTTCCAGCCCACGGCGGCGATGCGTGAGCGCAGGGCGTCGGAGCTCTCACCGCGCAGGATGGCGTCCACCACGAGCGCCTCCAGCCGCGTGTCCCAGGACCCCCGGGTCTCCGCGGCGCGCGCATAGACGTCGGCCGCAGCGAAGGCCACCTCCCGGGAATAGCGCAGCACGGCCTCGCGCAGTGCCGCCTGGTCGGCGGCGGGCGCGAGGAAGGGGACGTGGTCCTCGACCACCTGCACCACCACGCGGATGAGCTGCAGTGCCTTCTGGAGGCTGATCGAGCGGGTGAGGTCGGTGGGCGCGGTCCCGAAGACGTCGCTCAGCACCCAGGCCGGTGACACCGGTTTCTGGTACCAGTTCACGAAGGAGGCGATGCCCTTCTGCGCCACCATGCCGAGCGCAGAGCGTTCGTCCGGGCGGAGGCCCCGGTACCAGGGCAGGTCCGCGTCCAGCTGCTTCAGGGTGGCCGTGGAGAGCGATCCGATGGTGGCCCGCAGCTTCTCCACGGTGGCCGGGTCGGGGACGGGGACGCCTGCGTTGGTACCCCGGTGGGTCCCGGCGTTCCCGGGTGCGTTCTCGGACGGCGGCATCCTCCGAGCATACGGTCTCGGTGAGCCTCGCCCCATTTGTGGAGGAGCTACAAAAAGGACGACGGCGGGAACGGCACCCGAGCCGCTCCCGCCGTCGTCCCGTGTCCGGGGTGAGCGGGTCCTAGGAGTCGCCTCCCGCGTTGCCCGTGGTGCCCGCGTTCACGTCGAGGAGACGGTACTTCTCGATGGCCTCCTTGGGCGCATCGGCGTCCACCTCGCCGCGGCGGGCGAGCATCTCCAGGGCGCGGACCACGATCGAGTGGGTGTCGATCTTGAAGTACCGGCGCGCCGCCGCCCGGGTGTCCGAGAAGCCGAAGCCGTCGGCCCCGAGGGTGGCGAACTCGTTCGGGAGGAACTGGCGGACCTGGTCGGGGACGGCCTTCATGTAGTCGGTCACCGCCACGATCGGACCCGTTGCACCCTCGAGCTGCTGGGTGATGAACGGCTTGCGCGGCTCCGCACCGGGGTTGAGGAAGGCCTCCTCCTCGGCGTCGAGGCCGTCGCGGCGCAGCTCGTTCCAGGACGTCACCGACCAGACGTCGGCCGAGACACCCCAGTCCTTCGCGAGGATCTTCTGCGCTTCCAGGGCCCAGGGTACGGACACGCCCGAGGCCAGCAGCTGGGTGCGGGGACCGTCCTTCTTCGCGGGCTTCAGCAGGTAGATGCCCTTCAGTAGACCCTCGACGTCGAGGTCCTCGGGTTCCGCGGGCTGCACGAACGGCTCGTTGTACACGGTGATGTAGTACATGACGTTGCGGAAGGACTCGGGCTTGTCGCCGATGTCGCCGTACATCCGGTTCAGGCCGTCGCGCATGATGTGCCCGATCTCGTACCCGAAGGCCGGGTCGTAGCTGATCACGGCGGGGTTGGTGGACGCGAGGATGGGGGAGTGCCCGTCGGCGTGCTGCAGACCCTCACCGGTCAGGGTGGTGCGCCCGGCGGTGGCCCCGATGATGAACCCGCGTGCCATCTGGTCCGCTGCGGCCCAGATGGAGTCCCCCGTGCGCTGGAACCCGAACATCGAGTAGAAGACGTAGATCGGGATCAGCGGTTCGCCCTGCGTGGCGTAGGCCGTGCCGGCGGCGGTGAACGCCGCCATGGACCCGGCCTCGTTGATGCCCGCGTGCAGGATCTGGCCCTCGATCGACTCCTTGTACGCGAGGACCAGGTCGCGGTCCACCGAGAGGTAGTTCTGACCCTTCGGGTTGTAGATCTTCGCCGTTGGGAAGAACGAGTCCATCCCGAACGTGCGGGCCTCGTCGGGGATGATCGGCGCGATCCGCTTCCCGAAGTCCTTGTCACGCATCAGGTCCTTGAGGATGCGCACGAAGGCCATGGTGGTGGCCGCCATCTGCTTGCCCGAACCGCGCTTGGCCGTCTCGTAGGCCTTGTCGCCCGGCAGGACGATCTCGGCGTGCCTGGTGCGGCGCTCCGGCACGGAACCCCCGAGGGCACGGCGACGGTCCATCATGTACTTGATCTCCGGTGCGTCGGCACCCGGGTGGTAGTACGGCGGGTTGTAGAGGTCGTCGTCGATCTGCTCGTCGGTCACCGGGATGCGGAGGTGGTCGCGGAAGGCCTTCAGGTCCCCGTTGGTCAGCTTCTTCATCTGGTGGGTGGCGTTGCGGCCCTCGAAGTGCGGGCCCAGACCGTAGCCCTTGACCGTCTTGGCGAGGATCACGGTGGGCTTGCCCTTGAACTCCGTGGCGGCCTTGTACGCGGCGTAGACCTTGCGGTAGTCGTGCCCGCCACGCTTCAGGTTCCAGATGTCGGCGTCGGAGAGGTCCTCCACCATGGCCTTGGTCTCGGGGGTCTTCCCGAAGAAGTGGTCACGGACGAACCCGCCGGACTCGGCCTTGTAGGTCTGGTAGTCGCCGTCGGGGGTCTGGTTCATGATGTCCACCAGCGCGCCGTCGTCGTCCTTGGAGAGCAGCGAGTCCCACTCGCGCCCCCACACGACCTTGATCACGTTCCAGCCTGCGCCGCGGAAGAAGGCCTCGAGCTCCTGCATGATCTTGCCGTTGCCGCGTACCGGGCCGTCGAGGCGCTGCAGGTTGCAGTTGATGACGAAGTTCAGGTTGTCGAGGTTGTCGTTCGCCGCCAGCTGCAGCAGACCGCGCGATTCGGGCTCGTCCATCTCGCCGTCGCCGAGGAACGCCCACACCTGCTGGTCGGAGGTGTTCTTCAGGCCGCGGTTGTGCAGATAGCGGTTGGACTGCGCCTGGTAGATCGCGTTCATGGGGCCGATGCCCATGGACACGGTGGGGAACTCCCAGAACTCCGGCATGAGGCGCGGGTGCGGGTAGGAGGAGAGTGCGTGGCCCTCCTTCGACTTCTCCTGACGGAACCCGTTGAGGTCCTCCTCGCTCAGGCGCCCTTCGAGGAAGGCCCGGGCGTACATGCCGGGGGAGGCGTGACCCTGGAAGAAGACCTGGTCGCCACCGCTCGGGTGGTCCTTGCCCTTGAAGAAGTGGTTGAAGCCCACCTCGTAGAGTGTGGCTGCTCCCGCGTAGGTGGAGATGTGGCCGCCGACGCCGATCTCGGACCGCTGGGCGCGGTGCACCATGACGGCAGCGTTCCAGCGCAACCAGGCGCGGTACTTGCGCTCGATCTCCTCGTCCCCCGGGAACTCGGGTTCCTGGTCCGCCGGGATGGTGTTGACGTAGTCCGTCGTCGTGACCATGGGTACGCCCACGGACTGTGCGCCGGCACGCTGCAGGAGGGAGCGCATGATGTACTGCGCGCGCTCGGTGCCCTGGGTCTGGATCAGCGCATCGAGGGACTCGATCCACTCGGCGGTCTCCTCGGGATCGCCGTCCGCCTTGCCCGCGGTCAGACCGCTCAGAATATCCGCTGTACCTTGTTCTGCAGCCACGCGATATCTCTCCACTTCCACAGATTCTGTCTGTGTCGCCTTAATACCTGCGTACGGCTCGTAGGCCCACGCAGAGGTGCATGCTCGGCCGACCGGCGTGTGCACCGCGGCCATATACCGGTTCACTCTATCGTCGCCGCACCCCCTGCGCGTAGCCGCGGTGGGGGGTTCCCGGGTGGATTTCGCCGTGGGCGTGCTCTGCGGACCCGAGGTGTACCGCAGTCGGTCCACGGAGGGTCAATTACCGCGTCCGGCTTGATGCGTGGCGTATAAAGGTGTTGGCTGGTACAACAGCACATCTACCCGGGGGCGCAGCACGCGAGTGCCCCGTCTTTTCAGGAGGAGCTAAGTGAGCGAGGCTGAAGCCGCCACTGCGGTCGACGTGGCAGGCAAGTTGGGTTTCAAGGAGGGCGACCTCGTGCAGGAACTCGGCTACGACGACGACGTCGATTTCGACTTCCGCGAGGATCTCGAAGAAGGTCTCGGTTCCGAGCTGCTCACCGAGGACGACCAGGACGTGGTCGACGGTGTGATCCTCTGGTGGCGCGCCGGCGACGGCGACCTCGTGGACGACCTGGTGGACTCCCTCACCTCGCTCGGCGAGGGCGGCGTGGTCTGGCTCCTCACCCCGAAGTCGGGACGACCGGGATATGTGGCCCCGGCCGACGTGCAGGAGGCGGCCCCCACGGCCGGGCTCCACTCCACCTCGTCGGCGGGTGTGTCCAAGGAGTGGTCCGCGACGCGGCTCGTCAGCCGCCGGAAGCAGTAGCGGGTGCCGCTCGACGTCGGCGCGACGGCTCCCGGGTTCTCCCTCCCGAACCAGTTCGGCGAGACAGTGGACAGCGCGTCGCTCGGTGCCGGCGCCGTGGTGGTCTTCTTCCCCTTCGCCTTCTCCCGGGTGTGCACGGACGAGATGGCACAGCTGCGTGACAACCTCGGGCTCTTCGACGCCGCGGCAGTCCGTCTCGTGGCGATCTCGGTGGACACGAAGTACACCCTGCGCGCCTTCGCGGACGCCAACGACATCTCCTTCGACCTGCTGGCCGACTTCTGGCCGCACGGTGCCGTGACCCGCGCCTACTCCGCGTTCGACGACGTCAACGGCTACGCGGAGCGCGTCAGCTACGTCCTAGACGCCTCGGGGACGGTCCGCGCCGTGATCTCCTCCGAGCACGGGCAGGGGCGGCCGATCGCCGACTACGCCGAGGCGCTGCGCACCGCCGCAGTCGTCTGATGTCCGTCCCCGGTCCTGGCGGTGCGGGGAAGGATCTCCCCGGCCCGGCGTCGAACCCGCGGCTCGGGCTCACCGGATTCGTCAGTGCGACCCCGGCGGAGTCCCTCGCATCCCTGACCGTGGACGAACGCCACCAGTTGGACAGGGTCGCGTCGCTGCTCGGCGGGTTGCGGCTCGCGGTACTGACCGGTGCCGGTCTGAGCACGGATTCGGGCATCCCGGACTACCGCGGCCCCGACTCCGTCCCGCGGAACCCCATGACCTACCAGCAGTTCGTCGGCGACGAAGCACTGCGGCGTCGCTACTGGGCACGGAACCACGTGGGGTGGAGGCACCTGCGTCGCGCCGACCCGAATGCCGGCCACGCCGCGGTCGCCCGGCTGGAGCAGCGCGGTCTGCTGAGCGGTCTGATCACGCAGAACGTGGACAAGCTGCACACCGCGGCCGGCAGCATCGACGTGATCGACCTCCACGGCACGTTCGACCGCGTGGTGTGCCTGGAGTGCGCGTCGGTGTTCCCGCGGTCGGAGATCGCCGTGCTCCTCGAGGAGCTGAACCCCGGGTACCTCGAGCGGGAGTCCGACGCCGGTGACGTGGCACCCGATGCGGACGCCGACGTCGATGACACCGCGGACTTCGTGATGGCCCCGTGCCCGGTGTGCGGCGGGATGCTCAAGCCTGATTTCGTCTACTTCGGCGAGAACGTGCCGAAGAGCCGCGTAGCGGACGCCTACGCGATGGTGGATGCTGCGGACGGTCTCCTCGTGGCAGGGTCCTCGTTGACGGTCATGAGCGGTCTGCGCTTCGTCCGGCACGCGTCGAAGGCGGGGAAGCCGATCGTGATCATCAACCGCGGACCCACGCGCGGTGACGAGTTCGCCACCGTGAAGATCGAGGCCGGCGTCTCGGAGGCGCTCACCTACCTGGCGGACCACCTGCCGGACGTGAACACCGAGCAGGTAGCACCACGTAGTTTCTTAGAGTAGCCACACGGGATTACACGTAGCGACTACTGTTTCCAGCCCTTCACGCCCGCCGTAGGTTTCTACCCATAGGTCTCTCAACTGGGGTGGAAAATGCGTTCGTCAACCAAATCTCTTCTGGTCTCTCTCGGCACCGTCGCCGCCGTGGCGGTCTCGCCGCTGATCCTCGACACCTGGGGTGGTACTCCGCAGGGATCGGACGCGCCGGTCGAGGCCGCGGTGTCCGCCACGGCGTCCGCCTCACCCGGTGCCGTCCGCACCGCGGTCGACGACGCCGCGCCGTCGCCGTCGCCCAGTACGGGGAGCGCCATGGGTGGGGACCTGCCGCCGGAACTGCTGCCGAACCCTCCCTATCCCCAGTGCCCCGTCACCGAGGAGGGTGCCTGGTGGACCGACCCCGGGGACCCCTACACCTGCATCGATCCGGGTTCCGTCCCGTTCCACGAGCCGACGCCCCCGGGCATCGACCCGGAGCTGCTGAAGCCGATCTTCGAGAACCCGGGGTATTTCCACGAGCCGACCCCGCCGGGCATCGATCCGGAGCTGCTGGAGCCGATCTTCACGGATCCGGCGCCCGTCGAGCCGGCGCCGGCTACGGACTGCCGGACGGCCGGCACCCTGCAGTGCACGGTGAGCATCATGGGCCAGGACTACGTGGTGAGCTTCTCCGACGGGAAGCCCGTGGGTGTGGTGGAGGCTCGCTAGGCGGGTCCCTCCGCCCCGAGGAACGCAGAAGCCCCGCAGATCGTGGATCTGCGGGGCTTCTGCATGGTGGGTCCTACCGGGATCGAACCGATGACATCCACGGTGTAAACGTGGCGCTCTACCAGCTGAGCTAAAGACCCTCACCTCGTGACGGGAACGCTCGACGCGTCACATCACGAGGATCGACTATACCGGCTCGCCGCGGGCTACCGCCACCTCGACGGCGGCCCCACGAGTGCGGCGGGCGGAGTCCGCTACTCCTCGGCGGCCAGCTGCCCGCAGGCGCCGTCGATCTCCTTGCCGCGGGTGTCCCGCAGCGTGGTGGGGATCCCGGCGTCGCGGAGCCGGGTGATGAACTCGGCCGCCACGTGCTTCTCGGACGCCGTCCAGATGGAGCCCGGCGTCGGGTTCAGGGGGATCGGGTTCACGTGCACCCAGCCGCGCCCGCGCTGGTTGAGCTTCTTGGCCAGCAGGTCGGCGCGCCAGCCGTGGTCGTTCATGTCCTTGATCAGCGCGTACTCGATGCTCACCCGGCGTCCGGTGGTGCGGTAGTAGTTGTAGGCGGCGTCGAGCGCCTCGTCGACCTTCCACTTCGTGTTCACCGGGATCAGCTCGTCGCGGAGCTCGTCGTCGGGGGCGTGGAGGGACAGCGCGAAGGTGACCGGGAGGGACTCCGCCGCGAGCTTGTCGATCGCCGGCACGAGGCCCACCGTGGAGACGGTGATGTTCCGTGCGGACATCCCGAGGCCCTCGGGGGAGTCGTCCACGAAACGGTGCAGGGCGCCCATGACCCGCTTGTAGTTGGCCAGCGGCTCACCCATGCCCATGAACACGATGTTGGTGACGCGGTCCGCGTCGTGCCCGCCGTCGGTGCGGAGGTCACCCAGGCCGCCCTCGGCGAGGACGCGGTTCGCGGCGACCACCTGGTCCACGATCTCGGCGGTGGACATGTTCCGGGTCAGCCCGGCCTGACCGGTGGCGCAGAAGGGGCAGTTCATGCCGCACCCGGCCTGGGAGGAGACGCAGAGGGTCACCCGGCCCGGGTAGCGCATGAGCACCGACTCCACGAGGGCGCCGTCGAAGAGCCGCCAGAGGAACTTGATGGTGTCCCCGTTGTCCGTGGTGAGGCGCTTCACCTCGGTGAGCAGGGGCGGGAACATCGACGCCACGAGCTCCTCCCGCCCGGCCTTCGGGAGATCGCTCATCGCCGCGGGGTCCGTGGTGTAGTGCGAGAAGTAGTGGGTGGAGAGCTGCTTGGCGCGGAACCCCTGGTGGCCCAGCTCCTTCAACCGCTCCTGCCGCTCGGCGAGCGTCAGGTCCGCGAGGTGCACCGGGGGCTGACTCACCCGGGGGGACTTGAACTGCAGCAGGGGCCTGCCGTCGCTGGAGACGATGGGCTCGGCACCCTCGACGGCCTGTCTCCTATACACATACGGAGTCGCCGCCGACCCCTCGGGTGCGAAGCATGGAGGACGGCGGAGCGATGTATGAACAGAACGGTCGGACGTCGCGGTGAAGAGTGATGGGGGG
>NZ_LGIU01000085.1 GCF_001187915.1 Arthrobacter sp. RIT-PI-e | reverse complement strand
GTGGGTCATGAGGGGTAGGTCCTTCGCGCGGATGGGTTGTAGAGGTACTTCCATCCTGCGCTCGGGGACCTACCCCTTTCGCACGCTCACACCACCTGGCGCGTTAGCAACGTCATGACCCACAACACCTAGTGCCGGGTGTCCTCCTGTGCAGGCCCGGCTGCCTGACGCGGGGTGTCGTCGTGGGCGGCGTGGGTCACGATGTCGTCCAGCTCGTCGAGGGTCAGCAGTTCGCGGCGCAGGTGACGCGTACGGTACCCGGCGCGACCGACCATGTGGGCGGAGACGGGGCTGGTGAGCAGCTGGAAGATCCAGCACAGCACCAGGACCGGCACCAGCGCCCAGACCTCGAGTTCGACCGCGAGGGCCAGCAGGAACAGGAGCAGCCCGAGGACCTGGGGTTTGGTGGCCGCGTGCATGCGGGAGAGCAGATCCGGGAAGCGCACCAGACCCACACCTGCGGCGAGGGACATCAGCGCTCCTCCGATGAGCAGCACCGAGACGATCACGTCGTGGATCATGGCCCTACTTCCTGTCCGTGACGAACCGGGCCACGGTCACGGACCCGATGAACCCGATCAGCGAGACCACCACGAGCAGCACCAGGTTGTCCGTGTGACGCCCCACGATCATGTTCAGGACCAGTCCGGCGCCGATGGTGGCGAGGACCACGTCGAGCGCGAGGACCCGATCGAGGACCGACGGCCCGATCACCGCCCGGTAGACGGCCATGATCGCCGCGAGGCTGAGTATGCCGCCCACCACATATATCACTGCGGTCATGCCTTCTCCTCCGCCTTCAGCGCTGCCAGATCCGCACGACTCCCGAGGATCCGGATCAGCCACGCCTCCGTGGCCCGTACGTCCCGGCGGATGGCATCCGCGTCGGCCTCGTTGCTCACGTTCAGGGCGTGGAGGTACAGCGTGGACGTGGAGCGGTCCACCTCCAGCACCAGTGATCCGGGGATCAGGGAGATCGCGTGGCCGGTGGCGGTCACGAGGATGTCGGAGTGGCTGCGCAGTTGCACGGCCACCACCGCGTTCCGCAGGGTGGGGCCCTTGGTGAGTGCCAGCCAGAACACCTCGAAGCTGGCCGTGACCAGCTGGAAGAGGAATCGTCCGAGGAACGGCACCAGCAGCAACGGGTTGAACCGCCCCGTCAGCTCCACCGGGGGCAGGTAGAAGAAGTTCACGATCACGTACGCGATCAACGCACCGAAGACGAGGTTGCCCAGGCCGAAGTCCTGCCAGAGCGCACCCCAGACCAGGACCAGCCACAGGACCAGGGGGAGTTCGGTGATCAGCGGGATCCGTTGTCTGCTCATCGGTCTGCCCCCTCGCCCAGCACGGCCTCGATGTACGGGGTGCGATCGAGCATCTCCTGCGCGGCGCCGTCACTGAGCGTGAAGAGCGGGCCGGCGAGGAAGGTGAGCGCGAGGCCCAGCCCCACCAGCCCGATTGTGGGGCCCGTCATGGTGCGCGGGAGGAGGGTGACCGGGTTCTTCCCCGCGAAGCGCCCCGTGTCCTCACCGGTCACGTGGCGGGAGGTGCCGATGCTGCTGCCGTCGGCCTTGCTGGCCAGGAGGATGGGATCCGGGTCCGCCACGTCCTCGGTGCTGCGCCAGAACGCGCGGTTCCACACGCGGGCCATCACCAGGAGCGTCAGCAGACTCGTGACCACGCTGGCGGCGACGAGCACGTAGGTCAGCGGTGTGCCGAGATCCACGCCGGCCTGGATGAGCCCCAGCTTCCCCAGGAAGCCGGAGAACGGCGGGATGCCCGCGAGGTTCATGGCCGGGACGAAGAACAGGACGCCGAGCAGCGGTGAGAGCTTCGCGAGTCCGCCGAGCCGGTCCACGTTGGCCGTACCGCCGCGCCGCTCGATGAGACCGGTGACCAGGAACAGACTGGTCTGCACCGTGATGTGGTGCGCCACGTAGTACACCGCCGCACCGAGGCCCACCCGCGTGGAGATCGCCAGACCGAACACCATGTACCCGATGTGGCTCACGAGCGTGAAGGAGAGCAGCCTCTTGATGTCCGACTGCGCCAGGGCCCCGAGGATGCCCACGATCATGGTCAGCAGCGCCACCACCATCAGGAGCGAGTTGATGCGGTCCCCCGGGAACAGGAGCGTCTCGACACGCACCATCGCGTAGACACCCACCTTGGTCAGCAGCCCCGCGAACACCGCCGTCACCGGTGCCGGCGCCGTGGGGTAGGAGTCCGGCAACCAGAAGGAGAGCGGGAAGACGGCGGCCTTGATGCCGAACGCCACCAGCAGCATCAGGTGCAGCACCAGCTGCGTGGCCGGGTCCACGTCCTCGAGCTTCACGGCGAGATCGGCCATGTTGATGGTCCCGGTGGCACCGTAGATCATGCCGATCGCGATGAGGAACAGCATGGAGGAGACCACGCTGACCACCACGTACGTCACCCCGGCGCGGATCCGCGGTGCCGTACCGCCGAGCGTCATCAGCACGTAGCTGGCGGTCAGCAGGATTTCGAATCCCACGTACAGGTTGAACAGGTCGCCGGTGAGGAAGGCGTTGGACACACCGGCCACGAGGATCAGGTAGGTGGGGTGGAAGATCGACACCGGGCCGTCCTCGTCACCGTCCGCGACGCCCTGGCCCGAGGCGTAGATCAGCACCGCGAGGCTCACGGCCGAGGAGATCACCAGCATCAGAGCCGAGAACTGATCGACCACCAGCACGATCCCGAACGGTGGTTCCCATCCGCCCAGCCGCACCGCGTGCGTTCCCGTGGACGGGGCGTTGACGAGCATCAGCACCTCGATGAGGAGGGTGACACCGAGGACCGAGATGCTCACGGCGCGCTGCGCGTGGGCATGCCTGATGAGGATGAAGGTCACTGCCGCCCCGAGGAAGGGCAGGACGACGGCGAGCGGCGCGAGGTCGGCGGCGATCACAGTCCGGTCCCCCGGACGGCGGTGGAACCCGAGTTCACGACGTCGTCCTGCTCGAGGAAGTCGGAGGTGTCCGCGGCGAGCTCGGCGTCGTCCTCGTGGTCGTAGGCACCGCGGTCGGTCCGGACGCGGTGGTCCTCGGGGTCGTCCTGGACCTCGTCCTCACGGCCCAGGACCCACGAGCGGTAGATGATGCCGAGCACGAAGGCGGTCACGGCGAACGTGATCACGATCGCGGTGAGGATCAGCGCCTGGGGGAGACTGTCCGTGTACTCCTCCGCGGGTGTCCCGGAGACGTACAGCGGCGCCCTCCCACTCCCCCCGCTCATGGCCAGGATGAGGATGTTGGCGCCGTTCCCCATGAGGATCAGGCCGAGCAGCACACGGGTGAGGCTCCGCTCGAGCAGCAGGTAGATTCCCGCGGCGAAGAAGGCGGCCATGAGCACGATGAGCGTGATGTTGACCGTCATGGCCGAGCTCCTTCGGTGGTGGATGGTGCGCGTGTGTCCGGACCGGAGTCTTCCTCCACGGGCCGCTCGTTCTCCTCCCGCTCGTCGATCTCCGAGCCGAGACTGCGCAGGACGTCGAGGACCAGGCCGATGACGACCAGGTACACGCCGATGTCGAAGATGGTGGACGTCACGAACTTCACGTCACCGAAGACCGGCATCCAGAACTCCAGGATGTAGCTCTCGAGCACCGCGCCCCCGAGGAACAAGGGCGCCACCGCGGTGAGCGTCACGATCCCGAGGCCCACACCGAGCAGCGTCCCCGCGCTGACCGGGCTCGCCTCGGCCAGCTCGAACCGCCCACCCGCGAGGTACCGGATGGCCAGTGCGAGGCCTGCCACGAGGCCTCCCGCGAAGCCTCCACCGGGGAGGTTGTGCCCCGCCACCAGCAGGTAGATCGAGAGCAGGATGATGGTGTGGAAGAGCAGGCGCGTGATCACCTCGAAGATGATCGACCGCCGTTCCGGGGCGAGTGTGCGGCCGGCGACCAACCACGGGTCGCGGGAGACCACGGCGAAGCGTTCCGCCAGCTGCCGGGCCGCGTCCGACCGGCCCCCCGCGCTCAGCGGCCCCTGTCCGCGGTCCCCCGAACCGTCCTCCACCCCTTCGGCGCGACGCCGGCTGTCACCACGACCGCGGACGAAGATCAGGCTCGCGACACCCGTGGCCGCGATGGCGAGCACCGTGATCTCCCCGAAGGTGTCCCAGGCACGGAGGTCCACCAGGAGCACGTTCACCGCATTGGCCCCGCCCCCGATGTCGTAGGCGAGTTCCGGGTAGGCCAGGGAGATCGGATCGGCGGTCCTCGACGCCATGGCGGACATGGCGATGACCGCCATCGTGATGCCGAAGGCGATGCCCAGGCCCGCGCGCAGCAACCGGTGCGTGCTCCCGCGGTGGTCCCACAAGCGGGCCGGCAGCGAGCGCAGCGCCAGCACGAAGGCCACGAGCACGATCGTCTCCACCAGCATCTGCGTGAGGGCGAGGTCCGGTGCGCCGTGCAGCGCGTAGATGATCGCCATCCCGTACCCGGCGACGCCCACCATGAGCACGGCGGTGAACCGCTTGGTCGCACGCAGTGCCGCGAGGACCCCGATCAGGATCACCACCACGGCGACCACCTGCACCGGGGAGTCGGCGACCTCGAAGCTCGTGGGAAGCGGTGCATCCAGCAGGATCAGCGCGGACAGCGGTGTGGCCACGGCCATGGTGAGGATGACGAACAGGTAGAAGGACAGCGAGCCGCGCTGGGTACGTCCGGTCACACGTGCGGCGACGTCGTCCACCACGTTGATGGTCGACCGGTACGCCTCGTCCGCCCCGATCACCGTGGGCAGCCGCCCCTGCAGGCGCTCGAACGGCTCCCGCAGGAGGTACAGCGCGACCCCTCCGGCGATGGTCACGGCGGAGAGCACCAGGGGAAGGTTGAACCCGTGCCACAGCGCGAGGTACGACTCCTCCCCCTCGGCCGGGAACAGACCGGCATAGGGCTGGATCATGGCATCGAGGGGCACCGGCCAGAGGCCGAAGAGCAGGGAGGCGACGGCGAGCAGTGCCGGCGCCAGGAGGAACGTGGCCCCCACGGCGGCGAAGTCCGTCCGCGGCTTGCCCCGCTTGAGGGCGAAGGCGCCCCAGACGAAGCGCGCGCTGTAGGCGAAGGTCAGGATGGACCCGAGGATGATGCCGCCGAACAGGAGCACCCCGGCCGGGCCGTGCTCGGCGCGGTGCAGGAACGCCTCGTAGACGGACTCCTTCGCGACGAAGCCCAGCAGCGGGGGCACACCTCCCATGGACGCCGCTGCGATCAGGGCGGTCACGAAGAGCAGCGGGGACGCCGCTCCCACGCCGGAGAGCACGCGCAGGTCCCGCGTACCGGCCTGGTGGTCGATGATCCCGACCACCAGGAAGAGCGTGGCCTTGAAGAACCCGTGGGCCAGCAGCAGGCCGAGCCCGGCGACGGCGCCGTCCTGTCCGCCGAGTCCCACCACCATGGTGAGGAACCCGAGCTGGCTCACGGTCCCGTAGGCGAGCACCAGCTTGAGGTCGAACTGCCGCAGTGCACGCCAGCCCCCGATCAGCATGGTGGCCATGCCGAGGACGAAGATCACCGGGTACCAGTACGCCGTCTCCGTGAAACCGGGGGCGAACCGGGCCACCAGGTAGATCCCCGCCTTCACCATCGCCGCGGCGTGGAGGTAGGCGCTGACGGGCGTCGGGGCCGCCATGGCGGCGGGCAGCCAGAAGTGGAACGGGACGAGCGCCGACTTGGTGATCGCGCCCACCAGGACCAGCACGATCGCGACGTCGACCAGGGTTCCGCGGGCCACGAGGTCGGAGGCGCCGGCCATCACCTCGGAGATCCGGTAGGTGCCCGCCGCCTCGCCGATCATCACAAGGCCCACGAGCATGGCGAGACCGCCGAACGTGGTGACGATCAGCGCCTGCAGGGCGGAACGGCGCGCCGAGAGGCGCTGCCGCGAGTACCCGATGAGCAGGTAGGAGAGGATGGTGGTGATCTCCCAGAAGATGAACATCAGGATCAGGTCATCGGCCAGGACCAGTCCGAACATCGCGGCGGCGAACGCGAGGAGCTGCGCCCCGAACGCACCGATGCCGGGATCGTCGTCCTTGAAGTAGCGGGCACAGTAGAACAGGACGAGCGCCCCCACGCCGAGGATCAGCAGGCACAGGACGGCGGCGAGGGAATCGAGCCGGAAGGCGAGCGCGAGCTGGAGCTCCGGGATCCAGGGCACGGTGACCGAGGGGGGCGCGCCCGGCTGTCCCTCGAGCGCCGACTGGTCCGCGGAGAGGACTGCCGGCAGCATCGTCAGGAGCCAGCCGAAGCCGGCCGCCGGGGCCGCCGCGAGGACGAAGAAGGCGGACCGTCCCAACCGGGGGAAAAGGAAGGGCGCCACCAGGGCGAGCGCGAACATCGCCAGGAGCACGGTGAACATGGGGGATCTCGATCTTCCACTGGGGGACGGTCGGGTTTGCCCCATTCTATCGGTAGGGGGCCCCTGCCGATTCCACGGGGTCCGCTGCCGCGCCTCTTCGCCCGTGCCTCCCACCCCGGGCCGGCCGTGGCGTTAGCATTCGCAGTATGAGTGCGCACCAGCGTGGCACGGGCACCGCGGCCTCGTCCCCCTCCCCGTCCGTGGGATCCGGCCGCCTGTCCAGCAGGCCCGTGCTCGCATGGGCGTCCTGGGACTGGGGTTCGGCGGCGTTCAACGCCGTCATGACCACCTTCGTGTTCACCGTCTACCTCACCTCGGACGCCTTCGGCGGCGAGGCCCGGGCCTCCCAGGTGCTCGGCTGGGGACTGGCCGCCGCAGGGCTGCTGATCGCCCTGCTGGCGCCCGTCACCGGTCAGCGCTCCGACACGGGCGGGCGCCGCAGACTCTGGCTCGGGGTGAACAGCCTCCTGGTGGCGGTCCTCACGGGCCTGTGCTTCTTCGTGTTCCCGAGTCCGGAGATGCTGTTCCTCGGGGTGGCGCTCATCGCCGTGGCGAACATCTTCTTCGAGTTCGCCAACGTCAACTACAACGCGATGCTCACCCAGATCTCCACGCCGTCGTCGATCGGCCGGGTCAGCGGTTTCGGTTGGGCCATGGGGTACCTCGGGGGCATCGTGGCCCTCCTCGTTGTCCTCGTGGCGTTCGTGGAACCGGTGGTGGACTGGCCCGGGGCCTCCAGCGACAACGGGCTGAACATCCGGCTGGTGGCGGTCTTCTCCGCCCTGTGGTTCGCCGCCTTCGCGCTGCCGGTACTGTTCGCGGTACCGGAGGTGCCGCGACGTCCGGACGCCCCGCGACCGGGCATCCTCGCTTCCTACGCCCTCCTGGTGCGCCGGGTGAGGACGATCCACCGGGAGAGCCCCCACACCATCTACTTCCTGCTCGCGAGCGCCGTCTTCCGCGACGGCCTGGCGGCGGTCTTCACGTTCGGCGGGGTCCTCGCCGCGGGCGCCTTCGGGTTCTCGACGAGCCAGGTGATCGTCTTCGCGATCGTGGCGAACGTCACCGCCGCCTCCGGTGCGGTGGTCGGCGGGTTCCTGGACGACCGCGTCGGCCCCAAACGGGTGATCATCGGATCGCTCCTCGGGCTCCTGGTGGCCGGGACGGCGATCCTCGTCCTCGGGACCAGGTCCTACGAGGTGTTCGGCCGGGACTGGACCTCGGACACCACGTTCTGGGTGTTCGGTCTGCTGCTCACCCTGTTCGTGGGCCCGGCCCAGGCCTCGTCCCGGGCCTACCTCGCCCGCCTCGCGCCGCCCGGCGGCGAGGGCGAGATCTTCGGGCTCTACGCCACCACGGGGAGGGCCGTGAGCTTCCTCGCACCCGCCCTCTTCGCCCTCAGCATCACCGTCTTCGGCTCCCAGCTGTCCGGCGTCGTCGGCATCCTGGTGGTACTGCTCGCGGGTCTCCTCCTCCTGCTGCCGGTGCGCCCACCCGCCGTGGGACACGCCTCCGCATCCACGGGGTGAGATCGGCGCGGACGGCCGCCCGAGGTCGTCGCGGCCGTGGAGGAGCGCGGCCGGGAGGAGGTGGGGTCAGATGACCGTCCGGTGGAAGTTCAGGTGGCTCCGCGACGCCGTGGGGCCGCGCTGGCCCTGGTAGCGGTTCCCGTACTCCCCCGAACCGTAGGGGTGCTCGGCCGGTGAGGTGAGCTTGAAGAAGCACAGCTGGCCGATCTTCGAGCCCGGCCACAGCTTGATCGGGAGCGTCGCCATGTTGGAGAGCTCGAGCGTCACGTGCCCCGAGAAGCCCGGGTCGATGAATCCCGCCGTCGAGTGCGTCAGCAGCCCGAGGCGCCCCAGCGAGGACTTGCCCTCGAGCCGGGCGGCGATGTCGTCGGGGAGGGTGACGGTCTCGTAGGTGGATCCCAGCACGAACTCCCCCGGGTGGAGGATGAAGGGCTCGTCCGGTGCCACCTCGACGAGGCGGGTCAGCTCCGGCTGGTCCTCGGCCGGGTCGATGTGCGCGTACTTGTGGTTGTCGAAGAGCCGGAAGTAGCGGTCGATGCGGACGTCGATGCTGGAGGGCTGCACCATCCCGGGATCGTGCGGGTCGAGGACGATCCGCTGGGCGGCAAGTTCTGCTCGGATGTCGCGGTCTGAGATCAGCACCGTCCAAAACTACCAGCCGGGACACCGCGTCCGGCTCCCGGATGTCGGCCCCCGGGTCTACCGTTGGACCAACCCGAGGAGGTTCCCCGTGCAGAGAATCCACTGCGGCATCGTCCCCCCGCACCTGCTCACGCGGCTCGCCGCGCTGGACACGCCGGTCGCCCCGCGCGCCGCCCGGTCCGCGCGTCACGCCCTCCTGGAGCTGGACCCCCTCGTCCGGGCGCGCTCCGAGGCGCTGGGCTCCCCGGTCCGCAGGACCCTGACCGTTCCGGCACCCCTCACGCGTCGCATCCACGACGCCGGTGGGCGCGAAGAGCTCCCCGGTACCCTCGTGCGCGCCGAGGGCGCTCCTGCCACCCGCGATCCCGCCGCGGACGAGGCGTACGACGGCCTGGGGGCCACCTACCGGCTCTTCTCCGAGGAGTACGGGCGGTCCTCGATCGACGGCGCGGGGATGCCGCTGGAGGCGACGGTGCACTACGGCACGCACTACGACAACGCGTTCTGGGACGGGGACCGCATGGTCTTCGGCGACGGCGACGGCGAGGTCTTCGGGCGTTTCACCGCATCCCTCACCGTGATCGCCCACGAGCTGGCCCACGGGTTCACGCAGTACACCACGAACCTCGAGTACCGCGGCCAGTCCGGAGCGCTGAACGAATCGCTGTCCGACGTGTTCGGCGTGCTCGTGGAGCAGCGGGAGCTCGGCCAGGGGGCCGGCGACGCCGACTGGCTGGTGGGCGCCGGGATCTTCACCCCGGGCGTGAGCGGCCAGGCCCTCCGCTCGCTCCGGGCCCCCGGGACGGCGTACGACGACGACCTGCTCGGCAAGGACCCGCAACCCGCCACGATGGCCGACTACGTGGAGACGGACACCGACAACGGCGGCGTGCACATCAACTCGGGCATCCCGAACCACGCCTTCTACCGTGCCGCCGTGGCTCTCGGCGGGCCGGCCTGGGGCGGGGCGGGCCGGAGCTGGTACGCCCCCGGGCTGGGCGGGGGCGTGCCGCCGGGCTGCGATTTCCCCCCCTCCGCGCGGGCCCCCGTCCGCCCCGCGGCGGCCCGCGTCGGGGAGGGCAGCCGTGAGGCGGGGGCGGTCCCCGAGGCCTGGTCGCAGGTGGGGGTGCTCGGGTGAGGATCGAGATCACCCGCTCCGGGGGCTTCGCGGGCATGACCCGCACCTGGGTGATCGAGGTCAGCCGGAGCGAGGCCGAGCAGCGCTGGATCCCGCTCGCCGAGGCGGAGGCAGGCGCTGGTGACGGGGAGGCCGGTTCCGGTTCCGCGCAGCGTGACAGGTTCAGCTACCGGATCCTCGTGGGCTACGTGGAGGTACAGGTCCCCGAGAGCCGGCTGGAGGAGCCGTGGAGGGAGCTGATCGCCCGCGCCCGCTCGGATGACCGGAGGGCCGGTGACGAGGGAACCACCGGGAAGGAGTGAGCGGCCGGTGAGGACGGGCCGGAGCCCTCCGCAGCGCGTGCGCCACGGAACCCGCCCGAACTGTTGTAAGGTGATGGAGCGGTTCACGCCGTGACGCGGGCGTAGCTCAATGGTAGAGCGCTAGCTTCCCAAGCTCGATACGCGGGTTCGATTCCCGTCGCCCGCTCCAGCACTTCCTCCGGCGCCGTGTGCGCAACGCCACCCCGCCTCGTCGGCCTCCACCGGGGCAGCAGCAGTATCCTTGAGGCGATGAATCGCACCCAGTCATGAACCGCACACTGTTCAAGTCCAAGATCCACCGCGCCACGGTGACCCACGCCGATCTGCACTACGTCGGATCCGTGACCGTGGACCTCGACCTCCTGGAGGCCGCGGACATCCTTCCCGGCGAACTCGTCTCGATCGTCGACGTCACCAACGGTGCACGCCTGGAGACGTACACCATCGCCGGTGAGCGCGGGTCCGGGGTGCTCGGCATCAACGGGGCGGCAGCCCATCTGGTGGAGCCGGGGGACCTCGTCATCCTCATCACCTACGCCCAGTTCTCCGACGAGGAGGCGCGCGTCTTCGTCCCGACGGTGGTGCACGTGGATGCGGCCAACCGGATCGTGGAGCTCGGCACCGATCCCGCCGAGGCCGTCACCGGCGACGTCGAGCGGCCGCCGTTCGCGCTCGACAACTCCGCGCTGCGCGGCTGAGTCCGCGCTCCCGCGTCGTCCCACCCCCACCCTGTCCTCCCGGAGCACCTCGGGCCCCCGGTGCGTCCCTGGCGGAATATCGTCAGAAGGCTTAGGGTCGGAAAGCAAGCTGCTCGAGCTGTCAACTCCCTGGGAATCGACGGCCGGCTCGCCTACGACGAAGTGGAGGCTCGGGACGAATGCGGATCAGACGATTGACGCACAGGGGGATGGGCCGTCCGCGAGTCGCCGTCCTGACCGGGCTGGTGGTGGGCACGCTCGCCCTCAGCGCGTGCGGTGGCGGGGAGGCGGACAACGCCCTGACCTGGTACATCAACCCCGACGACGGCGGTCAGGCCACCATCGCGCAGCAGTGCAGCGATGCCTCCGGGGGCCGCTACACGATCGAGACCTCCCTGCTGCCCAGTGATGCGGCCTCCCAGCGCGAGCAGCTCGCCCGCCGCCTCGCCGCGGGGGACAAGTCTCTGGACATCATGAGCCTCGACCCTCCCTTCATCCCCGAACTCGCCGAGCCGGGCTTCCTGGCACCGATCCCCGAGGACGTGGTCGAGCGCACCACGGAGAACGTGGTGGAGGGGGCCCTGGCCGGCGCCACCTGGAAGGACGAGCTGGTCACCGTCCCGTTCTGGGCCAACACGCAGATCCTCTGGTACCGCACCTCGGTGGCGGAGGCCGCCGGACTGGACATGACGCAGCCCGTGACCTGGGACCAGCTCATGGAGGCCGCCGAGAGCCAGGACAAGGCACTCGGGGTCCAGGGGGCCCAGGCGGAGTCCATGACGGTGTGGGTGAACGCCCTGGTCGAATCGGCCGGCGGCTCGATCATCGTGGACCCGGAGGCCACGGCGGACGAGATCGAACTCGGACTGGACTCCGAGGCCGGTACGGAAGCCGCCCGCATCATCTCCACCATCGGCAGGGAGGGCCTCGGCGGTCCGTCCCTGCCCACCCAGAACGAGAACGCCTCCCTGATCGGTTTCCAGGGGGACTCGGGGTCCTTCATGGTGAACTACCCCTTCGTCTGGCCCGCCACCTCCGGCGCCGTCGAAGCGGGGACCCTGGACCAGGAGGTGCTCGACGACATCGGCTGGGCCGTGTTCCCGCGCGTCACCGAGGACCAGGAGTCCGCTCCGCCGCTGGGCGGCATCAACCTCGGGGTGGGTGCCGAGAGCGAGAAGCAGGATCTCGCGTTCGAGGCCGTCGAGTGCATCGTCTCGGTGGAGAACCAGGCGGAGTACTTCGTGACCAACGGCAACCCGCCCTCCAACACCGAGGCGTACGAGGACCCGCGGATCGAGGAGTCCTTCCCGATGGCCACCACCATCCGGGACTCCCTCCAGATCGCCGCGCCCCGTCCGCAGACCCCGTTCTACAACGAGGTGTCCACCGGCATCCAGCAGACCTGGGCACCGCCGTCCGCCGTCGACCCGGACACCACCCCGGGGTCGTCGAGCACCTTCATCACCCAGGTACTCCGAGGGGAGAGACTCCTGTGACCTCAGCAATCCCGGCGCGGACGACGACGGCGGCGTCCGCCGAGCCCGGCCCGCACCTCGACACCGGCGAGGACAAGGGTAACGGCAGGACAGGCAAGGCACCGAAGCAGTACAGCGAACGGGTGCGTGCCGAGCGGCGCCTCGGCTGGATCCTCGCCGGCCCGGCGTTCGTGATCATGCTGCTGGTGACCCTCTACCCGATCCTGCAGGCCATCTACGAGTCGCTCTTCCGGTTCCGGCTGACGGCACCGGGCGAACGCGAGTTCATCGGTCTCGGCAACTACGCGGTGATCCTCACGGACCCGGTGTGGTGGTCGGGCCTGTGGACCACCGTGCTCATCACCGTGGTCACCGTGCTCGTGGAGCTGGTGCTCGGGTTCGCCCTGGCCCTCGTGATGCACAAGGCGCTCAAGTCCGTCAGGGGCCTGCTGCGCACGGCGATCCTGGTGCCCTACGGCATCATCACCGTGGTCTCGGCGTTCGCCTGGTTCTACGCGTTCGACATCAACTCCGGGTACATCAACAACTGGTTCGGGTGGCTGCCGGGGATCGACCAGGACCTCAACTGGTTCGCGCAGGGCCCCACGGCCCTGTTCGTGATCATGGCCTCCGAGATCTGGAAGACCACGCCGTTCATCTCCCTGCTGCTCCTGGCCGGGCTCGCCCAGGTCCCGGACGAGCTCACCGAGGCCGCCAAGGTGGACGGCGCCACCTGGTGGGAGCAGATGCGCAAGGTGATCATCCCGAACATGAAGGCCGCGATCATGGTGGCCGTCCTGTTCCGGGCACTCGACGCCTTCCGGATCTTCGACAACGTGTTCATCATGACCAACGGGGCCTACGGCACCGAGGTGCTGTCCCTCCTGGCCTACCGGCAGTCCATCAGCAGGCTGGAGATCGGGCTCGGATCCGCGGTCTCGGTCCTCCTGTTCATCTGCGTGCTGCTGATCTGCTTCGTGGCCATCAAGCTCTTCAAGGTGGACCTCGCCGGATCCCAGGGAGGCAAGTGATGCTCACCACCAAGGCCAAGCTGCTGTGGGCGCTCGTGACGGTCCTCGTGCTCGTGTATGCCCTGTTCCCCGTGCTCTCCATCCTCGCCACCTCCTTCAAGGCGCCGAGTGACCTGACGAGCGGCACGTTCCTGCCGTCGTCGGGCACGGCCACCACCGCGAACTACGAGCAGATCCTGGTGGGTGACGCCCAGGGACTGTTCCTCTCCGCCCTGCGGAACTCGATCGGCATCTCGCTGATCGCCACGTTCATCGCCGTCGTCCTGGCCACACTGTGCGCCTACGCGATCGCCCGGCTGGACTTCCCGGGTAAAAAACTGGTGCTCACCACCGCGCTGGCGGTCTCGATCTTCCCGGTCATCTCGATCGTGACGCCGCTGTTCAACCTGTGGCGCACCATCGGCCTGTACGACACGTGGCTGGGCCTGATCATCCCCTACCTCTCCCTGACCCTGCCGATCTCCATCTGGACGCTCGCCGCGTTCTTCCGGCAGATCCCGTGGGAACTCGAGCAGGCGGCGCAGGTGGACGGCGCCACCACGTGGCAGGCGTTCCGCAAGGCGATCGTGCCGCTCGCGGCGCCCGGGGTGTTCACGACGGCGATCATCGCGTTCTTCATCGCCTGGAACGACTTCGTGTACGGCATCTCGCTCACGTCCACGGAAGCGGCACGACCCGTTCCCGCGGCGCTGGCCTTCTTCACCGGCGCCTCCCAGTTCGAGGCACCCACCGGGGCCATCTCCGCCGCGGCGATCATCGTCACCATCCCGATCGTGCTGCTGGTGCTGCTCTTCCAGCGCCAGATCGTCTCAGGCCTGACCTCGGGCGCCGTCAAGGGCTGACGCCCCCGTTCAAGAAAAGGATCCGCACCATGGCATCGATCACCCTCAACCACCTGGTCAAGAAGTACGGCGACGGCTTCCCCGCCGTGAACGACATCAGCATCGACATCGCGGACGGCGAGTTCATCATCCTCGTGGGCCCCTCGGGCTGCGGGAAGTCCACCCTGCTGCGCATGATCGTGGGCCTCGAGGACATCACGGACGGCGATCTGCTCATCGACGGCGAGCGGGTGAACGACAAGGCGCCGCGCGACCGCAACCTCGCGATGGTGTTCCAGAACTACGCCCTGTACCCGCACCTCACGGTGTACGAGAACATCGCGTTCCCGCTGCGGCTGGCCAAGGGCAAGCACTCGGAGGACCAGGTGAAGAAGCTCGTCACCGAGGCCGCGGCCACCCTGGAACTCACGGACCACCTGCAGCGCAAGCCCGCCAACCTCTCCGGCGGCCAGCGGCAGCGCGTGGCGATGGGCCGGGCCATCGTGCGGCAGGCGGACGCCTTCCTCTTCGACGAGCCGCTCTCCAACCTGGACGCGAAGCTCCGCGGCCAGATGCGCTCGGAGATCTCGCAGATGCAGCGGCGCCTGGGGGTGACGTCCGTGTACGTCACCCACGACCAGACGGAGGCCATGACGCTCGGTGACCGCGTGGCCGTGCTGAAGAAGGGCGAGCTGCAGCAGATCGCCTCCCCACGCGAGCTGTACGAGCAGCCGGTGAACCTGTTCGTGGCCGGCTTCATCGGCTCGCCGTCCATGAACTTCCTCCCCGCCACGCTCGAGGGGAACGTCCTGCGGACGGCCCTCGGCGACCTGGAGATCCCCGCGGAGAAGGCGCGGAAGGCGGCGGACAAGAAGGTGGTGCTCGTGGGGGTGCGGCCCGAGTTCTTCGAGGACGCCTCCCTGGTGGAGGAGCACAAGCAGCACCACGGATCCACGTTCGCCGCCACCCTGACGCACACCGAGTGGCTGGGCAACGAGCAGTACGGCTACATCAACTTCGACCCGGCCCCCGAGATGCGTGAGCTGCTGAACAGCCTGGCCCGGGACATGGACGCGGACGAGCTCCGCCCGCAGGTGGTGGTCACCCTGGACGCCGCGAGCAGGATCCGGGGCGGGCGCGAGGCCGAGATCTGGCTGGACACCCGCAAGCTCCACCTCTTCGACGCCGAGACCGGTGAGAACCTGACGCGCGACGCCGAGGCCGGCGCCCAGCTGACCCGGGAGGCCGGCGAGGACCGGGCCGAGGAGATCGCCCCCGCGCAGCGCGCCGACGCGGAGTCCGGCCACGGAGACGGCGGCAGCGATGCCGGGACGGGCGGCGCCACCGCGGTAGGGGGCCGGCACAGCGCCGGCTGATCCCGGCCCCGCAGCCCGGACACCCTAGACTCGACGAGCGGGACCGCACGCACGGCAGCGCGGCTCCCGGACGGACGGCGGACGGGATCGGAGGGTGGAGCGGATGGTTGCGGCTGAGATCGTCGGTGCCACCCTCACCGCCGTGGGGCTGGGCCTGCTCGCGGTGGCCCTCGGGATACGCCTCGCCCACGGTTCCTGGACGACGACGCAGGCCATCGCGTTCCGGCACGAGGGCCATTGCTACCTGCGCTGGCATGACCACCGGTACCGGATCGTGGAGGAGCTGTGGGCCGGCGGTATCCGCCGCCGGAGAACACCGCCCCCGCCCCCGCCCGACCCCGGCCGGGGCGGGACCATCTTCTCCCTGGCGCGCCCCCCGGCCGAGTGGGCCCTCGGGGGGCCGTACCGGAAGACCAGGTTCCCCGCCGTCGGGGGACTCGGCTGCGCCGTCATCGGTACCCTGGTGGGTTTCCTGCCCGTCTGATCCGGACGAGCCGGTACTCTGGGCAGCGTGTCCACTCCCCCCGCCCTGAAGGTCGCCGCAGGCTGGTTGCTCGGGCTGGTGCTCCTCGGTGCGGGGTCCCTCACCGCCGTGACACTGCTCAACAACCGGATGTACGGCCCGGAGCACCAGGTGGGCCTGTACCTGGACGCGCTGCGGGACGGTGACGGCGGCAGGGCCCTCGGACTGCTGGACGCCAGCGTACCCGAGGGGGCGAACCCGGCCCTGCTCGACGGCGACGCACTGCGCGGTGCCGTCGCCCCGCTGCAGGACCTGGAGGTGGGTCCGGCACGGGATGCCGGGGCGGACCGGGTGGAGGTGCCGGTCAGCTACAGCCTGGCCGGGACGGGGCACACCACGGTGCTCCCGCTCCACCGCACCGGCCGCGAGTGGCTCTTCTTCGACGTCTGGCGTTTCGAAGGCGGTGTACTGCCCGCCGCCGAGGTGTCCGTAGCGCACGACGTCGGCGCCACCGTCAACGGGATCGCGGTGGGTCTGCCGGGGGGGACCGCGACCCTGGCGTCCTTCTACCCCGCCACCATCGAGGTTGAGTACACGCGGACGTACTTCGCGGCACCGGCGCAGCAGATCCTGGTGGACTCCCCCGCACCTCCGGAGCCCCTGTCACTGCTCACGGAGGCCACCCCGGAGCTCGACCGGGCGGTCGAGGAGCAGCTGCACGGTTTCCTCGACGACTGCGCGGCGCAGGGAGTCTTCCAACCCACCGGGTGCCCGTTCAACTACCCCACCACCGAACGCACGGTGGGGGGCGTCCGCTGGTCGATCCAGGAGTACCCGGCGACGTCGATCACGGCCACGGCCGACGGCTACGTCATCGGCCCGCTCGAGGGAGTGGCGCGTATCGACACCGAGCTGCGGGACTTCTTCTCCGGTGCCGTCCGCCCGATCTCCGAACCGGTACCGTTCGAGTTCGGCGCCGAGCTCCTGGTGACCCAGGACGACGTCGTCGTCACGCCCGTGGTGCGTCCCTGACGCGTCCGTGACCTCTCACCGGCCGGGACGCCGCGCACCCGTCACGGGATCAGCCGGTCCGCCCGGTACCGGTCGAAGAGTGCGGTGAAGCAGTCCAGGGTGCGCCGGTACCCGGTGAAGCCGGCGTCCCTGCTCCTGCCCATGTCGGCCACCACCTCGATCTCGCGCCCGAGATCACCGTCCGTGTGCCACCAGGACGCCATCCGGTCCAGCCGGGGCTCGGCGAGTCCGTGCCGCTGCGCCAGCGCCCGCCACTGCTCGTCGCGTCCGGCCATGGCCTGCTCGAGCGGGCGCGGGGCACCCTCGAAGCCCTCCCACTCCACCCCGAAGTACGCGGCGAGTTTCGGCCACATCCAGCGCCACCGGAACACGTCGCCGTTCACGATGTTGAAGGCGCGGTCCGCCGCTCCCGGCGTCACTGCCGACCACAGCATGTGCTCGGCGAGGAGCCCGGCGTCGGTCATGTCCGTCAGCGCGTTCCACTGGGTCTCCGAGCCCGGGAACACGAAGCGCTCACCGGTCTCCCGGCAGAGGGTGGCCTGGGTGGCGAGGGTGAGACCGATGTTCATGGCATTGCCCACCGCGTGGCCGATCACCGTGTGCGCGCGATGCACCGACCAGGTGAATCCCTGCGCCCCCGCGGCGGCGAACAGTTCGTCCTCCTGCGCGTAGTAGAAGTTGTCCACCGGCAGCCGCGGTTCCTCCTCGTGGAACGGGGTATCCGGCATCTCCCCGGCCCCGTACGCCTCGAACGGGCCGAGGTAGTGCTTCAACCCCGTCAGCAGCGCCACGTGGGTCACGTCCTTGCCCTCGAGCGCGGCGAGCAGACTGCGCACCATGCCGGCGTTCACCTCGATGTTCTCCTCCTCCGTGTCCCGGCGGGACCAGGCGGTGAAGAACACGTGGGTGGGGTGTTCCGGGGCGAGGACGGCGGCCACGGACTCCGCCGAGGTGAGGTCCGCGGACAACCAGCGCACCCCTGCCCGCTCCGCACCGGGGGTACGGGAGAGGGCCAGCACCTCCAGGCCCTCCCCGGTCAGGTGCTCGAGAAGTGCCGAGCCGGCGATCCCGGTGGCACCCACCACGAGAGCCGTGCGCTGCGGGCGGTGGGACGGGGAGGTGGTCGAGGGCATGTCGATACTCATACCGGCGACAAGAGAGGACGCTGTGCCGTTATTCCGTGCTCCACCACGGGCAGGATCCCTGCGCTCCGGGGGAGGCTGCCGGGCGTGCGGCCACCGGTCGGCCCCGTACGCCCCCATGCCTCGCGGTACGCGTCAGTCGAGACCGCGCAGGTCCAGGGTCAACGAGGTGTCGCCGTCGGGCGCCACCGAGACCGGGATCCCCCAGTCCTGCTGGTACAGGTGGCATGCCGCGTGGTCGGGGATGTCACCGCCAGGCTCGCCGTCGCAGGACGCGGCGCGTGCCGTGATGTGCAGGACGCCGTCGCCGGCCTCGGGGGAGAGCACGAGGTCACGTGTCAGCCCGGTGGAGGTCCCCGCACCGGAGACCAGGAGCGATTCCGGTGACGCGCTGATCTTCAGCTGCGTCGGGTCCCCCCAGCGGTCGTCGAGCTTCTGGCCCGTGGGGGCGGTGAAGCGTACGGTCAGCGCCACGGGTCCTGCGGACATCGGCGTCGTGGGACGCTGGGTCCGGGACGCACCCTCGTCCACCGCCAGTGCGTCCTTCGGCAGGGGCACGCGCACCAGCTGGTGCCGGTTCGCCTCGACCACGATCAGCAGCGGGTCGCCGCCGTCGGCCACGGGGGTGAGATCCACCAGTACGTCGGAGGGCTCGGCGAGGCCGCGGAGCAGGGTGGAGACCTGCTGCGTGGCCGGGTCGTAGCGCCGTACGGCTCCGTTGTAGGTGTCGGCGATCGCCACGGAACCGTCCGGGAGCACCGCCACCCCGAGCGGGTGCTGCAGGCGGGCCTGCTCGGCGTCGCCGTCGCGGAACCCGAAGTCGAACAGCCCGGTACCGACGGCCGTGCGGACCCGGGACCCGCGCCCGCCGTCCGCCTCGGGGAACTCCAGCACGCGCAGCGCCGACGTCTCGGAGTCGGCGATCCAGATGCTGCCGTCGGGGCCCTCGGCCAGACCCGAGGACTGCGCGAACCAGGCGGCGTCCGCATCACCGTCGAGGAGCCCCTCGAGCCCGGTGCCGGCCAGGACCTCCACGGCGTGCGTACGGGGGTCGAAACCGAAGATCTGGTGGGTACCCGCCATCGCGATCACCACGCGCTGCAGCACCGACGAGTACAGCACGTCCCACGGGGAGGAGAGCGAGATCTCCAGCGGCTCCGTGCCGAGGTGGGTCTCGGTGAGCCGCGGCGACTCGCTCTCGGCCCCCACGTCCCGGAAGTCCTCCTGCTTGCCGGTCTTGGTGTGGTTCCCGGCGTCGAGCAGGCGCTGCGTGCCGTTGCCGGCGAGCGTGCGCACCTGACCGGTGGCGAGGTCCACGCCACGCAGGCGGTGGTTCACCGAGTCGGCGACGACGACGTCGTACCCCCCCCCCGCCGCCCCCCCGGGCGGCAGGAGGGCGACGCCCCGCGGTTCGTTGAACTCGGCCTCGTCCGCTCCCCCGGCCAGGCAGCCCTTGCGGCCCGACCCGATCGTCCGGCGGACCGTGACGAGACCCGCCTCCAGCTCCACCCGGCGGCGGTGCCCGGTGTCCCCGGCGAGGAACGTCCCGGGCCCGGGCCGGGCGGGGCGCTTGCCCGGGACCCTGGGGCCCCCCGCCGTGCTCTCGGCGGGGACGTACGGGCCGTCCCCGCGGTGCAGCGTGCCCTTCGTCTCGTGCTCGGCCACGAGCTCCTGCACCAGGGACGTCAGACCGGCGGCATGGCCCTCCCCGGACAGGTGCGCCACGATGTACCCCTCGGGGTCGATCACCACGAGGGTGGGCCAGGCGCGTGCCGTATAGGCCTGCCAGGTGGAGAGCTCGGGGTCGTCGAGCACCGGGTGGTGGAGGTCGTAGCGCTCCACGGCCGCGGCGAGCGCCGCCGGGTCCGCCTCGTGCTCGAACTTGGGCGAGTGCACGCCCACGGTGACCAGCACGTCCGAGAACTCCTCCTCGAGGGGGCGCAGCTCGTCGAGGACGTGGAGGCAGTTGATGCAGCAGAAGGTCCAGAAATCGAGGATCACGATCTTCCCGCGGAGATCCGCGAGGGACAGCTGGCGGCCGCCGGTGTTGAGCCAGTTGCGCCCGGTCAGCTCCGAACCGCGTACCCGGTAGTTGGCGCGAGCGCGCGCGGTGGTCTCCGTCATTCGTCTTCTCCTGCGGTCTTCCCTGCTGGGGTGTTGCCTCGTACGGTGCTCCCCGCCGCCGGCACCCGTCCGGTGGACTGGTGGCCCGGACGCCGCGGCGTGGTGTCGCGTGCGGCGAGATCGGCGAACATGCTGTTGTAAGCCGCGAGGTCGGCGTCGTTATTCCGGTCCGCCGCGCGATCCTTGCGCTTGGTCTCGCGGGCGTCCGAACGTGACCAGGTGACCGCCACGCCGATCGCGAGGATCAGGGTGGGCAGCTCCCCCAGCCCCCAGGTGACGGCCCCGCCGACCTGCTGGTCCTCGATCGCCGAGGCCCCCCATTCCCGGCCCATGTTGCCGAACCACGAGGCCTCCAGCAGGGACTCGGAGCCCATGAGGGTCACCCCGAAGAACGCATGGAACGCCATGGTGGCGAACAGGAGCAGGATGCGCAGGGGGTAGGGCGCGCGGAACGGCACCGGGTCCGAGCCGATCATCGAGAGCACGAAGATGTAGCCGGTGATGAGGAAGTGCGTGATCATCAACTCGTGCCCCACGTGCTCGCGCAGGGCGAACCCGAACAGCGGCGAGTAGTAGAACACGATGATCGAGGCCACGAAGTTGCCGGCGGCGAACAACGGGTGGGTGATGATGCGGGAGGGCAGCGAGTGCACCACCACGAGGATCCACTCGCGGATACCTCGTGTGCCGTCCCGCCGCGCGCCGAGCGCCTTGAGTGCCAGGGTCACGGGCGCACCGAGGACGAGGAACAGCGGGACCACCATGGTGAGTGCCATGTGGTCGATCATGTGGGCGCTGAAGAGCACCATCCCGTAGACGGCCGGGGCTCCCGAGGTGAAGTAGGTCAGCAGCAGCAGCCCGAAGACCCAGCTCACCAGCTTGAGCTTCGACCAGGGGTCCCCCCGACGGCCCAGCTTCCACACGCCGAGGAGGTAGGCGATCCCGAGGGTGAGCGCCACCGTGATCCACAGCCAGTCCGGGCGCCACTCGCTGATCCAGCGGCCTAGGGTGGGCTCGGGGGGAAGATCGTAGCCGGTGAGGATGCGTGCGGGGCCGGCCTCGGGCGGCAGGGCCTCGGCGCGCGGAGGCGCGGGGCGGCCGGGGGCCGCGGCCGGCCCGGACACGGCCCCCAGGACCCCCGGTCCCCCGGTGATCAGCTGCCACAGGACCCGCCGTGCGGAGAGTTTCGACGCCGCGCTCCCCCCGGGAGCCTTGAGCTGCGGGATGATCCACTGGCGGTGCATCCAGCCGATACCGCCCAGCAGGAGCGTGGCGATGGTCTTGAGGGGGACGAGCAGGCCCCACTGCGACCCGAGCTGGGCGAGATCGGGGATCCGCAGGCTGGCGGTCACCACGCCGGATCCCACGACGAGGAAGAAGGCGAACCCCGCCAGGGCCGAGAAGCGTCGGAGCACCGGCAGGGTCTGCTCGCCGAGCTTCCCTCCCACCGCCGCGACGGCGATGATGCCGCCCACCCACAGGCAGACGCCCACGAGGTGGAGGGCGATCGAGTTGACCGCCGCGTTGTGGTCGTCACCGCTGGCGGAGTGGCCGATCAGTGCCATCGGCAAGAGGTTCAGGAGCGCCACCACGAGGGTGAGCGCCAGGCCCGTCTGCGAGCGGACACCGAACAAGATCGTGGCGAGGACGGCCGAGACGATCGAGGTGACCAACCAGGCGCGGCCCGTGGAGAAGTCCGTCAGGAAGGCGGCCAGCCCCTGGGTGTAGGTGGGATCCGTGCTGAGCGGCAGACCGGCGGCGTCCGAGTAGGTGAACACCATGACACCGAGCGCGCCGAGGGTCCAGAGGACGGCGGAGGCCGCGGCGAGGAGCAGGACACGGGAGAACGCCGGATGCTCGGCGGCTTCCTTCTTCGGCTTCCGCCCCGGGACGCCGACCAGTCGGGGCACCATGAACACGGCGAACACGAGGGCACCGATGGTGCCGGCCGCCGCCGTGTTGTTCAGGGCCTTCGCGACGGGCAGGCCCCACCGTGTCAGCGCGCCGGGGTCCCCGAGCTGGCGTGCGGCGGAGGCACCGGAGTAGAGCAGTGCGACGACGAGGGCCGCGAGGACGAGCACCCCGGCCAGGATCAGCCACCCGGTGCCGACCCCGCGATCGCCGGACGTGGTGACGAGCCTCTCACGCGGTTGCTTCGTTGTAGTCGACACGTACACCATTCTCTACCTGCAGTAGAACCAGCGCTAATCCGTCTACGGCCGGACGAGGCTCCCGGCACCGAGCACGAAGGACCGCTGCTGGATCAGCAGCGGTCCTTCGTGGGTGGAACTACTTGGCGGAAGCCTTGAGCTTCGACCCGGCGGTCAGCTTGACGCTGTGACCGGCGGCGATCTGGATGGTCTCACCGGTCTGCGGGTTACGGCCGGTGCGCGCTGCGCGGCTCGTGCGCTCGACGGCGAGCCAGCCGGGGATGGTGATCTTCTCATCCTTGGCCACGGACTCGGCGAAGACGTCGAACAGCGCATCAAGGACACTGTTGACGGCGGCCTGGCTGGTATCGGCCTTCTCGGCCACCTCTGCAACGAGTTCACTACGGTTCTTAGCCAATTTGGGTCCTCCTGGACGTCACTCTCGGGAACGAGCTCTTCACGGTATTCGAAAAGCCTCTGTGCGAAAACCTACCAGCTTGGAGGGCGACCGCCGCGTGTTGTCGGGGTTCCGCACCCCGAACGGGTGTTCTTCGAACCCCTCCGGCACGCCCACCGGGCTCGCCGGGACCCGGATGCAGGAAGCCGGCACCCCGAGGGCTGCCGGCTTCCTGACGGTCACCACGTCATGTGGCGGGTACTGCGGGCGGAACGGTCGGTTCCGCGGGACGTGCTACCAGCTGGACTTGGTCACACCGGGCAGCTCGCCGCGGTGTGCCATGTCACGGAAACGCACGCGCGAGATCCCGAACTTCTGGAGGGTACCGCGGGGGCGCCCGTCGATCTGGTCGCGGTTGCGCAGGCGCACCGGCGAGGCGTTGCGCGGGAGCTTCTGCAGACCGAGGCGAGCAGCTTCACGTGCATCGTCCGTGGCGTTCTCGTCCACGAGGGTCTTCTTGAGCTCGAGGCGCTTGGCCGCGTAGCGCTCCACGATGACCTTGCGCTGCTCGTTACGAGCAATCTTCGACTTCTTGGCCATGCTTAGCGCTCCTCTCGGAATTCGACATGCTTGCGGATCTTGGGGTCGTACTTCATGAGGACCATGCGGTCGGGGTCGTTACGCCGGTTCTTGCGCGTCACGTAGGTATAGCCCGTACCCGCGGTGGACTTCAGCTTGATGATCGGACGTACGTCCTTGTCCTTCGCCACTAGAGCTTCACTCCCCTCGCGAGGATCGACGCGACGACCGCATCGATGCCACGGACGTCGATGGTCTTGATGCCGCGGGCCGAGACCTGCAGCGTGACATTGCGGCGAAGGGAAGGCACGTAGTAGCGCTTCTTCTGAATGTTCGGGTCGAACCGGCGCTTGTTGCGGCGGTGCGAGTGGGAAATGCTGTGTCCAAAGCCGGGCTCGGCTCCGGTCACTTGGCAGTGGGCTGCCATAACTCTCCTCCAGATCAGTTGGATGTGACGGAATCACCTCTCGAGCGTCCCGCCACCAGTAATGACACCGTTATTACTGCAGCTTTCCGGAGGTTTACCTGGCAGGGTGAGAACCTGCCGAAGCGCCTCGCCGCGGGGAAGACGGTGAAGATCGGGCAGTGCGCGGCCTGACGGCCGGGCACAGCCCTGAATTCCAGTGGTCACGGGTAGCCGGGCCGATCCTGACCCCTCCTGAGAACGGGCAGCACCGGCTGCAGCCAAACGCCTTACCATACTACCGACATGATTCGGCGGTGCCAAACGGGTCAGCCGGTCGTCCTGCCGTCCCTGCCCACCACCACGGGATCGTCCGGACCTGCCCCTGTGCTCTCGCCCGACAGCCGGGCGCCGGAGTCGACGACGGCGTGGCGGACCACGGCGCCCTCCTGTACCCGTACGCCGTCCAGCAGCACCGAGTCCTCCACCACCGAACCCGCTTCCACCACCGCGCCGGCACCGATCACGCTCCGCCGGACCGTCCCGCGCACCACCGCCCCCGCGGCGATCAGGGCGTCCGCCACCACGGCACCCTCGGCCACGAGGGCGGGAGCCAGCAGCGGCGGCTCGGTGAGCACGGGCCACTCCGGATCGGCCAGGTCCAGGCCCTTCCCCGCCACGAGATCCAGGTGCGCCCGGAGGTAGTTGGCGGGCGTGCCGAGATCACGCCAGTACCCGGTGAGCCGGTGCTCCACCACGGAACCCTGTTCCACGAGGTGCGGGACGAGATGGTCCCCGTAGTCACCGATGCCCCCGTGCTCGGCCTCCAGGTGCGTGAGGGCGTCGAGGAGTGTGTCCGCCGTGTAGAGGAACCCCTCCGCCGAGACGATGCTGGTCCTCGGGTTCTCCGGCTTGTACTCGAACCCCGTGACCGCTCCGCCCTCCGCAACCGTCACCACCCCGTGGCTCGAGGCGTCACCGTCGAAATCGACCGTCACCATGGTCAGCGCGGCGTCGGACCGCAGGTGGGTGTCGACGACGTCGCGGAAGTCCAACCGGTAGAGGTGGTCCGAGCTCAGTACCAGCACCAGGTCGGGGTCGAAGTCGCGGATGAAGGGTACCTGGCGGAGGAGTCCGTCCGCATTGCCCTCCGCGAAGCCCTCACCCTCGTGCCCGCTGTAGGGCGGCAGGACGAGCAGTCCGCCACGGGTACGGTCCAGGTCCCAGGGCCTGCCGTTCGCGAGGTGGTCGTTGATGGTCTTGGGCTGGTACTGCTCCATGATCCAGACGTCCGAGATCCCGCTGTGCAGCAGGTTGGAGAGCGGGATGTCGATCAGGCGGAAACTGCCACCGAGCGGCATCGCAGGTTTCGCCCGGTGATCGGTGAGGGCCCCCAGCCTCCCTCCTGCTCCCCCGGCGAGGACTATCGCGAGAATGCGCGGGTGGTGGCGGAATCGGATCTGCCGGCTCATGGTGCTCCTCGTCCTGTCGGGTCGGTCAACCGTTACCTGCACGGGTCGCGGCCGGATCGTCGTCGGTGAGGATCCAGTGCGTGCTGTCCAGCTTCCCGAGGATCCTGCGGCCGATCCGCTCGAGGTCCGCGACGTCCTGCTCGTCCAGCGGATCGAACACCGTGGAGCGGACCTGGGTCACGTGGGCCACGGCCAGGCCCGTGAGCATCCCCAGACCCTCGGTGGTCAATTCCGCCGTGGTCACCCTGCCGTCGGAGTCGGACGGCTGCCGGGTCACCCACCCCCTGCCCTCGAGCTTCTTCACCACGTGGCTCAGGCGCGAGAGCGAGGCCGTGGAACGCGCGGCGAGCTCACTCATGGGCAATCTGGTTCCCTCCGCCTCGGAGAGCATCGCCAGCACGTGGTAGTCGAAGAGCGTGATCCGCGCCTCGCGGAACAGGAAGGTGTCCAGGGTGGCGGGCAGCAGCGAGGTCAGGGCCTGGAGGGCCAGCCATGCCCGCCGTTCGTCGGGTGTGAGCCAGTTCGCCTCCATCAGCTCATTCTGGCACACGGGTCACGGTTCCCCGGGACCGCCCGGGGAACCGTGGGTACCCGGATCAGGTGGTGCCGGCTGCACCGCCCTGCTGGTCTGAGCCCGCACCGATCCGATACGGGTGTCCCGGTACCGGGTACTTCGCCGACAGCTCGTCGCCCGAGGAGACCCCGCGCAGCCGCCGCCCCACCCACGGGCTGAGGTACTCCCGCGCCCACCGGGCGTCGGCCCGCAACTGGTCCGCCCGCTTCAGCGCGGGGCGCGTCTCCAGCTCGGGCAGCTCGATCGCGTGGGACGCCTTCATCGCCTCGAGCACGCGCGCCGCCATGAGCGTGTGCCCGGCGGTGGACATGTGCATCCGGTCCACGTCCCAGTACCCCCAGTCCTGGAACTCCCGCAGCCGCCAGTAGTCCACCACCGTCGTCGAACGCGCATCGGCGATCTCGCGCACCCACTCGTTGTAGACGGCCGTGCGCCCACGGGTCTTGCCGAAGACGGCGGAACCGGAGGTGTCGAAGCCGGTGAAGAGCACGACGTCGATCCCTGCGTCCCGGAGCCGCCCCACGCCGTCGTCGTACGCGGCCATCAGGCCGTCGATGTCCACGCGGGGCCGCAGGATGTCATTGGCGCCCGCGTAGATCGTCACGATGCCCGGCTCGAGGGCGAGCGCGGCGTCGATCTGCTCGTCGAGGATCTGGTGCATCTTCTTGCCGCGGACGGCGAGGTTCGCGTAGCTCCAGGACGGGTCCGCGAGGACGAGCTGCTCCGCCACGCGGTCCGCCCACCCGCGCACGCCGTTGGGGGATCCCGGGTCAGGATCACCCACCCCTTCCGTGAAGGAGTCACCGAGGGCCACGTATCGCTGTACTGGGGTCACCGACCACAGATTACCCTCGCGCACGGACCCCCCGGGATAAGCTCGCCTCAGACACAGACCCACCCGAGCCGGAGGAAGACATGATGGCCGCAGCAGCACCGGAGGAACCTGTGAGCGCACCCGACACCGGGTCGGGCGGCCGTCGGGCGGCACTCGTCATCAACCCCGTCAAATCGGGCACCGACGACGTCCGGAGCGCGGTGGAGCGGATCGCCGCGGAGGACGGCTGGGACACCCCGCTGGTGATCGAGACCACGGAGGACGACCCGGGGCGCGGGCAGGCCCGGCAGGCCCTTGAGGCCGGGGTGGATCTCGTGATCGCTGCGGGCGGGGACGGCACGGTGCGCTGCGTCGCCGAGGAGCTGGCGGGCAGCGACACCCTCATGGCCCTGGTGCCGCTGGGAACGGGTAATCTCCTGGCCCGCAACCTGGACATCGCCGTCGACGACCCGGGCGCCGCCGTGGACGCCGCGTTCCGGGGGACCGAGCGCAAGATCGACGTGGTGCACGTGACCCTGGACCGGGCGGACACCTCCCACGTCTTCCTCGTGATGGCGGGACTCGGTTTCGACGCCGCGATCATGTCGGACACCCGGGACGATCTGAAGGACAAGGTGGGCTGGCTCGCCTACGTGGATGCCGGGATCCGGAATCTCCCGGGCAGGCCCACCCGGGTTCGGGTGTCGGTGGACGGTGGTGAGCCCTTCGAGCGGCATCTGCGCAGTGTCATGGGGGGCAACTGCGGCAAGATCATGGGAGGGCTCGAGATCTTCCCGGGGGCCAAGATCGACGACGGTCTCATGGACCTCATGACCGTGGCGCCCTCGGGCAGACTGGGCTGGCTCGGCGTGCTGGGCAACCTTTTCACGCGGGGGAGGAGCAAGGATCCCTCGGTGGAGTACTTCCAGTGCCACACCGCGGAGGTCACCCTCGAGGAACCGCTCGAGGTGCAGCTCGACGGCGACCCCCTCGGCAAGGCGAAGCACCTGACCTTCGAGGTCAAGCCCTACTCCCTCAGGCTCCGGATGCCGTTCGGCTACAAGGACCCGGCCGTGGTGAGCGAGCCACTGCCCTGAGGGGATGCTCCGCACGACCCTCACCCCGCCGGCACCATCCGGGGTAGGGGGTCCACCTTCTGGCCGTCCACCAGCACCTCGAAGTGGAGGTGGCAGCCGGTGGAGTTCCCGGTGCTGCCGACCGCGCCGAGGACGGTGCCGCGCTGCACCGGGGTGCCGGCCGGGATGCCGAGCGCGCTCAGGTGGTTGTAGGTGCTCTGCACCCCTCCTCCGTGGTCCACCACGATCCGCTGGCCGCCGCCGTAGGCGTGCCATCCCGACTCGATCACCTGCCCGGCGGCAGCCGCCACCACACCGGTACCGCAGGCGCCGGCGTAGTCCACGCCGGTGTGGAGCTCGGGGACGTCACCTCCGAGCGGGTTGACGCGGTACCCGAAGAGAGAGGTGGGACCCGCTCCGGCCACGGGCAGTCCGAACACGAGGGGATCGTCCGGGGGCACAGGATCCACGGCGGGGACTGCAGCGGGAGGAACAGGAGCCGCCTCCGGCGCAGGAACAGTGGGCGTCGGAGGCACGGACGGCTCCGGCACGGCGTGAACGGCGGGAACCACGGCGGGAGGAGCAGGAGCGGCCCCGACGGAAAGAGCCCTGACCGCTTCCTCCGCCGCAGGCGGATGCAGCGCGTACACCGGCTCCAGGGGGTGGTGCATGGTTACCCCGGCCGCCGCGACGACCGCTGCTCCCGGACGCGTCTCGGCCACGACGAGGGCCGGCGACACTTCATGGCCGGCGAGAGGGGCGGCGGGGGCATCGGGGCGCGCCCCACCGAGGCTCAGACCCGCGAGGGCGAGCAGACCTCCGCCCGGAAGTGCTGCACTCCCGCGGGGTGTCCCGCCCCGGTGCCATCGCCGGCGGCGGCGTCGTGGGGGCTGAGCGCCCGCTTCCCGTGCGCCGACGAGATCGACCCGCTCGGCTGGACGGGGTCCGGATGTGGACCGTCCCGTCGGAACCACCTGCATGTGCCGCCCACCTCTCTCCAGGAGAGCGACACCCCTTCACCGCTGGACGGCGCGAGTGTCCGCCCCCGTCCCGGGTGGGCGCCGCTCGCGGAGGTGGCGGGAGGAGCCCGGTCGGGAACCAGCTCTGACCCGTCCAACCCTAGGCAGCACAGGGGCAGGACCCCACGGGATACGAGGACATGTGGACAACGTGCACACAGGTGCTGTGCCGCAGCGTCCTGGGACGGCGTCAGGAGAGCTCGGCGCGGCCCTTCCGCCAGTACCCCATGAAGGCCACCTGCTTGCGGTCCACGCCGACGTCGCGGACGAGGTAGCGGCGCAGCCCACGCACCACGGCCGCCTCCCCCGCGATCCAGGCGTAGAAGGGCTGGGTACCGGGGGGCCGCTCGGGGTTGACTGTCGACTGCACCACCGCGGCCTCGAGACGCTGCGGGGTCTCCCAGAGGATCGTGCCGTCGATGTCCACGTCCTCGGGTTCCGTGCCACCCTGCGCACCGCCCGGTCCCGCGAGGGACACCCACCCGGGTACCCGGACGGCGTCGCGCACCGCCGCGTCCAGCGCCTCGCCGTGGACAGCCTCGCCCCGGGAGAGCCAGGTGACGGTCACCGAGGAGCGCGTGGCGATGTCCTGGAAGTCCCGCGCGTCGGGCACCTCGAGGAAGGCATGGCCTCCGATGTGCTCGGGGAGGGACTCGAGGATGGAGCTGATGGCGGGGACGGCCGTCTCGGCACCGGCGAGGAGCACGTGCTGCGCGAGGCCCGGGCGCCCTTCGCCCCCGCCGTAGGCACCCGCGGTGGCGCACTGTGCCGCGGCCGCGTTGGGGCCGATCACGCACACGGCGTCACCGGGCCGGGCGGCTGCCGCCCACTCGGCGGCGGGGCCCCCGCGACCGTCGTCGTCCAGGTGCAGCACGAAGTCGACGTCGATCTCCGGAGTGGCGCCCCTGCAGCGCGAGTTCCGGACGGTGTAGGTGCGCATGGCGCCGCGTTCCTCGGCGTCCATCCCGAGCCACAGCTGGTACCAGCTCCCGGCGTCATCGCGCCGCATCAGCGACGCGATGTCCGGGCACGGCCGGCCCGCGGACGGGATGATCACCTTGATCCGCAGGTCCAGGGTGTCCCCTGCCACGCCGAAGGCCTCCAGCCCGGCCCCACCGAAGGTGATGCGGCGGAAGTTCGCGCCGAGCTGCTGGACGCGCGTGACGACGACGTCGAACGCCAGCACCATCGGTTCGGTGTCCGACGACGTCCGCCGGGCGCTTCGCTGTGTCACCTGGGTCATGATGTTGCCTCCACATGGGCAGGAACGGTGTCCTGCGGGTTGGGTCGGTAGCCCCGGGCGGCCTCGTGGCCGCCCGGGGAGGGCTGGGGTCGGCTGTCCGGGGCCCCGTGGTGACGGCCTACGGGGACCACCATCGGGGTACCGGACACCGGGTCCTCGATGACGCGGCAGTCCAGGCCGAAGACCCCGGAGACGGTCTCCTGCGTCACCACGTCCGCGGGTGCACCCTCGGCCACGATCCGGCCCGACCGCATGGCGATCAGGTGGTCCGCGTACCGTGCGGCGAGGTTGAGATCGTGCAGCACCATGACCACCGTGGTGCCTGCACGCCGGTTGAGGTCCGTGATGAGGTCCAGGACCTCGATCTGGTGCGTTACGTCGAGGAAGGTGGTGGGCTCGTCCAGCAGCAGGATCCCGGTCTGCTGCGCCAGGGCCATCGCGATCCACACCCGCTGGCGCTGCCCGCCGCTGAGCTCGTCCACGGTGCGCTCGGCGAGACCCAGTGTGTCGGTGGCTTCCAGCGCGCCGGCGACGGCGGCGTCGTCCTCCGGCGTCCACTGGCGGAACCAGCCCTGGTGGGGGTACCGCCCGCGGCCCACGAGGTCCGCCACGCTGATGCCGTCCGGCGCCGTCGGCGTCTGGGGCAGGAGCCCCAGCACCCGGGCCACCGACTTGGTGGACTGCGTGTGGATGTCCGAGCCGTCCAGCACCACCGCGCCACGGGCGGGCTTGAGCAGGCGCGCGAGCCCGCGCAGCAGCGTGGACTTCCCGCAGGCGTTCGCGCCCACGATCACCGTGATCCGGCCGGCGGGCAGCTCCAGAGACAGCTCCTCCACCACCGTGCGCTCGTCGTAGGCCAGCGTGAGGTCCACCGCCGCGAGCGTGTGCTGCCGCAGGTCCCGGTTCTCCGCCATCATCCACCCCCCTGGCCCGAGCGGTTCGCCGTGGCCAGCAGCCACAACAGGAACGGTGCGCCGAGGGCCCCGGTCACCACACCCACGGGCAGGGAGGTCCCGGGGACGAGGTTCGAGGCGACGAAATCCGCGCCGAGCACGATCACGGCACCCACCCAGCCGGCCAGCATGAGCGAGGGCCGCCCGAGGATCCGGCGCGCGATCGGCCCGGACAGGAAGGCCACGGAGGCCACGGGCCCGGCAGCGGCGGTGGCGAACGCGGCGAGGGCCACGGCGGTGGAGAGCAGACCCAGCCGTGACGCCTCCACGCGCAGACCGAGACCCGCGGCGGCGTCGTCGCCCAGTTCCAGTCCGTGCAGGGTGCGTGCGAGCAGTGCGATGGCCGGCAGGAGGACCACGAGGGCCGCCACCAGCACGGTGACGCGGTCCCAGGTGCTGGAGTTGAGCGATCCGTTGAGCCAGAGCACCGCCTGCGACGCCGTACGGAGATCGGTGCGGGTGATGAGGAAGCTGACGAGTGCGTGGAGCACGGCACCGAAGCCGATGCCGACGAGGATCAACCGGTAGCCGGCCACTCCCCCGCGCCGGGAGATCAGGTAGATGGCGGCGGCCACCACCAGACCACCGATCAGCGCCGCGACCGACACCCCCCCCCCTGCCGCACCGAAGAGCACGATCGCGGTGACCGCGGAGGCGCTGGCACCGTAACTGATGCCGATGACGTCCGGGCTCGCGAGCGGGTTGCGCAGCATCGTCTGGAAGACGGCACCGGCGATCCCGAAGGCGACGCCGATCAGCAGACCGATCACGGTGCGGGGCAGTTTGCTCTCGAGCACGATGAACCTGGCCCCGGGGATGTCGGCACCCCCGAGGATGCGGAAGAAGTCGGGGACGGTCACCGTGTAGGAGCCGAGCAGCACGTTGCAGGCGAACAGGATCACCGCGAGACCGGCCACCAGCGCCAGGCACGCGGTGGTCCTGCGGCGGTTCCGGGAGCGCGCGCGGACCAGGAGCGCCGTGGAATCCGGAGCGGGAGCGGGCAGTGGCGTGGTGGATGTCCGCTCCGGGGCCTCGGTCACAGCTGCACCGACGTCCGGCGCCGCACGAGCCAGATGAACACCGGCGCGCCCACCACCGCCGTCATCACACCCACCTGGACCTCTCCGGGAGGCAGGATCACGCGCCCCAGGACATCCGCGCCGAGGAGCAGTACCGGACCGAGCAGGGCGGAGAACGGGAGGATCCAGCGGTAGTCCGCGCCGACCACCAGGCGCACCAGGTGCGGGATCACGAGCCCCACGAACGCGATGGGTCCGGCGGCCGCCGGGGCAGCGCCGCAGAGGAGGACGACGCCGAGAGCCGTGACGGCGCGGGCGGGACCCACACGCGGGCCGAGACCGCGGGCGACGTCGTCCCCGAGGGCCAGTCCGTTGAGGATCCGGCCGGGGGCCAGGGTCAGGAGCAGACCCACCACGATGAACGGCAGGACCGTCCCGATGACGTCCCAGCCGCGACCGGAGAGCGTGCCCACCTGCCAGAACCGGAAACGGTCCAGGGTCTCCTCGCTGGACACGAGGACCCCGTTGGTCAGGCTCGCGAGGCCCGCGGCGAGCGCCGCGCCGGCCAGCGCGAGCTTGACCGGGGTGGCCCCCTCCCGTCCCAGGCTCGCGACGGCGTAGACCACGAGGGCGGCGCCACCCGCCCCGGCGAAGGCGAACCAGATGTACCCGGAGGCCCCCTGGACGCCGAAGAGGTAGATGCCCGCCACCACGGCGAGCGCCGCCCCCGCATTGATCCCGAGGATCCCGGGATCGGCCAGCGGGGTGCGGGCCACACCCTGCAGGGCCGCGCCCGCCGTCGCGCGGGCCGCCCCGACGAGGAGTCCGATCACCGTCCGGGGAATGCGTGAGAGCACCACGGCGTGGTCGCCGTCGGAGGGGTCGAAGGCCGTGAGGGCCTGGAGCATGGTGGCGGGGCTGATCGGGCGGGCACCGATGGTGAGCGACGCCACGCAGCAGGCGAGCAGGACGAGAGCCGTGAGGGCGAGCTTCCCCGGCAGGCGGGTACGCACCCGGCGGGGACGGACCGGGATCGCCGTGGCGCGCGGCGGATGCAGGGCGGAGGCCTGGACTGCCATGGTGCCTCCTCAGCCGGACGATCGGTCTGAGGTAAGGCTAGCCTAGGCTTCCGATGATTAGGAAACGAGTTCGTTCGCTAATCACCACTCGGTGACTCCCGCTGCCACGGCGGTCGCCGGGCCTGCGGAGCACCCGGTCAGACCGCTGCGGGCGCCGTACCGTTCCCGAAAGGCCGCCCGCCGAGGGACTCCCGCCCGTGGGAGGTGGTCCAGCCGGACAGATCGGGGCCCTTGGGGACGATCCCCGTGGGATTGATGTCCTCGTGCACGATGTAGTAGTGCTGCTTGATCTGCTCGAAGTCGATCGTGTCGCCGAAGCCCGGTGTCTGGAACAGGTCGCGTGCGTAGCCCCAGAGTGCGGGCATCTCCGTGAGCTTGTTCCGGTTGCACTTGAAGTGCCCGTGGTAGACGGCGTCGAACCTCACCAGCGTGGTGAACAGGCGGACGTCGGCCTCGGTGATGGTGTCCCCCACCAGGAACCGCTGCGCGCTCAGGCGGTCCTCGAGCCAGTCCAGCGCCGTGAACAAGCGGTCGTAGGCGGCCTCGTACGCCTCCTGCGACCCGGCGAACCCGCAGCGGTACACGCCGTTGTTCACCTCGGTGAACACCCGCTTGTTCACGGTGTCGATCTCCTCACGGAGCGCTTCCGGGTAGAGCTCCGGTGCGCCCTCGCGCTGGAACTCCTTCCACTCGCTCGAGAAGTCCAGGGTGATCCGGGGGAAGTCGTTGGTGACCACGGCGCCGGTGGTGGTGTCCACGACGGCCGGGACGGTGATGCCGCGGGAGTAGTCGGGGTCCCGCTTGAAGAACGCCTCCTGCAGCCGCTCGATCCCGAGCACCGGGTCGCGGCCGTCCGGGTCCAGGTCGAAGGTCCAGGACCGGCTGTCGTGGGTGGGGCCGGGGGTGCCGAGGGAGATCGCGTCCTCGAGCCCGAGGAGGCGCCGCACGATGATGGTGCGGTTGGCCCAGGGGCAGGCGCGGGCGGCGATGAGCCGGTAGCGGCCCGCCTCCACCGGGAAACCGTCCACGGCGTCGCGCGTGATCCGCGTCTGGATGTACTGGCTGTCGCGGTTGAACTCCTGGCCGGAGGTCACGTACGAACCCTTGGTGCTGTGCGCTGAGTCAGCTGACTGCTGTGTGTCGGACATGGTGCCAGTCTAGGACCGCGGACCGACGGAAGGCCCGGACACCTGAGTGTCCGGGCCTTCCATGGTGAGAGATGCAGGATCAGCTGTTCATCGACTCCCGCTCGTACTTCTCGCGCAGCTCGCGGCCGTCGTTGACGAGTGCGAGCTGCTTCTCGTGCGTCTTCTCCGCGGCCTTCGTATCGCGGGGAGGCAGCTGGATGGTGTCCTCAGCCTCGATGCCGCCCTGCAGCTGGCGGCCGCGCTCCATCTCGGCGTCGAACTCGGCCCCGAAGAGCAACGAGAGGTTGGCCAGCCAGATCCACAGGAGGAGGATGACCACGCCGGCGATGGCGCCGTAGGTGGCCTGGTAGCTGTCGGAGTTCGCGACGTACAGCGAGAACCCGGCCGTGGTGATGGCAAGCACCAGGAGGGCGATGAAGCCACCGAGACTCATCCAGCGGAACTTGGGCTGCTGGATGTTGGGCGTGCCGTAGTAGAGGGTGGCGATCATCAGCACGGCGAAGAACACCATGACGGGCCACTTGGCGATGTCCCAGATCATCACCGCCGTCGAGCCGATGCCGATGGCATCGCCCACGGCCTGGGCCACCGGGCCGGTGAGCACCAGCAGGAGACCCATGATCACGATGAGGATCAGCACCACGACGGTGACCAGGAGCATCTGCGGGCGCAGCTTGATGAAGGGGCGCCCCTCCTCCACCTCGTACACCCGATTCATGGCGCGGGAGAACGCGTTGACGTATCCGGAGGCGGACCAGATGGCACCGACGAGACCGATCACGAACGTCAGACCGGCGGCCTGGTTGGCGGCGAGGTTCGCGATCGGGCCCTCGAGCGTACTGATGGCCTCGGGAGGCGCGAATTCGCCGATGATGTCCAGCACCGCATCGGTGGTGGATTGCGCCTGTCCGAAGAGTCCGAGGAGCGAGAGCAGGGCCAGGATGCCCGGGAAGATCGCGAGGACGGCGTAGTACGTCAGACCCGCGGCGAGATCGGTGCACTTGTCCTTGCCGAACTCGGCCACCGTCCGCTTGAACACGTACTTCCAGGCAGGCTTCCTGACCTCCGACGGGCCGTCCGGCTTCCGCGGATCGTTGGGGTCGGGGGCGTTCTTCGCCTTCTTGCCCGCCTCGCTCTGCGGGCTGCTCTTGTGCTTGTCGGTGCTGCTCATGCATGTCTCCTGGTCCGGCCCCCGGACGGTCCCCCGGGTCCTGAATATTTCTGTCGTCTCGCTCCACTGCACCATAAGGTTACTTAGTAGTCCAGCGTCGTCCGGCCACAGCGGCCACCCACCCTTCAGGAGAACTCATGAGAATCGCTGTCATCGGAGCCACCGGAAATGTCGGCACCGCAGTCCTCGCACGTCTCCGGCGCGCCGCCCGTGATCGCGAGGCGATCCAGCGATCAGGGTACGACACCGCGGAGGACACCGGTGGAATCTCGATCACCGGCGTCGCCCGCACCGTCCCGGACACCTCGAAGGAACCGTACGACGGCGTCGAGTGGTACGGGATCGACATCGGCACGGACGCCGGCCGGGAAGAATTGACGCTCACGCTCACCGGTGTGGACGCCGTGATCCACCTCGCCTGGGCCATCCAGCCGAACCGCGACGAGGCCGCGATGCCCCGCACCAACGTCACCGGTACCGCCAATGTGCTCGGCGCCGCCGCCGCAGCAGGCGTGGGGCACGTGGTCTGCGCCTCCTCCGTGGGCGCCTACTCGCCGTCGGACAAGGACGTACGGAAGGACGAGAGCTGGCCCACGAGAGGCATCGGGTCCTCGCACTACAGCCGGCACAAGGCTGAGCAGGAGCGCCTGCTGGACACCTTCGAGCAGGCACACCCCGAGATCCGGGTGGCCCGGCTGCGCCCCGGCCTGATCTTCCAGGAGCAGGCCGGCAGCGAGATCGGCCGCTACTTCCTGGGTCCGCTGGTGCCAAAGTTCCCCCTGGGCCGTGTCCCCCTACCGCTCCTCCCGGTCCCCGGTGCCTTCATCTTCCAGGCGGTGCATGCCGAGGACGTCGCGGATGCCTACTGGCGCGTGGTGGCACGCCGCGCCTCGGGCGCCTTCAACATCGCCGCCGAACCGGAGTTCACTCCGGCCCGGGTGGCGGACCTGCTGGGGGCCCGCCGGGTCCTGACCATCCCCGTCGCGCCCCTCCGGGCACTCGTGGCCGTGAGCTGGAGCCTGGGGATCCAGCGCACGGACCCGGGGTGGATCGACATGGCCGCCCTGAGCCCGGTCATGGACACCACGAGGGCCCGCACGGAACTGGGCTGGGAGGCCCGGCACTCCTCACGCGGGGCGATGGCCGCCGTCCTCTCCGGACTGCGGTCCGGCAGGGGCAGGTCCGGATCCCCGAAGCTGTACCCGCGGTAGGGGTCGGGCGCGGCTGATCAGCTGCGGGCGGCCGGAAGGGTGGGCTGCAGGGCATCCACCAGGGGTACGCCCTCGGGCCGCTGCTCCGGCCCCCCCGGGAGGCACACGGTGAACTGCGCCCCACCCGTCGCACGATTCCGCACGCTGATCGCTCCCCCGTGGCTCTCGGCGATGCGGCGGCAGATGGCGAGTCCCAGCCCGGTTCCCGTGGCCTGCCGCAGCCCGTTCTCCGAGCGGTGGAACTCCTCGAAGACGCGATCCAGGTCCGCCTCCGGGATGCCGATGCCGTTGTCCGCCACGTGCACGAGCGTCCTGCCGCTCGCCTCGTCCACCGACGTGGTGACGGTCACCTCCCCCGTGCCGTCAACGCGCCCGTACTTCATCGCGTTGCCCACGAGGTTCTCCATGAGCTGGAGGAAGAGCCGTTCGTCCGCGTACACGGGATGTGGTGCATCCACCGTGAAGCGGACGGGAGCCGACTGCGTCCCCGGGAGTGCCGTCCGCAGATCGATGATGCCCTGCACCACCACCTCGACGTCCAGCCGCGCGGCGATGACCTTCTCCTCCTTGGCCAGGCTGTAGGCCAGGAGGTTGCGGATCTGTGCCCGCATGCGTCGACTGGCCTGCTGCAGACGCTCGATGCTGGCCTGCTGCTCGGCCACCGGGAGGTCCGGGTCCTCCAGTAGCTCCAGCCAGCCGTCGAACACGGTGAGGGGCGTGAGGAGGTCATGGGCCACCACGGAGGCGAACCGGCTGAGGTCCCGCTGCTGCACCCGCTCGTTCGTGACATTGCGGGCCACCACGACCGCACCCCGGCCTCCGGGCAGCGGGACGGCATCCACGGAGAGATGGAGCAGCCTGCCCGAACCGTCACCGACGTCCAGGTCCATCCGCTCCGTCACCACACCCCGGAGCGCCAGGAGGAGCGGGTTGTCGTGGTCCTCCAGAGGCCTGCCGTCACTCGTGGAGACCTCCAGGCCCTGGAACAGACCCGTGCCGGGCGCCCCCACGGGGCCCAGCCAGCGAGCGCTCGTCGCGTTCTGGAACAGCAGGCGCTGGTCCGGGCCCGCCACGAACACGCCGTCGTTCATCTTGGAGATCACGAGGTCGCGGAGCTCGGCGGAGGCCTGGGCCTCCTGGTTCGCCGCGGACAGCCGGTCGATCAACCGTCGTCGCTCGTCCATGCTCAGGGCGAGGACGGCGGAGAGCGAGAAGGCGATGAACATGAAGGACTGCGCCACGTAGGCGGCGGTGTCGTCCGCCAGGTCCTGGAAGGGCCCGAGGTCACGCAGGGTGAAGAAGACGAGGAACGCCCCGCAGGCCACCCCGTACACCATGGCCCAGCCGGATTTCAGCCGGAGTCCCGCCCACATGTGGGCGGGGATGGTGGTGTAGGCGATCGGCAGGGCGACGCTGGAGCCGAACGTGGCGGTGTACACCACGGCTGAGGTCACTGCGAGCGCCGCGTATTCGACGATCTGCGGCCTGGTGAGTGCGGCTCGCGGCTCGTACCTGCTCGCCGAACGGAGGTATGTCACCAGCACGATGCCGAGGGCTCCCAGAGCGGTCAGCGAGACGGAGTGGCGCACGAGCCAGGGGATGAACACCGCGAAGGGTTCGGCCATGCCGTCCACGGCGCTCCCTGCCACGAGGAACAGCGCGCCGACGGTGCAGGAGACGAGCGCCGTGACTCCCAGCCGGAAGAACTCACCCACCGTCCGCACGGTGAGATCCGGTACGAGCTTCCGGAACAGCTGGGTGGCCACGGCGGTCTGGACCGTGTTCCCGACGGCGACGGCGGCCGAGAGCAGCAGATCGAGACCGGTGAGGTGGTTGACCAGGGTGATGAGCGGTACGGTGACGGCGAGCGCCAGGAGGAAATCGCCACGGGTCCGCAGCGCCCAGAGCCCCCAGAGGAAGCTGGCTCCGGCTGCGGGCCAGACCAGGGCCAGGCCGGAGGCTTCCAGATTGGTGACGCGACCTGTCAGGCCGGCGACGATCAGCGCGAGGGCGAAGACCACATGGAGGATCGCCGGAGGAAGACCTGCCAGTTTCGCCGCGACGCTCTGCATCCCCATGCTCATGCCACTACCTGTTCGAATGAGTGTCCACACCGGTCGGACCAGAACCGGCGGCATGGCGGGTGAGAAGACCGCCGCGCCTCAGCCTACTGGGTAACACCATCCGTGGGCGTCTCCCTGATGTCGTGGCGCATCCTGGTCAGCGCTCCGCGGGTGGAGGAAGGGGCGAGGACACGGATTCCCAGCGCTGCCGCGGGAGGGCGTCCGGGTACGCGTCCTGGAGGTGGCCGACCATGGACTCGCGGATCTGGCACCGCAGGTCCCAGAGGGAACCACTGTCGGCGGCGCTGACGAGGATCCGCACACGGACCACGCCGTCCACGGCACCCGTCACCTGGAGGGACCCGGTACGGCCGTCCCACAGGGGCGAGTTCTGCAGGATCCCGTCGAGGTGCTCCCTGAGCGCCGCGACGGGAGCGTGCCAGTCGAGGTCGAGCTCCACGGTCCCGAGGAGCTCGGACCGGCGGCGGGTCCAGTTCTCGAAGGGCGTGCTGGTGAAGTAGGTGGAGGGCAGGATGATACGGCGTTCGTCCCAGACCTGCACCACCACGTAGGTGAGGGTGATCTCCTCGATCGTCCCCATCGATTCCTCCACCACCACGACGTCGTCCACCCGGATGGCTCCCGTGAAGGCCAGTTGGACACCGGCGAAGACGTTGCTGAGGGAGCTCTGCACCGCGAGCCCGGCGACGATCGAGATGAGACCGGCGGAGGCGAGGAGTCCGGCACCGAGCGCCCGGACCTCGTCGATGGTCAGCAGCACGGAGGCCACCGCCAGGGTGATGACCAGCGCCACCCCGATACGCCGGGCCAGGACGATCTGCGTCTCGAGGCGCTTCAGCCGCCGGGTGTCGCGCGCGACCGCCGCGTACCGGGAGAGGACCACCGTCTCGACGATGACGAGCACCACGGCGAGGAACCAGGCGAGCGAACCGATCAGCAGCAGGACCAGCGCGTAGTCCACCACGGCCGCCCAGGGCTCCCCGGCGGCCGTCTGGCCCAGGGCTATGCGTGCACCCAGCGCGGCCAGCACGAGGCGCGCGGGGTTACTGGCCTTGCGGGTGACGAGCTGGACCTCCGGCGTGGCCCGCAGCACCCGGTGCACCAGGCGACGGGCGCACCAGACGAGGACGAGCGCGACGAGGACGGCGCCGAGGACGGCGGCGAGGGGCTGGAGGGTGTGGAGCAGTGCTTCCATGCCTCCAGCTTCCCAGAGTGCCCGGTCGGACTCCGAACCGGGGCGCGTGGTCACGGCGGACACGCAGCGACCGTGCGTTGCACCACGGGCGGGCATCACGGGCGGGCATCACGGGCGGCCCGGGTGGCGGGAGGATCCCGGGACGACGCGCGGAGCCCGGGAGGTGGCTTCACATGGCGGCGGGACTAGGCCGGGGAGGCCCGGGCGAGCCATCGCCGGGCCTCGGCCACGGTGCCGAAGTAGCCGACGGCGTACAGGGGCTTCCGGAGCTGCCGGTAGTAGGCCGCGATGGCGCCGTCCTCCTCGATGCCCACGAGCGCGAGCGCCGTGACGTCCAGCCACCTCATGATGATCTCGATGGCATCCTCCGTGAAGGGGACCGGAGATCTGCTCAGTGACAGCAGGGGGAATCGCGTACCGCCGCTGAGCTCCTCGACCGCCCGTACCACCGCCTCGGCGACCGGGACGGTGACCTGCGCACCGACACCCCACTCCACCACCACGAGCTCGTTGTCCAGCCACACGTCGAAGGCGTCCGCCGCAGCGGTCCCGTGGTCCTGGTCGGTCGGGTCCGGCGCCTGCATCAGCCACTCGAGAGCCGTCGCCTCGTCGGTGAAGTACCTGCTGGGCGTCACCGCACGGTAGTTGAAGGCGGTCAGCACCTTCCCCATCTCGTCGACGCCCACCACCGCGGTGCGGGACGAGCAGGTGTCCTCGATCAGGATGCTGCGGGCCGTGGCGGTGATGGCCTCCACCAGACCGATGTTCACGAGGAGGGGCCGCCTGCCCCCCGGGGAGGCCGCGGTCACCGCGGCGATCGTCGAGCGGACGTCGTCCTCACCCATGGTGACACCCGCCGCCCAGCTCAGGCGCAGGAAGGCGCCGTCGTCCGTGAGTGTGTAGCGCGGCTGCTCCACGGCACCACCGGTCATGTGCATCGTCCCTCCAGAAACCCGAGTCCCGATCCTAGGCGCAGCGGCAGCATACTCACAGTCGCCGTCGTGGCCGGTACCACCCGTTGTGGGCACCCGGCGAGCGGGAGAGGATTGGACCACCCCCCGGCCATCGAAGGAGTGCCCCATGGACCATACGTTCGACGTCCTCGTGATCGGTGGTGGACCCGCCGGGATGGCGGCCGCCACCCGTGCGGCCGAACTCGGCGCCCGCACCGCCGTCGTCGAGCGCTCGGCACTGGGCGGTACCTGCGTGAACTCCGGGTGCGTGCCCACCCGCGTGCTCGCGAAGACGGCCCGCCTGTTCCGGGAGGTCCGTACGGCCTACGACTACGGGATCGCCGTCGCCGAACCCGCCGTGGACTGGGACAAGACGGTGCAGCGCGTCCGTGCCACCGTGGCGAGGGTCCTCGCGGCCAAGGAGTACGGGTCCACCATGGACCGCCTCGACATCGAGCTGATCGAGGGCGACGCCGAGCTCACGGGTGAGCACTCCGTCCTGGTGGACGGTCGCGAGATCACGGCGGCGTCGATCATCCTGTGCATCGGCGGGAGCGGTCGCCGGCTCCCCATCGAGGGCGCGGAGCTCGCCGTCCTCCCCCACGAGGTCCTGTCCCTCGAGCGGCTCCCGGGCACGGTGGCGATCATCGGCGGCGGGCACACGGGCGCACAGCTGACCACCATCTTCGACGCCCTGGGATCCGAGGTCCTCCTGCTCGATCTCGCCCCGCGGATCCTGATGACGGAGGACGAGGACGTGGCCCGTGCAGTCACCGCGAGCTTCCGCGGCAAGGGCGTGCAGGTGGAGACCGGGATCGGCGGGATCGACAGCATCAGGGAGGACGGCGGGGGTCACACGCTCGCGTGGCGGGGCGACGGCGAGGCCTTCTCGCGCTCCGTGGACACGGTGATCATGGCGGCGGGGTGGCCGGCCAACCTGGAGGGCCTCGGGCTCGAGGCGGCCGGGGTCCGGACCTCGAGATCCTTCATCCCCGTGGACGACTACCTGCGCTCCAACGTGGCGCACATCTTCGTGGCGGGGGATGCCAACGGCACCAGCATGCTGGTGCAGGCCGCGGTGTTCGAGGGCGAGACCGCAGCGGAGAACGCCGTGCTCGGGGCCACCCGCACCACGCCTCACCACCTGCTGCCGGAGGGCGGCTTCACTGATCCGGACTACTCGGGGGTGGGCCTCACCGAGGCGAAGGCACGCGAACGCGACAGTGAGTGCCATGCCGTGATGGTGCCCTACTCGGCGGTGGAACGGCCGATCATCGACGACCGCGAGCAGGGCTTCCTCAAACTGGTCACCGATCGCCACCGCGAGCTCATCCTCGGAGCACACGCGGTGGGTGAGAACGCGGTGGAGGTGATCACGGCCGTGGCCTCGGCCATGGCAGCCGGGACGGACCTGGCCACCCTGGCGCGGGTCAAGTTCGCGTACCCGACCTACAGCGCCGTGATCGGCCACGCGGCGAGGGCCGCCCTGCGGACCTGAACGGATCCACCCGGACCCACGTGTCACCGCATCGGAGCCGTACTCCCCGGTCCGGCATCTCACGTGGCCCGCGGTGTGACCCACTGCTAAGGTTGCAGTCATCCGAATGGCAAGGGTACTTACCTCTTTCTCGACGGCAGGGATGACGATGGCGACGACCGACAAGAAGTTCACCGCGACGGAGGATTCGACGAGCAAGCACCCGCAGGACTGGGGGCGCGCGATGTCGGTGGCGATCACCCGCCTCACGGAGATGGCACGGGAGGCCGGGGACACGGTCCACCACGAGGCGTTGATCGGCGAGGATCTCCACGTCTACGTCGAGGAGACCGAGGAGGGCGTGAACATCACGATGTCGTGGACGCCCCGGGAGCAAGCCGCTACGACCTCGGGTACCGCACCGGACGGCGCGGCCGATCCGGAGACGGACGGCCCGGGGTCCGACGGCGACGACGCACACAGTGCGGCTGGTCAGCGGTTCGACCCCACGGGTGGAAGCACTGCAGGTCTGGGGCAGTGAGCGCAACACCGGAACCCGTCACGGATCACTAAGCTTGCTGACGAGTTCCCGGGGTAGGCTGGCGGGAGAATCACCCGGCCAACCACGTGGAGGACAGCATGAGTGAACGCACCCCGGAGAACGTCAACCCAGGGGACGACCCGGTGAATGCGGCCAACCCCGATCCGGCGGACGGCAACGTCACGGGGCTCGAGCCCGGAGGTGGAGTACCGCCGGGCGAGACCCCGCCGTCGGAAGCCAGTACCACATGGCAACAGGGACGGAGCGAGGACAAGGCCCCCTCGAAGGCCGTACCCACCCTCGTCATCGGCGTGGTGGGGCTGATCGTGATCCTGGTCCTGATCTTCATTATCGGCAACATCGTGGGAATCTTCCAGATGTTCTGATCCTTCGCCCATGAGAAGGCCCCCGTCCGGCGTCGTGGACGGGGGCCTTCTTCGTCTGCCGGACCGCTCAGACCGAGGTGGTGTCGCCCCGCAGCCGGTAGTAGTCGATCAACCCCGACTCCTCGGCCGGGGTCAGCTCCATGTCACTGATCGTGGTCGGGGAATCGGTGATCTGGTCCCTCGTCCAGGCCACGTGGAGGTCCTCGCCCTCGAAGCGGGAGTCCGCCAGCGGGATGTAGTGCCTGCGGGTGTTCAGGAGCCCCAGGGACACGGTGATCCAGGCGGGGATACCGGACTCGTTCTCGAGGTGCACGTGGTTCACCTCGCCCAGCTTCTTGCCCCTGCTGTCCCAGGCGGTGGCGTCCTGGAGTTTCTTGATCTCAGCCTGGTCCATCGAGGTTCCCTTCATCGGTCGAGCGTCGGTCCCTCTCCATTCCAGCCGAGATACCCGCCGAAGGCAACGCGGGTCAGGACGGCGCGTCCGCGGCTTCCGCGAGCATCGGCAGGAACCGGTCGAGCGCCCAGGGCAGGCTCAGCGGGTCGGCCGCGGAGATGGAGAGGGTCAGCGTGTTGTCGCTGTCGGCCACCAGGGCCCCGTTCCGCACGGCGGGGATCTGTCCGAGCAGGGGGTCCTCGGCGATGGCCTCCTTGGTGGACTCGTCCGGGACCCAGGTCACGAAGATCTCCGAGTCCAGCTCGTCGGCCCGCTCGGCGGACCACGGGATGAAGAACTCCTCGGACCCGGCGGTGTTCTCGGTGACCACGTCCGCCTGCACCATGCCCAGCTCACTGAGGAACCGAGGACGGTTGTCGTTGGCGGTGTAGATGTTCACACCCTGGGCGCCGGCGGGGTCGAGGTTCCCGTAGATGAAGGTGGTGCCCTCGAGCTGCGGGTACTCCGCGGCGGCGTCCGTCACGGCCTGCTCGGTGTCCGCCACCAGCTGCTCGGCGTCGTCGGACAGTCCGAGCGCCTCACCGATCATGCGGGTGGAGTCCTGCCAGGCCGTCCCGTAGGGCAGCTCCGGGTAGGCGATCACCGGGGCGATCCGGCTGAGGGTGTCGTAGTCCTCCTGCGACAACCCGGAGTACGCGGCCAGGATCACGTCCGGATCCGTGGCCGCGATGTCCTCGAAGGGGATCCCGTCGGCCTCGGAGTACTGCACCGGTGCGTCCTCCGAGCCGATCGCCGCCCCGAGCTCCTCGAGTTTCGTGTCCTTCCAGGGGGTGGACCCGTTCTCGTTGCCGCCATAGGAGTCGATCGGCATGCCCACGGGCACCACCCCGAGGGCCAGGGCCACGTCCGCATTGGACCAGGACACCGTGGCCACGCGCTCGGGCCGCTCGGAGAGGGTCGTCTCACCGAAGGCGTGCTCGATGGTCACCGGGAACGCATCCGGATCGGCCGATGCGGTACTGTCCCCCACCGGAGCCGGGTTCGTACCGGCGGGGCCGGTGGAGCATGCGGAGAGGGACAGTGCTGCGATCGCAGCGACAGCCGCGAGGCTGCGGAGACGCGAGGGGGACATGGGGGTCCTTGACTTCTGAGCCGGACGGGCCGGGACTTCTGGACCGGACGGGCCGGGACGGATAGAAGTAAGGCTAACCTAATGAACCGTCAATTAGAAAATACTTCTGTTGCGTAATGCATCATCCCTCTCGCGCCTTCCGGGTCTCCCGGTCGTTCGCCTTCTGCAGTGCGTCGACGAGTTCGTCCTTCGTCATGGACGAACGTCCCGGCACGTCGAGCTTCTTCGCCAGGTCGTAGAGATGCCGCTTCGAGGCCCTCGCGTCCACACCGCCCGCCGTCGGCCCGGTGTTCTTGCCGCTCCGTGCCGCCTGGTCGTCGGACGGCCCCCTCTCCTCCTTGGCCTCCCAGTGGTCCCCCACCTTCTCGAACCCGTGCTTGAGCGAGGCGAAGGCCGTACGGTGCGCCCGCTCGCCGTCGCCGTACTGCTCCTCCGCGGCGTCCAGGGTGGCCGCGAACGTGTCCTGCGCCTTCTCCTCCGAGCGCTGGAGCGTACTCGGGATGATGTCCTGCTTGACCTTGCCGTCCTTCGTGAAGCGCGACATCGCGTCCGTCCTCCTCGTTCCGATGCGTCCGGCCGTCCGTCCCGGCGCGGTAGCAGCACGCTACCGCAGGCAGGCGACGTCGGCGGTGGTTCCTCGTCGTCCCGCGCCCCTCTCCCGCGCCGAGAGGGCACACATCACCACTCGTGAGGTCGATCCGCCGTTATTACTGTCCCCTCGGCGCACGCAGCGACACTGCGCGACAGCGAACGGGACCAAACTAGGCGGGCGAGTAGGCGAGCGGGACCGAATAGGCAGGCAGACGACGACGTCGTCCCTGTCATCCCGTCCCGCTCCACCTACACGACGAGAGGGCACACATCACCACTCGCGAGGGCGATCCGCCGTCATTACTGTCCCCTTGGCGCTCCCGGCGGGCACTGCGCGACGGCGAACGGTGCCGGACCGGACGGGCGAGTAGGCGATCGGACGAACGGGACCGGGTAGTCGGGCGAGCGAGCAGGCGACGACGTCGTCGTCCTCGTCCCGTCCCGCACCACCCCCACGCCGAAAGGGCACACATCACCACTCGTGAGGGCGATCCGCGGTCATTACTGTCCCCTCGGTACACCCGGCGGGCGACGCCGAACGACACCGGACCGGGCGGGCGACGTCGCCGTCTCACCCGAGGGTTGCCAGGTACCGGACCAGCTCGCGGGGCGCGGATTTCGGCGCCACCGCCTCGACGGCGGCGTTGTAGTTGGTGTTCGTGTTGACGTCGTAGGTCAACACACGGCCGTCGGCGGTCTCGATGAACTCGATCCCGCACACCTCCAGGTCGTTGCGCCGGGCGAACTCCTCGAAGCGGGCGATGACGGGCGAGTCGAAGCCCTCCCGCAGGGCGAACAGCTGCTGATCGGGTTCGGGGGCGATCGTGGCCCCGGGAGGCATGATCGGCTTGCCGGTCTCCGGGTCGATCGCGCACGCGTCCGCCGGGCACAGCTGGAACCCGCCGCGCGCGGTGTCGGCCGTGATGGCGTAGACGAACCTCCCGCCCACGATCTCCGCGCGGGTGATGAACGGTTCGGCGGCCTGGATGAACTCCTGCACCAGGGTGATGCCGTCCGCGGGCTCCTCGAACTCGGACGAGGCCACGTAGGCGGCGAGCTCCTCGTGGGACTCGAACTTCCTGACCCCGAGACCCTTGCCGCCCTGGTTGTGCTTCACGATGAACGGCGTCGCGAAACCGGAAGCGGCCTCGACGATCCGCTCACGTCCCACCGCGGCCACCGTGCGCGGGATGTCGATGCCGGCCGCCTTCAACGCGGTGAGCTGGTCCACCTTGCTCATCTCCAGCTCCAGGACGCGGCGCCCGTTGACCGTCCGGCGCCCGTGCGCCTCCAGCCAGGAGAGCACGGAGCGTGCGTAGTCCTTGGACAGTCCGTGGTCCCGGGTGTGCGCCGAGGCGCTGATCCGCGACCAGAAGATGCCCTCGGGAGGCACGGAATCGAGATCCAGCACGCCGTCGGTGAGGAGCCATTCGACCACCTCGACCCCCTCGGCCTCGAAGGCGCGGGCGAAGGGCGGGAACCACTCCGGGTTCTCGTGTAGGGCGTAGACCGTGGTCACGGTGGATCCTTGTCGTCGGGGACTGGTGTGTCCGTATAACCGGTGCACCCGGGGCGCCTATTCCGGTTCGAGGTACATCCCGCACCCACCGGATGGGAAGCTGGGGCCATGCTGACCGATCTCGACCTGCCCACCACCCTGCGGACCCCCGAGAGGTCCGTCACGCTGCGGCGCGCCACGGAGGACGACCTTCCGGCGCTCGTCTCCCTGCTGGCCGACGACCCCTTCGGTGCCGGCAGGGAGGACGCCGATGCTCCCGAGGCGTACCGGCCCGCGCTGCTCGAGGTGCTGCAGAACGCGTCCGACGATCTCCTCGTGGCGGCCGACCACGCCGGCACCCCGGTGGCCATGCTGCAGCTGACCCGCATCCCGGGCCTGGCGCGCCGTGGTGCCACCCGGCTGCTCGTGGAGGCGGTGCGGGTCCACAGCGCGCACAGGTCGGGCGGGATCGGCACCGCGGTGATGCGCTGGGTGACGGCGGAAGCGGCACCCGCGGTGGGCGCGTGCCTGGTGCAGCTCACCTCGCACGAAGCACGGAAGGACGCCCACCGCTTCTACGAGCGCCTGGGCTTCGCAGGTTCGCACCGCGGGTTCAAGGTCGAGCTCGGCTGAGCACCACGGAGCGACGACGGCGGTCGCCCGCCCCCGATGCCGGTGCATGGTCATCGAGCACCGCTGCACCGGACGGTGGCCGGGAAGCTTGAGCCTTCGAGTTCTCGACACCGAGTGTTCACCCGAATGTCATCCCGCTCATCCTCCACGCCATCCGGACTGCACCCCCGCTGCCTACCGTGTGATGTGCGCTACGCGGGGGCGGCGCTCATCACTCAGGGACGTATCTTCGGAGGACCACATGCGTAGGAAAATTCCGGTGCTCGCCTCGGCGACACTTGCTGGTGCACTGCTCGCCACCATGGCTGCCGGGGGTGCGGCCGGCCCCGCGCTGGCGAACGTGCCGGCCGACGTCAACAAGTCGGACCGGGGCCGTGCCCAGAACGTCATCCTGCTGGTCGGCGACGGCATGGGACGCACGCACGTCACCGCCGGACGCGAGCGGTTCGAGGGCGCCGCCGGCCTGCTGACCATGGAGACGCTGCCCTCCCAGGGCTACGTGAAGACGTACGCGGTGGAGGAGAACTCGGGGCAGCCGGGCGAGGCGGACTTCGTGCCGAACCTCGTGACGGACTCGGCGTCGTCGGCCACCGCGTGGTCCTCGGGTGTGAAGAGCTACAACGCGGCCCTGGGCGTGGACGCGAAGGGCCAGGTGGTTCCCACGGCCATGGAGCTGGCCAAGCAGGCCGGGTACCGGACCGGGAACGTGTCCACCGCCGAGATCACCGATGCCACCCCGGCCGGGCAGATGAGCCATGTGCTGGCGCGCGGCTGCCAGGGGCCGGTCTACTCCGCCGCGTCCTGCCAGAACACCGAGGTCTCCGGGGCCGCACTGGCCACCGATGACATCCGGGTGACACCCGTGGCGAAGCAGATCGCGCGGAACGGGACGGCCGACGTGATCTTCGGCGGCGGCCTCGGCCGGTTCGACGCCGCGGACGAGCAGGCGCTGCAGGCGCAGGGCTACTCGGTGCTCGGATCCATCACCGACAAGGTCCCCGCGACGAGGGACGACCTGCAGGCGGCCTCGGGCGCGAAGGTGTTCGGCCTGTTCAACACCGGCAACCTCACCGTCGAGAAGACCAAGCAGGACAACCCGACGGCGGTCCAGGCCGCCGAGCCCTCCCTCTCGGAGATGACCAGCAAGGCCATCGACGTGCTCGTGGACGGCAAGAAGAACCTCAAGGGCAAGGAGAAGGCCAAGAGCGCGGGCAAGGGCTTCTTCCTCCAGGTCGAGGGCGCGCTGATCGACAAGCGCTCCCACGCCAACGACGCAGCCCAGACCCTCGAGGAGATCAAGGCCTTCGACGACGCCGTCGCCGTCGCCCTGGACTTCGCCGAGCGTGACCGCAACACCCTGGTGATCGTCACCGCCGACCACGAGTGCGCCGGCTTCAACATCATCGAGAAGGGCACGTTCACCAACGCCGAAGCGCTCACCCCGCCGAGCAACGTGGACAGCGGCAACACCGCGAACAACTCCGCCCCGAGCCGCACCCAGCGCAGCACCCTGGACCCGGCACGCTCCACCGGGCCGGTCAACGGTGCAGGCGCGGGCAACGCGGGCAACTTCGCGCCCGCGACCTTCCGCACCGCCGACGACGCCGCGGACGTCCAGGACGGCTCACCGGAGGCGAGCCTCTGGCTGACCTACCTCTCCGGCAACCACACGGGTGCCGATGTGCCGATCTACTCCTACGGCCCCGGCAGCAGTGCGATGAGCAGGACGCTGGACAACACCGAGCTGTTCGGCATCATGACCGACGCCCTGCGTCTTCGCCGCTGACCCACGTCCACCTCCGAGGGCGGTGACCACCGAGGGTGGTCACCGCCCTCGGGCCCAGACCAGGAATCATCATGAACACCACCCCACCGCCCCCGTCCCCGCGCCTCCCCGCCGTCCTCGCCGGCCTCGCGCTCGGCCTGCTGCTCACCGGCTGCACCCCCGCCACGCCTGACGCCGAGCCGCAGGGGGTCGCGCAGGCGACAGCCACGGCCCAGCCGACGGAGGAGACGGCCGCGGAGCCCACCGCGGTGGTCCGGACGGCGTTCCCCGACCTGGAAGCACCCGAGGGTGAACCCGAGCTGGAGAGCATCGCGGACGCCCGCCCCGCACCGGGGGAGGTGGTCCAGGCGGAGGGCCCCTTCGACCAGCGGATCGTCCTCGAGGACCTGGTCTTCGACGGCACCGGCGTGTCCGGCGAGGTGGTGGTCACCAGCGACATCAGCGAGCTCCTGGCACTCCAGGTCCTGGCGGGCTTCTACGACGAGCAGGGGAACCTCCTCGGGGCCGATCGCTTCGACCACGAACCCGACGCCGGACACACCCACGGTGGACCTTCCGAACCGGAGGAGTTCGCCATCATGGTTCCGCCGGAGTTCGCGGACCGGGCCGTGTCGGCCGCCGTCGGGGTCCCCGTGCTCGTCAACGAATGACCCCCGATCGGTCCGCCCCCAGCGGCACCCCGTGGTGCGGGCCGATCGGGGAGTCGACCGGGGGCGGCGTGCACCGGATGCCGGAGCGCGGCGCCTCAGTCCTGCGCGCAGACGACGACGACGATCGCGCTCGCCACGAGCTGCGCGAGGAGCAGCACCCCGGTGACGTCCCCGAGGTACAGGGCGATCAGCAGGGGGACCAGCGCGAGGATCGTCATGTCGATCCCCCGGAGCAGGGTGCCCAGTTGTTCACTCGGCACCGGCCCGAAGGGGGTGTCCAGGAGCGGCCGCGTCCAGTCCGTCGGAGGGCGTGAGGCCGCCCGGACCACCCCGGCCCCCGTGCCGATGCCCGCCGTCGCTCCGAGCAGGATCAATGACGGTCCTGCCGCCCCCAGCAGTGCGAGGGCGGCCGTCAGCACGCCCAGCCAGGCGGACATCGCCAGCGCGGGCGCGAGGACCCTGCTGCAGCGTACGAGCGACGGGGCGAGCGGGATGAGGGCGTCGAGTTCCGGGACGATCGCCGTCCTGCGCGCCACCGTCCCGAACCCCGACGCCGTGGCGGAGCCGGCCACGGCGATCACCGCGAGGTTCAGCAGCACCGGCAGGGCGGGCTCCACGAGCACGGGAGCGATGCAGACCAGCAACCAGGCGAGCGGGCCGATCGGCCTCGGCTGCACCCGGAGGAAGGCCACCACGTCCGCACGCACCAGTGCGGTGAAGGGTCCGCGGACCGCCCCGGCGTAGAAGCGGGCCGACCGTCCGGCCGCAGCGGGGCGGGCACTCGCCGCCAGGGCCCTCGCCAGTTCGTTCGTGTCCAGAAAGAAGAGGGACGCACCCACGCGCCCGGAGACCGCTCCCCCTCTCACCAGCTCGGCACCGGGGATCGTGGCCACCCGGGAGCCCACGTACACCACCAGCGCCCCTGCGCCCAGGACGGCGACCAGCAGGGGTACCGGGTGCGCGAGGAACGGCAGGAGGGCCAGGGGTACGAGGCCCACCGCGCCCAGGACGCGCGCCCCCGGACCACGGGCGTACCCCAGTTGCAGGAGTGCCGCACCTCCGACGGCGATCACGGCACCTGCACCGAAGGTGGCGGCCGCGAGCAGCTGGGCTCCCAGCGATCGTGTGCCGGCGGTGAGGAGGCCGAAGGGGACGTGGAGTGTTGAGGCCCCGACTCCCACGGTGGCGACCCGGCGGAGGAAACCCGGCAGGATCACGGGCCGGCGATCGACCGGCAGCGGCAACCACCAGGCGCCTTCCGCCTGCGCGACCGCCACCGGCCCGAGCTTGCGGGCCGTGATTAGCACGCCCACGAGGGCCAGGTACGTGAGCCCTGACCACAGCACCCCCTGGGGCAGGACCTGCCACTGCTGGTCCACGAGACCGCCCTCGGCCAGGCTCCGCGCCACGAGTTCCTCACGGAGCGCCAGCACGAAGGACACCACCACGGCCAGCACGCACGCGAGGGCGAGCACCGTGGAGTACAGGTCCACGACCACGTCCACCACGGACGTCCGCTCGCGGGTGTGGCGCCGGGAGGAACGGCGCGTGAACCTCGCCAGGTCCCGCGCGAGCTCACGCCCGTCCGCCGCCGAGCCCGTCACGGGAAGCACCACAGCGGGCCGGTCACGCCGAGCACCGCGTCACGATGACCCCGCGATGATCACGGCCCCTTGCTCGGGACTCACCATGGTGGGAACCTCGTCGATCACCAGGCATCGCGAGGCGGTCCGCACCAGGAGCCGCGGATCGTGCGTCACCAGGAGCACCGCGCCGCCGTCATCCACGTGACCACGGATCCGTCCCGCCAGGGCATCGCGCATCACCGGATCGAGGCGCTGCTCCGGCTCGTCGAGGAGCAGGAGCGACGACGGACGGATCAGTCCCGCCGCCAGCAGCAGACGCCGGCGCTGCCCCGAGGACAGGGCGTCCGGGACGGCGTCCGCCCGGTCCGCCAAGCCGAAGAACCCGATCTCGTCGCGGACGCGTTCCTCCGGTGATGCGAGCGAGTGACCCCGGGCCACCAGCAGCAGGTGCTCCCGGACGGTGAGTGCGGGGAAGAAGACGTCCTCGTCGAACACGGTGGCCACCCGGCGCCGGAACAGGACGGCGTCGGGCAGTACGGGCAGGCCGTGGACGCGTGCCTCTCCCGACAGCGGGGGCTGCCGGCCGGCCAGGGTCTTGACCACGGTGGACTTCCCCGCACCGTTGCCGCCCACCACCGCGAGGACCTCGCCGGACCCCACGGTGAAGGAGACCTCCCCGCACACCGGTGCCCCCGCGTACCCCACGAGCAGCGCGTCCGCCTCGAGTACCGCCTCCCCCTCACCCATGCATCCACCCTAGAGGCCCGATGCGTCGGCCCCCGCAGCGCCTCCGGGGAAGCCCCCGATGCGATCCGGCAACGGAACCGCCAGGTGCTTGGTGCTCCTGACCTCGGCGGTTACGCTCGGAGCCGCGCGCCCGTCCCGGGAGCGTGTCAGGAGCAGGGGGATCATGCGGCGTGGTGTGAGCAGGCGGCCGGTGTCCGCGTGGGTGGTGTCCGGCGGACTCGTCGTGGCCCTGGTGGGTGCTGGACTGGTGGTGGGTACCGTGCAGTCTCGGGTGTCCACCTTCGGCTGGTTCGCGTACGCGCCCCTTCGACCCACCACCCTCACCTTCGGGGACGGAGAGCCCGGTGCGGGAGAGCTCTTCGGGTACTTCCTCGCCGCGGGCGGACTCCTGGTGCTGGGCTGGGGTGCCGGGTACCGGTGGAGCCCCCGCGCCTTCCGGCCACTTCTTCCCGGTTCCTCCCGCACGGCGCGGATCACGGTCCTGGTGCTCGCCGGGTGCGCGTCGCTCTCGATACTGGCAGGCGGGGCGATGCTCCTCGGCTCACCGGCGTCCTCCCGCGTGATCACCCCACCGACGCCTCCTGAGGTGGGCGTCGCGTACTCCTCCACCCTGGAACTCGCCTTCGACGCGACTTCCGAACCGCTGCTGCTACCCGGCTTCGGCCTCCTGCTGGGCGGGCTGCTGGTGAGTTCGACGGCGCTCGGTCACCGGGCAGGTCGGCCGCGGGTGCAGGACGGACCCGCGGCCGATGGCGGTGCCGGTCATGCCGGACCGGATACCGGCTCAGGACCCGTGACCCGGCGCCGGGTCACGGGACGGAACCGCGATGAACCGCCGTCGCCTACGGCTCGTGGTGTTCACCGGTGCCGCGTGCATCGCCGTCGGACTTCTGATCGCCGTCCTGGCCGGGCTGCCCGCCACTGCGCCGGCCGGTCCCGCCCGCTACACCGAAGCCTTCGAGGAGGAACCGTCCCGCGTGCTGGGGTGGTTGTTGCTCGTGGGAGGCCTTGCCCTGGCCTCGGGGCTGCTCGGATACCTCCTCGGTGCGCGTCATCGCCCGGTTCCCTGAGCCACCCGCTGACCCTCATCGGAGCGATTACCCGGTCGTCGAGTCGGCGGACAGGATCGACCGCATGAGTGACGACGGCGTGATCCTGGCCGAGGACGCCGCGGCCGCGAAGGACTGACGACGGCGCCTCCGGTACGGGGTCCGGACGCTCGGCCAGGACACGTCGCGACACGGCCCTACCGGTCGAGGAAGATCCCGTTGCCGGGGCCCATCGGCAGGTCGAGGAAGAAGAAGACCGAGAGGATCGCCGTCCAGGCCAGCCAGAACGGCACCACGAACGGGAGCATCCGCGCCATCAGCGTGCCGAGACCCGCGTCCGGCTCGTACTTCCGCAGCATGGTCAGCAGCACGATCATGTACGGGTTCAGCGGGGTGATGACCTGCGTGGCGGAATCCCCTACGCGGAACGCGCCCTGGATGAATGCCGGCTCGTACCCGAGCAGCACGAACAGGGGGACGAACACGGCGGCCATGAGCGTCCACATGGAGGACCCCGAGACGATGAACAGGTTCAGCACGGACGCCAGCAGGATGAACGCGAGGATCGCCGGGTACCCGGTCAGGCCGATGGCCTCGAGCCCCGTGGCACCCGCGACGGCGATCCAGGAGCCGATGCCGGACCAGTTGAACAGGGCGATGAACTGCCCGAGGATGAACGCCAGCACCAGGAATCCCGCCATGTCCTTGATGGCCTCGCCCATGACCCGCGGGACGTCGCGCCCCGTGGTGATGGTGCCGACGATCCGCCCGTACACGAGCCCCGGGACGATGAAGAGCAGGAACACGATGAAGACGATCGAGCTGAGCAGGGGCGAGCGCGGGAGGAATCCACCGGTCTCGTTGCGCCAGGGCGAGTCGGGGAGGATCACGGCGACGAGGATCACGAGCGCGACGACGGCGCCCACCACCACGGACCAGCGCAGGCCGCGGGCCTCCACCGGTGCGAGCTCGGCAGTGCGCACCACGGATGCGGGGGCCTGCTCGCCGTCCTCGACGGTCTCGTCCACCGGGACGCCCTGCCGGTCCAGGCGCGGCTCCAGCACCTTGTCGATGATGAATCCGGCGAGGAGGATCAGCACCACCGAGGAGGCGATGTTGAAGTAGTAGTTGGAGAGCGGGGTGACGGGGGCGCCCGGGTCTGGCAGGTTCTCGGTGACCGCCGTCGTGATCCCGGCGAACAGGGCGTCGAGACTGGTGACCAGCAGATTCGTGGAGTAGCCGGCACCGGCGGCTGCGAAGCCGCCGAGCAGCCCGGCCACCGGGTGACGCCCCGCGGCCTTGAACACGAGTGCGGCGAGCGGCGGGATGACCACGAACGCGGAGTCGGACATGACGGACCCGACCACCCCCACGAAGCCGACCGCGTAGGGCAGGGCCCAGCGGGGCGCGGACCCGAAGACGCGGCGGATGAGCGCACCGAGCAGCCCCGACTTCTCGGCGACCCCCACTGCGAGGAGGATGGGCAGCACGGTGGCCAGGGGCGGGAACCCGAGGTAGTTGGCGCCGATGTTCTCCGTCAGCCAGGCCACCCCCTCCCCCGTGAACAGACCCCGGATCACCGTGGCCTCCTCGGCTCCCGGGACCTGCACGGTCACGTCCGCGAGGGCCATGCCGGTGGTGACGACGGCGGTGACGGCGAACAGGATGACGAAGAGCATGAACGGGTCGGGCAGCTTGTTGCCGATGCGCTCCACCCCGGTGAGGAAGCGGTCGGCCGGACCCGGGCGTCGTGCGGCGGTGGGAGCCATGCGTTCTCCTCGGAGTGGATGCTGCTGGAACGGACCGGTGCCGGGCCGGAGTGGTCAGGCGAAGTAGGAGGGCACGTCGATCGGCCCGCCCTGGGCCTGGAACTCGGCGTGCACGGCCTCACGCAGGGGCGCGTCGAGGAGGTAGTCGAGGGCGGTGAGCGCGAGCCCCACGGCGCCGTCCACCGCTGCGGACTCCGCCGCCCCGCTCGCGGCGGCGACGGCGAACTCCCGCGTGTGCAGGGCGGTGGCGGGATCGGCGATGCGGATCAGCGGGTGGATCCCCGGGATGCGGTAGCTGACGTTCCCGAAGTCGGTGGACGCCGCGAGGGTCTCCGACACGACGCCGAGCGGCAACGGGGACCTCCCGCGCCGCTGCTGGGCTGCCACCCACCGCCCGGTGAGCGCGGTGTTGGTGCGGATGGGCAGTGACGGCGGGTACTCGTCCCACTGCAGCTCCACACCTGTCCCGGTCATGAGTGCGGCCCCGCGGGCCACGTCCTCGAGCCGCGCACTGAGATCCTTGAGCGTGGCCGGTTGCCGCGAACGCGCGTACAGCTTCATCACGGCCCGGCCGGGGATGATGTTGGGGCTCTGGCCCCCGTCCGTGATGTTCGCGTGCACGCGGTCCGACGGCGGGAGCTGCTGGCGCAGCAGCCCGATGCCCTGGTAGGCGAGGCTCACGGCGTCGAGCGCGTTCCGTCCCATGAACGGTTGGGCGGAGGCGTGGGCCTCCACGCCCGTGAAGGTGAGGGTGAGCAGGCGTCGGCCCAGCCACACCTGGTCGGCGAGGTCGTAGCCGTAGGGGTGCACCATGATCGCGGCATCCACGTCCTCGAAGGCCCCGTTGCGCGCCATGACCTCCTTGCCGGAGTGGCCCTCCTCCGCCGGGGTGCCGAGGAGCACCACGCGGCCGGGCAGCCGGTCCGCGACGGCGGCCAGCGCGAGGAACGCCCCCAGTCCCGCCGCCGCGATCACGTTGTGCCCGCAGGCGTGCCCGATCCCGGGCAGGGCGTCGTACTCGGCGAGGATCGCGATGGTGGGACCCCGGTCCGCACCGCCGGTCTCCGCCCGCACGGAGGTCTCGACGCCGTGCACTCCGAGCCGGGCGTCGATCCCGTGCCGTGCGAGCTCCTGGTGCAGGAGCATCGCGCTGTGATGCTCCTCGAACGCCGTCTCCGGGTGGGCGTGGAGGTGCTGCACCACGTGCCGGAGGCGGTCGCCGAGGTCCTCCGCACCGCGCTCGACGTCGTCGGCCAGGTCCGAGGGCGCACCGCCGAAGGGTGAGGCCTCCGGAGCAGCCCCGGCGACGAGGGTTCGCGTGCGTTCCTCGATGGCCCCGGCATAGGCGCGGTCCGGCTCGGTGGGGTGGCTCATGCGAGTAGCTTAGGCAACGATCAGGCTGCTGGGCAGACCCCGCGGGCGCTCCTGACGTCTCCTCCTGCGCGGGGTGCGGAAAGATAATGTGCCCGAAATATCCCGGCAACACCGCTCCCGAATCATGAAGTGGTCGCCGGCCCTACCCTGGCCGGCGGACCCCGAACCACGAGGAGCATCCGATGACCGCCGTCGCCACCCCCGCCACCACCCGCATCCTGGACCTGGCCGCGCTGACCGAGGGCACCGTGGTGGAGGCCCGACGTCGCGGCCAGGTGTACTACCGCGGGCGGGTGGAGGACACGGTCCCCGCGCTCGGCATCCTCTGGATCCGCGACGACCTCGCCGGTCACCGCGCCCTCCTGGACCTGACCGAGTTCAGCATCTGGCACGTCGTCGACTGAACGGGTGGTCACCGGGACGGCGACGCTCCCCGGTGGTGCGGCCGGCCTAGGAACCGGTCGGTAGTTCGGCTTCGACATCGACGGCGAGTCGATGGAACGCCTGCTGGTCCTCGTGGGTGAAGGCACGAGGACGTTGATCCGCCAGGCAGATGATGCCGACCACCCAGTGGCCGGGCCCGCGGAGTGGATGACCGGCGTAGAAGCGGAGGTGGGGCTCCTCCGCGACGAGGGGATGGTCCCTGAAGCGCTCGTCGGTCAGGGTGTCGGGCACCACCAGCGGACCCCCGCCATGGAGGGTGGCCGTGCAGAACGCGATACTGCGGGGTAGGTCCTGCTCGAGCGAGCCGATCACGGACTTGAGGAACATGCGCCGGTCGCCGACGAGGATGACGAAGGCGGTGCCGACCCCGAATTCCGTGACCGCCTGCCGGGTGAAACGGTCGAACCGGGACTCCGGCTCGGTACCGAGCAGGCCGGTGCGCTCCAGGGCGTGGAGCCATTCCATCCCGATCTGCTCCGGCGCGAGGAGGAAGGCACCCGCCGCTCCCAATCCCTTCCACGGGTCCTCGCCCGTCTCGTCGGGCTCGTCCTCGCGGCTCTGCGGGATCCGCGTGGTCACCGCCGTCTGCTTCAGGAGGGAGTTGCAGGCATCGGCGAGCAGGTCCCGCTCGAAGGCCGGGAGGAGGATCGCCGCGTTGAGGAACGCCTCGAGCTCGAACTGCGTCGCCTTGCCGCCGAGCGCGCAGTACTCGATCCACAACTCCCCCGGGCTCAGGGATGCCTCCTGCAGCGCTGTCCGCAGCACCCCGCCCTGCACGCGTCCGTCCACGAGTTCCGCCTCCACAGTGTCACGGTCCCGGCCACCGCCAGCAGTTCCGATCCTTCGTGCTGCACCGCTGCAGCACGAATACTCAGTACGCTTACTGTAGCCGCACGGTGGCAGACCCGTCACTGGTCCCGTTCCCGCGGTCCGCCACCCGCCCGCCGAGGTTCTCGAGCGAACTCCTGTGTCCTCGGTGCAGGGATACTCGACCTCGGTGTTCTATCGTGGATGGGACGTACTGAGGGGATACATCGGCATGACATGTGACGGATGTTCGGCGTCGTCGGCACTCGACTTCGATTTCAGCATGGCCTTCCAACCGATCTACGACGCCGGCGGGGATCGCGTCTGGGGCTACGAGGCGCTGGTCAGAGGGCTGTCGGGAGAGGGTGCCTTCGAGGTCCTCGCGAAGGTCTCACCGGCGCAGAAGTACCGCTTCGACCAGGACTGCCGGGTCAAGGCCATCGAACTGGCGGCGCGGCTGTTCCCCGCAGGTGAGGATCTGAGACTCTCCATCAATTTCATGCCCGGGGCGGTCTACGAACCGGCCGCGTGTCTGCGGGCCACCCTGCGTGCCGCCGCGCGGCACAGTTTCCCGACGTCGTCCATCATGTTCGAGTTCACGGAGAACGAGGAGATCGCGGACACCCATCATCTCGAGAGGATCATCACCGAGTACCGGAAGCACGGTTTCACCACCGCCGTGGACGACTTCGGTGCGGGCCACGCGGGGCTGGGACTGCTGGTGGACTTCCAACCCGATCTGCTCAAGATCGACATGAAGCTCATCCGCGGGGTGGACTCCAGCCCCGCCCGCCGGGCCGTGATCGCCGGCATCGTGCACATCGCCCGGGAGCTCGGCGTCACGGTGCTCGCGGAGGGCATCGAGACCGAGGCGGAGTTCCGGTTCCTCGCGGGACAGGGCATCCGACTGTTCCAGGGCTACTGGTTCGCGGAACCGGCTTTCGAGGAACTCCCACGGCTCCACCTGCCCTCGTCGCCGGCCGCCGCTTCCTGAGCGTCCTGCCCGCCGGAGGACCGCGCAGGCCATGATGCGACATACGGTGGCTCCCGCACCCGCCGAACTCTTCGGCACAGAGGGCGCGAACCCGGTGCATCATGGCGCGCGGGAGCGCCCCTTCTACACTGAGGGCATGACTGCAACCCTCGTGGCGAAGGACCTGTCCGGGGGACACGCCCACCGCACCCTGTTCTCGAAACTGGACCTCACGGTGGCCCCGGGCGACGTCGTGGGAGTGGTGGGCGCCAACGGCGCCGGGAAGACCACCCTCCTGCGCCTGCTCGCCGGCCCGGACACCCCGCCGGCCGGCAGTGTGCGCGCCACGCCACCGGGGGCCTTCGTGGGCTGGCTGCCGCAGGAGCACGAGCGGATCGGGGGCGAGACCGTGGCCGGCTACCTCGGCCGCCGGACCGGGACGACGGCGGCCACCGAGGCCATGGAGGACACCGCGGCGTCCCTCGGGTCCGGGGACAGGGGCGCCGACGACGCCTATGCCGCGGCCCTGGACCACTGGATGGCCTCGGGTGCCGTGGACATCGAGGAGCGCATCCCCGCCGTCCTCGCCGACGTGGCCTACGGCATCGATCCGGGGACCCTCACGAGCTCCCTCTCCGGCGGGCAGCTGGCGCGTGTGGCCCTCGCCGTCCTGCTGCTGAGCCGGTTCGACGTGGTGCTCCTCGACGAGCCCACCAACGATCTCGACCTCGCCGGGCTGGAACGCCTGGAGACCTTCATCCAGGGTCTGCGCGGCGGCGTGGTGCTCGTCTCCCACGATCGCGAGTTCCTGGCACGCTGCGTCACCACCGTCGTCGAACTGGACCTCGCGCAGAACCGGGTGGCCGTGTACGACGGCGGGTACGACGCCTTCCTGGAGGAGCGCGCCGTCGCCCGGAGGCACGCCCGTGAGGCCTACGAGGAGTACGCGGAGAAGAAGCAGGATCTCGTGGGCCGGGCGAGGACCCAGCGCGAATGGAGCTCGCAGGGCGTCCGGAACGCCATGCGCAAGAGCCCGGACAACGACAAGATCCGCCGGAAGGCCAGCGCGGAGTCCTCCGAGAAGCAGGCGCAGAAGGTGCGCCAGATGGAATCGCGGATCGCGCGGCTGGACGAGGTGGAGGAACCCCGCAAGGAGTGGCAGCTGCAGTTCACCATTGGGTCCGCGCCGCGCTCCAGCTCGGTGGTGGCCACCCTGAACAACGCGTCCGCCGTGCAGGGGGACTTCACCCTCGGACCGGTCTCGGTGCAGGTCAACGCCGGGGACCGCATCGGGATCACCGGCCCCAACGGCGCCGGGAAGTCCACCCTCCTGCGGCTCCTGCTCGGCCACCAGGCACCCGACGACGGCGGAGCGGCCCTCGGTTCGAGCGTGGCGGTGGGTGAGATCGACCAGGCCCGCGGCCAGCTCGAGGACACCGTTCCCCTCGGCGCCGCCGTCGAGGCCCTGGTGCCGGAGCTGTCCCAGGGGGAGGTGCGCACCCTGCTGGCCAAGTTCGGGCTGAAGGCGGATCAGGTGCGCTCCCTGGTGGGGTCCCTCTCCCCCGGCGAGCGGACCCGCGCCGGGCTGGCACTCCTGCAGGCCCGCGGGGTGAACCTCCTCGTGCTGGACGAACCGACCAACCACCTGGACCTGCCCGCCATCGAGCAGCTGGAGGACGCGCTGGAGTCCTACACGGGAGCACTCCTGCTGGTCACCCACGACCGCCGCCTGCTGGAGAACGTGCGCCTGGACGAGCGCTGGGAGGTGGAGGACGGCCGGGTGAGGATCGGCTGAGCGGGTCCCATGATGTGTGATGTCATCCAAGGGTTGACGTATCACCACCTCAGGTTAGTCTTGGCAGATGGATGATCCCGGCAAGGAGCCCCTCGAGGCCCTCACCGGGCTGATCCGCGAAGCAGAAGCGGCCGCAGGATCCGCAGACCGCCTCGAGGATGTCCGGCTCGCCCGGCGCCTGGAGGATGCCGCGGAACGGCACCTCATCAGGACCGTGGCCGTCGCACGCGCCCACGGGGTTCCCTGGCAGGCCATCGGCGACGTCTACGGCATCTCCCGACAGGCCGCCTTCAAACGCTTCGGAACCACCCCGCCGGACAACCCAGGAGCAGACATCGTGACCCGACCACTCATCGATCTCCAGGAACGCACCGAACAGGTCTTCGCACTCCTCAGCACCGGTGACTACGCAGCGGTGAAGGCGATGATGACCTTCTCCACCTCACGTGTCCTGACGAAGAAGAAGGTCATGGCCGTGTGGGATCAGGTCGTGAGCACCAGCGGTGCGTTCGAATCATGCTCGGAGACGCGACTCCAGACCGCGGACGGACGCAATGTGGTGCTCCGCCACATCAATCAGTACCTCTCCGGCGGCTTGGTAGGCCAGACCCGGCTCGAGCACGAAGCGGGTGATTGGGTGGGGCGTGTGGCGTTCAACGGGACCGGCAAGATCACCGGGATGCTGATCGTGCACCCCCTCGAGGCGGACAACCTGCCCTTCTGACCACAGCGGCGGACCTCGTCCCGCCGACCTCCGAGCACCATGCCGAGGAGGCGGAGGGCGCACACCGCCCTGCCGGACGAGAGGTGCTGCACCCCGTCCCGTGACACCATGGGGGCAGAGGCGTGCATCGCCTTCCGGACGAGGGGTGCCGTACCCGGTGAGCGACAAGACGGCCCGTAGGAGCAGAACATGGCCTGGCTCGTCCTCATCGTCTCAGGGGTCCTCGAAGCGGTGTGGGCCACGGCCCTCGGGAGGTCGGAGGGCTTCAGCCGGCTCGGCCCCACCCTGGTGTTCGCCGTCAGCGTGGTGGCCAGCATGGTGGGTCTCGCCTACGCCATGCGGGAGCTGCCCACCGGGACGGCCTACGCGGTGTGGGTGGGGATCGGAGCCTCGTTGACGGTGGTCTACGCCATGCTCACCGGCACGGAACCGGCATCCCTGCTGAAGATCGTGTGCCTCCTGATGATCGTGGGCGGCGTGATCGGCCTCAAGCTCGCGCACTGACCTCCCCGCGGTGTCCTGACGTACACCTGCTCTCCTTGCGGCAAAACTGAGTGAAGTCACCCGTTTGGCTTGAAGTGCGCGCGGCAGGATCGAAGAGGCTCAGCAGAGCCATCGACGAGGAGTTGAGCACCATGCAGAACGAGGACACGCTGACGGCGATGGAGTTCGCAGGCCTTTCGAGCTACGAGACGTGGCTGCACTACTGCAATGCCGGTGGCTGCACCGCCTACTTCGAGTTCAAGGCCTACCTCTACTGCGGTCTGGGCCTCGAGCCGCAGGACGCGGACCTCGTCTCCCAGGCGGTCAACGAGCTCATCGACGACGTCTGCGCCCCCGAGGAGCTGGACATCTGCCGCGCCCCCTACTCCTGGGCCGTGGAGTCGGGGTTCGACCCCGGGGACCTCCCCGGCGAGGACGTCCCCGGCGAGGAGAACCCCACCTGCGAGATCCGTACCATCGGTGACGAGCTGCTGACACCGCGCTCCACCGCCACCTTCGGGTCCCGCTTCCTCTCCGGGCCGGACGGCACTCCCCTGCCCGGATGCCCCGGGATCCCCCTCCCGCCGGGCACCACCGTGGAACTGCTCGGCGAGATCATGGACAGCGGCGTCATCGCCCGCATCTCGAGCGACCTGAACTGACGCACACCTGATCTCCGGGACCGTACCGCCCGCCGTCCCGCTTAGACTGGCTCCGCCACCACCCCGTCCCCGGAGGATGCCATGAGCCCGACGATGCGCGCCGCAGTACTCCGCTCCGCCGATGCCGGCTCTCCCTACGGGCGGAGCCGTCCGCTGGCGCTGGAACGGCTTCCCGTCCCCGCACCCCGTTCCGGCGAGGTGCTGGTCCGCATCGTGCGGGCGAGTCTCTGCCACTCGGACCTGTCCGTGATCGACGGCTCACGGGTCCGCCCGCTGCCGATGGTGCTCGGCCACGAGGCCACCGGGGTGATCGAGGGCGTCGGGGACGGCGTGGACGACGTCCGGACCGGCGACCACGTGGTGCTCGTGTTCGTCCCCGCGTGCGGCGCGTGCCGCGCGTGCTCGGCGGGGCGGCCCGCCCTCTGCTACCGCGGCGCCGAGTCCAACGGGAGCGGGGACCTGCTCCACGGCCCGGCACTGCTGCGGGGCCCGGACGGCGAGCGCATCAACCACCACCTCGGCGTCTCCGCCTTCGCCGAGTACGCCGTGGTGGCCCGCGAATCGGTGGTGGTGATCGACCGCGACGTCCCGTTCGACGTCGCCGCCATGTTCGGGTGCGCGGCCCTCACCGGCATCGGGGCGGTCCTGCGCACCGGCGCACTGCAGGAGGACCAGTCCGTCGTCGTCCTCGGCCTGGGTGCGGTAGGGCTGATGTCCGTCATGGCGGCGGCTCAGGTCCGCGGATCCACGGTGATCGCGATCGATCCGCTGCCCGCCAAGCAGGAGCTCGCACTGCGCTGCGGTGCACAGCAGGTGGGCGCGCCCGACGACGCCGGGGAGCTGGTGGGGCGCCTCACCGACGGCGGCGCCGACGTCGTGGTCGAGGCGGCGGGCAGCGCCCGGGTGATGGAGGCCGGGCTCGGCCTGCTCGCACGCGGCGGGGCGCTCGTGTCCGTGGGGCTCCCGCACCCGGACCAGCAGCTGACCACCCAGGCACTGCAGTTCGCCGGGACGGGCAGGCGCCTGCTCGGCTCCTACATGGGCGACGCCGTGCCGGCGAGGGACATCCCGGCCTACCTGGACCTGTGGCGGAGCGGCGCCCTCCCGGTGGAGCTGCTGCACACGGACACCCGTCCGCTCGCCGACCTCAACGAGAGCCTCGACGCCCTGGCCGAGGGCAGCATAGTGCGGCGCGTCTTCGATCTGGAGCGGGACGAGGACACTCGCGGGTAAGTGCGAAGCATGCTTACCATGTGGGCAGCACGTCTACCCTAAGGAGTACGGCAATGCAGCAACGCACACTCGGCGGAACCCCGGTCAGCGCCCTCGGACTGGGCGGCATGCCCATGTCCATCGAGGGGCGCCCCGACGAGGACCGCTCCATCCGCACCATCCACGCAGCACTCGATGCCGGCGTCACGCTGATCGACACCGCCGACGCCTACCACCGCGACGCGAACGAGGTGGGTCACAACGAATCCCTCATCGCGAAGGCACTGGGCAGCTACGGCTCGGACAGCTCGCACGTCCTCGTGGCCACCAAGGGCGGTCACCTGCGCCCCGGCGACGGCTCGTGGACCAAGAACGGGCAGCCCGACTACCTGAAGGAAGCCGCCAAGGCCTCCCTGAAACGGCTCGGCGGCGACGCCATCGATCTCTACCAGTTCCACCGTCCGGACCCCGATGTCCCCTACGAGGAGTCCATCGGCGCGCTGAAGGACCTGCTGGACGAGGGCGTGATCCGCATGGCCGGCATCTCCAACGCCACCGTGGAGCAGATCAAGCAGGCCAATGAGATCCTCGGCGGCAAGCTGGTGTCCGTGCAGAACCAGTTCTCCCCGGCCTTCCGGTCCAGCGAGGACGAACTGCGCTACTGCGGCGAGAACGACATCGCCTTCCTGCCCTGGAGCCCGCTCGGCGGCATCGCGAAGGCGAGCGACCTCGGCGAGCAGTTCGTCCCGTTCAAGGAGGTGGCGGACAAGCACGGCGTGAGCCCGCAGCAGGTCTGCCTCGCCTGGGAACTGGCCCTCGCACCCACCGTGATCCCCATCCCCGGCGCCTCACGGCCCGAGAGCATCACCGACTCGGCGAAGGCCTCGGAGCTGACGCTCTCCGACGAGGAGATCAGCACCCTCTCCGGCACGGACTGACACTGCCCCGCCGGAGAACGCCCGCACCCCGCCTCGGGGGTGCGGGCGTTCCCGCACCCGGCCCTCCTCGTCGCAGCACCTCCGTGCGGGGAGTCCAGCGGCTAGGGTGAGGGCATGTCCTCCCTCCCCGTAGCGCTCGTCACCGGCGCCTCCCGCGGCATCGGCCGCGCCATCGCCGACGAACTGGCCGCCACGCACCACCTCCTCCTCGGCGGACGCGACCTCACCGCGCTCGCGGAGCTCTCGTCGTCGTTCCCCTCCGCCGAACCGTTCGCGGCGGAGCTGCGCGACGCCGGTCAGGTGGTGGCCGCCGTCGCGGGGATCCCGCGCCTCGACGTCCTGGTCCACTCCGCGGGGGTCCTCCGGATGGGTACGGTGACGGAGCTCTCCGACGACGCCTGGCGGGAGAGCTTCGAGGTCAACGTGTTCGCCGTCGCCTCCCTGACCCGGGCGCTCCTGCCGGCACTGCGCGCGGCAGGGGGTCAGGTGATCGCCATCAACAGCGGTTCCGGCTACAGCTCGGGAGCGGGTTCCGCGGTGTACAGCGGGACGAAGTTCGCGCTCCGGGCCCTCACGGACGCCCTGCGCGAGGAGGAGCGGCAGTACGGCGTCCGGGTCTGCTCGATCCACCCGGGGCGCGTGGCCACGGACATGCAGGAGGAGCTGCACGCCTTCGAGGGCAAGCAGTACCGGCCCGAGGCCTGGATCCAGCCGGACCAGGTGGCCAAGGCCGTGCGGCTGGCCGTGGACGCCACGCGGGAGTCCGCGATCGAGACCCTCAGCATCCGCCCGTCGGGCATCTCCCTGAGCTGATACCCCGGGGCGCCCTGGCTCAGCTCACACGAAGACGTGGAGGAAGCGGAAGAACACCGAGGCAGCGACGGCGATGAAGATGAGGGCGATGATCGGCCCCACCCAGGCCGTGAACCAGCGGGTGAACGCGGCGGGTGCGGGGATGACGCCGTGGGCCAGGTTCCGGGCGGTGGTCAGGACGGAGAGCGGGATCATGGCCGCCCAGACGACCATGCAGTAGAGGCAGAGGATGTAGATCTCGAAGAGCGCCTGGCTCCACAGCCAGATGGCGAACACGGAGCCGAGCGTCACCCCGATCTGCAACCCGGCCCAGTACCAGCGGCTGAACCGCGCGCCGGCGAGCAGCGCCATGCCGGTGGTGATGACGATCGTGAAGCCCACCAGCCCGAGGAACGGGTTGGGGAACCCGAAGAGCTCGGACTGCCAGGTCTTCATCACCTGACCGCAGGACACCCAGGGGTTGATGTCGCAGCTGGTGATGTGGTCCGGGTCCCGGTACAGCTCGAGCTTCTCGAGGATCAGGGTCCCGGCGGCCACCCACCCGGTGACCCCCGTGAGCACGAGCATCACGCCGAACGGGACCCGGCGCGCGAACGCCGGGACCGGTCCGCCGTCGTTCCCGGGTTCGGGGGTGAGGCCGGTGTCGTGGGCCGTGGTGTGTGCCATGGTGGTGTCCTTCGCCGTACGGGCGCGATCAGTCCGCGATCGCGGTGTCGATGAGGTCGTGGAACTCCTCGAGCGTGGCCGGCTGGATCCTCTCCCCGTCCAGGAAGAACGTGGGCGTGCCGCCCAGCTCCAGGTTCAGGGCGTCGTTCTTGTCCAGGTTCACCCGCTCCAGGGTGGCCGGGTCGGCGATCGCGGCGTCGTAGGCCGCCAGGTCCAGGCCGAGGTCCTCGGCGTACCCGCGGAACACCGGCGACCTGTCCTCGTTCGTGTGGCCCCACTCCGTCTGCTTCTGGTACATCACCGAGTGCATCTCCGCGAACCGGCCCTGCTGCGCGGCGGCTTCGACGGCGAGCGCCGAGGTCTCGGAATTGGGGTGCCCGGGCAAGGGGAAGTACCGGGCCACGACCGTCAGGTTCTCCCCGTACTCCGCGGCCAGGTTCTCGACCACGGGGTACGCTGCCAGGCACGCCTCGCACTCGAAGTCGAGGAACTCGACCAGCACGGCTTTCTCCTCGGGCGCCTGGGACAGCCGGTGGCTGTCGTCCCGGACGATCATCGCCCCGGAGGGGTCCTGGTCCGCGGCGCCGGCCGTCCCGGAGGAGCCGAGCGCGTTGACGATGATCACGATCCCCACCACGAGCGCGGCCAGGGCGAGCAGGCCGATGGTGACGCGGCTCTGCAGGCTCAGCCCCTTGCGCTCGGTCGTCTCGGCCGGCCGGGTGGCGGGGGATGTCACGGTGGTGTCTCCTCGTGCTGTGGCTCGCGCTGGAGCCGGCGGTGGCGTTCCGGTTCTCGTCCCAGTGTCCCAGCCGCATGGGCGGCAGGAGTACCCGGCGGCACGGGACCCTCGAGGTGCCAACGCACCGACCACGCGGGAAGTTTCCGCACGCAGGCACTCACGGGGTGCCCGGCCCGGACCCGTCGGCGCAGCGGCCCATCATCGACTGGTCTCTCATCGCCGAATGACGATAAGATCGCCGCGTGACGATCAATTACGACATGCATCAGCACGACGACGTCGCCCTGGTCTTCAGGGCGCTGGCGGAACCGGCGCGGTTGTCCCTGGTGCACTGCCTCGCGGACGGACCGCACCGCGTGGGGGAACTGTCCACCCACCTCGGCCTGGCCCAGTCCACGGTCTCAGCCCATCTCGCGGTCCTCAGGAGCGCGGGACTGGTCGCGGCGGCCCCCGACGGCCGGGCGACGCTGTACCGGCTGGCCCATCCCGGGCTCGATGATCTGCTGCACGCCGGGGAGCGGTTGCTCACCCCGGACGCCGGCGGTTCCCAGGACGACGGCGGGCCGCACGGCCACCACGCCGGACACCCCCTGCAGGACCGCGGACCGGGCACACTCGCGGAACCTGCAGGATCCGGACCGGCGCGCAGCACCTCCGATTCTTCCGCCACGGTGCGCGCGTCGTGAGCGGCCACTCCCATGGCGGTCACTCCCACGGGTTGACCGCCGGCGGCGCCCACCGGGGCCGGCTCGTCGCGGCCCTGGTCATCACCCTCAGCGTCATGGTGATCGAGGTGGTCGGCGCCCTCTTCTCGGGATCGCTGGCGCTGCTGGCCGACGCGGCGCACATGCTCAGCGACTCGGTGGGTCTGGGAATCGCCATCCTCGCCACCTGGCTCGCCGCCCGGCCCCCCACCGAGCGGCGGACCTTCGGATGGAAACGCGTGGAGGTCCTCGCCGCCCTGGTGAACGGGGTGATCGTCGCCGTCATCGGCGTGCTCATGCTCGTCGAAGGCACCAAACGGCTGATGTCCCCGGCCGACGTCGATGCCCCCGTCATGCTGGTGGCGGCGGTCCTGGGGCTGGCCGCCAACGTCGTCGCCCTGCGCCTCTTGTCCGGCGGCCAGAAGGAGAGCCTGAACGTACGGGGTGCCTACCTCGAGGTGCTCGGCGACATGCTGGGATCCATCGCGGTGATCGTCGCCGCCGTGGTCATCGCGCTCACCGGCTTCATGGCGGCGGACGGACTGGCAGGGATCGTCATCGGGTGTCTCATCCTCCCCCGCGCCTACGGTTTGCTCAGAGCCGTGGCCCTGGTGCTCCTGGAGGCGACACCCGCGGAGACCGATCTCGGTGAGCTCCGCCGGCACATGGAGGAGGTGGACGGCGTGGTCGAGGTCGAGGACCTGCACGCCTGGACCATCACCTCCGGATCCCCGGTGCTCACCGCGCACGTGCAGATCCACCCGCTCGCGTACGCGGACGGCAGCGCGCACCGCATCCTCACGGAGTTGAACGCCTGCATCGGGGAGCACTTCGACATCCGCCACTCCACCCTGCAGCTCGAGCCCGCCGGCGGACGCCACGACCACTGCTGAGGACTCGGCCGGCTCGGAGATGCGAGGCGTGGGAGGTCGGAGACCACCGCCACCTCCCGACGCGCCCATGGGTGAACTCGTTACTCTTAACAAGCGCAGCAGCACGCCGATCGAGGAGAAGGTTCTGCCACCCGAGCTCACTCCCCCATGATCAGAACACCGACCCGCATGGTGCCGAGAGGACTTCACCACTCAGCGGGACGTAACCACGCCCAAAGGAATTACCCTGTGCGTATGAATCAACCCTGACACCACCCACTGGGTGTACCCCGATGCCACACCCCGGAACTCTCGTGGCTGACCGGTGTACGGGTAGTCGTATCCAAGTATCTGCTCATGCCCGGCTGGGTACCATGTGGGAACTGCGGGCCGGAGGTCCGTGAACCGCGTGACTGACCGAGTAAGCGGTTGGAAGGGGGGCGAGGTCCGAGGGTGTCCACGCCACCGATTGTTCTCATGACAGGTATGAGGCTCCGTCGCAACGCTGCTTTCGTCCGGTTCTGGTCCGCGTCCACCGTCTCGGATTTCGGTACGTACATCACGACGGTCGCCCTGTCCGTCCTGGTCCTGGTGTCCCTGGAGGGCACAGCCCTGGATCAGGGTCTGGTCAACGCCGCACGGTGGGCACCGTATCTTCTCTTTGGGTTGCTCGCGGGCATCTGGGTCGACCGTTTCCGACGGCGCACGGTGCTGATCACCGGGGACTTCGGACGAGGACTGATCCTGGGGACGCTGTGCCTGCTCGGGGCTCTGGGGGTCCTGAACGTCCCGACCGTCATGGGCCTGATGTTCGGCTTCGGGACGCTGGCATTGATGAGTGATGCCGCGTACCAGTCCTTCCTCCCCAGACTGGTCCCCAGGCCTTTGCTCACGCGGGCGAACGCACGGTTGCAGCAAAGCGACACCGTCGCGCAAACCACCGGAAGCGCCATCGCCGGCGGTGTGGTCGCCGTGGTGACAGCTCCCTTCGCTCTCCTGCTCGGCGCGGTGACCCACGTCATCTCCGGGGCGGTCCTGGTGTCCCTGAAACACGCCGGAACCGACACGCCGCCCTCGCACGCCGAGGGTACCGTGTGCCGGAAGATCGGCGAGGGCCTGCGGTGGATCTACGGGCATCCCCGCCTGGCGCCCCTGGCGTGGTCCAGCCACACCTGGTTCATCGGTTCCGCGATGATGGGTGCGGTCCTACCCGTCCTGGTACTGAACGATCTGCGGATCGGTGCGGTAGGACTCGGGTTGGTGCTCACCGGTGCGGGAATCGGCTCCGTCGTCGGCACACTCATCTCGATACGTGCGGGTGAGCGGTGGGGCACTGGCAGGACGATGATCGCCGCCCGACTCATCCAGCCGGTAGCACTGGCCCTGATCGCCCTCGCCCCCCTGGTCGCTGCTACACACGGCCCACTGACCGAACAGCTCTACGACTCTCCTACCGAATGGCCGGCAGCACTCTGGGCCGGGTTCGCTGTCGCCGTGACAGGGCAGTTCGTCTTCTGGCTCTCGATGGGCGTCGAAGGCCCCTTGGACATGGGCTACTGGCAGGCAGTGACACCGGACAGGCTCATCGCCAGGATGAGCGCCACACGGCGCTCGATGAACCGGGGAATGATCGTCCTCGGCGCACCCCTCGGGGGCTTCATCGCCACCATCACCAGCTCATCCATCGCTCTCTGGACCGCCGCCGGGATCATGGTCATCTCGGCCTCGATACTGCTGTTCTCGAACTTCCGGACCGCGAACGTCGAGCACGATCAACTCACCGACGAGCAAGCCCCCATCTGACCGGCTGCATAACCGACTGCGAGGGAGTTCTTCCGCACTGATCGGACCGCCTGAATACCTGACCTGATCAGGGCTTGAAGTCCGGGGAACCCGAGGTTCTGACCCCCGCCAGTTGTGCGCAGGGCGTACCCGACGTAACAGATTCGGTGACGTTCCGGCCCTTGCTGCCGCACCTGCACGAGCAGGGCCGGTCGTGCAGCATCACGACCTTCCTGGAGGGACGGCAGTGGAGTTGCCGTCCCGGGCGGTGGTCGAGGGTGCGGTGCGCCGTTCGTCGAGGAGCAGGATCCCGGCGGCGACGAGAACCCCGATGGCCGCCCCCACGGTGTTCATGAACCAGTCATCGGTGTCGCAGGAGCGCCCCAGTCCGGGGGCGACGGCTTGGACGAGCTCGATGATCGCGGACAGCCCCGAGACCGCAGCGAACACGAGCAGGGGCCGCCGGAGGAGCAGTGCCGCGAAGAGCGCCAGGGGGATCAGCATCGCCAGGTTCGCCAGCGTCTCGATTCCCTGGAACGGGACGGAGAACTGGACGTAGCAGAAGGACTCCGGCTGCGCCGTCGAGGGTGAGAGCGTCAGAACCAGCGGCCCGAGGAGGCTGATGATCGTGAAAGCGGTCAGGACCTTGCGGGCCCTCATCCGGTGGAGGATCCACCCGAGAACGGACCCGACGGCGATGGCGACCCAGAAGAGGACACGCACGAGGTCGGGGTTCGAGGCGAGGACGGTGCTGATCATGGTGGTCCTTCGGAACCGGCGTGACGGAGATACGTACACAGAATAGAGTCGAGTTCGGGGTCGCAGGTCACGTCGGAGGAGACGTCGACGCCGAGCACGGGCATCGGATACCCGGGGGTGGGCTCCGTCAGCGGCGTATGGTTGGCGGACCCGGCCCGGGCAGGGCCGTTCGAGACACGAGGAGACAACCATGCAGGGCTTGAAGGTACTGTTCATCGGCGGCGGCGGGACCATCAGCGCCCACTGCACCCGAGCGGCGATCGAAGCGGGCATGGACGTCCATCTCCTCAACCGCGGCACCAACAGCAAGCACCAGGCACCAGAGGGTGTCACCACCTTCACCGCCGATTCCCGCGACAAGCAGTCCGTCCTCGATGCCATCCGGGGTCACGACTTCGACTGCGTGGTCAACTGGGTCAACTTCGTGCCCGATCACGTGCAGCAGGACATCGACATCTTCGCCGGGCGCACCCGGCAGTACGTGTTCATCAGCTCGGCCTCGGCGTACCAGACACCGCCCACACACCTGCCCGTCGTGGAATCCACCCCGTTGAAGAACCCCTTCTGGGAGTACTCGCGCAACAAGATCGCGTGCGAGGACCTCCTCACCGAGGCCTACCGCGACCACGGGTTCCCCGTCACGATCGTGCGTCCCTCCCACACCTACGACGAGACCCTGATCCCGTTCGACGGAGGATGGACGGTCATCGAACGCATGCGCGCCGGACGGCCCGTCATCGTGCCCGGGGACGGGACGTCGCTGTGGACGATCACCCACAGCCGCGACTTCGCCCGAGGATTCATCGGCCTCCTCGGACACCCCCACGCCATCGGTGAAGCCGTGCACATCACCGGCCACGAGACGCCGTCGTGGAACCAGATTTACACGGACATCGCGCATGCCGCCGGCGTACCGGACCCCGTGCTGGTCCACGTCGCGTCGGACGCCATCGCCGCAGCCGACCCCGAATGGGGCGCGGGTCTGCTGGGCGACAAGTCCCACACGATGATCTTCGACAACTCGAAGATCCGTTCCCTCGTCCCCGGCTTCACCGCCACCACCCTCTTCAGCCAGGGCGCGCGGGAGATCGTCGCCTGGTACGACGCGGACCCGGCCCGCCGCACCGTGGACGCCCGCCTGGACGCCCTCATGGACCGGCTCGCCGACACCTACGCACCTCGTCCTTCGGGCACATGAGGCGATCGATCGTTCCCGGACCCGTCCGGGTGGATCACCACAGGGGCGACGGCGCGGGCACCACCCGCTGATCCGCGGAAAGTGATCGGCACACCACTCAGGAGGTGTGGACCACGCCCGGCTTCCCGAACTGCGTCTGCACCCCGGGCGAGAACAGCACGGAGTCGGGCGACCCGCTCACCGGGAAGCCAGCTGCCGCGAGCAGGCCGTCGTCGAGCTCGGTCACCCGTGCCGGGTGCAGCGGCCACGGCGTGTGGGTGTTGGGGATGTAGAGGGTGCGGCCCGCGAGGGCGCTGTGCAGCCCAAACCGCGCCGTGAGTTCCAGGGACACCTCGTCCTCCGCCGTCCGCGTCGGGTCCGGCTGCACCGCGAAACGCGAGGCGGCCTGCCTCCGGAAGCGCACGACGTCGTACCCCACCTCCCCCTCACCGCGGTTGAGGGGTGAACACCTGGACCAGACGTAGGGGATCCCGGCGGTGCGGGCCGCGAGCACCACGGCCAGGCGCGAGGCATCGAGGGTCACGAACACCACCCCGCGCGTGCCGTCCGGGCCGCGGGAGTAGAGCCGCACGTTGATCTCGGCGAAGGACCCGAGGTACGGCACCGGCAGCCCCCGCCCGAGCCCGGCGCCGACCATCCGGAAGCCGATCAACCCCACCCACGAGGAGCCGTCCACCACGTCCGGCACCACGCCGGGTGGCATGAAACGCGCCGCGACCCCGGCGTCGATCCGCCAGTGCAGGAACACGGCGTCCGCCCAGAACTGGTCCATGATCACGGGAAGCGGCAGCTCCGGGGCGAGGTACGCACCCGGGCCCGCCTGCCGGCTGCCGGTCACGGGAGTGCCCGCCCCGGGCTCCGCCGCACCATGGTCAGAACGCGTAGCGCACACGGCAGTAGGGCAGTTCCGCGGCGGCGAGTCGGAGGAAGTCGTCGAGGTACCCGCGCTTCTCGTAGGCGATGTACCGCACGTTGGTGAAACCGTTCTGCGACTGCTTGTTCTCCTGCAGGTCCGGGCGCCAGAGGATCTCCTCGGCCTGCGGGTGCCAGCCCAGGTTGACCTCGTGCAGCTGCTGGTTGTGCGTGAGGAAGATGACCTCCGCCGCCAGGTCCCGCTTCGCCGCCGGCGAGAGCACGGCGTCGAGCTGGCGGAACAACTCGCGCCAGTCCTCGAGCCACCCCGGGGTGATGATCACCGGGGAGAAGTTCACGTGCACCTCGTAGCCCGCCTCCACGAACTCGTTCATCGCCGCGATCCGCTCCGCCACCGGGGTGGTGCGGACATCCACCATCCGGGCGATGCGCTCGGGCATGAGGGAGAAGCGCAGGCGTGTGCGCCCCGCGGGGTCCCAGTCCAGCATCTCGCGGTTCACGTACTTGGTGGCGAAGGACAGCTTCGCGGTGGGCAGCTCGCGGAAGAGGTCCACGAGATCCTGCACGTTGTCGCTGACCAGGGCGTCCACCGAGCAGTCGCTGTTCTCCCCGATGTCGTACACCCACGCCTGGTCGTCGCACTGGTTCGGCTCCAGCTTCATGCCCTGCCGGGCCACGTGCCGCTCGAGGTAGCCGCTGATCTGGTCGATGTTCGCGAACACGGTGATGGGGTTGCTGTACCCCTTGTGCCGCGGGACGTAGCAGTAGGCGCACGCCATGGCGCAGCCGTTCGCGGTGGAGGGGGCGATGAAGTCGGCGGACCTGCCGTTCGGTTTGGCCGTCAGCGACTTCTTCACCCCGACCACCAGGGCCTCGGTCTTGATCCGCACCCACCGGCTGACGTTCGCCTCGTCGCCGCTGAGCTCCGGGATGCGCCAGTGGCTGGCCACCTCGACGACGTCGGCCTCGGGCCAGCGGGCGAGGATCTCCTGCCCGCGGGGCAGCGCGGCTGCCGCCGGTTCCACGTAGATGCGGCTGATCTGGAGCAACTTCTCGGCCTGGACCATACGACCTTTCGGATCGGCGTTTCCGCTCCACCGTAGCGGCTTCCACCGACACTCCGGACGGGTTGCCCACCGGGTGCGCACCCCCTCCCGACCAGCGCTTCCGGGTGCTGCGCGGGGCCGGTGACCGGTGGGGCAAATAGGATGGGAGGTGCAAGGAGCCGCTACGGAGGCAGGTCCCCGGGACCTGCGGCCACCGGCACGAGAACGCAGGAGGCAGCAGTGACGCGCAAGAAGCAACCCCTGTCCGCCCGCTTCATGGCCGCCACGGGGAAACTGCGCATGTTCTTCGGCCCGGCCCAGGGCGGGAGCACGGCGGGACCGATCCTCTACCGCGACGACGAGGCCCACCGGCGCCGCGAGGAGGAGCTCCAGCAGTGGACCGTGGTCCGCAACCCGGACGGGTCCACCTACCTCACCACCAAGCGCGAGGACCTGCCCCCGGCTCCCCTCCCTCCCGGGGAATGAACCGCGGCGGCCCGTCCCTGTAGTGGATGACCCGCTCCGCACCCCGGCGGACGGCACCGAAAGGAATCCCATGACCCGCATCGGCTCCTCCGACCTCGACGTCCTCACCCTCTCCCTGGGCGGCAACACCTTCGGCTGGCCCTCGGACGAGGACACCTCGCGCAGCGTCCTCGACGCCTTCACCGCGGCCGGGGGCAACTTCATCGACACCGCGGACGTGTACTCGGCATGGGCCGAGGGGAACTCCGGGGGCGAGTCCGAGACCATCCTCGGCCGGTGGCTCGCCGGACGCGGCGACCGGCAGGACCTGGTGATCGCCACGAAGGTGAGCCAGCACCCCGAGTTCCAGGGACTCTCGGCGTCGACCATCGCAGCGGCCGCCGACGCCTCGCTCTCCCGCCTGCAGACCGACACCATCGACCTCTACTACGCCCACTTCGACGACGCCGACACCCCGCTCGAGGAGAGCCTCGGCGCACTCGACGCGCTCGTGACGGCAGGGAAGGTCCGCTACGTGGGGATCTCCAACTACAGCGCCGAGCGCATCGAGGAGTGGATGTCCATCGTGGAGGCCAACGGGTTCGCCGCACCGGTGGCCCTGCAGCCCCACTACAACCTGGTGCACCGCACGGACTTCGAGCGCGACCTCGCCCCCCTCGCCGAGAAGCACTCCCTCGGCGTCATCCCGTACTCGTCGCTGGCCAGCGGGTTCCTCACCGGGAAGTACCGGACCCGCGAGGACCTGGAAGGTGCTGCACGGGGCCAGGCCGCCGGGGGCTACCTGAACGACGCCGGTCTGGCGGTCATCGCCGAGCTGCGGGACATCGCCACCGCGCACGACGTCGCTCCCGCGTCGGTGGCGCTCGCCTGGCTCCGTGGACGCCCCACCGTCGTCGCGCCCATCGCCAGCGCGCGGACGACGGACCAGCTCGCGGCCCTCCTGGACGCCGTCGCACTGGAGCTGACCGGCGAGGAGGTCACCCGCCTCGACTCCGTGTCCGAGGGGATCGGGGCCGAATAGGGGTTCCGCCCGGGACGAGCACCCCGGCACGGGGCGAGGTCCGGTTCCCACCGGCGAAGTTGCGGAAAACCTGCGTCTTGGCCCGGTGGGAACCTACTTCCACGGTGGCAGACTGGAGGGTGTTCCCATGGTGCCCGCACCCGGGGTGTCCGGGCACCATCCCGATCTGGAAGAGGTCTCAGCCATATGAGTGCACCGCGTCCGTCCGCTGCTGCGAGCACCGCGACCCAAGGGCCATCGCGCACCAGACTCCTGGTGATGCCGGGCGGAGCCGATGCACCCAGTGCCGCGATGATGGCCGATCACCTGGCCGGCGAGACGGAGGAGCTGCTGGAGAACCTGGAGGGCACAGTGGCCCGGCTGGCCCTCGCATACAGGTCCTGCACCCCCGACGCGGAGGACCAGGCGATGGACGACGAGGCGTTCGCCTGGGTGCAGCAGTCGCTCGAGGACATCTCCGCCACGCTCCGCGGCCTGACGCTGGGCCGTGCGGCGGAGGACGACGTCGCCGCCCCCACCCCGCTCTCCAGGGCCACGGAACTGGCCTGACCCTGACGTGCCAGGGGCTCCTCCGGCGGAAGCCGGAGGAGCCCCTGGCACGTCAGGCCTAGCTCGCCTTCCGGGAGCGGATGCCGGCCCTGCCCATCGCATCCGTGTAGGCCGAGCGGATCTCCTCCAGCCACTGGTCCTGGCTCGCCGGCGTGCCCTTGAACGCACGCTCCCCCGGTGAGCGGACCTCGTAGATCTTGAACCCCCGCTTCGCGATGGCACGGTTCTCCAACTTCATGAGGCGCCGCGCCGACTTGTGGGCGTCCGCTCCGTGGGCGATCAGCGCCGAGGCGCGGGGAACCTGCTGCAGGAAGGTGAGGAGCGGTTTCACGCCGTCGGAGATCTGGTCCAGCGTCAGTGCCCGCTCCTTGCCCTCCGGCAAGTACCACGGGTGGGCGTTCCAGGGCATGAAGGCGTCCGGGCGCAGACCCACGGCCTCGTAGATGCCGGCCATGCGGACCGAACTCGGATCGTCGTTCTCGAAGGAGACGAACCCCGACGGCAGGGACGGCCCGGGGTTCGAGAAGAGGCTGACGATCTTGCACCCGTCGACGTCGTGCACGGGATCGATGTAGGGCACCGCCGATCCGGGCCTGGACTCCGCCAGCGTGTCGCAGAGCCTGTTCACGTCCTCGATCTGCGGATCGTACCGCTGCTCCCACTGCTGGGTCCGGTAGGTGGGATCCGCCATGCGCTGAACCAAAGTCTCGCCTCCTCGCGGACGGCGCCAGGAGTGGCGCGTAGCTGTCCGCTGCTCTCCAGCCTACGCCAGCAGTGCATCGGGGCCTCCCGGTGGCGGCTCGCGCCGTGATCAGGTGCCCGCACCCGCTCTCCATGTCACCCCATCACCTGCCACGGGGCAGGAGGAGCTCGCTGCAGGCGCCGGCGTACGACGCCATCGGCGCGCCGTCGGCCTCCCGGCCCTCCTCGGTGTCCGGCGCTGGCTACGATGACGTCGGAAGGAGGGCCCGTGACCGCTGACGATCGGACGACGCCGGCCGCCCGCTCCGTGCGCGGCTGGCTGTGCGCTGCCGTCGCCACCTTCCTCGCCGCCGCCTCCCACGCCGTCGCCGGCGGGTCGGTCCCCCTCCTCGCCGTCGTCCTGTCCACGGCCCTGGGAGCCCTGGTGTGCGTACTGCTCGCGGGGCGCCGGCTGACCACGCCCCGGGTGGTCCTCGGCGTCCTGGCGAGCCAGCTGAGCTTCCACGCACTGTTCGAGGTCTTCTCGGCGGCCCCGCTCCCCGCGGTCGGCGATGCCGGTCCCCATCAGCACGAGGTGGCGGGGGCACTCCTGCCCACCGTGACGACCGCGACCGGGAGCGGCATGACCGCGCTCATGGCCGTGTCCCACCTCTGCGCGGGTCTGCTGACCGTGCTCCTCGTCCTGCACGGCGAGAGCCTGTGGTGGAGCCTTCTCGGCATCCTCACCGCGGCACTGGTGGTGATCGTGCACCTGGTGGCCCACCGCCCCCCGGTGTACCTGCGCCGCGTGCGGCCCTCGGCCGAGCCCTCCCCCGCGCTCTACGAGCTGCTCCACCGCGACACGAGGTTCAAGCTGCGCGGCCCACCACGGTGGGAGCCGTCCCTCACCTGATCCGCGGTGGCGCACCCTGCGCTCCTGCCGCCGAAGCGGCCAGTACGCCGCGGATCCCCGGACCGCGAGACCCCCCGTCGCATACGACGCCGGGTCCCCGCACGGTGAGTACGGGCGGTTCCCCTGAGCCCACACCCCACCCGAGCGCCGGTGGACGCCCCGTCCCCCTGCAACACCTCCCTGCGACACCCCCTGCGATCTCCGTCCCGCGGACATGAGCGGCGCACCGCACGAGCGGCGTCCCTCCTGCCCCGCGGACCGCCCCAGAAGGACACCACATGACCTCCACGCATCTCCGGAGCGACCCCGCGTCGCCCACCCCGCCCGCTCCGCCCACTCCCAGAGGCACCTGGCTCGGCGCCCTGGCCCTGCGGATCCACTTCTACGCAGCGGTCTTCGTGGGACCGTTCCTCCTGGTCGCCGCCCTCAGTGGCGCGCTCTACGCCATGACACCGCAGCTGGAGAAGATCATCTACGCCGATGAGCTGACCGGCACCCAGGCCGCGGCTGTCCCCCTCGAGCAGCAGGTCCGGGCCGCACAGGACCACCTCGGCACGGAGGCCCTGCCGGCGGCGGTACGTCCCGGCCCGGAGGGCCTGACCACGCGCGTCATGTTCGCCGACCCGGAGCTCGGCGAGTCCGAGACCCGCGCGATCTTCGTCGATCCCGCGACCGCCGCCGTCACCGGGGACCTGACCGCCTACGGGACCAGCGGCTCGTTGCCGTTCCGGACGTGGATCGACCACCTGCACCGCAATCTCCACCTGGGTGAGTTCGGCCGTCTCTACAGCGAGGTGGCGGCCTCCTGGCTGGGGATCGTCGCCGTCGCCGGTGTGGTGCTCTGGGTCCAGCGGATCCGCCGGACCAGGAAGGCCCGCGGGCTCCTCTACCCCGACACCAGGGCATCCGGTCGCAAGCGGCTCGTGTCCCTGCACTCGGTGATCGGCATCTGGCTGTCCCTGGGCTTCCTGTTCCTCGCCGCCACGGGCCTCACCTGGTCCACCTACGCGGGCGCCAACGTCAGCGAACTACGCGCCGCGATCGGCTGGTCCACACCCAGCATCACCACCGATCTCGGCGCCGACCCCGCGGAACCCGGCAGTACGGACGAGCACGTCGACCACGGACCCCCGCTCGCCGGGGGCACCGAGGCCGCCGAGGACCACTCGGGCCACGGCGAGGCAGGGGCACCTGCCGGTTCGGGTGCCGCCGGGCGCGACGGGTTCGACCGCAGCCTGGCTGCCGCCCGGGATGCCGATCTCACCGCCGGACTGATCGAGGTCAAGCCGCCGGCCATGGAGGGCATGGCGTGGACGGTGACCGAGATCGACCGCTCCTGGCCCAGCCAGGTGGACGCCGTGGCCGTGGAGCCCGGGTCCTTCACCGTGATGGACAAGGTGGTCTTCGACGACTACCCCTTCGCCGCGAAGCTGGCCCGGTGGGGTATCGACGCCCACATGGGCGTGCTGGTCGGGGTGGTCAACCAGATCGCGCTGACCCTGGTGGCCCTGGGCCTCGCCGCGATGATCGTGTGGGGCTACGCCATGTGGTTCCGCCGTAGGCCCATGCGCTCCGCCGAGGGGAAGCGGGCCATGGCCGGACGCGCCCCTGCTCGGGGGGCACTGCGGAAGGCCCCGGCCTGGGCCGTGGTGGGAGTCCTCGCCGCAGCGGTGCTCGTCGGGGTCTTCGCCCCGCTGCTCGGTATCACCCTCCTGGCGTTCCTCGTGGTGGATGCCCTCGTGGGTCACCGCCGGCGCTCCGCCGGGACCCCGTCCCCGGCGGGATCGGGTACGGGGTACTCCACGTAGGCGAACCGGCGGCCGTCCGGGGCCCAGCTGTTCACATTGAGCGTGCCCTGCCCGCCGAGGAGCTCGACGGCGTCCACCGCACCCCGGGCGGTGGCGTCGGCGACGCGCAGCAGCACCGTCTCGTCGGCGGGGTGCCCCTGCACGCCCGGTGGATAGCTGAGATACACGAGGGTGGAGCCGTCGGGCGAGAGGTGCGGGAACCAGTTGACGCGCGCGTCGTCGGTCAGCTGCTCCATCCCGGTGCCGTCGGGGCGCATGCGGAAGAGCTGGGAATCGCCGGGACGCCCGGAGCCCCGCTCCGAGTTGAAGTACAGCCACCGGCCGTCCGGGCTGTACTCGGCGCCGTCGTGCGCGTGCGGGGAGTCGGTGAGCCGGTGCGTCCGGCCGCCCTCCACCGACACGGCGAAGATGTTCGACGTCGTGCTGCCGTGTGCGTCCCCCCGGACGCCGATGTGGACGAGCGTGCCGCCGTCCGGCGAGATCCCGTGGAGGTAACGGGCCTCCAGCCCGTCCTCACCGGTGGTGATGCGCGTGGCGTCACCACCGGTGAGGGGCACCCGGTACAGGTGGCCGTCCTGGGAGGAGAGGTAGAGGGAACGGCCGTCCGGTGAGATCACGTGGTCGTTGTTCGCATCCGTGACGGAGCCGGTGAAGATCACCTGGGGTTGGCCCCCGGGCCGTGGTGCCGTGCGGTACAGGAGCCCGTCGCAGTTGACCACGAGCTCCGCGCCGTCCGGCGTCCAGTTCGGCGCCTCGATCACGAAGTCCGCGGTCTCGAAGACGCACTCCGCGGACCACGTGCCGAGATCGAACACCATCAGCCGGGAGCGCTGACCGGGCAGGAGCCTGCGCCACCGTGGGTCCCGTGCCGTGCCGGAATCCGCTGTGCCGGAACCGTCCACCGTGATCCTCCTGCGCGTCGTCGTCCTGCTGCGGCGGTTGCCCCTGCGTCCCCGTACCCCTGCGTGCGGCGGGTCAGGCGAGGGTGGGGGCGAAGGGGTCCCAGTCCTCGGGCAGCGGCTCGGCGGCCTCGGCGGTGCTTGAGAGCGCGACGAACTCACCGGTGTCGATGCTCTCCGAGATGGAGACCATGGCATCCAGCACGTGGTACGCCATGGCGCCCTGGGCCCGGTGGGGTCTGCCCGCGCGCAGCGCACGGGCCATCTCGAGCACACCGCTGCCGCGCGTCGCCGTCGACCCCACCGCCGGCACCACCTCGGGCTCGTCCGCGCCCCGGCGGGTGAGCAGCAGGTCACCCGTGAACATGTTCGGGTCCGGGAAGGCGAGGGTGGCCTCGGAACCGGTGACCTCCACCAGCCCCGCGCGCTGCAGCGGGGAGTCGAAGCTGAAGATGCTCTGCGAGGACTCCCCGCCCGCGAACTGCGCGATGGCACTGACGTGCGAGGGCACCGTCACGTCGAACACCTCACCGGCCTTCGGGCCGGAGCCGATGGTCCGGCTCCCACGGGACCTCGAGCCGAACCCGGCCACCTTCGTGATGGCACCGAAGGTCTGCACCAGCGTGGTGAGGTAGTAGGGGCCGATGTCGAACAGGGGACCGGCACCCTCCTGGAACAGGAACGCCGGGTTCGGGTGCCAGGACTCCGGGCCGGGCGACTGCATCAGGGTGAGCGCTGTCAGCGGCACGCCGATGTCACCGCGCGCCACCATGCGCAGTGCGGTCTGCAGCCCGGCGCCGAGGAAGGTGTCCGGCGCACAGCCGAGCCGGACGCCGGCCTCGTCCGCCGCCTCCAGCAGTCCCGCTCCGCTCGCGCGGTCGAGGGAGAACGGCTTCTCGCTCCACACGTGCTTGCCCGCCTGCACCGCGGCCGTGGCCACCTCCACATGGGCTGCCGGGATGGTCAGGTTCACCACGATCTCGACGTCGGGGTGGTTCAGGGCGTCCTCCACGGTGCCCGAGGCGGGCACCCCGAACTCCACGGCACACGCCGCCGCCGCCTCGGGGACCAGGTCCGCCACGATGTGCACCCGCACGTCGGGGAAGCCCGTGAGGTTGGTGAGGTACTCCTTGCTGATCACGCCCGCGCCGATCACGGCGACGCCAACGGGCCCCGTGGTGCTCACTTCTTCCCCGCCTGCAGGTAGGAGAGGCTGTCGGCGACGGCGGTGAAGACGTCGCCGTCGAAGTCGTCGAGTTCCACGACGGCCGCCTCGAGACCGGGGGCGGCATCCAGCACGTCCCAGACCTGCATGCTGCCCGACCCCACGGCCACCTGGTCCTTGTTCTCCCGGGTGAGCGGGCCGTCCTTGATGTGCACGAAGTGCACGCGGTCGCCGAGTCTGCGCAGCAGCTCCGCCGGGTCCTCACCGCCCACCGCGGCCCAGTAGGTGTCCACCTCGAGGACCACCTCGGGGTCCAGGTGCTTCGCGAGCACCTCCAGCGCGCAGACGCCGTCGATCCGCTCCTCGAGCTCGAACTCGTGGTTGTGGTAGCCCACCCGGACGCCGTACCCGGCACCCTTCCTCGCGGCGGCGTTGAGCGCCTCCGCCGTGGCCCTGATGCCCTCCTCCGAGGTCCAGTGCGAGCGCTCCACATGGGGATCGATCACGGTGCCGATCCCGAGCGTGCGGGCCGCCGCGAAGATCGCGTCCTGGTCCTCGCGGAGGAGGGGCGCGTGCCCCGAGGGGGCGGTGAGCCCATGGGCGGCGAGCGCCCCGGCCAGCTCGTCGGCGGTGGCCACGAAGTCGTAGGGTTCGACGGCGGTGTACCCGAGTTCGGCAACACGCCCGATGGTGCCCGGCAGATCCTCCCCGATGGCCGTCCGCAGGGTGTAGAGCTGGAGTGAGTAGGTCACGGAGAATTCTCCTCGCTGAGAAAAGGTATTTACTGAACCGGTTCAGTCCTGGATCGAACCTAGGCGACCCGACCCGGCATGGTCAAGGGGTTCCCGGGGCTAGGGTGGATCCCGTGGCCAAGGAAACCATCGCCGGACTGGCCAAGCGCCTGGGCATCTCGAAAGCCTCCGTCTCCTATGCGCTGAACGGGCAGCCCGGCGTGAGCGAGTCGACGCGCCGTCGCGTGCTCGATCTCGCGGAGGAGCTCGAGCGGTACCCCAGTTCCTCCGCCCGCGCACTGTCCCGTTCCCGCTCCGGGGTGGTGGGCGTGGTGCTCTCCGCCGATCCCCTGCTGGTGGGTACGGAGCCGTACCACATGGGACTGCTGGCCGGGATCGAGACGGCGCTCGCCGAGCGTGACATGGCGCTGATGCTGCGGATGGTGGGGGCGGACCCCGGGCAAGAGGGTGCCATCTACGAACGCTGGGCCGGCGAACGGAAGGTGGACGGCGTCCTGGTGTTCGACCACCTGCAGGACGATCCGCGCCCGGCCCTCCTGACCCGCCTCGGTCTCCCCTTCGTGCTGCACGGCGCTCCCGGCGTGGCCGGTACGGCAGGGTTCCCGAGTACCGTCACGGACCATGCACTGGAGGCCGGCATGATCGTGGACCACCTCGCCGGGTACGGCCACCGCTCGATCGCCCACATCTCAGGACCCGGTACCTTCCTCCACGAGTCGGAGCGGCTCGTGGCCGTCCGGGAGGCAGCGGGCGGCCACGGGATCGACGTCGTCCGCCGCGAGGGCACCTACGCGCTGGAGTCCGGGCGCGGCGCCATGCTGGAGCTCTGCGACCGGTCCGCGGGCGAGCAGCCCACCGCCGTGGTCTTCGGCAACGACCTCATGGCGATGGGCGGTCTGCTGGCCGCGCGCGAGCTCGGTCTGCGCTGCCCCGAGGACGTGGCCCTGGTCACCTGGGACGATTCCCTGCACTGCCGACTCGCCGCGCCGTCGGTCCCGCGCTCTCCCGCAACCCCTCCTGGCAGGGCGGGGGGGCGGCGGGGCTGCTCCTGTGCGTCCTGGCCTCCGGGCGGGTCGGGCCCCGCCCGTTGCCCGGGGGCGGGCTCGGGGACCGGGCGAGCCCCGCGGGGCGCTGGGCGGCCCCGCCGGGAGCAGCGGGGATGCGCGTCCGGCGTGAACGCGACGAAGCCCGGTCCGGGGCGGCCGCGACCACCGGCCGGGCCCGCGCCTACGATGGGGCACATGAACTCCACCGCGCCCTCGCCCGCAGAAGTCGACGCCGCGGATCGCGGACTCGACGTCCGCCTGATCCCCCTGGGCGGCGGGGGCTTCGGGGGTGCCGCCGCCTCCGCCGGCCTCACCCCCGAGGACGGCGCCAAGACCCTGGTGGTCAAGATCAGCGGCGGGATCGCCGTCCTCGTGCTGGTCCCGGGGACCCGGCGGCTGGACTGGGGCAAGCTGCGGGCGCTGCTCGAGGTGAACAAGGCGTCCCTCGTCACACCCGAGGCCGCGCTCGGGCTCACGGGGTACGCACCCGGCACCATCACGCCCCTCGGCAGTACGAGCGTCCTCGCGGTCTACGCCGACGAACGCATCGCCGGCCGGAGGATCGGGATGGGGTCCGGCTCCACCGACCATCTGCTCGTCACCGATGCCGACCCGCTGCTCGCCTCCTTCCACGCCGTGGTCGGGGACATCACCTCGGAGCTCCCTGCCGCCTGATCAGCCCGCGGTAGCAGCCGTTCGAGCCCTGACCTGCAGGGCGTCGACGGCGAGGGACAGCGCCCCGCGCACCCCCGACCCGTCACCCAGCACCGGGCGCACCACGTAACCGCTGCCCGGGTCCGTCAGGGGATGGTCCGCCAGCGCCCCGCCGACCAGCAGGGCGAGCTGCCGCCGCACGGCCTCGAGCAGCCCGGGCGTCTTGAGCACCCCGCCCCCGGCGACGATGCGCTGCGGCCCCGTCGCGTACGTCACCGTGGCGAGCAGCTGCGCTATGTAGTAGGAGGAGATCTCGACGGCCTGCGGGAGCAGCGGCCCGAGTTCCGGGCCGGGCCTGCCCCAGCGCGCTGCGACGGACGGCCCGGAGGCGAGCCCCTCGAGGCAGTCGCCGTGGAAGGGGCACACCCCTGGGAAGGGGTCGTCCGGGTGGCGGCGCACCAGGAGGTGCCCGAGCTCGGGGTGACTGCGGGGCGAGAAGGGCGCCCCGTTCACCACGAGCCCCGCGCCGATACCCGTTCCCACGGTCACGTAGGCGATGTCGTCGACCCCCCGTCCCGCCCCGAAGCGGTGCTCCCCGAGTGCCGCGCCGGTGACGTCCGAGACGAGCCGCACGGGTGTACCGGGCGCCAGCCCGAGGGACGCGATCAGATCGGTGTCCTGCCAGCCCGCCTTCGGCGTCGAGGTGATCCACCCGAAACGCGGCGATGCGGCGTCCACCTCCACCGGCCCGAACGAGGCGATGCCGACGGCGTCGAACCGGCCCTTCACCGCGTACGGTGCGAGGAAGTCGCGCACCGCGGCCAGGGTGCGCTCGGGGGTGGTGGTGTCGATGCGCGTCTGGTCCGCGAGCACTCCCGGATCGGCAGGATCGGCGACCGCGCAGATCACCTTGGTGCCGCCGGTCTCGATACCCGCGATCATCGCGCCGCGCCTCCTCCTGCTTCGTCCTCGCCGGTCGGGACGGACGACGACGGCGTGTCCCCGACGCAGCGCAGCACGGGGAAGCGCTCGGCGTCCGAGAGATCGGCCGGTGCTGCCAGCGTACCGCCGTCGCGCCTGCGGACAGTGAAGGTGGCCGTCTCGCCGGCCAGGACGGTGAGCATCATGTCATCGACCTCGAGCTGGGTCGCCGGGACGCCGAGCGGATCGGCGAGCCGGTCCGCGAAGAGGCAGAGATCGCGCAGCAGCGTCTCGGCATGGACGGTGACGCGGAGGGATCCGCCGTCCACCACCGCCCGGGCCGAGAAGCGCGGCTCGATCGGCGCGAGAGTCGCGTCGGGCGCGAAGAACCAGGTCGAGCGGAGTCCGTCCGTGTCCGCCACCAGGAATTCGTCGGTGGCGACCACGGTGAGGGCGGCGGGGAGCACGGAGCGCGCCGTGCCGTCGGGAGCGGCCGTGAGGCCGATGGTCTCCCGGCCCACCTCGGTGCCGTCGAGTGCGAAGCGGCGCACCACGACGTCGGCCGTCCACGCCGACAGACCGTCGTTGACGAGCACCACCTCGAGGCCGTCCGGACCCGTGGGATCCTCCGTGCTCCCCGATGTCACGGGCACGATCGTGAGCATCCGGTCCGCGAAGGCGCGGCGGAGCGCGTACCAGACGGGCTTCTCGATGCCGTCTCCGTCCACGGCGGACCAGCTGAGCACCGGCCAGCAGTCGTTGAGCTGCCAGATGACCACGCCCGCGCAGCGCTCACGCGCCCGCAGCCATTCCGCGCCGGCGGCCTGCGAGCGCGCCTGGACCACCTGGGTCAGGTAGTGCCAGTCCTCCGCCGTCGCAGGGGTACCGAAGTAGGGTGCCAGTCCGCGGGCGAGCTTCTCCATCCCGTCACCGGCACGCATGTGGTGGGCCACCTGGGGGTTCTCGGGCACCAGGTCCCCCTCGGTGACCACGCGGCGCAGCGTGGACCAGGCCGGGGGTGCGCACCAGCCCATCTCGGAGACGAAGGGCGGGTCGACGTCGCGGTAGTGCACGTAGTCGACGTTGTTCCAGACCTCCCAGATGTGCACGGGCCCGGTGTCCCGATCGTTCGGGTGCTTGTCCGGCGAGCCCGACCACGGGCTGTTCGGGACGTAGGGGCGGGACGGGTCCAGCCGGGCGATGACCCCCGGGAGCACCTCGGTGTAGAAGGCGGCCCCGTAGGGGCGCCCGTCGAGGATCTCGGGCCACCCCCAGTCGTACATGCCCCACACGCACTCGTTGCCGCCGCACCACATCACCAGACTCGGGTGCGCGGACAGGCGGGCCACGGCCTGCTCGGCCTCGACGGTGACGGCGTCGATCATGGCCTCGGACTCGTCGTAGGCGGCGCAGGCGAACAGGAAGTCGTGCCACACCATGAGCCCGCGCTCGTCGCAGCCGGCCATGAACTCCTCGGTGGAGAAGTACCCGCCTCCCCAGACCCGGAGAAGATTGGCTCCGCCGTCCACGGCCTGGTCGAGCCGTTGCCCGAGACGCTCCTCGGTCACCTCGGCGATGAACGGATCGTCGGGGATCCAGTTGTAGCCGCGAACCCGCACCCGGCGCCCGTTCACCACGAACGCCCAGGTGCTCCCGGCGTCGTCGGGCTCCTCCTCGACCACGACGGTGCGCAGACCGATCCGTCGTTCCTCCTCGGAGAGCACGTCACCGCTGCCGTCGACCGTCACGGTCAGCGCGTAGAGCGGCTGGTCCCCGAGGCCGGTGGGCCACCAGAGCAGGGGATCCGCCACGTCGAGACCGAGGACGACGTCGGTAGCGTCCGCCGGCACACTGGACCGCGCGGCCACGCTGCCGTCGGGCGCGGTCAGGACCGCGGTGACGGTGACGTCCGCGTCCGACGTCGTCCCGCTGTGCTCCAGTCCCACCGCGACGGACACGCGTGCGGCGTCCCCGTCGATGACGGTGTCGGGCCGGACCGAGACGATCCTCGTCCGGGACCACGACTCCAGCCGGATGGGCTGCCAGATCCCGGCGGTGATGTAGTGCGGGCCCCAGTCCCACCCGAAGTTGCACGCGCTCTTGCGGACGAACGGGTACGGCTCGTCGTAGGGCCGCGGCAATGCACCCACCTCCGCCTCGCACTCATGGGCGGCGTCCCAGGCGGAGCCGAAGGTGATCTCCAGCAGGTTCTTGCCGCGGACGAGCATCTGTGCCACGTCCCAGCGGTACCCGATGTGCTGGTCCGCCGTGACCGCGACCTCCTGGCCGTTGAGGCGCACCGTGGCGAAGGTGTCCAGCCCGTCGGCCACGAGCTCGGTCCGCTCGGCCGCCGTGCCGTCCCAGTCGAAGCGCCGCGCGTAGGTCCACCGGGAGTGGCCGATCCACAGCTGATCGGCCTCACGCAGCCCCACGTCCGGGTCCTCGAGGAGTCCGGCGGCCAGCAGGTCGGTGTGTACCTGGCCGGGCACGGTGGCGTTGATCGCCGTACCGGAGGTGGCGTAGTCCGGCGAGTCCTCGGGACCCGCGGCCCAGGTGAGCTCCCAGGCACCCCCGAGGTCGAGAGTCCGTGGGGCGGTCGTGATCGTGGTGTTCATGGGTACTCCAGTGGTGATGGGTCGGTGGCTGCACGGCCGCCGGTGGATCGAGGTCAGGCGCTGAGGCGCTTCTCGGGGTTCGGGGCGGCTTCGGCGAGGAGCCGGGTGTACTCGTGCTGCGGGTCGAGGATCACGTCGTCGGCCGGGCCGCGCTCCACGATCTCGCCCTTGAACATGACGAGGATGTCGTCGGAGAAGTGGCGCGCCGTCGCGAGGTCGTGGGTGATGTAGAAGACGCCGAGGTTCTCCTCGCGCTGCAGGTCGGCGAGCAGGTTGAGCACCCCGAGGCGGATGGAGACGTCGAGCATGGACACCGGTTCGTCGGCGACGAGGATCTTCGGCTCCGGTGCTAGCGCACGGGCGATCGCGATGCGCTGACGCTGGCCGCCTGAGAGTTCGTGCGGCTTGCGCTGCGCCATGTCGGGGTCCAGCCGCACGCGTTCGAGCAGCTTCGCGACGCCGGCCTGCACCTCGTCGCGGCCCTTGGCCTTGCCGTGGAGGATCAGCGGGCGCCCGATGTGGTGCTCGATGGTGTGGTACGGGTTCAGGGAGGCGAAGGGATCCTGGAACACCATCTGCACGTCGCTGCGATACCGGCGCAGGCCGGCCCCGCGGCGGCTGACAGGTTTGCCGTCGAGCAGGATGCTGCCCGAGGTGGGCCGTTCCAGCTGCATGAGCAGTTTCGCGAGCGTGGACTTGCCGCTGCCGCTCTGACCCACGAGCGCCACGGTCCGGCCGCTGTCGATCGAGAAACTGACCTCGTTCACCGCCTTCAGGGTGGTGGAACGGCGTCCGTCCCGGAGAGTGTACTCCTTGACGAGGTCCCTGACCTCCAGTGCGCTCATGCCTGCCCTCCGTCCTGGTGCCGGGATCCTCCGCGGATGAAGTCCCCGCGCTCCCCGGTGAGACTGGGGAAGGAGGCGAGGAGCTTCCTGGTGTACTCGTGCTGGGGGTTCGTGTAGAGCTCGACGGCATCGCCGAGTTCCACGATCTCCCCGGCGCGCATGACGGCGATACGGTCACTGATCTCGAGCAGCAGCGGGAGATCGTGCGTGATGAAGATGACGGCGAAACCGAGATCCTCCCGCAGGCGGGTGATCTCGCGCAGGATCTCCCGCTGCACCACGACGTCGAGCGCAGTGGTGGGTTCGTCCATGATCATCACCTGCGGGTCCAGCGCCATGGCCATCGCGATCATGACCCGCTGACGCATGCCTCCGGAGAGTTCGTGCGGATAGGAGCTCAGGCGTCCACGATCCACGCCGACACGTTCGAGGAGATCCCCGCACCTGGTACGGCGCTCTTTCTTCGAGAGGTCCGGGCGGTGCGTGGAGAAGATGTCCTCCATCTGCCGCCGGATGGAGATCACCGGGTTCAGCGAGTTCATGGCGCCCTGGAACACCATGGCGATCTTGTCCCAGCGGAACGCCCGCAGCTCCTCCCCGCTGAGCTCGCTGAGGTCGATGGCGTAGCCCTCGCGGGAGTGGAAGTGCGCGCTGCCGCCGGTGATCACCGCCGGTGGCTTCAGGAGCCGGTTGATGCCGTATGCGAGGGTGGACTTCCCGCAGCCGCTCTCCCCCGCGAGCCCGAGGATCTCCCCGCGGCCGAGGGTCAGGGTCACGTTCTTCACCGCCTGCACCACGCGATCGCCCTTGTACTCGACGCTGAAGTCGTCGATGGTGAGGACGGGATGATCCTGGCTCTGCGCGGCGCGCAGCTCACGCCGTTCCCTGCGGTCCGCGGCGCCCCGCTCACCGAGATCGGTGATGCTCGCCGCATGGGCTCCTTGGTTCTTGGTGGTCACAGGACACTCTCCTTGGCGGCGTGCAGCTCGGACTTGGAGATCTTCCAGGTCTTCCGCGAGGCTCGCGTCTGTGAGCGCAGCCTCGGGTTGATGATCTCGTCGATCGAGAAGTTGATCAGGGCGAGAGCCGCACCGAACAGGGCGATCAGTAGTCCCGGCGGCACGAACCACCACCACGCGCCGAGCCGGAGTGCCAGGCCGTTCTGCGCGAAGTAGAGCATGGTGCCCCAGGTGAACGAATCGGCGGCGCCGAGTCCGAGGAAGGACAGCCCTGCTTCGCCCAGGATGGCGAAGATCACAGCGAACACCACTTGGGAGGCGAGCAGGGGAACCAGGTTAGGCAGGATCTCGACACCGAGGATCCGCAGCGGTCTCTCACCGGACACCCGCGCTGCGGCTACGTAGTCCCGGTTCCTCACACTGAGTGTGAAGCCGCGCAGCACGCGGGCGGAGCCTGCCCATCCCGTGATACTGAGGACCACGGCGACCAGGAGCAGGCTCTTCTCGGGGACGTAGCTGGAGATGATGATGACCAGGGGCAGTCCCGGGATCACCAGCATCACATTGCTGAACAGGGAGAACGACTCGTCCAGCCAGCCACCGAAGTAGGCGCCGACGATCCCGAAGAAGGCCGAGAGGAACAGGGTGAGCACACCGACGATCAGTCCCACGGTCAGAGATCCCCGTGTCGCATAGGCGAGTTGCGCGAAGACGTCCTGTCCGGTCTGCGTGGTGCCGAGGAGATAGCCCTCCGCCGGTCCTGCAAGTCCTACGTTGTTGACAGCACGCGGGTCGCCTACGAAAAAAGGGCCGAGGATCCCGAAGAGGATGATGCTGCCGGCGATGACGAGGCCGATCAGGAGCTTCGGCGTCAGAGGTGGCAGAGCGCGTTTCGGTCGGGAGGATCGTGCGCTCGCGGCGGCGACGCCTGGATCCTGGGTTGTCGCGGTCATGGCGGATCCTAGCTTCGGGCCCGGGTACGGGGATCGATGAACGAGTAGAGGAGGTCCACGAGCAGATTCGCCCCGAGGACGGACAGGGTGATCACGAGGAAGAGCCCCTGCATCAGCGAATAGTCGTTGTTACCCACCGCATTGAGCAGGGCGGATCCGATGCCGGGATAGGAGAAGACAGCCTCCGTGACGATCGATCCGGCAACCACGAAACCGAGCGAGATGGCGAATCCCGCCACGGACGGCAGCACCGCGTTCCGCGCCGCGTAGGTGGTCATGATGCGCATGGGCCGCAGGCCCTTGGCCTCAGCAGTCAGGATGTAGTCGTCCGAAAGGGTGGACACCATCATGTTGCGCATGCCGAGCATCCACCCGCCCACCGAGGAGATCACGATGGTCAATGCCGGGAGCGTCCCGTAGTAGATGACGCTGCCGATGAAGTCCCAGCCCCAGCCGGGGTTCGTCTCGTAGACGTTGTCCCCGCCGTTGATCGGGAAGATCTGCCACATGCCACCCAGCACGAACAGCAGGATGAGCGCGAGCCAGAAGTAGGGGACGGACTGCAGCATGGTGGTGACCGGGATGAGGTTGTCCAGCCAGGACCCGCGCTTCCAGCCCGCGAGCGTCCCGAGGGTCACACCGATCACGAAGGAGATCACGGTGGCAATCCCGATCAGGCCGATGGTCCAGGGAAGGGTCTGGCCGATGATGTCCGTGACCGAGGCCGGGAAGTAGGCCACCGAGGTACCGAGGTCGAAGGAGAAGAGCTTCCCGAGGTACTGCCAGTACTGCACCACCAGGGGCGCATCCGTATTGGTGCCCAGCATGAGTTCCACGGCCTCGCGGGCTTCGGGCGAGACGGGACCGCGTTGCGCCAGCCGAGAGAGCATGATGTCTACCGGATTGCCCGGCAGGAGCCGGGGAAGGAAGAAGTTGACCGTCAACGCGGCCCAGAACGCGACGAGGTAGAAGCCTAGCTTCTGGAGGATGTATTTCATGGGACCGTACCTTCCACGGCTGGTCGAGGTAAAAGGCCAGGAGGGACGGCAACCTGTCGGAGGTTCCCGTCCCACCGACCCCCGAGGGGGACGAGTGCTACTCGGCAGGCGTGATGTTCTTCAATACGATGCCGTTGTCCCAGCTCTTCCAGGTCGCCGCGAGAGCGTAGGGATCCTCGTTGGTGGGCCATCCGGTGGCTCGTGCGGTGTTGAATTCCGTCAACAGTGAGTTGATGTAGATCGGGATGTACGGCATGTCCTCGACGATCTCGTCCTGGATGATGCCGTACTGCTCCTTCTGCACGTCCTCGTCATTGGTGGCCCGAGCCACCGCCAGTGCCTCGTCCACCACGGGGTTGCTGTATCGACCCGTGTTGTTGTTCAGCGCGGACTCCCCCACCGGTGTGGTGTTCTCGGAGTTGTACCACTTCTCGTAGGAGTAGTACGGGTTGTTCGAAGGCTGGAGTCCGATGGATTCCAGGGTCAGTTGGAACTGACCGATATTCAGGTTGTTGATCCACTCGTTGTAGGTGATCGCCGTGGGGTTGAGCTCGATACCCACCTCGCGCAGTTGCTGGGACATCGCGTCATTGAGCGAGATGAAGTCGCTGTAGCCGGTGACGGTCTGGATGCCGAGTGAGAGGCGCTCGCCGTCCTTCTCGCGGATGCCGTCGCTGCCCTCCACCCATCCGGCCTCCTCGAGGATCCTGCTGGCCTCCTCCACATTGGCGTTCGTCGGCGTCTCGCTGTTCTCGGGGTCGACGATCCACTCGGAGTCGCGCTCCGGCAGCACCAGGGTGGGGGACGCGGTTCCTGCGAAACCACCACCGGCGAGGGCATTGAGCTGCTCCCGATCGATGCCCTGGTAGATGGCCTGACGTACGGCCGGGTCCGTCTGCGGACCCTCGCAGCCGAGTTCCTCGTTGGAACAGGTGAAGATCGACGCCGTCAGAGCCGGGGTGTTGACGTAGGAGAGGGTCTCGTTGTCGGCAAGGATCTGCTCGAGTCCCGGCAGGAAGGAACTCATCCAGTCGACGTCGCCGGCCAGGAGTGCACCGGTTGCCGCGTCAGCGGAGTCGAGCGAGATGTAGCGGACCTCGTCGATGGCGGGCTTACCCTCCTCCCAGTAGAGATCGTTCTTCTCGAGCAGGTAACTCTGGGCGGAGAAGGTGCTCACCTTGAACGGCCCCGTCCCCACGGGATTGGAGTTGATCTCGGTGATGGGATCGGCGACGTCCTGCCAGATGTGCTCCGGGACGATCCCGCGGTTACCGAGCACGCTCGGCTCCTGCATGAAGGAGTTCTCCTCGAAGGTCAGCACCACGGTGGTGTCGTCCGTGGCCTCGGCGGTCGCCGCGAGACCGGTGGTGTTCAGCTCGGGCGTCTCGTTCACGAGGTTGAAGGTGAAGGCGACGTCGTTCGCGGTGAAGGGTTCGCCGTCGGACCACTGGACACCCTCGCGCGTGGTGATGGTGAGCTCCGTGCCGCCCTCGTTCCATTCGAAGGATTCGGCGAGCAAGGGTGTGGGTGGTTCGTCGGACGCGGCGTTGTACCAGAACAGCGATTCGAAGATCACCCCGAGCGTGGGCTGGAGCGCGGTGGAGGAGAAGGGATTGAAGTTCTCCGCGATGGTGCCGGTGGCGCCGTTGAAGACGGTCACGGACGTGGACTCCGAACCATCACCTTCGTTGGATGCTCCCCCTCCGCCGGCGCAGCCGGTGAGGGTGAGGGTGGCAATGCTCAGCATTGCTGCGGCTGCCAGACCGAGTCGCTTCGAGCCAGAGGACATTGAGGACATCTTTGTACCTTTCATCTGGGGCGGCCACGGTGCCGCCGAGCAGTTCCGCCACCCGTGGCCGAATCGTTGACTACTTTCTTAGGCCACTTTATTATCTGAGTCAAGTAACTTCGTGATGTACGTCTCATGGTGGTACCCGGCCGTACTGCCGGGGAAGGAGAACCACATCGTGCGCCGATGAGCCGTACCGGCCGTCCGGGAAGGAACCCCACCGCGGTCGGCGTCGTCGCGCCCTCCGCCTCTGCCATCCGGGGGCTGCGGTCCGGTCCGTCATGGGACGGGAGGCGGACCTCACGATTGCCGCTGCGGCCGTCCTTGCCCGTAGTTTGATCCAGTGGGGGCGTCGCTCGAGGGAAGAAGTGGACATGGAACTGCAGGGATGCGTGGCCCCCTCCGGTGACGGTGTCGCCGGCTGCGGCCGGCGCGGGGATCCTCCGATCCCGGGACACGGAGACGTCCGCGAGCACGGCAGCACACGGGTCAGCGCGGTGACCCGGCCATGACCGCGGCGTCGAGCCCGCCGTCGGGCACCGTGACCACCGTCCCGGCGAAGGTGGCGGCGTCGTCGAACGCCGTCGAGAAGATCCGTCGCCGGGAATCCTCCAGGGGCAGGGTCATCGACCTGATCCGCTCCAACGGACCCATCAGCCGGGTGGAGCTCGCCGAACGGACGGGCCTGACCCAGGCCACCATCTCGACGCTCGTCCGTGCACTGCTGACCGAGGACATCGTGGTGGAGTCGGGTCGCGGTGTCTCCACGGGCGGCAAGCCGCGCATGTTCCTCGAACTCAACCCCGCCGCGAGGCTCGGCGTGGGGGTACACCTGGGACAGGACTACATCACGTACATCATCGCGGACCTGGCCGGGCGCGTGGTCGCCCGGCGACGCGTCGACGGCCCCGGGGACACCTCACCGCTCACCGTGGTCAGCCGGATGACGCGCGACATCGAGGCGCTGATCGAGGGGTCCGGGGTGGACCGCACCGGGATCGTCGGGATGGGGATCGCCACCCCGGGTCCGCTGGACCGCACCACCGGGACGGTCCGCAACGCACCGTCCCTGGCCGCGTGGAACGACTTCCCGATCCGCCGGGCACTGGCCTCCACCACCGGCCTGCACTGCGAGTTCGACAACGACGCCACGGCCGCGGCGATCGGCGAGTACTGGCTCGGGGCCACCGAGGGCTACGCGAACTACGCCTCGGTGTACATGGGCTCGGGCATCGGTTCGGGGATCGTCATGGACGGCACGATCTACCAGGGTGTCAGCTCGAACGTCGGCGAGATCGGCCACGTCACCGTGGATGCCAGGGGGCTGCCCTGCCCCTGCGGCAACATCGGCTGCCTCGAGCTCTACGCGAGCCCCCGGGTGGTGGTGACCCGCGCAGCCGAGGCGGTGGATCGTGGTGAGCTCACGATCCCCTTGACCGGCGTGGTCTCCGAGGACTTCGCCGCGGTGGGGGTGGCCGCTGCTGCCGGCGACCCCGTCGCCGTGCACCTCGTCCGGGAATCCGCCGAGTATGTGGCGAGCGCGGTGATCTCCATGGTGAACCTCCTCGACCTGCAGCTCGTGGTCCTCGCGGGCAGCGCCTTCTCCACGAGCGGGAGCTTCTACGTGGAGATCATCTCCGAGGCGCTCTCCCGCCGCGCCATGGCGCGGGCCATCCACCCGGTGGAGGTCAGGCTCTCCGTCAACGGCAACGACGCCGCGGCGCTCGGCGCCGCCACCCTGGTGCTCCAGGACCGGCTGTCCCCCCGGACCCTGCGCTCGGTGTCCTTCGCCTGACCCGTCGGCAGGGACCGGGCACCGGCGCTCAGTCCAGGCGCCGCGCGTAGCAGACCGAGTGCTCCTCGCCCGCGTAGGCACCGAAGGCGGGGATGCGGTGGTAGCCCTCCCGTTCGTAGAAGCGCATGGCGTCCGGCTGCTCGGTCCCCGTCTCGAGCAGCAGTTCGCTGCACCCCGACGCCAGCGCCTCCCGCTCGATGCGCCGGAGGATCGCGGTGGCGATCCCGCGTCCGCGCAGCTCCGGCACCACGTACATCCGCTTCACCTCGAGGCCGCCGTCGGGCAGGGGACGCAACCCCCCGCAACCGACGGCGGTGCCGTCCGATGTGCGCGCCACCAGGAAGAACGGGACGTTGTCCGCGGTGGGAGGTTCACCGGGTTCGTGGTCCCCGCTGCCGTAGCGGACGTGCAGCTCGGCCTGCTGCGCGTCCCGGAGCAGCTCGGCGTCCGGGGCGGAGAAGGGGACGGGGTCGAGCGTCAGGTGCATGGGGAACGTCCTCGAGGGTCGGAAGCAGGGCCTGCACCTCCCCGTGCATGGGCGCGGAGGTGCAGAGACGGGAAGAGTGGCCGGCCCCCCAGAAGGGCCGACCACTCTTTCTACCGCCTCGGACCCTTCCGGGTCACGCTACCCGCGCTGCCTCACCCTCGGTGCGGAACCGGGCCTCGAGCTCCTCGAGGGACAGACCCTTGGTCTCCGGCACGAACTTGCGGACGAACAGGAAGGACACGATGTTCACCGCGACGAACAGGCCGAACGTCCCCGTGGAGCCGAGGGCGTCGTTGAGGATCGGGAACAGGAGGGACATGGCGGCCTTGACGGTCCAGGGCGAGAAAACCGCGAGGCCCATGGCGAAACCGCGGATGGCCATCGGGAGGAGGACGGCGCAGATCGGGCCCGTGGAGCGACGACCGATGCAGTTGGTGGGCCCTCCACCGGTAAGGGTGCCGGGTGCCGCTCCGCGGAACAGGAGCGAGATCACCATGGAGGCCTGCTGGACGACGGATCGGACCACTGGAGTGTCACCGGTGGTTGGGCGCACTGCGATCGCTGTGAATGCCCCGAACCACACGTCAGCACTTCATACCATCGGCAGCACGGGGTGCCCGAAGAGGTCTGCCGCATCACCGTCCCGCTCTACCACCAGATGGTGCAGGGCACCGAGGCGGCGATCCATACCGGCAGGTTCGCACCGGGCGCCGGATCGAGAACGAATACTGTCCCTCGCGCACGTCCTCGCCGACGAGGCGGTCCACGGGGGTTCGGACTGCCCGTCGGCGAGCGCACCTACAGCATCGTGCGGTTGCGCAGGGTCGACGGCAACCCGCCGGCGCTCATCGAGAACCGGGTACGCGACGACGTCGCCGAGCTGGACGAGAAGATGCTCAGGGGGCACGAGCCGGACAAGGTCCTCCGCACTGCCGGGGTCAACCTCCGGCCGGCACGGCAGCATCGGTACCCGGATCTGCGACGGGTACGAGTCCGCTCTACCGGGGGTCCCGAGGAGTTCCGCGCTCGTCACCATGGGCCGCACAGTCGTGGACGACGGCGGGCACCACTCCCCGGGTGACCGGAGATTCATGGCCCGCTGCCACTCCGACGTCAGCCGGTGGTCTCGCCCTTGAACTCCTGTTCGAGCTCCTCGAGGCTCTTGCCGCGGGTCTCGGGGATGAACCTGTAGGCGAAGAGGATCGCGCCGATGCCGAGGACCACGAACACGAAGAAGGTGTTCGAGATCGAGATGGCGTCCACGAGGATCGGGAAGCTGAAGCTCACCATGAAGTTCACCATCCACAGCACGAACACCGAGAGGCCCATCCCCAGCCCGCGGATCCTCAGGGGGAAGATCTCCGAGAGCATCAGCCACGTCACCGGGGAGATGGCACCCTGCTGGAATGCGAGGAACGTCACCGTGAACGCGAGGATCACGAACCCGCGGGTGGTGCCCTCGGGCAGGACCAGGGATACGATCCCGATCGCGAGGAGCGCCGCCGTGGTTCCCATCTGGCCCACCATGAGCATGGGCCTGCGGCCCACCTTGCCGAGGAGCCAGATACCGAGGAAGGTCGCCGCCACGGAGATTACGCCGTTGGCGATGTTCGCCGTCAACGCCGCCTGGGCGCCGAAGCCGGCGTCGGTGAGGATCTGCGTGCCGTAGTACATGATCGAGTTCACGCCGGTGATCTGCTGGATCACCGCGAGCCCGAGGCCGACGAGGAACACCCGCTTCAACCACGGCTCGCTCAGGTCCTTGAACGTGCCCATCTTCGCCCTGTAGTCCTCGACGGCGAGGGTCTGCACCTCCTCGAACTCCTCGCGGGCCGCTTCCCTGTCGCGGATCTGCCGGAGCACCGAGAGGGTCGCCCCGAAGTTACCGGTGGAGGCCAACCAGCGGGGGCTCTCCGGGACGAAGTGCATGCCCACCCATAGGCCGATCGCGGGAATGGTCGCGATCACCAGCATCCACCGCCACACGCCCTCGGACTCACCGAAGGTGTTGCCGATCACCGCGTTGGTGGTGAACGCGATGAGCTGACCGGTCACGATCATCAGTTCGTTGCGGGTGACCATCTGGCCACGGCGCGACGCCGGGGAGAGCTCCGCGAGGTAGATGGGCACCATCACGGACGCTCCACCGACGGCGAGGCCGAGTACCAACCGCGAGATCACCATGACCGTGACGTTCGGGGCGAAGGAGGCCCCGAGCGTGCCGACGAGGAAGATGATGGCGAGCACGATGATCATGCGCTTACGGCCGTAGCGGTCGGCGAGACGACCGCCGGTCACCGCGCCGAACGCGGCACCGAACACCAGCGAACTGGCCACCAAGCCCTCGGTGAACGGGGTCAGCCCGAGATCCTCCTCCATGAAGGGCAGCGCGCCGTTGATGACACCGGTGTCGAAGCCGAACAGCAGACCACCCAGGGTGGCGATCCAGGTGACCCGGCGGAGGAACCTGTCCTGACCGCCCTTCGGGAGGTCGGCGTCGGACGCGACGGAAGCGGAGGACGAGGCCATCAGGAGACCTCCCCGTTCCGTATCGGGGCGGTCATACCCGCGCCTGCCCGATCGAGGCGGTGATGCTCTCGGGCTGGAACCGGAAGACCTCCTCGGCCTGCTCGTTCTCGACGAACACGCTCGGGACCACCACGGAGTCCCCGCGGTCGTGGAAGCCCGTCTCGCCGGGCTCGGTGCAGAACGCCCCGGACGACGCCGCCCACCTTCAGGTGCTGGTGCACCCGTCCCGGGTCACCCGGCAGATCGGTGATGTGGCGCAGGGCGTGGTCCACGATGGGTTCGACAGCCTCGCCTCCACTCGTGGATGGGTGCCAGGCATTCGTCCGCGTCCGGTGGCGCCCAGCACAGCACAGCAGCATGGAGGCGATGGTCACCCCTGCATCGTCGCAGGTTTTCCGGAGATCGGCGACGATGCCGTCATCGGCCTTCGGGTGCTGGAAGCACGGGACGACATCGGGGTGCGGGACGAGTTGCAGGTGGCCGTACCCGGGGTCCACGACGACATGGCGCGACTCGGGTGGGCGGTGTGCGGGAACGGAGGGATCCTCGCCGGCCCGAGTGGTCATCGCCGTGCGGCGCCCGTGGACAGCCGCCGCGACCGCCGTGTCGGAGGGCGAGCCGCCCAGGTGCTTGCCAGAGGGGTGACGTCCTCGAGATCCATCCCGATGCCGTTCGGGTGGATGTCGACGCTGATGCGTCCGATCGTCAGTACTTCATGAGCTTCCATCGACCCTGGCCTCTCGTTCACGTCGAGGAGCAAGGTGATTGCCCATGCAGGCACGCACTGCTCTGACAGTGCATCTTTCAGACACTCGGGAACACGGCACTCCGCGAGGACGGCCCTGTGAAGGGCCCGCTGAGCTGACGCAGCTGCTCGGGCCCCAGGCCGCGGTCGATGTCGACGCGAATGAGCGTTATTGCTCCTCCCCTCCGCCCGGTGCGGGGTGGCTGCGCAGAACCTGCCCAGATCCTGAGGTCCTTTCCGTCCTTTCTTGACCTCGACGACGTAGTCACCACGTCACACTTGAAAAATGAAGGATTTCTCAAGATCAGCCGAGGAGCCCGACGTGCTCCTGGCCGCTCTCCCCGCCCGCCTCCCCGCCCTCGCCGCGGCGTCCGGTCGCGGCGTCGTCCTCGTCCTGGCACTGGCGGTGCTCCTGCTGGGCCTGACCCCTCCCGCGCAGGCAGCGGCGACCATCTCGCTGAGCAGCTCGAGCGCGGTGGCGGGATCCTCGATCACGGTGACCGGGGCGGGTTTCCCGAAGCGGACCGCCGCGACACTGGTGGCCGGCGGCACCAGCGTCCGGCTCACCACCACGTCGGCGGGCACCTTCGACTCGACCCTCACCGTACCGGCCGCGACCACGTCCATCTCCGTCACCGCCGGGAGATCCGCCGCCTCCGCCCCGTTCACCATCACGCAGCCGGCCGAGGAGCCTGTCGCACAGCCTCCGGCGGCATCCACCCCGAAGGCCCTGCGTTTCGGCGCGGGTACCGGCGGCGGTCCGATGGCGGTCGACGAACTCGACGAGGTGGCACGCCCCGCGGGCGAGGCGCCGTCGATCGTGCTCTCCTACAAGGACTTCGACCAGCCCGCCCCCATCGCCGAGCTCGAGGCCGTGCGGGCGCGGGGCGCGGACGCCCTGCTCGCCTGGGAGCCGTGGGGGTGGGGCGGGGGCACCGAGCAGCCCGCCTACTCGCTCGCGCGGATGGCCGCCGGTGACTTCGATGCCCACCTGCGGCAGTGGGGCGCGGACCTGGCACGGTGGGGCCAGCCGGTGTACCTGCGGTTCGGGCACGAGATGAACGGGGACTGGTACCCGTGGGCCGAGGGCGTGAACGGCAACGCCCCCGGCAGCTACGTGGCCGCGTACCGGCACGTGCACGACGTCGTGGTGTCGATGGGCGCCGGCAACGTCAGCTGGGTCTGGAACCCGAACGTGCCCTACCAGGGGTCCATCCCGCTCGACGGGCTCTACCCGGGAGCGGCCTACGCGGACGTGGTGGCCCTGGACGGCTACAACTGGGGCACCTCGCAGCCGTGGAGCACCTGGCAGGATCCGCAGGCGCTCTTCGGCGAGGGCATCACCGAGCTGCGCCGCATCGCCCCGGGCAAGCCGATCGCCGTCGCCGAGACGGCGTCCGCCGAATCCGGCGGATCGAAGGCCGGGTGGATCGGCGACCTGGTCCGGTACCTGTCCGCGCAGCCCGACGTCGCAGCGCTGATCTGGTTCCACCTCGACAAGGAGGCCGACTGGCGGATCGACAGCTCGGCGTCGTCCGCGTCCGCCCTCGCCCCCGCGCTGGCCGCCCGCCGCTGATCCGCGCCCGGCCTCGACCCAGCCCGGCCCCGTCCCGATTCAGCCCGTGGACCCCGGCGGCTGGCAGCGCGGACACCACCAGGTACGACGGCGGCCCGGGTCGCCCGGCACCTCGGCCCGCACCTGCACCGTGGTCCCGCAGCGCAGGCACGGCCTCCCGGCGCGCCCGGCCACCCAGTGCTGCTCCCCCTTCCGGGTGTTGCCCGTGGTGACCTGGTGGGCCCCGGGGTGGGTGGCCGAGAAACGCAGGCACCGTGCACCGAGTGCCACGAGTGCGGGCACGTCGACGTCGGCCATCCTGGTGTCGGGGGGGATGCCCCGCAGGAAGCACAGCTCGTTGGCCCACAGGCTCCCGAACCCGGCGACGTTGCGCTGCTCGGGCAGGCCCGCGGAGACGCGCTCGGCCGGAGCGCGCCCGGGCCGCCGCACCGCCTCACCGGCGGACCAGTCCCCCCGCAGCGGGTCCGGCCCGAGGTGACCGATCCCCCCCGCCTCCGCCCGGGTGGGCACCAGGTCGACGACGGGCAGGTCCAGACCGTAGGCGGTGGGACCGTCCGCCACCGCGAGGACCACCCGGGCATCGGGCAGCAGCTTGCGCGGCAGAGCCCTCCCGGGTGCCGTGACGGTCCAGGAACCCTGCATCCGCAGGTGGGTGTGGAGCGTCAGCCCGGCGTCGAAGCGGGTGAGCAGGTGCTTGCCGTGCGTGTCGTGGCCGATCACCCGCAGTCCGTCCAGCGCGTCGGTGGCGTGCGCGGGCACGCGGAGCTCGCCGCGCACCAGGACGTGCCCGTCGAGGGACCGCCGCAGCCGGGCGGCGAGCCGGTAGACGCTGTCGCCCTCTGGCACATCTCCCCCTGCTCTCGACCGGCGCTCTCCCGATCGTCCGGATCCGGTTCCCACGCTAACCTCCGCCACCCCCGTCAGGTCCCGGAACCGCTTCCCTTCCTCACCGGGACTGGTTACTATTCCCCTGCCGGACCAGTTCCGGTGGTCGCGGTCTAGCAGAGGGCCTCATCCACAGCCACCCCGCACGATCGAAGAGGCCAGATGAGCAGCAGACTGACACCCTCCGAGGACTTCCCCGACGACCTCACCGCACTCGACCTCACCGCCGTCGAGGTCCTCAACAGCAGGATCCACCGCGAACTGGACCACGAGTACGCGCACGACGGCGCGGCGTCCACGGAGACGGAGATCAGGCACGAGGAAGTGACCGAGGAACTCGACCGCCGCGACCGGCAGCCCGGGTCGACGCCGCTGGTCACGGGGCTCGAGGCCACCCGGCAGTACTCCTGACCCGCAGCCGTCGGAGGTCCGCGCCCCCGGTCACAGTTCCGCGACGGGGCGCCGTCGTCCGCCCTACACCCGCCCTCCGGCGCTGACAACTTCCCACGGGGATCACGCGGCGGGTGGCTGCCCGGAGCGGCCGCTCCTAGCGTTGGACCCGGTCGCCGATCAGCTGTGCGTCCCTTGCCCCGAGCTGTGAAGGAGTACTCATCATGAAAGCCCTCGTCTGGCACGGTGAAGGCGACATCCGCCTGGATACCGTGGACGACCCCGCGATCATCGATCCCACGGACGCCGTCGTCCGGATCACCCGGAGCGCCATCTGCGGTACGGACCTGCACTTCATCCGCGGCACCATGTCCGGCATGCGGGAGGGCACAGTCCTCGGCCACGAGGCCGTGGGTGAGGTGGTCGCGGTGGGTTCAGCGGTTCGCGGCTTCGCACCCGGCGACCGCGTGGTGGTGTCCTCGACCATGTCCTGCGGAGCCTGCTGGCAGTGCCGCGCCGGCCACACCGCACAGTGCGACAACGCCAACCCCAACGGGCCGCAGGCCGGCACCTGCTTCTTCGGCGGGCCCGCGACCACCGGGCCGGTGAACGGTCTGCAGGCCGAGTACGCCCGCATCCCCTGGGCCTCGAACACCCTCACCGGGCTGCCCGACAACGTCAGCGACGAACAGGCCATCCTGCTCTCGGACATCTTCCCCACCGCCTGGTTCGGCGCGCAGCTCGCCGGGGTGCAGCGCGGGGACACCGTGGCGGTGTACGGCGCGGGAGCCGTGGGGCAGTTCGCCATCGCGTCGGCGTTCCGCCAGGGCGCCTCCCGCGTCTTCGCGATCGACGGCATCGACACCCGCCTGGTGCAGGCCCTGGACCAGAACGCGGAGGTGGTGGACTTCAACCGCGAGGACCCCGTGGAGGCCCTGATGGAGGCGACGTTCGGGATCGGCGTGGATGCCGTGATCGACGCCGTCGGCGTGGACGCGCAGCGCCCCTCCTCCGGTCCTGCCGCGGCCAAGGCCGAGGAGCAGGCGGAGGAGTTCGCCCGGGAGGTGGACGAGGTGGCTCCCACCACCAATGTGCAGGGTGGGAACTGGGTGCCGGGGGATGCCCCGTCCCAGGTGTCCCGGTGGAGCATCGAGACCGTCAGGAAGTACGGGCGCATCGGCATCATCGGCGTGTACAGCCCGGACACCATGACCTACCCGATCGGTCAGGCCATGAACAAGAACCTGACCATCCGCATGGGCAACTGCGACCACCGCTCGGTCACCCCGCCCCTGCTGGACCTCGTCGCCTCGGGCGTCTTCGACCCCACCGGGTTCATCACGCAGCACGAACCGCTCACCGACGTCGTGGACGCCTATCTGACCTTCGACCGCCGCGAGGAGGGCTGGCTCAAGACGGCCCTGACCACGTCCTAGCCGGGCGCCCGGGTATCGGCTCCGGCCCCTACCCGGGGGCGGGAGCGGAGTTCAACTGGCCCCCGCTGTCGCCCCTACTGCGCCGATGGCCTAGATTCGAGGGAACACCGCCCAGCGAAGGAGAACCGCATGAAGAACAAACTGGTATTCGCAGCAGGCATGGCTGTGGGGTACGTCCTCGGGAGCCGCGCCGGCCGTGAGAGCTACGAGCAGCTCAAGACCAAGGCCCAGGACCTGTGGAACGACCCCAAGGTCCAGGACACCGTGTCCTCCACCACCGAGGCCATCAAGGACAAGGCGCCCGAGGTGCAGGAATCCCTGAAGGATGCCCTGAACACGGACGGCTCCGGATCGGACACGCTGTCCAAGGTCAAGGACGCAGCCGCAGATGCTGCCGAGAAGGCCAAGGATGCGGCTTCGAAGGGCGCGGACAAGGCGAAGGACGCCGCCTCGGATGCTGCCGACAAGGCGAAGGACGCCGCGTCGGACGGCGCGGACAAGGCCAAGGAAGGTGCCGAGAAGGCCAAGGACGCCGCTTCCAAGGGCGCGGACAAGGCCAAGGAGGGCACCGAGAAGGCCAAGGACGCCGCCTCCAAGGGCGGCACCTCTGTCAAGGACGCCTCCCCCGTGGTCGCGGCGTCGGGGAACACCGGCCCCAGCGGCGGTGACCCCTACGAGGTCGAGGAGGCCCCGTTCCAGGACCAGGACGAGTCCACCCGCCCGGAACTCGGCAAGTAGCAGCACTGCACGCAGGAGGGGCCCGGACACCGTCCGGGCCCCTCCTGCGTTCCGGTCCGGGCCCGTCGGCCTCCGTCGAGGGGCGGCACGGGACGGCTCGGTGCGTCCCGCCCCTCGGCACGCCGATCATGACGGCCCCTGACGAGTCACCTCGCGGTCAGGCGATCGGAACGCTCGGTCCCTGCTCGGTGACCGGGAGGCCGAGCGCCGCGACCAGTGCTGCGAAGCGGGGGTTCCCGGCGAGATCGTCCACGAGCACGGCGTTGCCGTCGGCGTCCGCCAGGGGGATCCGCCAGTTCGGGTACTCGTTCCCGGTACCGGGCTGGTTCTGCGTGCGGCGCTCCCCCACCGCGTCGGCGAGGGCGACGCCGAGCAGCACGGACGGCGTGCGCGCGATGAACGCGTGGAGCCCCTCGACGGTCTGCCGGACCGTCGGCTCCTTCCCGAGGAGACCGCGTTCGCGCAGCAGTGCCAGGAACTTCTCCTGGGTGGCGCGGTCCTCCGCCCGTTCCTCCTCCACGGGGCGGCTGAGCAGACCGAGCCGTTCCCGCAGTGCCACGTGCTCGCCCGCGAGATAGCCCTCGCTCGGCGGGAGATCGTGCACGGTGACCGTGGTGAGGCAGCCCTCCCGGTACGCCTCGGGCGGCTTCGGGCCGTCGTCGTCCTGCTCGAACCACAGGATCGAGGTGCCGAGGATCCCCCGCTCGGCGAGGTACTCCTGGACACCGGGCTCGAAGACGCCGAGATCCTCCCCCACCACCACGGCCCCTGCGCGCTCGGCCTCCAGGGCCAGGATGCCGATCAGCGCGCGGTGGTCGTAGTAGACGTAGGCGCCCGCGCCGGGCGAGGCACCCTGCGGGATCCACCAGAGCCGGAAGAGACCGAGGATGTGGTCCACCCGGATGCCCCCGGCATGCCGCAGGATGTTGCGGAGCATGTCCCGGAAGGCGGTGTACCCGGACTCGGCGAGCCGTTCAGGGTGCCAGGGCGGCTGGGCCCAGTCCTGCCCGTGCTGGTTGAACATGTCCGGTGGCGCGCCCACGCTGATCCCCGACGCGAGGACGTCCTGCAGCGCCCAGGCGTCGGCCCCGCTGGGGTGCACCCCCACGGCGAGATCGTGCACCACGCCGATGGACATGCCCGCCCCCGTGGCCCGGAGCTGCGCCTGCTGGAGCTGTTCGTCGAGGAGCCACTGGAGCCAGGCGTGGAAGTCGATCCGCGCCGCGTACCGCTGCGCGAGATCCTCGGCGGTCGCGGAACCGGGCCGGCCCACCTCGTCCCACTCCTCGGCGCCCGGCGCCAGGTGCTCGGCGAGCGCGGACCACAGGGCGAAGTCGACGAGGCCCTGCCCCTGGTCGGCGCGGTAGGCCTCGAAGTCCTGCTGCCGCTGCGCCGGGCGTTCCACGGCGAACACCAGGTCCAGTGCCTCGAGCTTGGCCGCGTAGGCGGGGTCCCGGTCGAGGAGGTCCGCGGTGGTGTTGTCCGCCGCGAAACTCGCCGCGAGCTCCTCGATCCGCGCCCGGCCGGTCTCGTCCAGGCGCGCGTACTCGGGGATGTCCTCCACGCGCAGGTACAGGGGGTGGAAGTAGCGGCGCGTGGTGGGCAGGTAGGGGGAGGGTTCCACGGGCGGTACGGGTTCGGCGGCGTGCAGCGGGTTGACGAGCACGAAACCTCCGCCGAGACCCGCGGAGGCCTCGGCGAGCCGGCCGAGGTCGGCGAGGTCGCCGATCCCCCAGGAGTCCGAGGAACGGGCCGAGTAGAGCTGCGCCATGAGCCCCCAGGTCCGGCGGTCCAGGAGCTTCTCGGTGGTGCCCAGCCGGTCCGGTGTCACCACGAGCGTGCAGGAGGACTCCTCGCCGTCCACCGAGGCGTGCAGTGTGTGCCAGCCCAGCGGGAGTTCCTCGGGCAGCAGGCCCTTCACCCGGCGCAGCTCCTGCCCGCCGACCGTCCGGGTCTCCACGGCGTCGTCGTCCACCGTCGCGGTGTGGCGGACGCCGTCCTCGGTCACGGCCCAGAGCACGGTCCCGGATCCCACCGGCACGGAGAGCGGGACCGGTTCGGCCCGGCCTTGCCGCACCACGACGACGGCGGGGAGCGCGGTGCGCCACGGGGCGTCCTCGGCCTCGGCCAGGGAGCCGGCGATCCGGTCCTCGGACCCGGCATCCACCCCGAGCGCCGCGAGCACCTTCACGAGGGTCTCGGGGGCCACCTCGGCCGGCTCGCCGTCCCATCCCTTGAAGGTGGTGCCCACACGGTGCGCCTCGGCGAGTCGCCGGAGGGCGGAGGTGTGGGCGGGAGCTGCTTCCGGGTGTTCCGTCGTGTCGGCCATGGTCCCAATCTAGGCGCCGGGCGTCGCGCCGCGCACCCGGCCACCCCCTGCGGTGGCGATCCGCCCGCTGCTGTCGCTACCAGGTGTCGCGTGCGTAGGTGCCGATTAGTCGGTCGATCAGCACGCCGAGCTGGTCCACGTCCGTGCGCTCCCAGCCCTGCAGCAGCTCCACGAACGCCGTGTGGCGGCCGGACTGCGCCTCCGCGAGCCGCTGCTCACCGAAGGGGGTCAGGAGCACGCGCTGCGAGCGGGCGTCGCCGGGATCGAGTTGCCGGAACACCAGCCCCAGCTGTTCCAGGCTCCTCAGCTGCCGGCTGATGGACGGCTTCCCCACGCCGATGCCCAGCGCGAGGTCCGTGGCGCGCAGCGCGCCATCGCGTTGCAGCAGCGTCAGGATGCCGTAGGCGGCGGGTTCCATCCCGGGGTGCACCGTCTTCGCGAGTGCATGGCAGGTGATGCGCTCACGGCGCCACAGCACACCGGTCTGCTCCTCGAGGACCTCGATGGCGTGGTCGAACCCGGGATTCCTCGATTCCTCGGTGGTGTCCATGGTGGAAGCGTATAGACGCTCGCGAGCCCGGGTGCACGGTTCCGGGAAAAAGACCGAAGATGTCAGGGCGCGGGCGCCCCCGGCTCGCCGACGTGGTCGCGGTGCATCGCCGTCTGGCTCAGCGCGGAGAGCAGCTGGAACCCCTGCAGCCCGGCCCATCCCGCGGACCAGGTGAGGCCCGCGGCGAGCTCCCACACCGTGGGCACGGTGCTCCGGGTCCTCGCCTCCTCGAGCGCGGCGGCCACCTGGCGTGTGCGCTGCAGCTGGTGCTCCAGGCATTCGCGCGCCCGGTCGGCGACACCCGTGAAACGGTGCCCGTGCCCGGGAAGCACCTCGTGCTCCGGGTACCTGCACACCCGCCGGACGGACTCCGCGTAGTCGGCCAGGGGGTTCGTGACGGTCGGCCCGCCGAGACCCAGACCGGGGAACACCGCGGGGAGGACGTGGTCACCGGTGAACAGCAGTTTCCGGCGCTCGTCCACGAGGCAGATGTGCCCCCCGGTGTGACCCGGCGTGGCCAGGACCCTGATCACGGAACCGGGGACGGCCAGGACCTCGCCGTCGGGGAGTTCGTGGTCCCCGGCGAGGCGAGCCCCGCGGGGAGGCGGCCCCCCCGGCCCGCGGCCCCCCCCCGCCGGTCCGGCGGGACCCCCCACGCCACGAGCTGCGCCGTCGCCTCCTCCGGATCCCGGCCGCGGGCCCCGTGATGCTCGAGCGCCCTGCACTCCGCGGCGTGCAGGGCGAACGGCGCCCCCGACGCGGCACGGAGCCGCACCGCCATGCCCACGTGGTCGGGGTGGAGATGGGTACCGGTGATGCCGCTGACGGCGGCCGCACCGGCGCCCCCGGGCACGACGACGTCGAGTGCGCTGACCAGCCGGTCCCAGTTCTCGTCGGAGTCCCACCCGGGATCGATCACGTGGACGCTGCCGTCGGCTCCCCCCACCAGGTAGCTGGACGAGTGGGCCAGGTGACCCCCGGGCATGGATTGCGCGAGCGCCCAGACGCCCTCGCGCACCTCCTCGAGGGGAGGGAGGCCCTCCGGGGGGACGGCCTCGTCCTGCTGGTTTCCGGTGCTCTCCATGGATCCTCCCGATGCTTCGGTGCCTCGCGCGTGCACGCCGTCGTCCTGTCCCACTGCGGCCGGGCAGCAGGACGCCCGCCGGGGACCAGGAGCGGGATGCTCCGCTCCCCGGCGGGCGTTCTGGAGGTGGGCGGGTGTCAGCCGCCGAACAGGGCCGACGCGCGGATGAGCGTCTGCGTGATGCCGTAGATCAGCGGGGCGCCCACGAGCGCCCAGGCGATGGCGATGCGTGCTCCGGTCATGTCAGGACTCCTTCACTGATTCTGGTGCGGTCTTCTTCACGGGCTCATGGAAACGCGGGTCCACGGGCTTGATGAGCAGGTTCGCGACGAACCCCACCACCAGCAGGCCCACCATGGTGAGCAGTGCGGGCTGGTAGGCGCTCTCGGTCAGCTGACCCGGGGTTCCCTGCGCGTCGAGGAAGGCGTTCACGATCAGGGGCCCCGCGACCCCCGCCGCCGACCAGGCGGTCAGCAGCCGGCCGTGGATGGCGCCCACCTGGAAGGTACCGAAGAGGTCCCGCAGGTAGGCCGGGACGGTGGCGAACCCGCCCCCGTAGAAGGAGATGATGAAGAACGCGAGCACCACGAACAGGAGCGTGCTGGAGGAACCGGCGAGGGCCAGTACCGTGTAGAGCACGGCGCCCACACCGAGGTAGATCATGTAGATGCGCTTGCGGCCGATGATGTCCGACGTCGTGGACCAGACGAAGCGTCCGGCCATGTTGCCGATGGACAGTAGACCCACGAACCCACCGGCCACCGCCACCGTCACGGCGCTGTCGGTGTCGCGGAAGAAGTCCTGGATCATGGGGGATGCCTGCTCGAGGATGCCGATGCCGGCGGTGACGTTGCAGAACAGGACGATCCAGACCAGCCAGAACTGCTTGGTCCTGATGGCGTTGGACGCCGAGACGTTGTCCGTGGTGACGAGCGCCTTCGACTTGAGCGTGGAGGGGTCGAATCCGGCGGGCTTCCAGTCGGCCGCCGGCACCTTGATGGTGAAGGCACCGAACATCATGTAGACGAGGTAGATCACGGCGAGGGTGAGGAACAGCTTGCCCACGGCGTCGCCACTGGCCACCCAGCCCTCCGCACCGGAGTTCGGGTCGTAGAAGCGCAGCAGCTGCGTGGACAGCGGGCTCGCGATGAGCGCGCCGCCGCCGAAGCCCATGATCGCCATGCCGGTGGCCAGCCCCGGACGGTCCGGGAACCACTTGATGAGCGTGGACACCGGGGAGATGTACCCGATGCCCAGGCCGATCCCGCCGATGAAGCCGTACCCCAGGTAGACCAGCCAGAGCTGGTTCGTGAAGATCCCGAGTGCACCCACCAGGAAGCCGGCGGTCCAGAAGAGCGCCGAGGTGAACATCGCCTTGCGGGGTCCGTTGCGGTCCACCCAGGTGCCGAGGACGGCGGCGGAGAGGCCCAGCATCACGATGGCGATCGAGAAGATGATGCCGATCTGCGTCAGCGAGGCGTCGAAGTGCGCCGTCAGTGCGGTCTTGTAGACGCTCGTCGCGTACGCCTGGCCGATGCACAGGTGCACGGCGAGCGCCGCCGGGGGGATGAGCCACCGGTTGAACCCGGGTGGCGCAATGGTCTTCTCGCGGTCGAGCCAACTCATCGAGGGCCTTTCTTCGTGCTGGAGAGGCCGCTCCCCGGCCATGGTTGATACAGGCAATTATGCTGTGCGTCACACCGTTCGGGAAATGCCGTACCGCACGAGGCCGATCGGGCAGGAAGAACCACCCCGGGCAACGGATCGTCCGGGGTGGTTTCTCACAGCAGTCGCTTCTCCCCGGCCCGGATGATCCTCAACCAGCGGTACCCGTAGCCCTCGAGCCCGATCTCGAGCTTCCCGTCGCGGCACTCCACCTGTTCGTCGCCGAGCAGATCGATCACGTGGGTGATCTCCTCGCCCTCCGGGAGCGTCACAGAGACGCTGCGGGCGTCGACCGCGAAGTTGTGGAGGGCCACGAGCTGACCCATGGAGCTGACCATCGTGTGCGCGAACACGCAGGGGTGCTCCTGCTCCAGAATGGTGAACGTCCCCCAGCCGATCTCCGGTGACTTCTTGTAGGCGGCGATGAGCTGTCGCATGAAGTGGAGCAGGGAGCCGGGATCGTGCTGTTGGGCCGCGACGCTCACGTGCTCCGGGGACGCCCCGCCCTCCACCACGGGGAGGGGGAGCTTCGAGGCGTCGGCGGCGGAGAAGCCCCCGTTCACCTCGGGTGACCACTGCATGGGGGTGCGCACCGCGGACCGACCGGGGACCGATGCATTCTCCGCCATCCCGATCTCCTCGCCGTAGTAGAGCACCGGAGCACCCGGGAGGGAGAAGACGAGGCTGTAGACCATGCGGATGCTGCGCGGGTCGTTCGCCAGCATCGGGGGCAGACGCCGGATGATCCCGCGCCCGTGGATCTGCATCGACTCCTCCGGCGCGAAGGCCTCGAACACCTCCCCGCGCTCCTGATCCGTCAGCTGGTCCAGGGTGAGCTCGTCGTGGTTCCGCACGAAGTTGGCCCACTGGTTCACCGCCGTGATCCCCGGGCGCTCGGCGAGCACCTCGGCCAGGGGCGTGGCGTCGTGACGCGCGAGGGCGAGGTACATGTGCTGGTTCGCAACGAAGTCGAACTGCATGGTCAGTTCGTTGCCCTGCTCACCGAAGAAGGCCTTCTGCTCCTCGTAGGGGAGGTTGACCTCCCCCAGCATCATCCCGGTGCCGCTGCGCCGTCCCACGTAGCCGCGCAGCGCCCGCAGGTACTCGTGCTCGTTCCGGCCCTCGGCCTCGATGAGGAACGGCACGGCGTCCACCCGGAAGCCGTCGATCCCGAGCTGCAGCCAGAACCCGATGACCTTCGCGATCTCCTCCCGCACCGCCGGGTTGGCGGTGTTGAGGTCGGGCTGGTGACGGTAGAAGGAGTGCTCGTAGTACTGGCCCGCCTCCTCGTCGTGGAACCACACGCCGTCCTCCACGTCGGGGAACATGCTGGCGCGCCCGTCCTCGGGCTTCTCGTCCCGCCACACGTAGAAGTCGCGGTACCGGTTGTCCCTCGAGGACCGGGCCTGGCGGAACCAGGGGTGGTCCACCGAGGTGTGGTTCACCACGAGGTCGATGATCACGCGCATCCCGCGGTCGTGGGCGGTACGGACCATCTCCACGAAGTCACCGAGGTGCCCGTTGCGCTCGTTCACCCCGAAGTAGTCGGCGATGTCGTACCCGTTGTCCTTCCGCGGGGAGGGGTAGAACGGGGCGAGCCAGATGCAGGTGACCCCCAGTTCCTCCAGGTAGTCCAGGCGCTGGCCCAGCCCCTCGAGATCCCCCACGCCGTCGTCGTCCCAGTCCAGGAACGTCTCCACGTTGAGGTTGTAGAACACCGCGGTCTTCCACCAGAGGTCGCTCGTGTCGGTGATCCTCATCGGGACATCACCTGCGGCAGCACGCTCTCGCCCATGACCTTGAGGAAGTACTCCTGCTTCTTGTCCACGTTGTGCAGATAGATACGATCAGCTCCTGTGTCGGTGATGCGGGTGAGCAGCTCGGAGAGCTCGGCGGCCTCCGAGGTGCAGAAGACGGAGTCCGCCACGGCCTCGGGGGAGATGAACTCCGCCGCCTGGTCGTAGTGCCGGACCGTCTCGAGGTCCCAGCACAGCGGTGGCGGCAGGATGTTGGTGCGCCACTGGTCGTGCGCGGTGTGCACCGCCTGCTCCCGGGTGGGCGCCACGCTGACCTGGGCCTGGACGACGACGTCCCCGCGACCGCCGGCGTCGCGGTAGGCGTCGACCACCCTCCGCAGCTCGTCCACCGGTTGCAGGATGGTGGCCAGCCCGTCCGCCCAGGAGGCCGCCCAGGCGGCCGTCTCCTTCGTGACGGCCGCCCCGAGCAGCGGCGGAGGGATGTCCGGGAGGGACCACACCCGCGCCCGGTCCACGGTGATCAGGCCCCGGTGGGTGACCTCCTCCCCCGCCAGCAGCGCCCGGATCACGTCCACGCACTCCCTCAGGCGGGCGTTGCGCTCGGGCCGCGTGGGCCAGCGCTCCCCGATGATGTGCTCGTTCATGGCCTCACCGCTTCCGAGGGCCGCCCAGAACCTGCCGGGGTACAGCTGCTCGAGCGTGGCGACGGCCTGCGCGGTGATCACCGGGTTGTACCTGTACCCGGGTGCGGTGACCACGCCGAAGGACAGCGAGGTCGCCTCGAGGGCCGCCCCCAGCCAGGACCAGGCGTACCCGGATTCCCCCTGCCGTTCGCTCCACGGGGTGAGGTGGTCGGAGCACATGGCGGCATCGAAGCCGGCGGCCTCCGCCTCCTTCACCAGGTCCAGGAGTGTGCGGGGGTCCAGTTGTTCGTGCGAACAGTGGAAACCGAGGAGGGTCACGGCTCATACCTCGTTCGTCGGTGGTGCGCGAGTCGGTCCTTCCACCCTTCAGGCTCCACGCCGAGGAGGCAAGCGGAACGGCGGCCGGTGGCCCGATGGTTACTGTTCCGGAATCTCCGACCACCTTGAGGGCGTACCCGTCATCGGCATCCGGCGTTCCGAGGATCACATCCTTCTCGGGAAGTGATCCGCCCCCGTACGGGGTTACCTCCCTGCGACAGTCTTCCGATCACCATCTCTTCCAAGGAGCAGCCATGACCCTCAGCACACAGATCCAGCTCGTCACACGGCCCGTCGGGGCCCCCATCGGGGACGACTTCGCCACCGTGGAGGTGGAGCTGCCGGATCTCGGTCCCGGTGAGGTGCGTGTCCGCAACGAGTTCGTCTCCGTGGACCCCTACATGCGCGGACGGATGAACGACACGAAGTCCTACGTGCCGCCCTTCGGCCTCGGCGAGGTCATGACCGGTGGTGCGGTGGGCCGCGTGGTCGAGTCCAACAGTGACACCCTGGCCGTGGGGACCGCCGTCCTCCACAACTTCGGCTGGCGAGACGTGGCCCAGGCACCGGCCGAGCAGTTCTCCCCCCTGCCGGACACCGAGCTGCCCCTGTCCGTGTTCCTCGGGGCTGCGGGCATGACGGGCCTCACCGCCTACGCCGGGCTGAAGCGGGCGGCGGCGCTCGCGGAGGGTGACGTCGTGTTCATCTCCGGCGCCGCAGGTGCCGTGGGCTCGATCGCCGGTCAGCTCGCCCGTGAGCTGGGGGCCTCCCGCGTGATCGGTTCGGCCGGGTCGGCGGAGAAGGTGGCGATGCTCACGGAGAAGTTCGGCTACGACGAGGCATTCAACTACAAGGACGCCCCGGTGCGGGAGCAGCTGCGCGCCGCGGCCCCGGACGGGATCGACGTCTACTTCGACAACGTGGGCGGGGATCACCTCGAAGCAGCACTCGACCGGATGAACACCGGAGGTCGTGCGGCGCTGTGCGGGGCCATCTCCCAGTACAACAACACGGAGCGCACCCCGGGTCCGGACAACATGTCGAACATCGTCACGAGGTCGCTCAAGCTCCAGGGCTTCATCGTGGGCCAGTACCAGGACCTGCAGGCGGAGTTCACCGAGCGGATGACCACCTGGCTCGCCGACGGCACCGTGGTGTTCGACGAGACGGTGGTGGACGGCATCGAGAACGCGGCCGGGGCGTTCCTCGACATGATGGCCGGGGCCAACACGGGCAAGATGCTCGTGCGCGTCCGGTAGTCCCTGCGGTATCGCAGCCGGCCGTCCCGACCGGCTGCGATACTGACCCGATGACCGTGTCCTTCACCTGCACCACCACCACGCAGCTGGACCGGGACGAGCTCTTCGAGAGGTCACTGAGCATCGACGCGCACACGGGGTCGATGCGCTTCTCCCGCGAGCGGGCGGTGGCCGGGGTGACGAGCGGGCGGATCGGCCTGGGGCAGCAGGTCACCTGGCGGGCGTGGCACTTCGGCGTCCCCGTGCGGATGACCAGCGCGATCACCGAGCTGGAGGCCCCGCACCGGTTCGTCGACGAGCAGGTGCGCGGTCCGTTCCGCGCCTTCCGCCATGTCCACGAGTTCTCGCTGCAGGACGGCGCCACCACCATGGTGGACAGGATCGAGTTCACGGCTCCGTTCGAGGTGCTGGGGGCGGTGGCGGAACGCTGGCTGCTCCGCCCCTACCTGCGTCATCTCATCGGTGTCCGCAACCGGTTCCTCGTCTCCCCCGCCGGGGCCGGGAGGGGCTAGTATCGGCCCGCCGGCAGCAGCGCGAGGTACTGCGGGAACTCCGCCAGGAACGCCTGCACCCGTGGGCAGCGGGGCACCACGGCCACCCGGCGCCGGTGCGTGTCGAGCAGGACCTGGCGGATCAGCGCGGGCTCCACGTCCACGGTCTCGAACCGGGGATCCACCACGGCCTGGGTGAGGACGGTGCGCTGCCCCTCCATCTCGTACTTCACATGGCCCGTCATGACGCCGTCGCTGAACAGTTCGAAGCGGGAGAACAGCATGTTGTCGCGGAAACCGGCGCGAGCCCCGACCGGCGCCGTCCCGGCCTCGGCCTGCGCCTCACGACGCTCGATCTCCTCGACCAGCAGCTCGTAGCGGTTCAGGGCGTCACCGGGCGGGAAGTCGCGGTCCAGCAGGCGGTAGACCTGGTTGCTGAGGACCCGCAGGCGGCGTGTGGAGACGGCCATGAGGTCCTCCGGGACGTCGACGTCCTGGGTCCGCGCGGCCGAGGTGCGCGGAAAATCCGCCACACCGGTCAGGCCGAACCGCCCCGGTCCGGAGGACTGCGCCCTGCGCGAGAGGTGCTCTACGAGTGAGGAAGTTTCCATGGTCAGCTCCACGACGGTGGTCGAACGGCCCGCTGCTAGGCCTCGTTCCGAACTATAGGCGCCCACCTGCCCGATGGGAAATAAAGCACCCTTACTATTTTCTCGGGGACCCGGGCGGTGATCCTCCCGCCGTCGGGGTCGGTTGACGCGCTGGTGGCACCCGGGAAAGGCTTGTCCGGTCAGCGATCCTTCGAGCAGGAGCCCCCATGGCACTCGCACCCACCGTCCAGCTGCGCAGCGGCGCACACCTCCCCCTCCTGGGCCTCGGCACCTGGCCCCTGGACGACGACGAGGCGGCGGCCACGGTGGGCCGCGCCATCGAGACCGGGTACCGGCTCATCGACACGGCGGAGAACTACCGCAACGAGAAGGGCGTGGGCGAGGGCATCCGGCGGTCCGGCATAGCCCGTGAGGAGCTCTTCGTCACCACCAAGTTCAACCGTGAGCACCACGGCCGCGACGGCGTGCGCCGGGCGTTCGAGACCAGCGCCCGGCTGCTGGGGCTGGAGTACATCGACCTCCTGCTCGTGCACTGGCCCAACCCGGACCAGGGCCATCACGTGGAGGCCGTCCAGGGCATCGCGGACCTGCTGGAACAGGGCCTGGTGCGAGCCGTGGGAACGTCCAACTACAAGCCGGCCCACCTGCAGCAGGTCCTGGACGCGGGGGTGGTCCCGGACGTCAACCAGATCCAGCTGGATCCGCAGCGCCCCCGTATCGAGGACCGGGCGTTCCACGACGAGCACGGGATCGTCACCGAGTCCTGGAGCCCGCTGGGACAGGGGGGCGGGCTCCTGCAGGAATCCGCCGTCGTCGCGATCGCCGAGACCCACGGCCTCACCCCGGCGCAGGTGGTGCTGCGGTGGCACGTGCAGCAGGGCCTCGTGGCCATCCCGAAGTCCTCGGATCCGAATCGCCTGGCCCAGAACCTGGACGTCTTCGGCTTCGAACTGTCCGCGGAGGAGATCGCCTCCCTCTACACGCTGGACACCGGGCAGGCGGAGATCGTGGACTCGGACGAGTTCGGCCACTGAGCAGAGCCGGCCGAGTTCGGCCACTGATCCGTGCAGCCGGCCCGCCCCGCGACCTTGACGGGGCCGGGCCGGAGCCCGGGCCGCCGGTCGATCGTCAGGGCCGGGGCATCAGGGCCAGAGTATCTCCCGGGTCCAGGCCTCGTCGGCCCGCGTGTAGCGCAGGCGGATGTGCTTGCGCTCCTGGTCCGCCTGCCAGAACTCCACGGTGTCGGGCGCCACGGTGAACAGCGTCCACGCCGTCCGGTCCAGGCCCTCGGTGTCGTCCTGGCCGATCCGCCCGGCCTGCTCCCGGACCGCCTCCTCCAGGGCCTCGCGGCTGGTGAGGACGGTGCTCTGGCTCCCGGCCAGCACCAGCGCTCGCGCCACCGGGTGGCGGCGCTGGAAGTCGGCGTGGTTCTCCTCGGCACCCGCGGTGGACACCGCACCGCGGATCCTGATCTGACGCCCGGCCTCGGGCCAGAAGAAGGTCAGCGCGGCGGCGGGGGTGTCGCTCAGCTGGCGGCCCTTGGGGCTGTCCCTGCTGGAGGCCACCTGCCACCCGGCCTCCGTGACGTCCTTGAGGATCACCACCCGGGCGTCGGGCAGACCCTCGGCGTCGGCGGTGGCGAGGTGCACGGCGTGCGGCGAGGCGACGCCGTCGTCCACCGCGCGTCGCAGCCAGTCCAGGAACAGGTCCACCGGCGACGGCGGGGCCGCGGACGGATCGAAGGAGGGCATGTGCTCGGGGAACACGGCGACCCCGCGGACGATGTTGCGGATCACACCTGAATCACTCATGGCGTCAGCCTAGCTGCCGGGTCCCCCGTGCGGCGGGGTGACTTCCCACGCGGGTCCGGGCAGGAGAGCGGGCGGGACGCACAGCCCGATGAGCAGCCCGATGTGCAGCCCGATGCAGGCCTGACGCACCGCCCGGGGTTCCGCCACGCCCGGCGCGTAACCCGGGGAAAGGGGTGCGCGGCGGGCGTGCGCACGGGACAATGGTGTTCCCGGGATGAGTTCCCGGACCTGCACAGCTGCCGAGCAGAGGAATCCACGATGTCCCAGGACCCGTATCCCAGCGATCGTCCGTCCGGCGGCCCTGGTGCCCACCAGGACGACGGCGGGCCCTACGGCCGCGAGGGCGGCCACGAACAGCACCCGCCGTACCAGCAGTCCCCTCCATACCGGCAGGAGGGCGGCCCCGCGCAGTACCGGCCCTACCAGCCCGGGCTCTACCGTGGGTACGCCCCCGGCATGTACGCGCCCACCGCCCGGACCCTCGAGGGCGAGAAGGCCGCGCAGCTCTCGATCGTCCTCGGGATCGTGGGCTTCTTCGTGGCCGGGCTGATCCTCGGCCCCCTGGCGATCTGGCAGGCCGGGAAGGCTGAACGCCTCGGCGTGCCCGCCACCGCGGGCAAGGTACTGGGCTGGATCCTCACCATCCTGTACGGCGGGCTGCTGCTCCTGGGGATCCTCCTCATGATCCTCCTGTTCGCCGGCATCGGCATGGCCGGCAGACTTGGGAACTGAGCCCCGATCCGCGGAGGAGCCCCCCGAGCAGTGGGCGCTCTTCCGTGCCCGCCGGGACGAGGCGCTCGCGGAACCGCACGGCTGGCTGACCCTCACCTCGTTCCAGTGGCTGCCCGCGGAACCGGCGGTCCTGGGGCCGGTGCCCGGCCTGTGGTCGGCGGACGGAGCGTCCGCCACGGTGACGGCGTCGGCCGAGGACGGCCTGACGGAGCTCGTGACCGCACAGCCGCTGACGGGGACGAGGACGGCGACCCTCGACGAGGAGGAGTCCCTGCGCTGGGTGGCGTACGGTGGCGCGGACGGCCACCGCACCGAGGTGGAGCTGGCGCGGCGGGGCGGACGCTACGCCGTGAGGACGCGGGACGCGCAGGCTCCCACCCTCACCGCGTTCACCGGGGTGCCCACCTTCGGCCACCGGCCCGACCTCGTGGTTCCAGGCCGCTTCGAGCCGTACCCGGAGCCGGTGCCGGAGCACATCCGCACGGCACACCCCGACGTCCCCGGCACCCATCTCACGGCGGGGGAGGGGCGCTTCGGCCTCCCCGGACAGGAGGCCGGGTTCCGCCTCCATGCCTCGCAGGACGACGACGGTTCGCTCGACGTCACGTTCCACGACAGCACGAACGGGGTCTCCACCGCGGGGTGGCGCAGGCTCGGGATCGCGCCGCCGGGCGAGGACGGCGCCGTGGTGCTCGACTTCAACCGGGCGGTCAACTACCCGAGTGCCTTCACCCCCTACGGGACCTGCCCCCTGCCCGTTCCCGCCAACCGGGTGGCTGCACCGATCGAGGCCGGCGAGAAGGACCCGCTGCGCTGAACGACGACGCCGCGGTCAGCCGCCGGCCGGCGTGAGCTCGCCGCGGAGCCGGATGATGCCCTCGCGGATCCTGCTCTTGACGGTGCCCGACGCCGTGCCCAGCTGCTGCGCCACCTCGTTGTAGGTGAGGCCACCGAAGTAGGCGAGATCGATCGCCTCCCGCTGCAGGGGTGTGAGGCGCGTCAGGGAACGGCCGAGCCGCTGCTGCTCCTCGGCGGAGAGGACGTCCTCGACCACGGAATCGTAGTCCGCCGGATGCGTGGTCCGCCCCCATACCTGCAGGCGCTCGGTGGCGGCGATCTCCGAGCGGACCCGGTCTATCGCACGACGGCGGGCCATGGTCATGGTCCAGCTGAGCGCACTCCCGCGCTCCGGGTCGAAGGACGCAGCCTTGGTCCAGATCTCGAGGAAGACCTCCTGCATCACCTCCTCGCTGATCTGATGATTCACCACCACCTTGCGGACCACCCCGAACACCCGGGCGGAGGTGAGCCGGTAGAACTCCGCGAACGCGGCGCCGTCCCTGCACCGGATCCGGGAGAGGAGGCCTCCGAGTTCGTCGCCGGAGAGGGGGAACACACCCGGTGCCCCCGTCATGACGGGGGCGCACCGATGGTGTGGGGAGAACGGATGGAGCAACGGACAGTGGGCATTGAGACCTCCGGAAGCACTGCACTGGATCACCCGGAAACGTCTCCGCCCGTGCGATCCCTCGCCCTCATCATGCCGCAAGGTCCGGCATCATGTGCTCACATCGGGTGGCGACTCTCCGCGTCGGGGTAGATGCTACGGGTCTCGGTGCGGCGGTTCCGGCCGGACACCCAGTCGCCCGGATAGATCTTGGGCAGGACGTTGGCGAGGGCCAGGGACGCGTAGAGCACCGTGTTGATGGCCACGAAGGCGGCGAGGACCGCGAAGATGCCGGAGTGCAGTACCGATTCCGGGAGGAGGATCCCCGTGTGGATGACGATGCCGGTGTGAGGGGCCATGGTTCAGGACTCCTGGGGTTCGAGGGTGCGTGCGGGGGCGGCGTGGACGAGGTGCTTCCAGCTGGCCTGGCGGCCGGACGAGAGATCGATGATCCCCTTGACGTAGACGAGGTTGAGGAACATGTCGAAGAACAGCTCGGGGAAGAGGGTGACAGCCAGCAGGCGCGCCTTCCAGCCGCCCTTCCACACGGTGATCACCCGTTCGAGGGTGAACAGGAAGCCGAGCCCCAGCCAGAACGGGAACCAGATCCAGGTGTCGAGGGACACGAGGGTGAGGATGATCAGCGCCAGGTAGCCGCTCAGGGCGATCACGCCGTACCCGATCCCGAGCTGCTGCGCCCAGTACCGGAGGGTGGTGGGGGTGATCCCGTAGGCGCCGATGTTCTCGAGGGCGCCCCGCTGCCACCGCAGGCGCTGGTTCCACAGCGTCCGCCAGGAGGGCATGAGCTCCGTGACCACGGTGCAGTCCTGCGGGGAGATCATCAGCCCGCCGAGCGACTTGACGGCGATGGTGAGCTCGTTGTCCTCGGTGAGTGCCGCGGTGTCGTACACGTCCCCCGGGGTTCCCGGGAGGGTGCGGTTCCGGCTCGCCGCGATGGTGCGCAGTGCCACGGGACGGAAGAGCGACGCCGTGCCGGTGAGCACGAACACCCTTCCACGACGACGGCGCATCTGGCGCGAGTACCGGATGTACTCGTTGCGCTGGAACTGGCCGATCAGCCCGTGGCCCTGCTCCCCGTAGAAGAGGCCTCCCACCGCCATCAGCGCGCGGTCCTGCACGAACCGGACCACGGCGTTGGCGAGGAAGCCGTCGTCGAGCTGGGTGTCGGCATCCATGATCATGATGACGTCGTTGTCCCCCTGCTGCGGCAGCACCACCTTCAGCGCCTGGTTGAGCGCGCCCGCCTTCTTCCCGGTGTTGGCCACGGACTCGATCACCTCGACCCCCGCCTCGCGAGCCAGCCGGACCGTGGCGTCGGTGCAGTTGTCCGCCACCACGATGATGCGCTCGGGCCGGTGCGACTGCTTCTCGAGGGAGGCGATGGTGTGTGGGAGCGAGGCCTCCTCGTTGTGCGCGGGGATCAGGACGGTGACGGTGACCTCGCCCGCGAACTCGCCGCGGTTGGAGGCCATGATCACCTTGGGTGCCAGGGGGAGGTGGTCCGGGTTCATCGACCTGCGGGAGCGGGTGGTGACCCGGCGTTCGAGCTGGGCGAGCCCGGCGGCGGCCAGCAGGGCGAGGGCGAGGGCGGTGAGGATCACGCTGGGAGCGGGCGCCTCGGAGTTGTAGAGCACCTGCCAGATCCCGATCACGGCCCGGTGGGACTCCTCGATCCCGGACTCCGGACGGTTCACCGCGATGGCGGTCCACAGGAGACCCGCCGCCGTGGTGACGATCCCGGCGATCACCAGACCCACGATGCGGTCGAACTTCCCCCTGGACCGGTACTCGTCCGCGGGGACGGATGCGTCCATGGCGTCCTCGACGACGGCGGGGCCGGGGCCACGCGTCTCCTGGGGTGTGGTGGTCATGGTCACGAGGAGTCCTCCGGATCGGGCAGCGGCTGCGTTCTCCGGTAAGTCTCGCGCCGTGATCTCAGGGCACCCCTACCGCCGGCTGAAGAAACCTTCAAGTAATTCCGTGGTTCGGCCGAACTGCGCGGACGGAGGTGCCCGCAGGTGGTGCAGGTCCCGACGCCGTCCTGCTCCGGGGTGCTCGGCCGAGAGGACACCTACGACCAAGGGACCCGTTGTCCGATGGTCTTTCCCGTCCTCTCGAGCGTCGGCGCACAATGGGACCATGAGCGACGTCCCCGAGGCCCTGCTCCCGCGGCCGCGCAGGGAGGTGGCACTGGGTGCCGTGCACCTCCCGGACTGGCTCGACGCCGCACGCCAGCGTGAGCTCGTGGTCCTCTGCCGCACCTGGGCCCGCGGGCCCGTGCCGATGCGGGCGGTGCGCATGCCGAGCGGCGGCACCATGTCCGTCCGCAGTCTGGGCCTCGGCTGGCACTGGCAGCCCTACCGCTACAGCCGCACGGCCGACGACGCCGGCGGGCAGGCGGTCCTCCCCTTCCCGGAGGTGCTCCGGGACCGGGGACGCGCGGCCGTGACCGCCCCGCACGGGCCGGGGGCAGGATCCGGGTACGAACCCGACGCCGCCCTGGTCAACTACTACGACGACGACGCGAGAATGGGCATGCACCAGGACCGGGGGGAACGGGGGGAGGCCCCCGTGGTGTCCCTGAGCCGCGGTGCCGGCTGCGTGTTTCGCTTCGGCAACGCACGGACCAGGAACCGCCCCTGGCAGGACGTGGAGCTGTACTCGGGGGACCTGTTCGTGTTCGGAGGCCCCTCACGTCTCGCGTACCACGGGGTGGTGCGGACGCTCCCCGGAACTGCACCGAACGGCATCGGCTTCGAGGGCCGGATCAACATCACCCTCCGGCAGACCGGGCTGGGCTGAACCTCCCCCGGATCCTCGGTGGACCTCCCCTGGACGGGCCGGGCGGAACTTCCCCTGGACCGGGCCGGGTCAGGCCCTGCCCAGGATGATGCCGCGTGCGTAGGCGGCCTGGCCCGCGTGCTGCACGGCGTCGTCGACCACGCTGACCAACCGGGCCAGCAGGGTCACCGGAGGATCCCAGTCCTCGTCCACCACCCGCGCGAGGTCCTCGTCCTCGAGATCGGCCAATAGCTCCGTGGCACGCCCGTGCGCGGCGTCGAAGTAGTCCAGCAGCTGCTGCGCGGATGCGACGCGCACGGCGTCCACCTGCTCGGACGAGTGCCCGTACCCGGTGTCGTCCGCCTCCAGCGGAAGCTCCCACCGGTCCGCATGACCGCCGGCGCCCCATACCTCCTCCGACCCGAAGGCGTCCGCGAAGTGGTTGTCCTCCACCCGGCTCAGGTGCCACACCAGCCAGGCCACGGAGTTGGCCGATCCGCCCGGACGCGCGACGAGCTGATCGGCGTCGAGCCCCTCCACGGCCCGGTGCACCAGCTCCGGCAGCCTGCCGTACGCCTCGACGAGTACCTCGACGGATGTCATGGATGTTCCTCCTGCGAGATCGGACGGCTCAGCGGCTCGGAGCCGTCCAGCCAGGATGGCACGGCACACCCCTTCGACTCCACCGTGTCCCGCCGCTCCTCCGTGTCGATTCTCCGCACCGCTAGTCGCCGGCGCCCTCCTTGCCGCGGCGGCGCGCCTCGGCCTGCTGCGTGCGGCCGAGCTCCACGAGGTGGTCGTCGTCGGTGTGGTTGCCCGTGAACTCGATCGCCACTCCCCTCACCTCGGCGGCGACCGCCTGCACCACGTCACCGGGATCCAGCGACGTCTCCTCCGCCGGCAGCTCCGGCATCACGGCGATCGGTTCGTCCGGCGCCGAGGCCTCCTTCGCACTGAGCGTCCCCTCGGCATGGCTGACACACAGCTGCGCCACCTCCCTGGCATGGGCGTGCATCACCGAGTGCGCGGCGCCCTCGATCTCCACGGTGGAGGCGTCGGGGAAGTCGCCCGCGAGCCGTGAGACCCACTCACGGGGGGAGACGGCGTCGTGCTCGCCGCGGATGATCAGCGTGGGGATCCGGATCCGCGGCGCCGTGTCCCGGATGCGGTAGGAGAGCATCTGCGGAAGCACCTTCAAGAACCAGCCAAACCCACAGGTCAGGTAGGCGACGACGGCCAGCAGCATCACCCGGAACGGCTCGTGCACGGCGGACCTGACGAACCGGACGGCCTGGACGGGGAGGGTACCCGCGCGGTCGTCGACCACCGGGCTGATCAGCACGAGCGTCGAGAGGCCGGGGCGGGCCGCGGCGAGCTCGGCGCAGATCTGCGTTCCCATCGAGTGGCCCACCACCACCGGGTCCTCCATGCCCACCTCGTCGATGGCCGCACCCACGAGCTCGGCGAAATCGCTGATCGTCAGCGCGTGCCGGGCATGCGGCACCCCGCCGAAACCCGGGAGGTCCAGGGCGTAGACGGGCCCGAACTGCATGAGGTGCGGGGCGAGCTGCTCGAAGTAGTGCGAGGAGACGCCCAGCCCGGAGACCAGGAGGAAAGGCCGTTCGCCCTCGGTACCCACGCGGCTGACCCGGGTCCAGAGGTTCCCGTGGTGGACCCTCCCCACCGTGATGTCCGGGAGGTCCTCACCCTTCGTCGATCTCGCCACGCGCCGTTCTCCTTTCCTGCAGCGGGATGGACCCGATCGGGAACTATCATTTCTCCTGTGGCCCCACCCGCTGGGGTCGTACAAAAGTCTGGGGAGACACATATGGAGCGTAGGCGGGTCTATCGTCCGTTGCGTTACAGGCGCGCGCGAACACTACTGATCATCATCGGCCTCTTCTGGTCGTGGCTGGGCCTCGGGGGCGGCGGTGACCTGATCGCCGCCCTCCATTCACCGATCACCGGGGCGTTGGTACTCTACGCGCTGGCCGTGAGCATACCGGTGACCATCGCCGCCGCCGTGCTGGCCGCGATGCGGATGCTCCTGATGCACCCGCGGCGGGGCGGCGTCGTGGTGAGACTCCCGGCCGCTCCCCGGTACCCTCCGCGGAGCAGGGCGGCCGAGGAGGTGGACCGCGGGTGGTCCTACCGTCAGGAAGCCTCCTGACGTGACGGCGGAGCCCTTCCGACAAAGTGCTGGACGGCCCTGCCGTCCGCTGGCACGCTGAGGAGTACACGACTCCTTCGACGTCAGGCCCGCCATCACCACCGCCCAACCGCCCCTCCACCCTGCGTCCGCCACCGGCACCGGTCCGGCGCGCCGCAACGTCCTGGTGGGATTCCTGTTCGGCTGCGGGATCATCGCCTTCGTTGACGAGGTGGTCTTCCCCCAGCTCCTCCATTGGCATTCCTTCTACGATCGGTCCACGCCGTCCGCCGGCCTGGTCTCGGACGGGATCTTCCACGCCTTCAGCTGGTTCGCCACGGTGGCTTCGCTGTTCATGTTCGCGGACCTCCGGCGCCGGTACGCCCTGCGGTCCCGGCTGTGGGCCGGCGGCATCCTGCTGGGCGTGGGCACCTTCCAGCTGTACGACGGCCTGGTGCAGCACAAGGTCTTCGGGCTGCACCAGATCCGCTACGACGTGGACCTGCTGCCCTACGACCTGGCCTGGAACATCGCCGCCGTGGCCCTGCTGATCGCGGGGGCACTGCTGGTCGTGGTGGATCTCCGGCGGAACGGGCGACGGCGCGGCGCGGCGCAGGACGAACAGCGGCACGGCATCGGGCATGGGTGAGGACCTGCACCATGGCGGTCTCCCGGCCGGGGCCGGTGGCCCGGACCCCGGTGACCTCCTCCTCGACGTGATGGTGGGCAGCGCCTGGCTCGTGGTCGCGGCGGGATACCTGGTGGCCGGACGCGCGGCGGCCCTGCGCGGACGCCCGGACCGGCCCGCGCACCGCACGGCCGCATGGCTGGCCGGCACGATCCTCGGGCTCCTGGTCACGGTGGGCCCGCCGGCCCGCGCCGCGCACGACGATTTCGTGGCGCACATGCTGGTGCACCTGGTCCTCGGCATGCTGGTCCCGCTGCTCCTGGTCCTCGGGGCTCCGGTGACGCTCTTCCTGCGGGCCGTGCCGGTCCGCGTGGGGCGTCGCTACAGCAGGATCGCCGGAGCACGCCTGCCGAGGTTACTCGCCCACCCGTGGACGGCACTGCTGCTGACCACGGTGCCGCTGGCCCTGATCTACGGCAGTGGCAGGTCCCTGGACATCGTGCACCATCCGGTGCTCGGGCCCCTTGTGCACCTGCACTTCCTCGCGGCCGGGTTCCTGTTCACCTTCGCCGTCGTGGGGCCGGACCCCAATCCGCACCGTGCGCGCCCCTGGGTGCGCGGCAGCGCGATCGTCGCCGGGATCACGGCCCACGGCGTGGTGGCCAAGCACATGATCGCCGTGGGCCAGCAGGGTGTGCCGGCCGCCGCCGTCGAGCAGGGGGCGCAGCTCATGTACTACGGCGGTGACGTGGTGCACGCGCTGGTCCTGGTGATGTTCTGCGCGCAGATCTACCGGAGCACCGGCCGGCGCCTCGGTGTCGTGCCCGGTCCGGGCTCCCCTCCCGGCGCTTCGGACCACAGGGTCCGCACTCCTCTGCACACCCCGTGACGGACGTGTCAACGTCCTTTTGGAGCGGGACCGCAGGAATGGACAGGGATGGTCCACCAGACATATAACTAGACAAACGAACTACTTCGGAGCACGCTCCGTTCTCTGCGAAAGGGTAGGAGAGCCATGACGGCAACCATCACCGAGATCCTCGGCCCCGGCGACCTCGCAGCGGATGCCCCCCGGCACTGCGGGGACGCGATGACCCTCCGCGAGACCTCCTACCGGGGTGCCGGCTACGGCGTCATCGGCCAGGTGCACGCCGGGTTCGACGTCGAACTCGTGTGGGCCTGTTCCTGTGGCTTCCAGCTCTCCTTCGCCGAGCCCGCCGACCTCGCACTGCCCCTCTCCCCCGCCCTGCGTCGCGTCGCCGCGGCCACGGCGGCCCTGGAGTCCTGCCAGGGGAAGGTCGACCAGGCGGACGCCGAACTCGAGGCGGCGATCCACCGCGCCCCCGCCGCCGGGGTGCCGGTCCCGGACATCGCAGAGGCCGCCCAGCTGGACCCGGCCGCCGTCCGGGCGCTCCTCTCCGCTCACGTGGGTGCAGGGAACACCGATCTCCTCTCCCACGTAGGCTAGACGGGAGCAGCGGCCCTGCGGGGCCGGGACGCGGCCCTCCGTGGGGCGGACACCGACCACGGAGGAGTTCCACCCATGACCGAACCCGACTGGGCCCGGCACGCCGTCTGGTGGCACGTCTACCCCCTCGGCCTCACCGGGGCCGAGCAGCCCCCACCGCCGATCCCGCAGAACCGCCCCGCCTGCTGAGCCTGATCCCCTGGCTGGACTACGCGGTGGAACTCGGCGCCTCGGGCCTGGCACTCGGGCCCGTCTTCGCCTCCGAGACCCACGGGTACGACACCACCGACTACTTCCGGATCGATCCGCGCCTCGGCACCCTCGACGACTTCGACACCCTCGTCACCGAAGCACGCGCGCGCGGTCTGCGGATCCTGCTGGACGGCGTCTTCAACCACACGGGCCGGTCCTTCGGCGCGTTCCGGCAGGTCCTGGATGAGGGTCCGTCCGCCGAGCGGGCCTCGTGGTTCTCGCTGGAGTGGCCCGAGGACGCCGGTCCCGGCGCCGAACCCGCATACCGCGACTTCGAGGGGCACCACCACCTGGTGGCGCTGAACCACGAGGAACCCGCCGTGGCCGACTTCGTGGTGGAGGTCATGGACCACTGGCTGCAGCGCGGCGCGGACGGGTGGCGGCTCGACGCGGCCTACGCGGTGCCGTCGTCGTTCTGGGCCGGCGTGACCGCCCGGGTGGGCGCGTCCCACCCGGAGGCCTACTTCGTGGGCGAGTACATCCACGGCGACCACGCGGCCGCCGTCCGGGAGGGCGGCCTCGATTCCACCACCCAGTACGAACTGTGGAAGGCCGTGTGGAGTGCGCTCAACGACGCCAACTTCTTCGAGCTCGCCGCGGCACTGGAGCGGCACAACGCCCTCCTCGGATCCTTCGCGCCACTGACCTTCCTGGGCAACCACGACGTCACGCGGATCGCCAGCAGGCTCGAGGACCCCGATCTCCTGGCGCACGCCCTGGTGATCCTGTTCACCGTGGGCGGGAGCCCGTCCGTGTACTACGGCGACGAGCAGGCCTACCGCGGCGTCAAGGAGGACCGGGCGGGAGGCGACGACGACGTCAGGCCCCGCTTCCCGGCCTCCCCCGAGGAGCTCTCCCCCGTGGGACGGCCCGTGTACGAGCTGCACCAGCAGCTGATCGGCCTGCGCCGGCGGCACGCCTGGCTGCACCGGGCCCGTACCGAGGTGCTGCAGCTGACCAACGAGGTACTGGTGTACCGGGTGTCCGAGGGCAGTGACCACCTCGTGGTGGCGCTGAACCTCTCGCAGGACTCCCGTGGCACGGGGCAGGCCGGGGAGGTCCTCGCGGGGCAGGCGGGCGCCGACGGCTCGGGTCAGCTGATCCTCCCGCCCTGCGGCTGGGCCGTCCTGGGATCATGACGCAGCTGCGGGGTGCCGCCCGGAGGTGACGACGCCCCCGCACCACAGTGGATAATGGAGGCGGACAGCCAGGAGGACGGGGAGGCCGCATGAATTCCGAGGAACACCCGACGGAGACCGATCCCGCCGACTTCACGCCCTGGCCCCGACCCATCCCGCTGCAGGTGCTCGGCACCGTCAAGAAGGTGCTCCTCGTGGTGGTGATCGTCGTCGCCGTGCAGCAGCTGCTTCCCGCCATCACGCTGGGTTCCTCGCTCAGCAGCACCTTCACCCTGCTCCTGATGCTCTCCTGGCTCGCGCCGCTGGTGCGCGTGGTGACCAAGCGCCCCTGGGCACGGAGGCAGGCGGAGGAGTAGCGCCACGCCACGCCGTTGACGTGGATCCGGCAGGGGCGCCCGTACTGTTCGAGGCATGACACCACTTCTCCTCGCCGCCGGCGGCATGCTGCCGGCGCTCTCCTCGAACACCACCACCGATCCCGCCTTCGCTGCCGGTGCCGCCATCGGCGGCCCCCTCGGCTTCATCCTCACCATCGTGATCACCGGCTTCGCCCTCAAGGGCATCTTCGCGAAGGCCGGGCGCCCGGCCTGGGCCGCCTTCGTCCCGATCTACAACTACATCGTCCTCTTCCGGATCGCCGGGCTGTCCGCCTGGCTGGTGATCCTCCTCTTCATCCCACTGCTCAACCTCGTGGCCCTGGTCCTCCTCGCGATCAACGTGGCGAAGGTCTTCGGCAAGGGCGTGGGCACGGCGATCCTGCTCTTCCTGTTCGCCGTCATCATGTACTTCGTGCTGTCCTACGGCTCGGCCCGCTACCTGGGACGCGAGGCGGCGCAGCGCCCCCTCGGGTCCGCTCCCCGGACTCCGACCGGGGCCTACTGACCGGGACCTGTGGCCACGATCCGGAACGACGAAGAAGGGCCCCTGCATGCAGGGGCCCTTCTTCGTCGTTCCGGATCGTGGAGCTTAGGGGAATCGAACCCCTGACCTTTTCATTGCGAACGAAACGCTCTACCAACTGAGCTAAAGCCCCGCACCACTTCCGAACACCAATACTGTACCCAGAAGCGGAGGGTATGCCCAAAGCACACCGTTCCCCGGGCGAGCCCGGGATTTGTCAGGAGGCGGGAGTAGTCTTCTCGGCATGCCCAGCAAAGCCCCCCGGTCGACCCCTGCCCAGCACACGGATCAGGACATCAGGCCCTGGCCGGCCCTGTGGTCCCTCGTCATCGGTTTCTTCATGATCCTCGTGGACTCCACGATCGTCTCGGTGGCCACCCCCGCCATCATGGAGGGACTCGGAGCGGGGATCGACAGCGTGATCTGGGTGACCAGCGCCTATCTCCTGGCCTATGCGGTGCCGCTGCTCATGGCCGGGCGGCTCGGGGACCGCTTCGGCCCGAAGCGCATCTACCTGATCGGGCTCGTGGTGTTCACCGTCTCCAGTGCCTGGTGCGGGTTCGCCGGCTCCGTGGACGCCCTCATCCTCGCGCGCGTGCTTCAGGGCCTCGGGGCGGCCCTGATGACACCGCAGACCATGTCCGTGATCACCCGGATCTTCCCGCCGGAGCGGCGTGGGGCCGCGATGGGGCTGTGGGGGTCCGTGGCCGGCATCGCGACCCTCGTGGGGCCCGTGGTCGGCGGCCTGCTGGTGGACTCCGCCGGCTGGGAGTGGATCTTCTTCATCAACGTGCCCGTCGGCGTCGTCGGCTTCGTCCTGGCCGCACGCCTGGTGCCCACGCTGCCCACCACGTCCCGCCGGTTCGACTTCCTCGGAGTGTTCCTCAGCGCCGCCGGCCTCTTCTGCCTGGTGTTCGGCATCCAGGAGGGCGAGACGTACGACTGGGGCACCATCGCCGGGCCGCTCTCGGTGTGGTCGCTGATCATCGGCGGCATCGTGCTGCTCTTCGCCTTCGTGCTCTGGCAGCGGTTCAACCGGGGCGAGCCCCTGGTACCCCTGAGGCTCTTCGGGGACCGCAACTTCTCCCTGGCCAACACCTCCATCACCGCCATGGGCTTCACCATCACCACCATGACCCTGCCGCTCATGCTGTACGCCCAGACCGTCCGGGGCCTCTCCCCCACGCAGGCGGCACTGCTCCTCACCCCCATGGCCGTGATCTCCGGCGTCCTGGCACCGTTCGTGGGGAAGTACGTGCAGCGCGGCAACCCCAAGTACATCGCGATCGCCGGGTTCGCCGGCATGTCCGCGGCACTGTTCTGGCTCGGCTCCATCCTCACCCCGGACGTCCCGATCTGGCAGCTGCTCCTGCCGATCGCCCTGCTCGGACTCTCGAGCGCGGGGATCTGGTCACCGGTGTCCCTGACCGCCACCCGCAACCTCAGCCCGTCGCTCGCCGGTGCGGGATCCGGCGTCTACAACACCACGCGGCAGATGGGCGCGGTGCTCGGCAGCGCGGCGATCGCCGCGATCATGCAGGCGCGCCTGACCACGAACCTGGTGGGGGCGGACGGCGTCAGCACCACGCCGGGGACGGCGCTACCGGACGAGGCACTGGCCGGGTACGCACTGTCGATGGGCCAGGCCCTCTACCTCCCGGCCACCGTGGTGATCATCGGCTTCGGTGCCGCCCTGTTCTTCGCGAAACCGCAGCACACCACCGCCTGGGCGGACGACGCCGGCGCGACCGGGCATTCCCCGGCCGGCGGCTCCGCCGCGGAACCGGCGCTCGACGACGCACCCTCACCCGGGTCCGCACAGCAGGTGCAGCAGCCCCGGTAGGACACCCGGACCCACCGGCGGAGATCTGTTGCTTCGGGGAACCACCGGTAGAGTGCTGGCATGGCTGACGAGACGAAGGACACACCCAAGGATTCCTCCCCGGTCACGGCGAAGGAGGTCTCCGACGACTTCGCGGTCAAGGAGCACACCTCCCCCTCGGGCCTGAGGTACACCACCACCACGGGCCGGCTGGTGCTGCGGCGCGAGGAGACGAAGGACGGCAAGGCGGACGGCTTCAGGCCCAAGGCCGAGATCTTCGTCGTGGCCTACACGAAGCAGGACGCCGAACCCGGCAGGCCCGTGACCTTCGCCTTCAACGGCGGGCCGGGCTCCGCCTCCGTGTGGCTGCACCTGGGGCTGCTCGGCCCCCGCCTGGTGGACTCGGGCGACGTCGGCTCCATGACGCCGGCACCCTTCGGCCTCGTGGACAACCCGGACTCGCTCCTGGAGTCGAGCGACCTCGTCATGATCGACCCCGTGAACACCGGGTACTCCCGCGTGGTGGAGGGTGAGCAGGCCGACGAGTTCCACGCCTTCGTCGAGGACCGGGACCTCGTGGCCGAGGTCATCCGGCTCTGGACCACGCGCAACAACCGGTGGCTCTCCCCCAAGTACCTGGTGGGCGAGAGCTACGGCACGCTCCGCGCGGTGGCCGTGGCCGGCAGGCTCTTCGACGCCTACGGCATGACCGTGAACGGCCTGGGCCTCATCTCCACCGTGCTGAACATGTCCACGCTGCGGTTCTTCCCGGGCAGCGACCTCCCGTACGCGCTGCACCTGCCCACCTACGCGGCGGTGGCCCACTACCACGGCAGGCACGGCGACCGGGAGCTCGCGGACGTGGTCCGTGAGGCCGAGGAGTACGCGGCGCGCGACTTCGGGTACGCGCTCACCCAGGGCAGCCGGCTCACCGCTGCGGAGAAGGACGAGGTGGTGGCACGCCTGCACGCCATCACCACCCTGGACGAGGGCTTCATCCGCCGGACAGACCTCCGCTGGGCGTACCACGAGTTCGCCGCGGAGCTCCTGCGCGAGGAGGGTCTGGCCGTCGGCCGGATCGACGCGCGCTTCACGGCCCGGCCGGAACACCTGCAGGCCTCGGACTCCTTCGACGATCCGAGCATCAGGGCCATCACCGGCCCGTACTCCGCGGCGATGAACCACTACGTCCGCGCCGAGCTCGGGTACGAGAACGACCTCCCCTACGAGATCCTCACCGCGCGGGTGCACCCGTGGAGCTACCGGACGTTCGAGGGTGCTCCCGTGGACGTGTCGGGCGTGCTGGAACGGCTCATGGTGCACAACCCGGCCCTGCGGGTGCACGTGGACTACGGGTACCACGACGGCGCAACACCCCATTTCGCGGCCGAGTACGTGTGGGCGCACATGAACCTCGACGACGCCGCACGCGCACGGTTCACCCACCACTACCACGAGGCGGGTCACATGATGTACCTGAATCCGACGGCACGGGACGCCCAGCTCCGGGCCCTGCGCGCGTTCGTGACGGAAGCCGGAACCATGTAGGAAATAGTCAGTAGGATGATGATCACCACCGCGGCACCGACCGCTGATCGTTAGGACATCCCATGCTGAAAAGAATCCTCTGGGCCCTGGTACCCGTCATCGCCTCCCGCGTCCTGAACAGGAGGGGCAACCAGCAGCAGCCCCGCGCGGACAAGCGGCGGTACAACGGGAAGTACGGCAGGTAGGACCACGGCGGCGCAGGAACGAGAGGGCACATCATCACACGAGACCAGGCCGGCTTCGTCGACCTCCGTTCCTACGCCGCCCTCGGTGACGGCCGTACCGTGGCACTGGTGGCACTGGACGGTTCGATCGACTGGTATCCCACGCCGGACCTCGACTCGCGCCCCGCCTTCGCGCGGATCCTGGACGCCGACGAGGGCTTCATGATGCTCGCGCCGACCACCGAGTACGCGGTGGAGAGGCGGTACGCGCCCGGGACCAACGTGCTGGAGACCACCTACACCACGGACACCGGGACCGTGCGCGTCACCGATTCCCTCAACACCGGTGTGGCCGGGCGGTTGCCCTGGGGGGAGTTGGCCCGTCGCGTCGACGGTCTCTCCGGCCAGGTGGGCATGGCCTGGCAGGTCAGGCCCGGTACCTGCTTCGGGGCGGCCTCGCCCTGGCTGGACCTCGGTGCGGACCATCCGATCCTGCGGCTCGACGGCACGGCGCTCGGGATCCTGGGGATCGACCACGGGCTCACGCAGCCGGAGGGCCAGCTGGTCGAGGGAGCCTTCACCACGCAGGAGGGATCACGCCACCTGATCGCGGTGGTCTCCACCCACAAGGAGCCGCTCCCGCTCCCGGATCCGCGGACCATCGACGACGGCGTGGACCGCACCATCCGCAACTGGGAGACCTGGTCCGAGGACTTCGCGTACGACGGCGACTACCGGGAGGAGGTGCTCCGGAGTGCCCTGGCGCTGAAGCTCCTGCTGCACAGCCCGTCGGGGTCGATCGCCGCAGCGGCCACCACCTCCCTGCCGGAGAGCCTCGCGGGCGGTAAGAACTGGGACTACCGCTACACCTGGGTACGGGACACCGCCTACACGCTGCACTCGCTCACCCGGGTGGGGGTCCGCGAGGAGGTCCACGCCGCGGTGTCCTGGATGCTGAAGAACCTCCGCGCGCAGGGTACGGAGCTCGAGGTGTTCACCCGGCTCAACGGCGACCTGCCGCAGGGAACCAAGACCCCCGACCTGACGGGGTGGCGCGGGATCGGCCCCGTGGTGGACGGCAACCCCGCCGCCGGACAGCTCCAGCTCGGGGTCTTCGGCGACGTCTTCGACATCGTCTGGCAGTACGTGGACGCCGGTCACGTCCTGGACCCGGCCACCATCCGCCAGCTCGCCGACCTCGCCGATCTCGCCTGCGACGTCTGGCACCGGCGCGACGCAGGGATCTGGGAGCTACCGGAGGAACGGCACTACGTCAGTTCCAAGCTCGGGTGCTGGAACGCCCTGCGCTGCGCGGTACTGCTCGCCGAGCGTGGGCAGATGCAGGGCTCGGTGGAACGCTGGGCGGCCGAGCGGGACCGCATCAGCGAGTGGGTCCACGAGAACGGATGGTCCGAGGAGCGCCAGAGCTACGTCTGGTACCCGGGCTCCACCGAACTCGATGCCTCGATCCTGCTGCACGCCATGACCGGGTTCGACACCGGCCCCCGGATGTCCGCCACCATCGACGCCCTGCGCGAGGAGCTCGGCGCCGGCCCCCTGCTGTACCGGTACAGCGGGATGGAGAAGGAGGAGTCCACGTTCGTGGCCTGCGCCTACTGGGCCGTGTCCGCCCTCGTGGCCGTGGGCCGCCGCGAGGAGGCGGTGGAGCTGATGGAGCAGCTCCTGCCCCTCGCGAACGACGTCGGCATCATGGCGGAGATGATCGAGCCGTCGGACAACTCGTTCATGGGCAACCTGCCACAGGGGCTGAGCCACCTCGCGCTCATCGTGGCAGCGCTCTCGCTCTCCGCCCAGTACTGACGTCACACCCCGGCCCGATACCTCGGGCCGGGCGTCAGGCGGTGGCGAAGTAGACCCAGGCGCCGATCACCCAGGTGGTCGCGGCCGCGCAGGCGAGACCGAGCTCCACGAGGATCCCGAGGCCCGTGGCCTTCAGGGCGTGGATGCTCGAGCCCACGGCGGGGCCCACGCTGCGCTGGCGCACCCACTCGCTGGCGAACAGGCCCAGGGCGAAGCCCACGAACAGGCCCACGACGGGGATCACGAACAACCCCACGATCCCCGCCAGCACCCCGACGACCACCGAGCGTCCGGGGATCTGGCGCTGCTGGAGCGCCCGGCCGGTCAGCACGAGCCCCGAGGCGAGCCCCGCACCCGCCAGGACGGTGCCGATCGCGAAGACCACCCAGCCCTCGGTGCTGGCCACGGTGAGCGCCCACACCAGGAGCGACACGATGACGAGGATGCTCCCGGGCAGCACCGGGATGATGATCCCGGCGATCCCCACCGCGATGAGCGCCCCGCAGACGACCGTCATGATGACCTGTAGTTCCATGACGCAAGTCTCGCATCCACGGGCGCCGCGCCACGGCCTCCACCTGGAGGCGCCGTGGAATACTGGTGATGCTAAGCCGACTTAGGAGCCTCCGGGCCCTGACATCAGGAGGACCAGTGAGTACACCAGGCAACAGGGACGGCGACCGGCGGGATCCCGCCGGTCAGGGCATGTCCGGCGGATCGCGGGACGCCGCGGGCAGTCACTCCGTGGACGACGACCTCACCGAGGAGTACGTCCCGGGCATGTACTCGGGGGGCTCGGCGGACGAGATCCGGCCCTCCACATCACCCATCCCCGCCTCACGGACCACCGACACCACCCGGAGCCCGGAGGTGACAGGGCCCGGGATGCAGGGGCGCACGGACACCCGGGCCGTCCCGGTCACCGCGACCAGGGACCACCGGCCGGCACGTGACCTCGACACGGGGAACCGCGACCTCGACCGTGACCTCGACCGCTCCCCGGCACCGGGCACCACTGCCCGCCCCCTGCCCAGCCTCGAGGACAGGAAACTGATCCACCAGCGGGAGAAGGAGCACTTCGGTGGCATGAAGTTCGGATCCGCCTTCTTCGGCTGGCTGACGGCCACCGGGTTGTTCGTGATCCTGACCGCGCTGGCCGGCTCCGTGGCGGCCCTGTTCGGGTACGGGTCCGACCTGACCACCGCTGATCTGACCACCGGCTCGGCGGAGCTGCAGGCCACCGGCATCACCGCCGCCGTCGTCCTGGGTGTGATCCTCCTGGCCTCCTACTACGCGGGCGGTTACGTCGCGGGCCGGATGGCACGCTTCAGCGGGCTCCTGCAGGGTGTCGCCGTGTGGCTCTGGGCGTTGATCGTGGCCGTGGTGCTGACCATCATCGGCCTGATCGCCGGCAACAGGATCGACGTTCCGGCCCAGTTCGGGAGCATCGGCGTCCCTGCACTCGGTGACCTCACGGGACCGGGGCTGATCGGGCTCCTGGTCGTGGCCGCGATCGCCCTGGTCGGCGCGGTGCTCGGTGGACTCACCGGGATGCGGTACCACCGCCGGATCGACCGCATGGACTTCGACGCCCCCGGGGAACGCTGAGCACTTCGAACCTCCCCTGTTCCGGGGTCCAGGAACGGAAGAACCCCCGGTCTCCTCGCGGAGACCGGGGGTTCTTCGTGCGGGGCACGATCCACTCGGGATGGATCGCACCGCTGCGGATCACGGCGAAGGCATACCGCCGTTGACGTTGAGCGTCTCACCGATCACGTAGCTGGACTCCGCCGAGGCGAGGAACACGTAGGCCGGTGCGAGTTCGGTGGGCTGGCCGGCGCGGCCGAGCGGGGTGCTCTTGCCGAACTCGGGCAGCTCCTCGGCGGGCTGTCCGCCCGAGGGCTGCAGCGGCGTCCAGATGGGACCCGGGGCCACGGCGTTGACGCGGATCCCCTTGGGTGCCAGCTGCTGGGCCAGTCCCTTGGTGAAGTTGTTGATCGCGGCCTTGGTGCTGGCGTAGTCCACGAGGGTGGGTGAGGGCTCGTAGGCCTGGATCGAGGTGCTGTTGATGATCGCCGAACCGGCGGGGAGGTGCTTCAGCGCCGCCTTGGTCACCCGGAAGAACGAGTAGATGTTCGTCTTGTAGGTGTGGTCCAGCTGCTCGTCGGTCAGTTCCTCGAGCGTCTCGACGGCGATCTGCTTGCCGGCGTTGTTCACGAGGATGTCGAGGCCACCGAGGCCGTCGACGGCCTGCTGCACGAGGGACACGCAGTAGTCGGCGTCCTTGAGATCGCCGGGAAGGCACACCGCGGTGCGCCCCTCGGCCTCGATCAGGCCCTTGATGACCTGGGCGTCCTCCTCCTCCTCGGGGAGGTAGGAGAGGGCGACGTCGGCACCCTCACGTGCGTAGGCGATGGCGACGGCGGCACCGATGCCGGAATCGGCCCCGGTGATGAGTGCCTTGCGGCCCTCGAGCCGGCCGGTGCCGCGGTAGGAGGTCTCGCCGCGGTCCGCCTTGATCCCCATGTCGGCGTCGAGGCCGGGCTCGGGCGTGTGCTCGGCCGGCGGCGTGATGCTCTCGAACCGGGTGACGGGGTTCTGGAATGTGTACTGGTCGGTCGATCCTGCTGTGTTCTCGGAGGCCATGGATATTCTCCCTCTACAGACGGGGTGTCCGGCGCTGGGGTGCCGGACGGGTCAAGCCGAGCGTCGAACGCTAAGCATGCTTATCACCCTACTCGGTGGAGCGCACCCGTGCGACCCGTCGTCGGACCCTGGTCACCGGACCCGGGCGTCGGGTAGGGCTCAGAAGACGACCTGGAAGAAACCCGCGCCGATCCCGAGGACGAGGCCCACAATCAGCAGCCAGATGATCGGGGTGCTCAGTCTGCGCATGAAGTCCATAGTCCGCCCAGTCTAACCGCGGCACTCCCTGCCCCCGGGGTTCACTTCGTGACCGCCCGCCGCGCGCGGGCAAGGCGCTTCAACCCGTCGGCAGGTCGCACCGGGGTGGGCCACCTCGGCTGCAGCTCGTCCCCCAGGGTGATCCTCCGCAGCCGCCGGCCGAACATCGGCACCACCCACTCCCCCAGCCACGCCGTCTCCCGGCGCAGGCCCGCCACCAGACCCGCGTACCCCTCAGGCTCGGGGAGCCGCGGTACCAGGGAGTGGTCCACGCCGAGGATCCGCAGCACGTGGGCGGCGAGATTGCGGTGCCCTGCAGGTGACATGTGGATCCTGTCCGCGTCCCAGAGACCGGGGTCCGAGTACTCCTCGAAGCACCAGTAGTCCACCAGGACGGCGTCGTGGTCGCCGGCGATGCGCCGCACGGCATCGTTGAACTGCCAGTTACGGCGCTTCATCGGCTCGAACACGGGACTCAGCGGGATGTCGAACCCCGTGAAGAGCAGCGGGCGCGCCCCGGAGTCCGCGATGCGCGCCACCATGCGCTCGTACTCGCCGAGCAGCACGGGCATGTCGGTGCGCAGCTCGAGGATGTCATTGCCCCCGGCGTAGAGGCTGACGAGCGTGGGCTCCAGGGCCAGCGCCCACTCCAGCTGTTCGTCGCGGACATGGTGCAGGCGCTTGCTGCGGATGGCCAGGTTCGCGTACTCCCAGCCCGGGTCCTGCCGCCCGAGCTGCTTGGCCACGCGATCCGCCCACCCGCGCACACCGTTGGGGAACGTAGGGTTCCAGTCCCCCACGCCCTCGGTGAAGGAGTCCCCGATCGCCACGAATCGTCCGGCCATTGGAGCCACGGTAGACGCACGCGACCTACGGGGCCCTACGCCGGGGCGAACAGGGGATGAACGGACACGAGGAGATGATCGACGAGGAAATAATTCCGGCCCGGTCGTGGCTGGGACGGACATGGAACCTCGCATCGCAGTCACCGGATCCACCGGGGTGGTGGGCGGCGGCGTCGCCCGCATCCTCTCCTCCGAGGGCGTACCGCTCGTGCTCCCCGTCCGCTCACCGGACCGGGCGCCGCAGCTCCCGGAGTCGGTCGTCCGGCAGGCCTCCTACGCCGACGTCGGGGCGACCGTCGAGGCACTGACCGGCGTCGACGTGGTCCTCATGGTCTCCGCCGCCGAGGAGGAGGACCGCGTGGCCACGCACCGCTCCTTCATCGACGCCGCGCGGCAGGCCGGGGTACGTCACGTCGTGTACACGTCCTTCTTCGGTGCCTCCCCCGAGGCCACGTTCCTCCTCGGCCGCGACCACTGGCACACGGAGGAGTACCTCCGCGCCTCGGGCCTCTCCTGGACGTTCCTGCGGGACAACCTCTACCTCGAGGCCGTTCCCGCCTTCGCCGAGGACGGCGTCATCCGCGGACCGGCCGGTGACGGGCGCCTCTCCGCCGTCGCGCAGTCCGACGTCGCGGCCTCGGCCGCAGCGGTGCTCAGGGACCCCGGCGCCCACGCCGGGAAGAGCTACGATCTCACCGGATCCGAGGCCTTCACGCTCACGGAGGCGGCGGCGCTGATCACGGAGCTGACCCCGGCCACCGTCCGCTTCGTGGACGAGACGCACGAGGAGGCTCTCGCCTCGCGCGCCCACCACGGCGCACCGGAGTGGGAGGTGGAGCGCTGGGTCAGCACCTACACGGCGATCGCCCGCGGCGAGATGGCCGGGCTCTCCCCCGACGTCGAGCACCTCACCGGGCGCCCGCCGCTCACCCTGCGCGCACTGCTCGCCGGGAAGGCACCGGGCTCCGATGCGTAGGGACGTGGTGCCCGATCCGGCGTCGAGCCGGGACTTCTACGCGTTCCTCACCTCCGTGGTGGTCCCGCGCCCCATCGCCTGGATCTCCTCCACCTCCGCGGACGGCATGGACAACCTCGCCCCGCACTCCTTCTTCACCATCGCCTCGGTGAACCCGCCGATCGTCCAGTTCACCTCCGTGGGACGGAAGGACTCGGTGCGCAACATCGAGGCCACGGGCGAATTCGTGGTGGCCTTCACCCCGGAGCGCCTGTTCGAGGAGGTCAACGCCACCGGCACCGGCTTCGCACCGGACGTGAGCGAGTTCGACATGGTGGGGCTCACCCGCGAACCGAGCGCCACCGTGCGGCCCCCGCGGGTCCTCGAATCCCCCGTGGCACTGGAGTGCAGACTGCACTCCACCCAGGAGATGGGCGACTGCACCCTGGTGTTCGGGGAGGTGCTGCACGCTGTGGTCTCCGAGGACGTGCTCGACGGCGACCACCCCGCCATCGACGCCCTGGAACCGCTCTCACGGCTGGGCCGGAACGAGTGGGGTACCGCCGGTGAGATCCGGGACATCACCCGCATCCGGCTGGAGGAGTGGCCCGGTCACTACGGCGGGCCCGGTACCGGGACCTCCGTGTAGCCCGCCGCAGTTCCTGCTGGTCGGTCTCCGGATCCGATGGTTGCCCTCGGGTTCGCCGGACGGTTAGAGTGAATCGTTTCAACGAGTGGATCCGGTCCCGGTCGCCGGGGCGGGCACCCGCTCACCCGATCCTTCGCCGTCGAAGTCCAAAGGACGTTCCCCGTGATCCAGCGCCAGCTTCCCGTCCCCGCCGAACTGCTCGAGTTGATGCAGTTCAAGAAGTTCGAGCTGAACGGGAAGAAGCGGAGGCTGGACGCGGCGCTGACCATCGGGGATCTGCGCACGATCGCCAAGCGGCGCACCCCGCGGGCCGCCTTCGACTACACGGACGGCGGCGCGGAGGGCGAGCTGTCCATGAAGCGTTCCCGGCAGGCGTTCGAGGACATCGAGTTCCACCCCTCGATTCTCCGCCCGGCCGAGCACGTGGACACCTCCGTGGAGATCCTCGGCGGCCCCAGCGCCCTGCCCTTCGGCATCGCCCCCACCGGGTTCACGCGGCTCATGCAGACCGAGGGCGAGACCGCGGGGGCCGGCGCCGCGGCGGCCGCGGGCATCCCCTTCACCCTCTCCACCCTCGGGACCACCTCGATCGAGGGCGTGAAGGAGGCCAATCCGAACGGGCGCAACTGGTTCCAGCTGTACGTGATGCGACAGCGGGAGATCTCCTACGAGCTCGCACGCCGTGCCGGTGAGGCGGGATTCGACACCCTCATGTTCACCGTGGACACCCCGGTGGCCGGCGCCCGCCTGCGGGACAAGCGCAACGGGTTCTCGATCCCACCTCAGCTGTCCATCGGCACCATCCTCGACGCCGTCCCCCGGCCGTGGTGGTGGATCGACTTCCTCACCACGCGCAAGCTCGAGTTCGCGTCCCTGACCGACACCGGCGGAACGGTGGGGGATCTGATCAACGCGGCCATGGATCCGACCATCAGCTACGAGGACCTCGCCGTCATCCGGGACCTGTGGCCCGGGAAGATCGTGATCAAGGGTGTGCAGAACGTCGAGGACTCCGTGCGCCTGGTGAATCTGGGGGTGGACGGCATCATCCTCTCCAACCACGGCGGCCGTCAGCTCGACCGCGCACCCATCCCCTTCCACCTGCTGCCGCAGGTGGTCCGCGAGGTGGGGGCGGATGCCACGGTCATGGTGGACACCGGCATCATGAACGGGGCGGACATCGTGGCGTGCATGGCCCTGGGGGCGAAGTTCACCCTGATCGGCCGCGCCTACCTCTACGGGTTGATGGCCGGCGGGCGCGAGGGCGTGGACAGGACTATCGCGATCCTCCGGGACGAGATCGAGCGGACCATGCGCCTGCTCGGCGTCAGCCACCTCGGCGAGCTCGAACCCAAGCACGTCACCCAGCTCACCCGCCTCGTACCCGTTCCACGGGCAACCGGTGAGATGGCCGCCTACCCGGGATAGGCCGGACCGGCGCCGGGTAGGGGAGGAACAGCCGGCGCCGCCCCTCCCCTGCAGTACTCAGCGGGTGACGCGGCGGCGACCGGCGAGCGTCTCGGCGACGCCGATCAACAGTACGGCCGCGATGACCGAGACGATGAATCCGAAGATGTTCAGCTCGAAGATGTCGCCCGTGCCGAGAAGGCTCGCGACCGAGCCGCCGATGATGGATCCCACGAGCCCCAGCAGCAGCGTGGCGAGAAGGCCCAGGTTCTGCTTCCCCGGTTTGATGAGGCGTGCAAGTGCGCCGATGATGAGGCCGGCGATGATGAATCCGATCATGAGGTGTCTCCTGGTAGGTCGATGAACAGCGGGAAGCTGGTGTCGAACGGTTGTAACCTGTCTGCGCCCGTTTCTATTGCCTGCCCCGGGATCCCCGCCCGGACGAGAGGAGCCACTGCACGGCTGGGCGAGGCGCGATCAGATCCTGTCGGCCTCCACGGGCATGAGCCATGGCTACGCGAATCCCCTACTCGGTTCTCCTCGGGGGCGTACGGCGAGCTCGCCTCTTCGAAGGCCATGATCACGGATGCCCGATGGTCCCTGCAGCATCCTCGTCGAGCCATGCGGTATCTGCTTTGCCCAAGCCTGCAGCCATAGCCGTTTCCCTCCAGGACGTCAGCCCTGTCAACGCCTTCTGGACGGTCTCAGTGGATGGGAAACTTCTCGGGACAGTCCGAAGTCGTCGTCGGTTCGGATGAGGGAACATGTGTCGACTTCAGTCGTCGAGCGGTCGACGGGGCTGTCGGCCATTGGAGGACAGGGCGTCGTGTTCACCACTCCGTGCTGATGCTCCCGAGTACGGGCGGCGTCGTGTTGCCGGTCCCGTAGTTCGACATGAGCATCCATCCCTGCGGGAACATGCCAGGAAGGTCTTGCTCCTGGGTGAGCTCTGCTACTCATGATCCGGACGAGGCGGTTCTCAGGTCAGGCGTCGTCGGACGTCGTCGAGGACCGTGGAGAGATAGCCCTGGACGATGCGGGCCTCCTCACCACCGAGATGAGTGGCGGCGTCGATGACGCTTGCCCGTAATGATTCGACAGGATGCCGCCGTTCCCAATCCTTCATCGCCGGTGCCGGCGTGAGATGAACCCCTCTGCGATCACGCGTGGCACGACGGCGCTGGAGATATCCCTCGTTCTCGAGCCTGTCGATGATCGCCGTCGTCGTGGCGGAGGTCAGCCCCAGGTGTGCCGCAACGTCTTTGGGACTCACCGTGCGTTCGTCCTTCCACTCCTGGGACAGATACTCCAGAGCAGCCATGTCCTTGTCATTGAGGTGCATGGCGTCCCGGTGCTCCCGGTATCCCCGATCGGTGAGCTGACGCAACTGGCGCAGGGTGTCCACCATGGTCTCGACGTGCTCGAGCGGGTTCGATCGGGAGCGAGCCCGATCATCGTCGCACTCACTCATCTTTGCCTCACCTTCCATGACCGTCCTGAGGACCAGACGTCAGCTGACGTCAACGAACCAGCCTGTCACACAATGATAACAAGAGTACTTATTACTAAAATAATGACTAAAAAGAATACCTAGTTTGTAGATTTTCGAGTGAGTCTGTATGGTCTGGTAGAGGTGATGGATACATCGATCAAGGAGTTCGGCGACACACCAGCCGCCAGATCTCGGAGATGATCCCTCATCCCTGGATGACAGCAGTGCACCGACCCGATCCATCAGCAACATCTACACGAAGGAACACGCCATGGGACTGGACGACAAGATCAAGAACGCCGCCGAGAAGGTCGCCGGAAAAGCCAAGGAGGCCTACGGGGATGCGACCGATAACGAGCGTCTCCAGGCGGAAGGGCAGGCCGAACAGTCCGAGGGCAACCTCAAGGACGCCGGCGAGAACGTGAAGGACGCGTTCAAATAACCATCCCCGGGCAACCACCTGGTATTACCCCTTACTACCAGGTGGTCCAGGTCAGGCGGAGGTCGGGGACCACCCGACACCACCCCCACGCTGTCGGGTGGTCCCTGACGCCTGCTCGACCACATCTGCCCCCACCTGCACCAGGCGAGCCGGGACAGCCCTCCGGAGTTCTCCTCGAGACCCGCGCAGCCCTCGCACGCCCGCATGGATACGCATCAATACCCTTACTCACATCATCCCCGCGTACCCTTCATCCACCGGGGATGACCTCCACCTCTTTCAGGAGCTCCCATGCCCAGCACCACACCCTCGAAGGCCGGTCGCGCTTCGTCCCACGAAGTCTCCGTAACACCGAGGACCTCATGGAAAGAAGCCGCTTTCGGCGACGACCGACCCGGTAGCCTCCGCAACATCTCCTGGGGAGCGGTGATCGCCGGCGTCGTCACGTTCCTGGCCCTGACCATCCTGCTCTCCCTCATCACCGCGACCCTCGGTCTGGGTCTGGCGGACCTGGATTCAGGTAATCCCGGCGAGGGCGTCGGAATCGCCACCGGAATCTCCTCCATCATCACCCTGGCCCTCGCCCTGGCCGCCGGCGGATACGTCGCCGGCGCCCTCTCGGCCCGCAGCGGCCTCATCCACGGCTTCCTCACCTGGGCCACGTCCCTGCTGGCCATCGTGGTACTCGCCGGCCTGCTGGTCGGCAATGTCCTGGGCGCCGCCGGCAGCATCCTCGGATCCACCGCCTCCACCGTCAGTGACGCCGTGACGCAGAACCCCCAGCAGGCCGCCGACGCCGCTCCTGACGTCAGCGCCGCAGAAGCCAGCCAGGCAGCCTCCGACGCACAGGACGAGGTGGCCCGAACCGCACAGGAGAACGCCCCCGAAGCCGAAGAAGCAGCCGACACCGCGGCCGCAGGGACCCTGTGGACCTTCTTCGGCCTCCTGATCGGCGCAGTCGTGGCCTCCTTCACCGGACTCCTCGGATCACGCTCCGTCAGCACTTCACGCATCGACGAGCACACCACCCGCAAGTAACCCGACGACATACTCCTGCTGGACGAAGAGGCAGATACGTCGCTCACACCACGAGCCCTGTTTCCGGCAACGGAAACAGGGCTCGTGCCATCTCTCACGGGCGATGTGCTCCTCGAGCTCCACCCGCTCCATGCCACTGACCACCGGATCCTCGACCACACCGGTCGGTGTCATGAAACCCGGCCCGGGACCCATGAACCGATCCCACGCTCCACCACACAGCAGACCCCTCCACCCCGGTGAGGACGGCATCATCCCCATCCGGCGCGATCCTGCAGCGCTCCTCGACGAACGCGGAGAATTCGCCCTGGGAGCACTGGACGGCCGAGTTGACGCAGGGAATCGTCTCCCACGGGGTGTGAGCACGACCTGCACCGTCCTCGACGGCGCCGATCCGGCGGTGGTGATACTTCATGGACTCGCCGGTGGCAGCCGGGAATTCCTCTCCTGACACCCACACTCCACCGGCCGAGAAGTCGTCCTCGTGGGCCACTCTCGGGGACCGCCCTCCTGCGTCTGCGTGGGTCGCGAACGTCGAAGAACGCGACGATGGTTCGTGGCCGCGGTTCGATGCGGGCGTGATGGCCCGGGCGATCACCGTCATCATGGGACCCTGCTGGGAGGAATGGACGAGTATCACCGCCCCGACCCCGGCCCTCTACGCCGAACACGGCATGTTCACCGACGAGCAGACGATCCCGTTCACCCACCGCGGCACGAGGACAACCGTGCCGAACCCGCCGACGTCTCCCACGACGCACACCTCGGCGCCCTCACCCGATGGATCAACACCCCACCTTCATCGACGCACGCTGAACCGCGCTTCCGCTGGACCACTCGTCATGAGTCACTCGGTCCCGTCTCCGGCGGGTCCCGCCTGCACGGGTCAAGCTTCGGACGATGAGCAGAGGTACCGTCACCGTCGTCCGAACGCTTGATGTGACCATGGTCGTGATAGTCGCCGTGGAAGCCACGGCAGAACTCGGTGGCTTCCACGGCCGTCGTTTCCGGGGTACTCGAAATTGTCCTCACACAGTTCGGATTCGGTCGGGGTGTACAGGCGCCCCGGAGGAGGTGGGCGTCGTGTGATGTGGGCGCCAGGGATCCGTGAACCACCTGTCACTGCGACGACGGCCCCTCAGGCGATGTTCCGACTCCAGGGAGCGACGCCTCCGAGGACACCGACCGGTAGTACCGCTCTGAGCAGCTTTGCCGGATGCAGACACGAGCATCATCGACCGAGCTGTCGCGCGTGGTCCCCGTCGGGGTGCTCGAGCTCGACCCCGCCGTGTGCGGGAAAACAACGAGAACGGTGTGAAGAACGGCCGAACGACCGCAGAAGAGTCTGCGGTCGTACGCACGGCGGACCCGGACGTGTTCCTCGACCGGTCGAGGCCGGCTCCGGCCGGCGCTCCTACTGGCTTATGGCATCGTCGGTCCGATCATCTTCTGGCTGGTCGCACCACCGGGACCGGGAGTACGACAACCCCACCTGGCCCTGGAGCGGACGGCGATTTTTCGCACAGTCGTCGTAAGGGTCGTGATGGTGGTCGTCGACGGGTCGGTGGAAGCCCAACCGAGCAGGCTGCGGCTCGCGGGCTCGGACCTGACGCGACCACCGAGGCTCGCCCACATTCCCGTCCGCCCACCTCATCGTGTTGCAAGGGTGGTCGGGAGTCCGAGCCCCGCGGCGCTCGGTGGGCTCAGATCCCACCCGGAACGGCGGTGACCAGGTCGAGGAGGGCGCCGCGAGCCACGGCGAGCTCATCGGGCGTGAGGTAGGGGGAGACCGTGGAGGCCGCGGCCAAGCCCTCGGCTGCATGACGGACCACCAGGTAGCGCGCCGCAGGGAGCCCGTCCTCGCCGAAGAACCGGCGCCAGTACTCGGCGTCCTGGCGCACCAGGGCCTGCGCACCGGGGACGGTGAGAAGGGCGTTGAGCAGTGCGGTCGGCGAGAACAGGGCCGCGGCTCTCGGGCTGTCTCCGCAGAGCGTCCGGACATAGGCCCGGGTACGCCGACCAGGGGTTGTGTCAGCAGGGTCGAGGTGCCGCTCGACCTCGTCGATCAGCTCCTGCAGGCCCCGCTCGGCAACAGCGAGGAGCAGCGCCTCCCGCGAGGGGAAGTGGTGCAGGAGCCCGCTCTTGGAGACACCTGCCCGCTGGGCGATGCCGGCGACGCTCACTGCCAGGCCTTGTACCGCGATCATCCGTTCCGCGGCTTCCAGGATCTGCGCCCTCGTCCGGTCACGATCACGCAGGGGGCGAACCCCCCGGCTGCCGCTCACGTGGCGTCCTCATCGGCGGCGATGACCCGTAGGGCGATGACGCCCCCCACGACGAGGAGCACGGCGGCGCACACGGAGGTCAGCTGCATACCGACAGTGAACGCCTCCTGGGCCCGAGAGAGGACCTCCGAGCTCGGGGGCAGGACGTCCGAGGCCCTCGCGAGGGACTCGCGGACTGCGTCGACGTCCTTTGCGGGCACGCCGTCGAGATCCAGCTGTGAGCGGTAGAAGGCCATCTGCAGGGACCCCAGGACCGCGATACCGAGGGCCGTGCCGAGTTCGTACCCGGTCTCGGAGATCGCCGATGCGGCTCCGGCCCGTTCGCGAGGTACCGCCGCGACGACGGCGTCGGTGGCGAGCGTCATCGACACCCCGACGCCGAGCCCGAGGGCGACGAGTGACAGGGCGATGCCGGCATACGTCGAGAAGCCCTCCGTCACCACCAGGGCTCCCATACCGGCACCCGCGACGAGGAGGGCACCGCCGATGGCGCGTCCACGACCGAGACGGCGTGCGAGCAGGCCCACGACGGCGACAGCCGTCACGGAGGCGACGGTCGAGGGCAGCTGGTGGATGCCCGCCTCCAGCGGTGAGAGTCCGCGGACCAGCTGCAGGTACTGCGAGAAGAAGAACAGCAGCCCGATGAACGCGAAGACGCCCAGTGAGTTCGCGAGTATCGCCCCCGTGAACGCGGGGACGCGGAACAACGTGAGATCGATCAGCGGGGTGCGGAGATGACGCTGGCGCCGGACGAAGGCGACGCCCGCGACCACACCGAGCACCGCCGAGGCGGGCACGGACCACTCCAGACCGTGTCCGGCGAGGGGCTTGACGGCGTACACCACCGGGACGATCGCCGTGACGGACAGTCCGGCCGAGAGCAGATCGATCGCGGCGCGATCCCGACCCCGCGACTCCTCGAGCAGGAAGACACCTGCGACGAGGATCACGACGATGATCGGCACGTTGATCATGAAGACCGAGCCCCACCGGAAGTGCTCGAGCAGCGCGCCGCCGACGAGGGGGCCTGCCGCGGCCCCGCCTGAGGCCCCTGCCGCCCAGACGGCAATGGCCGTGGTGCGCTGCCGCGGGTTGCGGAATGTGGCCCGCACGAGGGAGAGCGTCGAGGGCATCAACGTCGACCCCGCAACGCCGAGCAGGGCCCGAGCCATGATGAGCACCTCCGGGCTCGGCGCGAAAGCCGCCAGCACCGACGCCGCACCGAAGCAGGCGGCCCCGATCAACAGCAGTCGCTTACGTCCGACCCGGTCGGCCACATTCCCCATCGTGACGAGGAGGCCCGCGAGGGCGAAGGAGTAGATGTCCCCGATCCATAGGACCTGGGTGCTCGTCGGTCGCAGATCCTCGCTGATCGAGGGTACGGCGAGCGCCAGAACGGTTCCGTCGACCGATAACAGCCCGACCGCCAGCGTGAGGACGCCGAGCGATGCCCACTCCTTCGTCGTGGCTCTGGTGGCCGCTTGCTCTTCGACATTGTTCATGCGAGGAATCTAACAGACCAAATGGTCTGTTGAGTCAAGTGTCGTTGGTACTCCGAAGCGGACCTCGTGAAAACCTGTGGAGAAGACCCTCCATGACTGAGCAGTCCCCGACGTCCACCCTCCGACTTGTCGAGCTCGAGCCGTACGACCGCATGGACCGGCTTGCCTGCACGGCCGACGCGGACTTGAGTTGTTCTTCATCGATGCCGGTCATCACGGGGACGGAGTTGGCGGCGGCGCCCGGGAAGCGATCGGGGCCCGCTACCCCGGCACCCGGGTATGGGAGACGAATACCCCCCACTTCGAGCAGCGCAACATCCACTTCTACGTCAACCGGTGCGGGTTTCGCATCGCCGAGTTCTTCCACCCCGGCCACCAACCACCGATGCGCAGCCACACCCACCACCCGGGCCCTGACCGCTCCTTCCGCTTCGAAAAAGTGATGCTGGGGTGCTAGGTATGGTGCACGGTAGAAGCACAACTGCTGGTAACACCAGAACCAGCAGCGCAGTCACACCGACCCCGCTGCTGCGAGAACATGGTGTTCCCGGGTAGAGGCGAACGCCTCGTGTCTGATGCCCGCCCACGCTGCCAATCCCTGCTTGTGTCGATCGTCCATCCCTCGGCGCTGCCGAACGCGTTCCGAGGGATGCCCACTGGTCGAGACCGGTCGCACGATCACATGCGATGGATGATCGGCGGATTGGATCGGTACTCTTCGAGCTTCGTGACTTCCGCAGACGTTCAAGGGCTCGGCTGTCCTGGAGAGTCGTGTCGTAGCAGAACGCTTCAGACTTCGTACCGCGAGGATCGTCCGAGGAATGCCGGTCGACGAAGGTATGTCGGAAACACCCGCGCGAGCACATCCGCCCGGGATGCGAAAGTGCAGCTCGACGCGTTCATCGCGGCAGGAGTACGGCAGGACTGCGGAAATGGGACTCCCTCACCGATGTGGTTCCAGGGAGCCGGATCACGCTCGAGCATCACATGATTCCCGGAGAGCGGTGGGCCGTGGACGCGTGCACCCCGTCGTTCGCTTGACGGCCGTGCCGCTCCGCGTGGTGGAGCCCGGAGTCCGCCCCTGCGCAGACGACCCAGAGGATCGCCGGCGGGGTCAGGCGTTCCAGAGCCCGTAGGAGTCCGCGAGCGAGGAGATCTTCTGGGCGCGGGCCAGACGGGGAAGGTAGGAGCCGTCGCCCACGATGGCGCCCGCCTCGTGCTCCCGCAGGAGCTCCGACGCCCACTTGATCTCGGAATCGCTCGGGGACAACCCCCGGTTGATGGTGTCCGTTGCATCCGTCAGCAGGCACAGCTTGCCGGTCATCCCCATGGACGCGGTGACCTTGCACGCCTCCAGCAGGGTGTCGCCGAGCGCCCCCACGGTGGGGCCGTCGATCGGCCCGGGCAGCTGTCCCACGCGGGATGCGACGACGAGCTTGGCGCGCGCGTAGGCGAGCGCCATGGGCTCGTCCGAGGCTCCCGTGTCACGGCGGAAGTCACCCACGCCGAACGCGAGACGGAAGGTGCCGGGGGCGCTGGCGATCGCCGTCGCGTTCTCGATGCCCAGGGCGGACTCGATCAGGGCCAGCACGGGGGTACCGGCCGTGAGTCGCATGGCCGTGTGGGTGACCTGCTCCGGCTTCTCGGTCATGGCGAGCATCACCCCGCGCAGGCCCGGGGCCTTGGAGAGCGCGGCGAGATCGTCCGCCCAGTAGTCCGTCTCGATCCCGTTGACCCGCACCCACGCCGTCATTCCCGTGGAGAGCGCCTCGACCACGCGCTCGCGGGCCTCCGCCTTGCCGCCGGCGGGTACGGCGTCCTCCATGTCGAAGACCACGGAGTCCGCCTCGGAGGTCAGGGCCGGGATGAAGTTGTCCTCGGACGCCGCGGAGGCCAGCAGCCAGGATCGGGAGAGCTTGGCGGGAAGCGCAGCAGCGCGGCTGTTTCTGAGGGAGGAGGCCATGGTCAAACAGTACTGAGGCCGCGCCGGTATTGCCCAACGACGACGGACGCCGGACGGACCGGGGCTGCGACGCGTCGGTCTCGCTCCCCGCAGCGCGGGGTGCCGGGCTCAGCCCTGTGCGGCCAGATGGGCGCCGATGACGTCGCGCACGGTGGTCCACTCCCACCGTCCGTACCGCTCGTTGTCCACATGGCGCAGCTGGGCCTGGCCGCTGAACATGCTGACGAAGTACTGCATGCCCTGCCAGGCCGGGAAGGGCTCGGCCGTGGTCCTCGAGAACCGCCGCATGAGATTGCTCATGGCCGCGAGGGATCCCGTGGTACCCGCCCACTGCAGGCCGAAGGGCGTTCCCGTCAGCTCACCCATGATGCGCGCGACGTCGCGGGCGGTCACACGATCCCCCGCGATCTCGACCACGCGGGGGGCGTCCTCGTCCAGCGCCACGCGTGCGGTGACGGCGGCGGCGTCGTCCTTGGTGGTGAAATCGAGGACCTGGTCCGCCGACGACCAGAACAGCACGCGCCGCCGGGCGAACAGGATCATGGGCGCCTGACCGGTGAGCATGTCCGTGAAGGCGCCGTTGAGGATCGAGGTGGCGCGGACGGGAGCGGCGTCGAGATCCGCCGCGAACTGCCGGCGGAGCTCGAAGTTCCGGTTGCTGCCCAGCGCGATCCGTCGGTAGTCCGCCGAGTAGTCGGAGGGGATGAACCGCGGCACCCCGGCGCGGACGGCGGCCGCGAGCAGGGCACGCTGGGCGTCGAGGATCACGTCCTGGGTCCCGTTCACCGCGGACACCACCGCGTCCGCGCCCAGCAGGGCTGAGGTGAGCGCCACCGGATCCGTGTAGGCGGCCTCGACGACGTCCACGCGGTCCCGGCGGGGCCCGCAAAGCACGGCGGCACGGGACCCGCCGGGACGGGGGGGCACCCGCACCCGGGTGTCGTGGAGGAGGAGTTCACGGACGATGCGCTCACCGAGATCTCCGGTGGCACCGGCTACCAGGACTGTCGTGGTCATGGGGTGTTCCTTCGTGGTGGCGGCGGCTGCGGGGAGCGGAGGGGTGACGGTGGGGTCCGCGCGGCACCGCGTCACAGCCCCTGCCGGGAGTCTAGCCGCGGAACACACCGACCCGTGCGGTCTCACACGAACACCCTCCGCCGCGTGCGCCCGTAACAGGGCACCGGGAGCACCCGCTCCGGAGGTCCCGGAGGATAGGATGGGGTCGGTCCCGACGCAAGGTGCGGCTCGGGCCGACCGGATGTCGACAGCCGGATGTCACAGGCGGTCCTCGACCCGCCCGGTTCCCGGTCCTGTCCGGTGAACCGGAGCCGGATCGTCCTCCTGGCCGGGGCCGGACCGTCGTCGCCCCTCCCCGCGAACCCGAAAGCTGCCGCCCCGTGCCGTCATCTCCCCTCTCGAGCCGCCTCGCACCGCTCGAGGCGCTCCTCTTCGATCTCGACGGCGTACTCACGCCCACCGCCGAGGTGCACATGCGGGCCTGGTCACAGCTGTTCGACGACCACGCGGTCACCGCGGAATCCGGGGCCTACACGGACAGCGACTACTTCACGTACATCGACGGACGCCCCCGCTACGACGGCGTGCGCGCGTTCCTGGCCTCACGCGGTGTGTCGCTGCCGGCGGGCCTCCCGGACGACCCACCGGACCGCGAGACCGTCTGCGGACTGGGCAACCGGAAGAACGCCGTGTTCAACCGCACGCTGCGCGAGGAGGGCGTCACCGCGTACCCGGGCTCCGTGGCACTCCTCGACGCGGCCGTGGCCCACGGCCTCCAGATCGCCGTGGTCACGAGCTCGCGCAACGGCGTCGCCGTCCTCGAGGCCGCGGACCTCCGGCACCGGTTCACGGTGGTGGTGGACGGCCTCGTCGCCGCCGAACGCGGCATGGCGGGCAAACCCGCCCCGGACACCTACGCCTATGCGGCGGAGCTCCCCGGCCCCCCGGCCGCCGCCTGCGCGGTGATCGAGGACGCCCCGCCGGGGGGGAGTCGGGCCGGGCCGGCGGCTTCGGCCTCGTGGTCGGGGTGGATCGCGGCGTGGGCGCCGAGACCCTGCTCAGCCATGGCGCCGACGTCGTCGTCGACGACCTCGGCGAGTTCGTTCCCCTCCTCCCTGCAGCCCCCACCTCCTAGTCCGGGATCGCACTCCATGAATCTGATCACCTCCGATCCACTCGACCGCAGTCACTTCCCCGTGGACGAGTGGGCGCTCGTCGAGGCGGAGTTCGACCCCGCGCTCCAGGGCCGCAACGAGACCCTGTTCTGCGTGGGCAACGGTTACCTCGGACTCCGCGGCAATCTCGACGAGGGCCGCGACGCGTACGCGTCCGGGAGCTTCATCAACGGGTTCCACGAGACGTGGCCCATCCAGCACGCGGAGGAGGCGTTCGGTTTCGCGCGCGTGGGGCAGACCATCGTCAACGTCCCCGACGCCAAGATCATCCGCCTGTACATCGACGACGAGGCGTTCGTGCTGACGGAGGCGGACATCCTCCGCCATTCGCGGCGGTTGGACTTCGCCGACGGCGTCCTGGTCCGTGAGCTCGAATGGCGTACGCCCTCGGGCAAGCACGTCCTGGTCCGCTCACGCCGCCTGGTCTCCTTCACGGACCGTCACCTGGCCGTCATCGACTACGAGGTCGAGATGCTCGACGCCGAGGCGTCCGTGCTCATCTCCAGCCAGATCCTCAACCGGCAGGACGCCGTGGACGAGTACCATGTGGCAGCCGTCGCGGAGCAGGGGGCCTTCGACCCGCGCAGGGCGGAGTCCTTCCGCGACCGGGTCCTCCAGCCGCGGCTCAAGTGCCTCGAGGACTCCCGCTACCTCCTCGGTTACAGCACCACCAACTCCACGATGACCATCGCGTGCGCGGTGGAGCACCGGCTCGTCACGAACAACGAGTGGCAGGAGGACTCCTTCCTCGAGGACGACCTCGCGAAGCACGTCTACCGGATCAAGGCGAAGCCGGGACGCCCTGTGCGGCTCGTCAAGCACATCTCGTACCACACCTCCAGCGGCGTCCCGGTGCGGGAGCTCGCCGACCGCTGCCGCCGCACGCTCGACCGCGCCCGCGAGACGCCCCTGGACGAGCAGTACCGGAAGCAGCGTGCGTGGCTGAACGACTTCTGGGCGCGCTCCGACGTCGAGGTGGAGGACCAGCCCGCCGTCCAGCAGGCCGTGCGGTGGAACCTGTTCCAGCTCGCGCAGGCCACCGCGCGGACCGACGGCGGGGGCGTCGCCGCGAAGGGCGTCACCGGGTCCGGGTACGGGGGCCACTACTTCTGGGACACGGAGGTGTACGTGCTGCCGTTCCTCAGCTACACCGCACCGGTGGTGGCACGCAACGCCCTGCGCTTCCGCCAGAGCATGCTCGAACCGGCGCGCGCCCGTGCCGCCGAGCTCAACCAGCACGGGGCGCTGTTCCCGTGGCGCACCATCAACGGCCAGGAGTCCTCGGCCTACTACGCCGCCAGTACCGCGCAGTACCACATCGACGCCGACATCTCCTACGCCCTGATGCAGTACGTGGCCGCCACCGGCGACGAGGACTTCCTGACCCGCGGGGCGATCGACATCCTCGTCGAGACTGCGCGCATGTGGGCCGACCTCGGCTTCTGGCGCAGCAACGGGGACGACAACTTCCACATCCACGGGGTGACCGGACCCGACGAGTACACCACCGTGGTGAACGACAACCTCTACACCAATGTGATGGCACGGGCGAACCTCCGCTCGGCCGCCCGCGCCGTGGAACGGCTCCGGGCCGTCGACGCCGTCGCCCACGCCAGGATGGTCTCGCGCCTGCAGTTGCGTGAGGAGGAGCTCAGCGACTGGATACTGGCCGCCGACAAGATGCACATCCCCTTCGACGAGCGGGCCGGCATCCACCCCCAGGACGCGGCGTTCCTCGAGAAGGAGCTGTGGGACCTGGAGCACACGCCCGCGGACAAGCGTCCGCTGCTCCTGCACTACCACCCGCTCGTGATCTACCGCTTCCAGGTGCTCAAGCAGGCCGACGTCGTCCTCGCGCTGCACCTGATGGGCGACGAGTTCACCGCGGAGCAGAAGCGCTCGGACTTCGAGTACTACGAGGCCCTCACCACGGGGGACTCCACGCTCTCGGCCGTGGTGCAGTCGATCATCGCGTCCGAGGTGGGGTACCAGGACCTCGCCCTCAAGTACTTCGTGTCCTCGCTGTACGTGGATCTCGCCGACCTCCACCGGAACACCTCCGACGGCGTGCACGTCGCCTCGACCGGTGGGATCTGGAGCGCGATGGTGTACGGCTTCGGCGGCATGCGCGACCACGGCGGGCGCATCACCTTCGAGCCGCGTCTGCCCGAGACCTGGAGCCGCATCAGGTTCCGGGTGACCCTGCGCGGCACGCGGCTGCGCGCCGAGGTGACGCAGCAGGCGATCACCCTGACCGTGGAGGCCGGCGACGCCGTCGACGTCTCGGTCCACGGTGCTCCGGTGCACGTGCGCATGGATGCCCCGGTGACGGTTCCTCTCCCCCACCAGGGCCCGCGGCTGCGGGGCGCCCCGTCCACCAAGGACATCGCCGGGACGCGACGCGCGGACGGGTCGCTGATCACGGCGTCCATCCCACGGATCACCGTCCCGTAGGTCCTCGCGGGACCGCCGGTCAGCGTTCCAGCTGGTCCTCGAGGTGGAAGACCTCCTCGAGGCGGAGGAACCCCTCGTCGGGGCGACCGTCGAGGGCCACGAAGAACTCGCCCATCTCCGCCTGCCACCGGGCATTGACGTCGGTCGCGGCCATGGCGGCCTGGGCGGCCGCGAAGTCCTCGGACTCCACGTACCCGATCAGCAGACCGTCCGGGCGCAGGAACAGGGAGTAGTTGTGCCACCCCGTGTCCTTCAGCGCCCGGGCCATCTCCGGCCAGATCGCCCGGTGGCGCTCGCGGTACTCGGCGATGCGCTCGATCTTGACCTGCAGCTGGAAGCACACGCGTTCCATGGGGTTCCTTCCATGAGGGGGAGCGTGGAGATCTCCACGCCCAGTGGTCCAATTGACGTCAGCCGGCGGCCGTGATGAGCGCCGTCGTGCTGCCGCGTTCCACGAGCTCTGGGTGGAAGACCACCTGCCGCCGCGGTGAGTCCGGGTCCTCGATCTGCTCCAGCAGGAGCTCGACGGCGGTGCGCCCCATCAGCTCCGTGGGCTTGCGGACACTCGTCAGGGGCACCACGGTGGAGGTGGCGAAGTCGATGTCGTCGTAGCCGATCAGGGCGAGGTCCTCGGGGACGCGCAGGTCCCGGATCAGCAGCGCCGCCTGCATGACACCGATGGCCAGCAGATCGTTGGCGCAGAAGATGCCGTCGGGGAGCTCGGCGGGCGAGCGCCGGGCGACCACCTCGCCCACCTCCCGGCCCGCGAGGACGGTCATGTCCTCCGCCTCGAGCACCTCGAGCACGGCGCCCGCACACTCCCCGACCGCCTGCCGGGCACCGGTGAGGCGATCGGTCACCTGACGGTACCCGGCACGCGCACCCACGAAGACGATGCGGCGCCGGCCGGCGTCCAGCAGGTGCCGCACGGCCAGGTACCCGCCGGCGACGTCGTCCACGGACACCGAGCTGCACCGCGCCTGCGGGTCCACCCGGTCCACGAGCACCACGGGTGTGCCACGCCCGCGCAGCTCGTCGATCCGCACGCCGAGGTCGCCGACCGGCGAGACGAGCATCCCCTGCACCCGCTGCTGCTCGAAGACGTCGAGGTACCGCGCCTCCCGCCCGGGATCCTGCCCGCTGTCGCCCAGCACCACGGTGCTGCCGTTCTCGGCGGCGCAGTCCTCGGCCGCCCGGGCCAGCGAGGAGAAGAAGGGATTGCCGACGTCGAGCACGATCAGCCCGATGGTCCGGCTCTGGCCCGCGCGGAGCTGACGGGCGGCGTCGTTCCGCACGAAGCCCAGCTCGTCGATCGCGCTCTGCACGCGGGACCGGGTGGTGTCCGAGACCCGCGCGGGGTGGTTGAGCACGTTGGACACGGTGCCCACCGCCACCCCCGCGCGGTCGGCGACGTCCTTGATGCTGACCGGCCGACTGCTCATCGTCACCTCGGGATCCTGATGCGCCGCATGCAGGAATGCCTGCGGGACTGTTGACACTCGTTCAGGAGCAAGGATAGCTTTGAAACGTGCTAATGAAACGATTCAAAGCACATTCTCCTTCTTCCGGCTCGGCCGGGAGGAGGATCCACGACATATCGCGCCGGAGAGAACATGACTGTCATCGACGACATCGCCACGGAGCTGGACCAGCTCGCCATCGAAGTGCCCTCGTGGGCGTACGGCAACTCGGGAACCCGGTTCAAGGTCTTCGCCACCCCGGGCACGCCCCGCACGGTGCACGAGAAGATCGCCGACGCCGCCACGGTGCACGAGCTGACCGGCCTGGCACCCAGCGTGGCCCTGCACATCCCGTGGGACCGCGTGGACGACTACGGTGCACTGGCCTCCTACGCCGCCGATCACGGGATGAAGCTCGGCACCGTCAACAGCAACACGTTCCAGGACGACGATTACAAGTTCGGCAGCCTCACCCACAGCGACGCCATGGTGCGGAACAAGGCGATCGACCACATGTACGAGTGCATCGACATCATGGGCGTCACCGGGTCGCGTGACCTGAAGATCTGGCTCGCGGACGGCACCAACTACCCCGGTCAGGGCGACATGCGCTCCCGGCAGGACCGGCTCCAGGACTCCCTGCGGAAGGTCTACGACCGCCTCGGGGAGAACCAGCGCCTGGTGCTCGAGTACAAGTTCTTCGAGCCGGCGTTCTACCACACGGACGTCCCCGACTGGGGTACCTCCTACGCCCACTGCCTGCAGCTCGGCGAGAAGGCACTGGTGTGCCTGGACACCGGGCACCACGCCCCCGGCACCAACATCGAGTTCATCGTGGCGCAGCTGATCCGCCTCGGGAAGCTGGGCTCCTTCGACTTCAACTCGCGCTTCTACGCGGACGACGACCTGATCGTGGGATCCGCTGACCCGTTCCAGCTCTTCCGCATCATGGCCGAGGTGGTGCGCGGCGGCGGCCTGGACCCGGCGAACGGGATCGCCCTCATGCTGGACCAGTGCCACAACCTCGAGGAGAAGATCCCCGGGCAGATCCGCTCGGTGCTGAACGTGCAGGAGATGACGGCGCGTGCCCTGCTGATCGACCGCCCCGCACTGACCGCGGCGCAGGAGTCCGGCGACGTTCTCGGAGCGAACGCCCTGGTGATGGACGCCTTCTACACCGATGTGCGCCCCGGCCTCGCCGCCTGGCGCGAGGCGAAGGGCCTGCCGGCGGACCCGATGGACGCCTACCGCGCCAGCGGGTACCAGGACCGGATCAACACCGAACGACAGGGCGGTCGGCAGGCCGGATGGGGAGCATGAGCGTGAGCACAGGGCAGAAGAACGACGACGCCGGCCGGACCGTTTCCGAGCTGATCGAGCGCTCCAACCGGTTGGGTGCGGACAAGCGGAACACGAACTACGCCGGCGGCAACACCTCCGCCAAGGGCGTCGGCACCGATCCCGTGACGGGTGAGGACGTGGAGCTGCTCTGGGTCAAGGGCTCCGGCGGGGACCTCGGGACCCTGCAGGAGTCCGGGCTCGCCGTGCTGCGCCTGGACCGCATGCGGGCGCTCGCGGGTGTGTATCCGGGCGTGGAGCGCGAGGACGAGATGGTGGCGGCGTTCGACTACACGCTGCACGGCAAGGGCGGCGCCGCGCCGTCCATCGACACGGCCATGCATGGTCTCGTGGATGCCGCGCACGTGGACCACCTGCACCCGGACTCCGGCATCGCGATCGCGACGGCGGCCGACGGCGAGGCACTCACCGAGGCGATCTTCGGGTCCAGGGTTCTCTGGGTGCCCTGGCGCCGGCCCGGTTTCCAGCTCGGGCTCGACATCGCCGCCATCAGGCGGGCCCACCCGGAGGCCATCGGCACGATCCTCGGCGGTCACGGCATCACGGCCTGGGGGGACACCTCGGCCGAGGCCGAGGCGAACTCGCTGGAGATCATCGAGACCGCCGAACGCTACATCGCCGAGCACGGCACGTCCGAGCCCTTCGGTCCCCCTCTGGAGGGCTACGGGGCACTGCCCGAGGCCGAGCGCCGCGCGAAGGCCGCGGCCCTCGCCCCGACCATCCGCGGACTCGCCTCAACGGACAAGGCACAGGTGGGTCACTTCACGGACGATCCCCGCGTGCTCGACTTCCTCGCCTCCACCGAGCACCCGCGCCTCGGCGCCCTCGGCACCAGCTGCCCGGACCATTTCCTGCGCACCAAGGTGAAGCCGCTGGTCCTCGACCTCCCGGCGGACGCCGACGTGGAGAGCTGCCTGCTGCGCCTGCGCGAACTCCACGCGGAGTACCGGGCCGACTACGCCGCCTACTACGACCGCCACGCGCACGAGGGCCACGGCAGCCCCCTCGCCTCGCAAGCTCGGCCTGGGAACCCTGCTGACGCGGCTCCATCCCCCGCGATGCGCGGGGCGGACCCCGCGATCGTGCTGGTGCCCGGCGTCGGCATGTTCTCCTTCGGCGCGAACAAGCAGACCGCGCGGGTGGCCGGGGAGTTCTACCTCAACGCCATCAACGTGATGCGCGGCGCCGAGGCCGTCTCCACCTACTCCCCCATCGAGGAGAGCGAGAAGTTCCGCATCGAGTACTGGGCGCTCGAGGAGGCCAAGCTCGCGCGCATGCCCAGGCCGAAGTCCCACGCCGGGCGCGTCGCGCTCGTGACGGGAGCGGCCTCCGGCATCGGCAAGGCGATCGCCACCCGGCTCGCGGCCGAGGGTGCCTGCGTGGTGATCGCGGACCTGAACATCGACAGCGCCACCACGGTCGCCGAGGAGCTCGGCGGACCCGACGTCGCCGTCGGCGTGCAGGCGGACGTCACCGACCCCGCCCAGGTCCGGGCGGCCGTGGACGCCGCCGTCCTCGCCTTCGGCGGACTGGACCTCGTGGTCAACAACGCCGGGCTGTCCATCTCCAAGCCGCTGCTCGAGACCACGGAGAAGGACTGGGACCTGCAGCACGACGTCATGGCGAAGGGCTCCTTCCTGGTGTCGCAGGCCGCTGCCAAGGTATTGATCGAGCAGGACATGGGCGGGGACATCATCTACATCTCCTCGAAGAACTCCGTGTTCGCCGGCCCGAACAACATCGCCTACAGCGCCACGAAGGCGGACCAGGCGCACCAGGTCCGCCTGCTCGCCGCCGAACTCGGCGGGCACGGCGTGCGGGTCAACGGCATCAACCCCGACGGCGTGGTGCGCGGCTCCGGCATCTTCGCCGGGGGCTGGGGCGCCAAGCGCGCGGCGGTGTACGGGGTGGAGGAGGACAAGCTCGGCGAGTACTACGCCCAGCGCACCCTGCTCAAGCGCGAGGTGCTCCCCGAGCACGTGGCCAACGCCGTCGCCGTCCTCACCTCCGCCGAGCTCTCGCACACCACGGGGCTCCACGTGCCGGTGGACGCGGGCGTGGCCGCGGCGTTCCTGCGCTGACGTGGCGGACGTGTTCGCCGCCGTCGACATCGGCGCCTCCTCCGGGCGGGTGATCCTCGGGTCGACGACGGGCACCGGTACGCACCTGACGACGGTGCACCGGTTCCCCAATGGTGCGCAGATCCTGGATGGGGCGCTGCGCTGGGACGTCGAGGCCCTGGTCGCCGAGGTGGTGACCGGTCTCGGGAACGCCGCGGAGGCGGCGTCCGCGGCGGGGGACACCGTGGTGAGCATCGGCATCGACACCTGGGCGGTGGACTACGGGCTGGTGGACGACGCCGGGGCCCTGCGGTACCTGCCGTTCAGCTACCGGGACGGGCGGACGGCGGCGGGCGTCGACGCCGTCCATGCCGTCGTGCCCCCGGAGGAACTGTACGGACGGACCGGCCTGCAGTTCCTGCCGTTCAACACGCTGTACCAGCTGGCCGCCGACCCCTCGCTCACCGGCGTGCAGGCCCTGCTGGTCCCGGACCTGCTCGCGTACCGGCTGACGGGTGTGCGGCGGACCGGGGCCACGAACGCCTCCCCCACGGGGCTGCTGGGCGCCCGGCGGGGCGCCGGGGCGGGGGACCTGTTCCCCGCGCTCGGCCTGCCCGCGGAGCTCTTCCCGCCGCTGGTGGAACCGGGGGCCCCCAGCGGCCCGCGGCGGCCGGCCGTCGCCGCGGCCGCGGGACTGCCGGGGAGCACCGCCGTCGTCGCCGTCGGGTCGCACGACACCGCGTCGGCGGTGGCCGCCGTCCCGGCGGGGACGGAGCGCTTCGCGTACATCTCCTCGGGCACCTGGTCCCTGGTGGGGGTGGAACTCGACGTGCCAATCCTCACCGCGGGGAGCCGCGCGGCGAACTTCACGAACGAGCGCGGCGTGGAC
>NZ_LGIU01000077.1 GCF_001187915.1 Arthrobacter sp. RIT-PI-e | reverse complement strand
GGCGGGCAACGCGCGGAATCTCACCGACTCCGCGGGGCAGGCGTGGGCCGGTCGGGACCTCTCCGGACCGGACAACCCGCTCCATGCCTTCGACGACGACGACGGCGCTGCGGACGCCGGTCTCGCCGCCGCCGTCGGGCGGTTGCGCGAGGACGCGGCCTCGCCGGGGCCCGGCGAGCGCGGCGTCGTGGAGGCGCTGGCCGCGGCGAGGGTGTTCATCCCCGTCGTCGCGGAGCTGGCCCAGCAGGCGCAGGGTGTAGCGGGCCTGCACGCCGACAAGGAGGCGGACATGTCGCTGGTGGTCCTCACTGCGCCGGACGGGCGGAAGGCGCTGCCCGTGTTCTCCTCGACGGCGGCGCTGAGTGCCTGGCATCCCGCGGCCCGGCCGGTGGCGGCGTACGCGGCGCGCGCAGCTCTCGCCTCGGCGGCCGAGGAGGCCGAACTCATGGTGCTGGACCCGGGGGCGGAGCTCACGTTCGTGGTCCGTCGTCCGGCCCTGTGGTGCCTGGCGCAGCAGCGCCCCTGGACGCCGTCCTACGAGGACCGGGCCGTCGCGGAGCTGGTCCGGGACGCCGCCGAGCAGGAGGTGGCCGTGCTGTCGGTGGCACTGCGCCCCGGTGGCGGGATCCTCAGCCGGGCCGCCGACGGTAGCATTGCCTCCGGCGGGGGGCCGGGACCCGAGCTGCGCATGGATCTGCAGCTCCGGGAGGGCCTCACCCCGCAGGAGGTGCGCACCGTCGTGGCCTCCGTCCGTACGCGTCTGTCGGGACTCGCCGAGTTCGTCGAGCGCGTCGACTCACTGGACATCAAGCTCACCCGCTGACGAGGGCGGAGGAAGAACGATCGTGAACTTCGCCGTCTACCGGGACCTGCTGGGCATCCCGCCCGTCCGCATGCTGCTGATCGTGGGCATGGTCGCCCGCTTCCCCCATTCCGCCGCCGGGGTGCTGCTGACCCTGCACGTGGTGCAGACGCTGGACCGCGGGTACGCGGCGGCCGGAGCAGTGGCGGCGGTCCTCACCATCGGGATCGCTGTGGGAGCGCCCTGGCGGGGGCGGCGGATCGACACCGTGGGGCTGCGCAGGGCCCTGATCCCCCCGATCATCGCCGAGGCCGGGATCTGGACGGGAGCCCCGCCCCGGCCCTGCCCCTGGCTGCTCGTCGCCGCCCTGGTCGGCGGGCTGTTCCCGCTGCCCGCGTTCTCCGTCATCCGGCAGGCCCTCGGTGTGCTCGTCGCCGGTGCCCGCCGCCGCCCCGCCTTCCCCCTGGATGCGATCGCGACGGAGGTCGTCTTCATGGCGGGCCCCCCCGGGGGCGGGGCGCGCGCCCCGCAGACCTCCCCGGTCCTCGGGCTCGCCCTGGTGGGGCTGGCGACGGCCGCCGCGGGGCTGTTCCTCATGTGGTTCACCCCGGCCCCCCGCTCGGGCCAGCTGCCGTCGTCCGGGACCGTTCCGGCAGCGGCGCCCGCCGGCGTGGGCGAGGCGGCGGCGGATCTCATCGCGATCCAGGACGGGCCCTCTTCGCCTCGTGGGGCACGTGCGCCGCTGCGCCGGAGGATCCGTACTGCCGTGCCCTGGGTGACCATGCCCCTGGTGGTGGTGATGGCCGTCGCCGGCGGGGCGGGTCTGGTGCTCTCGGGGTCCGAGGTGGGGATCGTGGCCGCCCTGGAGCATGCGGGCGAGGAGAGCAGACTCGGCCTGGTGTTCGTGGCGTGGTGTGCAGCCTCCGTGGTGGGGGGCCTCGTGTACGGCGCGCTGCACCGGCCCGTACCACCGGCATTGCTGCTGCTCGGCCTGGCGGTCCTCACGATCCCGATGGCCTTCGCGGACGACACCCTCTCGCTGGCGCTGCTCTCGATCCCGCCCGGCCTGCTCTGCGCCCCGGTGCTCTCCGCGGCCTCCGAGAAGGTGGCCGACCACGTCCCCGAGGAGCGGCGGGGTGAGGCCATGGGCTGGTACGGCTCCGCGCTGACCTCCGGCGTCGCACTCGGTGCGCCGCTCGCGGGCTTCCTCATCGACACGATCGGGCCGTGGGGAGGCTTCACCGCGGTGGGGGTGGTGTCGGCGCTGATCGGGATCGCCGGTCTCTCCCAGCGGGGCTCGGAACCCGGCACCACGAGGGACCGGGAACCCGCGGGGAGCTGATCCCCTGCCCGGGGTCCGGTCCGTGTCACCGGGCCCCGGGACCGGCGAGGGGGCCCGCCCGTGGACGGGCCGCCCCGACCGTGGACGGGCCGCGCCGACCGTCGGCGCGGTCCGTTGCGCTTCCGCTGCGGGGGTCGGGTCCCCGTGCGTCAGTTGACGGGACCGGTGTACTTCTCCCCGGGTCCCTTCCCGGGCGGGTCGGGGATGATCGACGCCTCACGGAACGCGAGCTGGAGCGACCGCAGTCCGTCGCGCAACGGGCCGGCGTGCTGCGAGCCGATCTCGGGAGCCGCCGCGGTCACGAATCCGGCGAGGGCGATGATGAGCTTGCGTGCCTCGTCCAGGTCCTTGAGCTCCTCGGCGTTCTCCTCGTGCCCCAGGCCGCACTTCACGGCGGCCGCGCTCATCAGGTGGACCGCGGAGGTCACGATGACCTCCCCCGCGGCGACCTCCGAGATGTCACGCATCTGCTGACGCACCTCGTCCTCCGTCCCGGCGCCCGGTGCTGCGGCGGCCGATTCCTGCTCCTCCGCGAAGCTCCGCCGCGGGGGAGCGGAGGGGAGGTCGTGCGAGTTGTCCTGTGGGGTGCTCATACTGGTAAGCTTGGCACAGACCAACCGGTCGCTGTTACTCACTATGCTCCAGCGGAGTGTGCGGTGGCGGGCCGGTACGCAAGCGGAGTCCTCTCCCACCCGCGTTCGCCTGGTACGGCCCCGCCGTACTGCAGGTGTCCGGGTTCCTGGTCGGCACCACCGGCTCCCGTGGTGAAGCTCTGCTTCCACGGGTCGTCAGGAGCCGGCTGTCGAGGCCTTCGATTGCGCATGCAATGGGAGGCCTTCTTCCGTTGGTGTGCGGTCCCGGTCAGAGAACCCACAGGAGTCACACATTAGCGAGCCAAGAATCAATGATCGTATCCGCGTCCCCGAGGTGCGGTTGGTCGGTCCTGCCGGCGAACAGGTAGGGATCGTCCGTATCGAGGACGCCCTCCGACTCGCCGCCGAGTCCGACCTGGATCTTGTCGAGGTGGCACCGCAGGCCAAGCCTCCGGTGGCCAAGCTCATGGATTTTGGTAAGTACAAGTACGAAGCGGCCGTGAAGGCGCGCGAGGCGCGCAAGAACCAGACGAACACCGTGCTGAAGGAGATCCGCTTCCGGCTCAAGATCGACACGCACGACTACGAGACGAAGCGTGGGCACGCCGTGCGCTTCCTCGGTGCCGGTGACAAGGTCAAGGCCATGATCCAGTTCCGCGGACGTGAGCAGCAGCGACCCGAGATGGGTATCCGCCTCCTCCAGAAGTTCGCCGAGGACGTCGCCGAGGTCGGCATCGTCGAGTCCTCACCCCGCATCGACGGGCGCAACATGGTGATGGTCATCGGTCCCACGAAGAACAAGGCCGAGGCGAAGGCCGAGGCACGCCGCGAGACGCAGCGCGCCGAGGCGAAGGCCGCCAACGAAGCCGCCAAGAACGGCGAGGCGCCGCCGCGGGTCGACACCTCCGGTGCCGGCAACGCACCGCTGACGCAGTCGCTGGCGGACCTGCTGCCGGAGGGCTACTCCATCCGGAGCGAGCCGGAGGCCCCCGTGGAGGCAGCTCCGGCGCCCGCTGCGCCGGAGGCACCCGCACCCGCGGTGGTCGAGGCGGAGCAGCCGCAGGCTGCCGCTGCCCCGAGGACCGCACCCGCCCGTACGTCGTCGGCCCCTCGCTCGACGAGCCCGCGGACGACGGACGGACGCCCTGCTGCTGCACGCTCGGCCGCACCGGCCAGGCAGTCGGCGCCCACGGCTCCGACAGCTCCGGCGGAGAACGCTCCGGTCACCGCACCTACACCGGCAGCGGCGCCGAAGCCACCGGTGACGGCCAAGCCCTCGGCCATGCCGAAGCCGGGAGCGCCCAAGCCCTCGGCGACACCGAAACCTGCCGGACGTACGGCTCCCCCCAGGAGCCCGGCCGGCCGCCCCAAGCCCGGGAGCTCGGACTAGCTCCTCCCCGGGTACGACCGAACAACCAGCAGGCACCGTCGAGGTGCCGAACTCCGGGTGCATCCGCCCCGGCTATCAGAAGGAGATCGGTTCCCATGCCGAAGATGAAGACCCACAGCGGCGCCAAGAAGCGCTTCAAGCTCACCGGTAGCGGCAAGCTCAAGCGCCAGCAGGCCAACCGCCGCCACTACCTCGAGCACAAGTCCTCGACGCTGACGCGTCGCCTCGCCGGCGACAAGATCGTCGCCAAGGCCGACACCAAGACGATCAAGAAGATGCTGGGCGTCTGACCACCAATCCACCCCTCGGGCAAGCGCGGGCATCCTCCCCGATGCAGCGCTGCGGCGGAGAGCCGTGACCGAAGAACAATCAAAGGAGTACGCACGTGGCACGTGTGAAGCGGGCAGTCAATGCCCACAAGAAGCGTCGGGTCGTCCTGGAACGAGCCAAGGGTTACCGCGGGCAGCGTTCGCGCCTGTACCGCAAGGCGAAGGAGCAGCTGCTCCACTCGTTCGTCTACAGCTACGGCGACCGCCGCAAGCGCAAGGGCGACTTCCGCCGCCTCTGGATCCAGCGCATCAACGCTGCGTCCCGCGCCAACGGCCTGACCTACAACCGCCTCATCCAGGGCCTGAAGGCGGCCGACATCCAGGTCGACCGCCGGATGCTCGCGGACCTCGCCGTCACCGACGGCGCTGCCTTCGCCGCGCTGGTGCAGCTGGCCAAGAACGCCCTGCCCGCCGACACCTCGGCGCCGGTCAAGGCCTCGGCCTAGGGCCCACGGCCCTCGCGGGCATCGTGCCCGCACCGCCGATACGACCATGACCGTGAACGGACGCCCCCGGGCGCCACTGATGACCAACACCCAGGCGGACCGGGTGAAGGAGGTGGCACGCCTGGCCGGGCGTCCGTCGCGTTCCAGGCGCCGTGAGTTCCTCGCGGAAGGTCCCCAGGCGGTCCGCGAGGCGCTCCGGCTGCACCGGCAGCACGACGCCGGCGTGGTCGTCGACGTGTACGCCACTCCCGAGGCGCTCGAGCGTCATCCGGACATCGTCGAGCTGCTGGCCGCCGACGACACCCCTCCGGTCCGGCCGGTCACCCCCGACGTCCTGGCGGCGATGTCCTCGACGGTGACCCCGCAGGGTTTCATCGCGGTCTGTCGCTTCGTGGACAGCACGCTCGACGACGTGCTCGCCGCACGTCCGCGCCTCGTGGCCGTGCTCGTGGAGGTGCGCGATCCGGGGAACGCCGGCACGATCATCCGTGCAGCCGACTCCGCCGGTGCCGATGCGGTCATCCTGACCAGTGCGAGCGTGGACCCCTACAACCCCAAGACGGTGCGCTCCACGGTGGGGTCCCTCTTCCACCTGCCCCTCGTCATCGGCGCCGACCTCGACGACCTTCACGAGCGCCTGCGCTCCGCCGGGCTGACCGTCCTGGCCGCCGACGGCTACGGGTCCACGAGTCTCGACGACCTGCAGGACGCCGGTGCCGCCCGGCGCGCCGGGGTAGGCAGCCCGCAGCCCGATCGTTCGCGGGTTCCGGGGCCGACGACACCGGTTTCGGCCGATCGTGACGCGGGACCTGCCGTGGGGCACGCACCGCGCGCGCCCCACGACGGGAACGAGGGCGTACACCTGGAGCACCCGACGGCGTGGCTGTTCGGGAACGAGGCCCAGGGTCTGCCCCATGAGGTCTCCGCCTCCGCCGACGCGCAGGTGGCCGTCCCGATCTACGGCAGGGCCGAGAGCCTCAACGTCGGAACCGCGGCGACGGTCTGCCTGTACGCCTCCGCCCGGGCGCAGCGCAGGGACTGACACCCGCCCGGGCGCCCTGGGCAGGCTCGCAGGCCGGTCCGCCCCGGCGGGTCAGCGTGATCCGCTGCTGCGCGATCCGGCGGTCGCGACGGACGACCCGGGGGCGTCGTCGGACCCTCCGGGCAGCCCGTCCTGCATGGACTGGGCATCTCGACGATCCATGCGGGAACTCACGACCGCCACGCCGAGACCGAGCACGGCCAGCCCCGCACCGACCAGGGCCGGTGAGGTGAAGCCCCACCCCGCGGTGATGACCGCTCCGCCCACCGAGGCCCCGAGTGCATTCGCGGTGTTGAGCGCCGAGTGGTTCATCGACGAGGCGAGGGACGGAGCGCCCGGGGCGACGTCCAGGAGCCGGGCCTGGAGCGGCGGGATCAGCATCGACCCGCTCGTCCCGACGAGGAAGACGAACAGGCACGCCGAGCACGGCGTCGTGGCGGCCAGGGGGAAGACCAGCAGGATCACGACGATGGCCCCCATGACGGCGCGGATGCTGCCCATGACGGAGCGGTCCGCGAGCCGTCCGCCCAGGACGTTGCCCACCACCATCCCCATGCCGTACAGCGCGACGACGAGCGGCAGGAGGGCGGCCCGCAGTCCCGCGACCTCCGTCATGATCGGTGAGATGTAGGAGTAGACGGCGAAGAAGCCGCCGAAGCCGACGATCCCGATGAGCAGGGTCATCCAGAGCTGCGGGCGCCGCAGGGCTCCCAGTTCCGCCCGGATGCTCGCGCCGGGCCGGACCGGGACCGACGGTACGAAGATCCGGATCAGGACCAGCGTCCCGAGTCCGATGACGCCCACGAGCAGGAACATCGAGCGCCAGCCGAACTGCTGCCCGAGCCAGGTCGCGAAGGGCACGCCGAGAACGTTCGCGATGCTGAGTCCGAGCATCACCATGGAGATGGCCCGGCCGCGCTTGGCGGGGTCGGCCAGGGTCGCCGCGATGACGGCGGCGACGCCGAAGTACGCCCCGTGCGGCAGACCCGACAGGAAGCGTGATACGAGCATCCAGCCGAAGCCCGAGGCGAAGTAGGACGAGAGGTTGGCGAGGGTGATGACCAGCATGAGCGCCAGGGCCACCGTGCGCTGCGGCTTCTTGGCACCCAGGGTCGCGAGGACCGGAGCGCCGACCACCACGCCGAGGGCGTAGGCGGAGATGACGTGACCGCCCTGCGCGTAGTCGACGCCGAGGTCGGTGCGCATCTCCTCGAGGAGCCCCATGATGGTGAACTCCGTGGTGCCGATGGCGAACCCGCCGACGGCCAGGGCCGCGATGGCGAGGTTCAGCCGACGCCCCGAGAGGGGGCGGGACGGAGGTGGCGGGGGAGCGGGGGTGGTCATGGCTGTCCTAGCGGCGGAGGATGGTCGGGAGCGGTCGACCCTGCCGCCGGGTGTCCGGAGCGGACGGTCCACGGCTCGAAACGGAGCGGGACGGCGGCAGGCGACGCCGTCGTTCCCTCCCAGCCTAGATGATGGTGAGCAGCGGTCGGGTTCCGGGTGGCCGGTGCCCCGACGGCGGACGGCCCTGCCGCGTCGAGGCCCCGCCGTCCAGCCGGTCCGTGTGCTCCGGGGCGGGTGGCCAATCCGGTGCCCGTCTGATGGGATCGGGGGATGAGCTGGACACCGCACCCCTCCGAACTCCCCGCGAGCGAGCACCTGCGCGACGACATCAACCTGCCGGAGGAGCCCGGGGCGGAGAGTGCCGCCGAGTTCTCCGAGGACGGTTTCACGTCCACCGCGCTCAATGCCGGGCAGCATGTGCCGGGCGTGAGCCCTGACGGTCGTTACCGCGAGGGCTTCGACCCCGAGCACCAGGAGTTCGACGCCCCGGCACCCGAGGAGAGTTGATCCGCGCGCACGCATAGACTCATCAGGATGACCATTCCTACCGCACCCGGGCGGCCCCGGCAGATCGTCGGTGCGGCCGTCCTCGACTCCCTGACCCGCCCCGCCCGCCTCCTGGTGGCCCGGCGTTCGGCCCCTCCGCAGCTGGCGGGTCAGTGGGAGTTCCCCGGGGGCAAGGTGGAGCCGGGTGAGTACTGTGAGGACGCCGTCGTCCGCGAGCTGGAGGAGGAGCTGGGGATCCGCGTGCGGCTCGGTGCGGAGATCGCCGGTCCCCACCTGCAGGGCTGGCCGCTGAACGGGACCGCCGCCATGCGGGTCTGGTTCGCGGAGATCACGGAGGGAGAGCCGGCGCCCCTGCAGGACCACGACGATCTGCGCTGGGTGCCACTGGCGGAGCCCGGGGAGGTGGAGGCGCTGCCGTGGATCGCGGCCGACCGTCCCATCCTCGTGGCCCTCCGGGCAGCACTCGCCGCCGGCACCACCGGCTGACGGGCGACGAGGAACCGGTCGGACCGGGATCGATCCAGCGGTGCGCGGTGTGCGTCGCGGCCCGTCCCCGCCGTCGGACGCTCCCACTACGCTGGTGCCATGATCCTGCTCACCGGCTTCGAACCCTTCGACGGGGAGACGACCAACCCCTCCTGGCTCGCCGCCCGGCGCGCGGCCGAGCAGCTCGTCGCTGCCGGGTCCCCTGCCGTGGCGGTGGAGATCCCCTGCGTCTTCGACCTCAGCAGGACGGTGCTCCAGGAGGCGCTGGAGCGGTACCGGCCCGGCATCGTGCTCTGCGTGGGTCAGGCCGGTGGACGCGAGCGCATCTCCCTGGAGCGCGTCGCGATCAACGTGGACGACGCCCGGATCCCCGACAATGCCGGCAACCGCCCCGTGGACAGGCCGATCGTCGAGGGCGGGCCGGCCGCGTACTTCTCGACGTTGCCCATCAAGGCGTGCCGGGGCGCGGTGGCGAGCTCGGGTGTGCCGGTGGAGGTCTCGCAGACCGCCGGCACCTACGTGTGCAACCACCTGTTCTACGGCCTGATGTCGCTGCTGGCGGAACGGGAGGACGGCTGCCGTGGCGGCTTCGTCCACGTTCCCTACTCCACGGAGCAGGCGCGGGGGAACGACGCGCCGGGACTCGCCCTGGAGCAGATGGCCGACGCCCTCGTGCTCATCGCGACGACGACGTCGGGGACCACCGTCGATCACCGTGTCGCCGCGGGCGCCGAGCACTGAGGCGTGACAGATGGACGCCCGGCGGACGAGCGACGGCCTGTCCCGTCAGCGCCGAGTGCCGGGGACGCGCCGGGACAATGCGCTCAGCGTGGGCCGGAGGGGTTTCTCCACGTAGCCGCCGTCCGGCAGTCCTGCGCGCCGCTCGAAGGGATTCCGCGAGGCCGGGTCCCCGGTGAGCAGGACCGACCACCCGGCGGCGAGGGCGTAGGCGGCCAGGAACGGCAGACCGAGGGCCGCGTACTGCCGGGTGTGCCCGGCCTCGTGGTCCAGCAGGCGCAGGAAGGCCGCCGACCGCTCGGCGGGCGCCTTGCCGCGCAGCAGCACCACGTTGCCCACGGTGAAGGCCCGTGCCCTCGGGAGCCGGTAGGACCAGCCCTCCGCGAGCAGGATGCCGTGGGGTCCCCGCGACACGGTGCAGCCCGCCACCCGCGCGAGAGCGAGCCCGGTCGGGGTGGACAGGTTGATCCGGTTGAGGAGCGGGACGAGCCGGGGGTGCATGCGCCCAGCGTAGTGGTCCGCGCGGAAGCACGCGCGGCCCGCGCCAGCGCGGACGTCGCAGCACCGGGACCCGGGCTCCCCTCGGCGGAGCAGGGGTTGCGGCGCCGGGGAACAGGTCGCCTAGACTTGGTGCGCCGGTGCCGCGTGGCTGCACGCCGGCCATCCGACAGATCCCCGCGCGGCACGAGCCGCGTGGCAGTAGACCGCGAGAGTACAGGGTAAGCAACCGAGATGTCCGAAATCCCCGAGCAGGCCGGACCCGGCAGCTCCGCACCCCACGTGCCCGATCCGCTGGACCCCGCGGCAGTGGCCGCCGCCGTCGACGCCGCGCTCGCCGCGATGGCCACCGCCACCGATCTCGAGGACCTCAAATCGGTGCGCATCGCGCACACCGGCGAGAAGTCACCGCTCAGTCTCGCCAACCGCGGGATCGGCGCGCTGCCGAAGGAGTCCAAGTCGGCCGCCGGCAAGAACATCGGCCCGGCCCGCGGCCGGATCAACCAGGCGCTCGCCGCCCGCACCACCGAGCTCGAGGCCGAGCGCGACGCGCGGATCCTCGTCGAGGAGGCCGTGGACGTCACGGCAGCGCCCCGACGCCGTCGGATCGGTGCGCGGCACCCGCTCTCCACCCTGCAGGAGCGCGTCAGCGACGTCTTCGTGGGCATGGGCTGGGAGATCGCCGAGGGCCCCGAGCTGGAGTCCGAGTGGTTCAACTTCGACGCCCTGAACTTCAAGCCGGACCACCCGGCACGCGAGATGCAGGACACCTTCTTCGTGGATCCGCCCGAGGCCCACCTCGTGCTGCGCACGCACACCTCACCGGTGCAGGTCCGCTCCATGCTGGAGCGGGAGCTGCCCATCTACGTCCTGTGCCCGGGGAAGGTGTTCCGCACGGACGAGCTCGACGCGACCCACACGCCCGTGTTCCACCAGTTCGAGGGCCTCGCGATCGACAAGGGCCTCACCATGGCCGATCTCGTGGGCACGCTGGAGCACTTCACGCAGCAGCTCTTCGGCGACGAGGCCAAGGTGCGTCTGCGACCGAACTTCTTCCCCTTCACCGAGCCCAGCGCCGAACTGGACATCTGGCACCCCGGTGCCAAGGGCGGACCGCGCTGGATCGAGTGGGGCGGCTGCGGCATGGTCAACCCGAACGTGCTGCGCGCCACCGGGATCGACCCGGACGTGTACTCCGGCTTCGCCTTCGGCATGGGGATCGAGCGGGCACTCATGTTCCGCAACGAGGTCGGCGACATGCGCGACATGATCGAGGGCGACGTACGTTTCAGCGAACACTTCGGGATGGAGATCTAGATGAGAATCCCACTGTCGTGGCTGCGCGAGTTCGCAGCCGTCCCCGCGGACGCGACCGCGGAGGACGTGATGGCCGAGCTGGTGAAGGTGGGGCTCGAGGAGGAGGACGTCCACCGTCCCTCCGACGAGCTGACCGGTCCCGTCGTGGTGGGTCAGGTCCTGACCCGGGTCGAGGAGCCGCAGTCCAACGGCAAGACCATCAACTGGTGCACCGTCCGCGTGGTGCCCGAGGGCGCCGAGCAGACCCTGACCGGCGACGGGATCGATCCCTCCGGTGTGCAGGGGATCGTCTGCGGTGCCCACAACTTCGTGGTGGGTGACAAGGTGGTGGTCACCCTTCCCGGGGCCGTGCTGCCCGGGAACTTCCGCATCAGCCCCCGCAAGACCTACGGCCACGTCTCCGCCGGCATGATCGCCTCCGTCCGGGAGCTCGGCATCGGCGAGGACCACGACGGCATCCTGGTGCTCTCCACCCTGGGGCTCGACCCCGAGGTCGGCACGGACGCCCTGGACCTCCTCGGTCTGCACGACGAGGCGGCCGAGATCAACGTGACCCCGGACCGCGGGTACTGCTTCTCGATCCGCGGCGTGGCCCGCGAGTACGCCCACGCCACCGGCACGGCCTTCACCGACCCCGCGTCCCCCGTCCCGGCCCCGGCCGCGCAGGGTCCCGCGTGCCCGGCGCGCCCCGAGGACACCGCCCCGATCTACGGCGGGCCCGGGGGCGCCAGCTTCGCCGCCCGCGCCGCCCGGGGCGGGGATGCCGCGCGCCCCCCCCCGCCGTGGCTGGCGGCACGCCTGCGCCTGGCCGGCATCCGCTCCATCTCGCTCGTGGTGGACATCTCCAACTACGTGATGCTGGAACTCGGTCAGCCCCTGCACTTCTACGACCTTGACACGCTGGCCGGGGAGATCGTGGTGCGGCGGGCCACCGCCGGGGAGACACTGCGCACCCTGGACGACAAGGTGCGCACGCTCGATCCCGAGGACCTCCTCATCACGGACGACTCCGGGCCGATCGGGATCGCCGGGGGGATGGGCGGAGCCGCCACGGAGGTCACCGACACCACGAAGGATGTCCTGATCGAGGCCGCGCACTTCGAGGAGGTCGGGATCGGCCGCTCCCGGCGCCGCCACAGGCTCCCGTCCGAGGCGTCCAAGCGCTTCGAGCGCGGCGTGGACCGGGACGTGGCGGACATCGCCGCGCAGCGCGCCGTCGAGCTGCTCGTCGAACTCGCGGGCGGCACCGCCGACACCACCTCCACCGACGTCGGCGAGACTCCGGAGGCGCGCGTCGTGGAGCTCCCGGCGGACTTCCCGGCACGCCTGATCGGGCGGGACTTCAGCACCGGGGAGATCACCGGCACGCTCACCGATCTCGGGGCTTCCGTGGAGAGCACGGACGGCGGGTTCCGTGTCACGGTACCCAGCTGGCGCACGGACCTGGAGACCCGCGAGGACCTCACCGAGGAGATCATCCGCCTGCTCGGCTACGGCACCATCCCCTCCACACTGCCGGTCGCCCCTCCCGGTCGTGGCCTGACCCGCCTGCAGCAGCAGCGCCGTCGCCTCGTCAACGCCCTCGCCTCCGCGGGGCTGACCGAGGTGCTGGCCTACCCGTTCGTCAGCGGACGGGCGAACGCGACGTTCGGCACCCCCGAGGAGGGGGCCGACGCGCCGGCCGTGACGCTCGCCAACCCGCTCAGTGCGGAGTTCGGCCAGCTGCGCCGCTCGCTCCTGCCCGGTCTCGTGGAGCTCGCCAAGCGCAACCACTCCCGCGGATTCCGTGACCTGGCGCTCTTCGAGGCCGGTACGGTGTTCCTCCCGGAGGGGCAGCTCGGCAGCGAGTCCATCCCGCCGCTCGGCATCCGGCCCGACGACGACGTCCTCGACGGTCTCGATGCCGGCATCCCGCACCAGCCGTACACCGTCGCGGCCCTGTTCACGGGTCACGAGGTGGCGGCGTCGGCCGGGACCACCCCGCGGGCCTGGGACTGGGCCGACGCCGTGGACGCCGTGCGCCTGATGGCGGAGACCGCCGGGGTGGACGTGGTGGTGCGGCAGGGCACCCACCAGGCGTTCCATCCGGGGCGCACCGCGCAGGTGGAACTGCGCAGCGGCGAGGTGCTCGGGTACGCCGGTGAGCTGCACCCGAAGCTGATCGCCGCGCAGGACCTCCCGGCGCGGACCGTGGCCCTCGAGCTCGACGCGGATCTGCTCCTCGACGCCGCGGCCGACGTCATCGTGGCCCGGCCGCTGTCCACGTATCCACCGGCCACCCAGGACGTGGCCCTCGTGGTCCCGGACGCCGTGGTGGCGGGGGACGTGCTGGAGGCACTGCGGGAAGGGGCCGGGGACCTCCTCGAGGAGGTCGGCCTGTTCGACGTGTACGCGGGACAGGGGATCGACGAGGGGCACAAGTCCCTCGCCTTCGCCCTGCGCTTCCGCGCTCCCGACCGCACCCTGACGGCGGACGAGGCGAGCGCAGCACGCGACGCCGCCGTGGACCTCGCCGCGGAACGGTTCGGCGCCGTCCAGCGCTGACCCTGATGCAGCACATGAAGGCCCGCCCTCCGGTGACGGAAAGCGGGCCTTCATGCATCCCCGCGTGATCCGGCTCAGGGGATCAGCAGCACCTTGCCGGTGGTGCGCCGTCCCTGGAGGTCCTCATGGGCGCGGGCGGCGTCGGCGAGCGGGTAGTGTGCCCCGATCCGCACGGAGAGGGAGCCGGAGGTGACCGCGCCGAAGAGCTCCTCCGAGCGCCAGCGCCTCTCCTCGGCGGTGAGCAGGTGGTGCGCGAGGGTGGGCCGCGTGACGAACAGTGAGCCGCCGCCGTTGAGCCGCTGCAGGTCGAAGGGTTCCACGGGGCCGGACGCGGCGCCGTAGAGCACCAGGGTGCCCCTGAGGCGCAGGGAACGGAGCGAGTCGTCGAACGTCGCGGCACCCACGCCGTCGTACACCACGTCCGCGCCCACGCCGTCGGTGAGGGTCCTCACGGCGTCGGCGAACCCGTCGTAGCGCAGCACGTCGTCGGCCCCGGCACCGAGGGCCAGCTCCTCCTTCTCCGGGGTGGAGACGGTGGTGATGACGCGCGCGCCCCGGGCCTTCAGGAGCTGGATGAGCAGCAGCCCCACACCGCCTGCGCCGGCATGCACGAGTGCCGTCTGGTCCTGCTCCACGGGGAACGTGGAGGTGACCAGGTAGTGGGCGGTCATGCCCTGGAGGGGGAGCGCGGCGGCGGTCTCGAGGTCCACGCCGTCGGGGACGGGCAGGGCCTTCTCGGCGTCCACCACGGCGAACTCCGCATAGGTGCCCGTCCCCTCGGCGAACGCGACGCGGTCCCCGGGGGAGAAGCCGTCCACGTCCGGGCCGAGGGCCTCGACCGTGCCCGCGGCCTCGGCGCCGGGGGTGAACGGGTACAGGACCGGGTAGGCACCGCTGCGCTGGTAGGTCTCGATGAAGTTGACGCCCGCGGCGGCGACACGCACCAGGAGCTGGCCCGGGCCGGGCTCCGGGCGGTCCACGGAGGCGAGCGTGAGGACCTCCGGGCCCCCCGCTCCGGTGAGGACGATGGCTGAGGGCATGGGGAATCCTTTCGACGGTGTCTGCTCATGCTAGGCGGAAGCGCCTCCCGGGAGGATGCGCATAACTATGTGTGTACGTGCATAGTCTTGCTGTAGTGTCGGAGGATGACGTTCACCGCAGCAGTGTCCGGAGCCAGCGGCTATGCCGGGGGGGAGCTCCTGCGTCTCCTCGCGAACCACCCGGACATCGAGGTCGGGGCCATCACCGCGCACAGCAACGCCGGCGCAGCTCTCGGGAGCCTCCAGCCCCACCTGCACTCCCTCGCCGACCGCGTGCTCCAGGACACCACGCCCGAGGTCCTCGCCGGGCACGACGTCGTCTTCCTCGCCCTGCCGCACGGGGCCAGCGCCGAGGTCGCCGCGCAGCTCTCCCCGGACACGCTCGTGATCGACGCCGGGGCGGACCACCGACTGCAGGACCCCGCCGCGTGGGAGAAGTTTTACGGCTCCGCGCACGCCGGGACCTGGCCGTACGGCCTCCCCGAACTGCCGGGCTGCCGCGCGGACCTCGTGGGTGCGCGCCGCATCGCCGTCCCCGGCTGCTATCCCACGAGCGTGCTGCTGGCCCTCACGCCCGGGTTCGCCGCCGGTCTCCTGGAGCCCGACGACGTCGTCATCGTCTCCGCGTCCGGTACCTCGGGTGCGGGCAAGGCCGCGAAGGCGAATCTCCTGGGTTCCGAGGTGATGGGAGGCATGAGCCCCTACGGCGTGGGCGGCGGACACCGGCACACCCCCGAGATGGAGCAGGGCCTGAGCCTCGTGGCCGGCGAGCGCGTGCAGCTCTCCTTCACGCCCACCCTCGCTCCCATGGCCCGCGGCATCCTGACCACGGCCACCGCCCGGGTGCGGCCGGGCGTCGGCCACGCGCAGCTGCGCGAGGCGTGGGAGCGGGCCTACGCCGAGGAACCCTTCGTGCGGATCCTGCCCGAGGGCCAGTGGCCGGCCACCAAGTCCGTGCTCGGTTCCAACCACGCCGTCCTCCAGCTGGCCTTCGACGAGCACGCCGGCCGCGTGGTCGTCAGCAGCGCCATCGACAATCTCACCAAGGGGACCGCCGGCGGAGCCGTGCAGTCCATGAACATCGCCCTGGGTCTCGACGAGACCTCGGGCCTGACCCTCCAGGGGATCGCACCATGAGCATCACCTACCCGGGCGGCTTCCGCGCCGCCGGTGTCGCCGCAGGCCTGAAGAGCACCGGTAGGCCCGACGTCGCGCTCGTGGTCAACGACGGCCCGCTGCACCATGCCGCCGCCGTCTTCACCTCCAACCGCGTGGCCGCGGCCCCCGTGCTGTGGTCCCGCCAGGTGGTCTCCGACGGCCGGGTGGACGCCGTGGTACTGAACTCCGGCGGCGCGAACGCCTGCACCGGGCCGGAGGGTTTCCAGAACACGCACCGCACCGCGGAGGTCACCGCCGAGCTCCTCGAGGTCTCGGCCACGGACGTATTCGTCTGCTCCACCGGGCTCATCGGCGAGCAGCTGCCCATGCCCGAGCTCCTGGCCGGCGTCACCGACGCCGCAGGCTCCCTCGGACGCGGTGGCGGACCCGGCGCCGCCGAGGCCATCATGACCACGGACTCGGTGTCCAAGGAAGCCCGCTACCCGGCCACTGCGGACTCGGCGAGCGAGGGGTACGCCATCGGCGGAATGGCCAAGGGCGCCGGGATGCTGGCACCCGGGCTCGCCACCATGCTCGTGGTCCTCACCACCGATGCGGCGCTCGACGCCGCCGCGCTCGACGCCGCGTTGCGCGAGGCCACCCGGGTGAGCTTCGACCGCACGGACGCGGACGGCTGCATGTCCACCAACGACACCGTGGTGCTGCTCGCCTCCGGGTCCGCGGGCATCGCCCCGGACCAGGCGCAGTTCACGCAGGCGCTGACGGACGTCTGTTTGGACCTCGCGGCCCAGCTCATCTCCGACGCCGAGGGCGCCAGCCACACCATCGCCGTCACCACCGTCAACGCGGCCTCCGAACGCGACGCCGAAGTGGTGGGCCGCGCCGTCGCCCGCTCCAACCTCTTCAAGACCGCCATCTTCGGCAACGACCCGAACTGGGGCCGCGTGCTCGCCGCCGTCGGCACCACGGACGCCGTGTTCGAACCGGACGAGCTGAACGTGTCCATGAACGGCGTGCAGATCTGCCGGAACGGAGGCATCGGGGAGTCCCGCGACCTCGTGGACCTCACCGGGCGCGAGGTGTCCGTGGAGATCGACCTCGCCGCAGGGACCGCGAGCGCCACCATCTGGACCAACGACCTCACGCACGAGTACGTGCACGAGAACTCCGCGTACTCGAGCTGAGAGGAGAGCCCCGTGACCGAGTCATCCCTGACGGACGCCACCCCGTCCACCCTGCAGGCCCAGGACAAGGCCGCCACCCTCATGGAGGCGCTGCCCTGGATCCGGCGTTTCACCGGCACCACCATGGTGATCAAGTACGGCGGCAACGCCATGATCGACGACGACATGCGCCGGGCCTTCGCCGAGGACATCGTCTTCCTCCACCACGTGGGCATCCGCCCCGTGGTGGTGCACGGAGGCGGCCCGCAGATCAACGCCATGCTCGGCCGGCTCGGCATCGAGTCCGAGTTCAGGGGCGGCCTGCGGGTGACCAGCCCGGAGGCCATGGACGTGGTGCGCATGGTCCTCACCGGGCAGGTGGGCCGCGAACTCGTGGGCCTCATCAACTCCCACGGACCCTACGCCGTGGGGCTCTCCGGGGAGGACGGCGGTCTGCTGCGCGCGGTGCGCACCGGCACGGTGGTCAACGGCGAGGAGGTGGACCTCGGACTCGTCGGCGAGGTCACCGAGGTGCAGCCCGGGGCGATCCTCGACATCCTCGAGGCCGGGCGCATCCCGGTCATCTCCACCGTCGCTCCCGAGCACGATGCCGACGGCGACCCCACGCAGCAGGTCCTCAACGTCAACGCCGACGCCGCGGCCGCCGCGCTCGCCGTCGCCCTGGACGCCTCCAAGCTCGTGATCCTCACCGACGTCGAAGGTCTCTACGCCGACTGGCCCGACCGCGACTCCCTCGTCTCCACCATCTCCGCGACCGAGCTCCGGGGCATGCTACCGGGGCTCGAGTCGGGCATGATCCCCAAGATGGCCGCGTGCCTCCAGGCCGTCGAGGGCGGCGTGGAGCGCGCGCACATCGTGGACGGGCGGCTCGCGCACTCGATGCTCCTGGAGACCTTCACCACCGCGGGCATCGGCACGCAGGTGGTCCCCGATTCCCTCCACACCCCGGGAGCGCAGTCATGACCTCAGCGGAACTCGCCGGCACCGCCGTCCACGTGTCGGACGCGGCGCCGGGTGCAGCAGCCCAGCAGCTCACGGGCGGCGACTCCGGTGCCGCCTGGCTCGCGCGGTACAGCACCTCCGTGATGGGCGTGTTCGGGACCCCGCAGCGCGTGCTGGTCCGCGGGTCCGGCTGCTACGTCTGGGACGCGGACGGCACCCAGTACCTCGACCTCCTCGGCGGGATCGCCGTCAACGCGCTCGGTCACGCCCACCCCTTCGTCACCTCCGTGATCTCGAGCCAGCTCGCCACGCTCGGGCACGTCTCCAACTTCTTCACTAGCCCGCCCCAGGTGGCGCTCGCCGAGAAGCTCCTCACCCTCTCCGGGGCTCCCACCGGATCGCGCGTGTTCTTCACCAACTCCGGCACCGAGGCGCTGGAGGCGGCGTTCAAGCTCGCCCGGCGGAACTCCACGCCGGAACGGCACCGCATCATCGCGCTCGACGGCGCCTTCCACGGCAGGACCATGGGGGCGCTCGCGCTGACCTCCAAGCAGGCCTACCGTGCACCGTTCGAACCGCTGCCGGGCGGTGTGGAGCACCTCCCGTTCGACGACGTCGAGGCACTGCGCGCCGCCATGGACGACACCGTGGCCGCGGTGGTCCTGGAACCGATCCAGGGCGAGGCCGGTGTCCGGCCGCTGTCCGCGGACTACCTGCGCGCAGCCCGGGACCTGACCCGCGAGCACGGTGCCCTGCTGATCCTCGACGAGGTGCAGACCGGCATCGGGCGCACCGGCCGGTGGTTCGCCCACCAGGCCGTCGAGGACGTGGTACCGGATGCCATGACCCTCGCCAAGGGACTCGGCGGCGGCTTCCCCGTGGGGGCGCTCGTCACCTTCGGGGAGGAGGTCTCCACCCTGATCACGGCCGGCCAGCACGGCACCACCTTCGGCGGGAACCCGGTGGCCACCGCCGCGGGGCTCGCGACCCTGCACGTCCTGGAGACCGCGGACCTGCTGCGGTCCGCCGCCGACGTCGGGAGTCTCCTGCGCGCAGGCCTGGGGGAGCTCGACGGGGTCACGGAGGTCCGCGGACAGGGGCTGCTCATCGGCTTCGACCTCGACGGCGAGCATGCACCCGCAGTGGTGCAGGCGGCCCTCGCGGCGGGGGTCGTCGTCAACGCGACCGGTCCGCGCACCCTGCGTCTGGCCCCGCCGCTCATCCTCACCCGTGAGCAGGCCGGCACGTTCCTCGACGCCCTGCCCGCCATCCTCGCCACCGCCACGACAGTTCGATCAGAATCCCCGGAGACCGCATCATGACTCGCCACTTCCTCGTCGACACCGATCTCACGCCCGCCGAGCAGGCGGAGGTCCTCGACCTCGCCGCCGAGCTCAAGGCCGCGCCGTACGCCCACGCCCCCTACGCCGGGGAGGGCGCGGGGCGGAGGACCGTCGCGGTGATCTTCGACAAGACCTCCACCCGCACCCGGGTGTCCTTCGCCGCCGGGGTCGCCGACCTCGGGGGAGTGCCGCTGATCATCGGGGCCGACGACTCCCAGCTCGGGCACAAGGAGAGCATCACCGACACCGCCAAGGTCCTCGAGCGCATGGTCGCCACCGTCGTGTGGCGCACCTACGCCCAGGCCGGTCTCGAGGAGATGGCCGCGGCCTCCCGCGTCCCGGTGATCAACGCGCTCTCTGACGACTACCACCCGTGCCAGCTGCTCGCCGACCTGCTCACCATCCGCGAGCACAGGGGAACGCTCGCCGGACTCACCCTGACCTACCTCGGTGACAGCGCCAACAACATGGCCAACTCCTACCTGCTCGCGGGCGCCACGGCCGGCATGCACGTGCGGATCGCAGGTCCCGAGGGCCACCTCCCGGACCCGGCCGTCGTCGCGGCCGCCGAGGAACGCGCGGCGCAGACCGGTGGGTCCGTCCTCGTCACCTCCGACGCCGCGCTCGCGCTCGCGGACGCCGACGTCGTCGCCACGGACACCTGGGTGTCCATGGGCCAGGAGGCCGAGAAAGCCGCACGGCAGGAGCTCTTCCGGTCCTACGCCGTGGACGCCGCCGCCCTCGCACAGGCCGCACCCGACGCCGTCGTGCTCCACTGCCTGCCCGCCTACCGGGGGTACGAGATCTCCGCCGACGTGATCGACGGCCCGCAGTCGCTCGTGTGGGACGAGGCCGAGAACCGCCTGCACGCGCAGAAGGCGCTCATGACCTGGCTCATGGCCCGCTCCGGTGACCCGGAGGACCCGGAGCGGGCGCGGTGACCGTGCAGCGGGACACCGCCCGGCCCACCACGAGGACCGCCCGGCACGCACGCATCACGGACCTGCTCACCGCGCGGTCCGTCCGGTCCCAGGGCGACCTCGCGGCGCTCCTGGCCGCCGAGGGTCTGCAGGTGAACCAGGGGACCCTCTCACGGGACCTCGTGGACCTCGGCGTGGTGCGCGTGCGGGGCGCCGACGGCGCGCTGGTGTACGCGGTGCCGGTGGAGGGCGGCGGGCGCCACGTGCACAGCGGGGTGTCCCAGGAGATCCTGGACGCACGGCTCGCGAAGCTCTGCAACGAACTGCTCGTCACGGCCGAGGCCTCCGGCAACATCGTGATCCTGCGCACCCCGCCCGGGGCGGCGAACTTCCTGGCCCTGTCGATCGACCACTCCGTGCTGCCCTCGGTCCTCGGGACCATCGCCGGCGACGACACGGTGATGATCGTGACCCGCGAGAGCGACGGCGGCGCCGCCGTCGCGGAGCGGTTCCTCGGCCTCGCCCAGGAATCCCAGACCGGACCCGAGCAGGCATGAGGCCCGCGCCGCTACGCTTGGCCCAGACCCCGGTGTGAGCGCCCGTCCGAGGCGCACCCACCCAGACCCAGCTGCGGGCACCCGCCCGCACAATCGAAGGAGCACATCCACGTGACAGAACGCATCGTCCTCGCCTACTCGGGCGGACTCGACACCTCCGTCGCCATCGGCTGGATCGCCGAAGCCACCGGTGCCGAGGTGATCGCCGTGGCCGTCGACGTCGGACAGGGCGGCGAGTCGCTCGAGACCATCCGCCAGCGCGCCCTCGGCTGCGGCGCCGTCGAGGCCTACGTGGCCGACGCCCGCGACGAGTTCGCCACCGAGTACTGCATGCCGGCACTCAAGGCCAACGCCCTGTACATGGACGCCTACCCGCTGGTCTCCGCCGTCTCCCGCCCCGTGATCGTCAAGCACCTCGTGGCCGCGGCCCGGAAGTTCGGCGCCACCACCGTCTCGCACGGCTGCACCGGCAAGGGCAACGACCAGGTGCGCTTCGAGGTGGGCATCCAGACCCTCGGCCCGGACCTCAAGTGCATCGCGCCCGTCCGTGACCTCGCCCTCACCCGCGACAAGGCCATCGCCTTCGCCGAGGAGAAGGGCCTGCCCATCGAGACCACGAAGAAGAACCCCTTCTCCATCGACCAGAACGTGTGGGGCCGCGCCGTGGAGACCGGCTTCCTCGAGGACATCTGGAACGGCCCCACCAAGGACGTGTACGACTACACGGAGTCGCCCGAGTTCCCGCCCGTGGCGGACGAGGTGACCATCTCCTTCAAGGAGGGCATCCCCGTGGCGATCGACGGCAACCCCGTCACCCCGCTGCAGGCCATCGAGGAGCTCAACCGCCGCGCCGGAGCGCAGGGCGTGGGCCGCATCGACATCGTCGAGGACCGCCTCGTGGGCATCAAGAGCCGCGAGATCTACGAGGCCCCGGGTGCCATGGCGCTCATCGCCGCGCACCGCGAGCTGGAGAACGTCACGGTGGAGCGCGAGCAGGCCCGCTTCAAGAAGACCGTGGACCAGCGCTGGACGGAGCTGGTGTACGACGGCCAGTGGTTCTCGCCGCTCAAGCGCTCGCTGGAGACCTTCATCGACGACACCCAGAAGTACGTCACCGGTGACATCCGCATGGACCTGCACGGCGGCCGCGCCACCGTGACCGGGCGCCGCTCCGACGTCGGGCTGTACGACTTCAACCTCGCCACCTACGACTCCGGTGACACCTTCGACCAGTCGATGGCCCGCGGCTTCATCGAGCTCTTCGGCATGTCCTCCAAGGTGGCCTCGAGCCGGGACCAGCGGGCGGGCGCCTGATGGCCCCAGCGGCCGACGGCGGCGCAGGTCAGTCGCGGAAGCAGGCGCGCCCGGGGACGAACGAGGGCTCGCTGTGGGGCGGCCGGTTCGCCGGCGGCCCCGCGGACGCCCTCGCGGCGCTCAGCAAGTCCACGCACTTCGACTGGCGGCTGGCGCCGTACGACATCGAGGGATCCCGCGCCCACGCACGGGTGCTGCGCTCGGCCGGGCTGCTCGACGACGGTGAGCTGAAGGGCATGATCGACGCCCTCGACCGCCTCGATGCCGACGTGCGCTCCGGCGCCTACGCGCCGGCGGAGAGCGACGAGGACGTCCACGGGTCGCTGGAGCGCGGGCTCATCGAGCGCGCCGGTCCGGCGCTCGGCGGCAAGCTGCGCGCCGGCCGGTCGAGGAACGACCAGGTGGCCACGCTCGGGCGCATGTACCTGCGGGACCACGCCCGGATCATCGCGCGGGGGGTGCTCGCGACGATCGCGGCCCTCGTGGACCAGGCCGAGGCGCACCTCGAGGCGCCGATGCCCGGGCGGACGCACCTGCAGCACGCGCAGCCGGTACTGCTGAGCCACCACCTGCTGGCCCACGCCTGGGCGCTGCTGCGCGACGTGCAGCGGCTCTCCGACTGGGACCGGCGCGCAGGGGTGTCGCCTTACGGGTCCGGTGCCCTCGCGGGGTCCTCGCTGGGGCTGGACCCGGAGGCCGTCGCGGCCGATCTCGGGTTCTTCTCCGCCACGCACAACTCGATCGACGGCACCGCGGGCCGGGACGTCTACGCGGAGTTCGCGTGGGTGAGCGCCATGATCGGCGTGGATCTCTCGCGGGTCAGCGAGGAGGTCATCCTCTGGGCCACGAAGGAGTTCTCCTTCGTGACGCTCGACGATGCATTCTCCACGGGTTCCTCGATCATGCCGCAGAAGAAGAACCCCGACGTCGCCGAGCTCGCCCGCGGGAAGGCGGGGCGCCTGATCGGCGACCTCACCGGACTGCTGGCCACGCTCAAGGGTCTGCCCCTGGCCTACAACCGGGACCTCCAGGAGGACAAGGAGCCGGTGTTCGACGCGATCGACACCCTCGAGGTCTTGCTGCCCGCGGTCTCCGGAATGATCGCCACCCTCGTGTTCCACACCGAGCGGATGGCGTCCCTGGCACCGCAGGGGTTCGCGCTCGCCACGGACATCGCCGAGTGGCTCGTCCGGCAGGGTGTGCCGTTCCGGGAGGCTCACGAGCTCTCCGGGGCCGCCGTGCGCGTCGCCGAGCAGCGCGGCGTGGAACTGTGGGATCTCACGGACGAGGAGTTCGCGGGCATCTCCGCCCACCTGACGCCGGCGGTCCGGGAGGTCCTCACCCTCGAGGGGTCGCTGGCGAGCCGTGACTCCCAGGGCGGCACCGCCCCGGCCGCCGTCCGGCGTCAGCTCACCGCCCTGAAGGCCGAGCTCGACGCCGTCGCGGAGTACGCCGCGGGCTGACCCTGGTTCCGTGACACCCGGTCCCGGCGTGCAGGCGTGAGCGCGTGCACGCCGGGACCTCCACGGGACTACATCTCCCGCAGCAGTGCCACCGAGACCACGTCGCCGGTGCTGCCGCCGGTCGGGGCGTGCACCGAGAGGACGAGGTGACCGGGCGCACCGCCCGCCCGGAGGGCGTCGTCCACGCGGTAGTAGCTGCTCTCCTGCCCGCCGTCGGGGTCCACCCTCAGCGCCTCCCCGAGCGGTGTCCCGTTCAGGCGCAGTTCGTGCTGCTGCGTCGCCGCCGCCCGGGTGCGCACACGCAGCACCGTCGCCCTGTGGTCGGGGTCCTTCAGGGTGTAGGAGAACCACCCGGTGGCGTTGCGCCAGTGCTCCCCGTCGCTTCCTGCGGCACGCGTGGCCTCGCCGCGGAACCCGTGGTCCGCTTCCGGCTGCTGCTCACCGGCGGCCACCACGTCGATCACCCTCTCCGCGTCGGCGGCTCGGAGGTCCATCGCCCGCAGCTCCGCGGTCCGTTCCGCCTCGGCTCCGGTGGGCCAGTACACGGTGTACCGCTCGTCGTGGATGCCGGCGAAGGGCTCGAGCGCGAACGTCCGCGGTTCTCCGTCGACGGTGGCGGTGAGGTGCGCGGTGAGGGACGCGCGGTCCCCGAGCACCACGGCGTCCAGCGGATCCGCCGCCGTGACCACCGGGGTGGCCGCGAGCGGGAGCAGAGGACCGGCGGCCACGTGCCCCATGCGTTCGTCGGTCGCCCTGAAGCCCGGCACGTCCTCCTGCCCGGTCCGGCAAGCCAGGACCACCGGCCCGTACAGGTAGGACACCCAGGGCGAACCGTCCGGCAGCGCCTCCGCGTGGAACCCCAGCCCGAAGCGCACCGTGACCGACGTCGTCCCCTCCCACGTGCGGTGCAGGCGGACGTACCCGTCGGCGTCCGGCTCCGCGGACACGGTTTTCCCCCCGACGTCGATCCTCATGCCCTGCGCCCAGGAGGGCCGGCGCAGGAGAAGGGATGCGTCCGTGGGGGCGGAGGCGGTGACGGAGAGGGTCGCGGTGTCGGAGCGGGGTAGATCCGTCTCCATCCGGACGTGCAGTCCGCGTTCCTCCCAGGTCAGGTCGGAGGCCAGGTAGAGGTTCACGAGGAGGTCCTCTCCGCGGTGGCTGTACACGAGCTCGCCGTAGCGTGCGTGGTTCTCCAGGCCCGAGCCCACGCAGCACCACATGGACTCCTGCACCTCGGAGTACACCCGGTAGTGACCCGGTCGCATCGGGGTGAAGTAGACCAGGCCGCCGTGCTCGGGGTGCTGGGTGGAGAGGATGTGATTGTAGGTGGCGCGCTCGTAGAACTCGACGGCGGCCCGGGCCCCGGTGTGCTCGAAGCGGAGCTTGGCGAGCTTCAGCATGTTGTAGGTGTTGCAGGTCTCCGGGCCCTGGACGTCCTGCACCATCGAGGTGAAGTCCGCAGCCGGCTGGAAGTGCTCACGGACGCTGTTCCCACCGATCGAGACCGTCCGGTGCGTCACCACCGTGTCCCAGAAGACGTCGGCGGCACGGCCGTAGGCGGCCTCCCCGGTCAGGGCACCGAAGCGCTCGTAGCCCACCACCTTCGGGATCTGGGTGTTCGCGTGCAGACCGTCGAGCGCGTCACGGCCCTCGGCGAGCGGTTCGAGGATGCTCCGGTGGGTGAACCTCCGCGCCTCCTCGAGATACGCGGTGTTCCCCGTGGCCTCGGCCAGCTGGGTGAAGGCGTCCTGCATGCCGCCGAACTCGGTGTGGAGGATCTGCTCGAACACGTCCTCCGGGACGGACCGGGACGCGTCCATCCACCAGTCGGCGAGTCGGCCGGCGATCGCCAGTGCGGCGGTGGAGGAGGCGTGGGTGGAGGCATCGAGCAGTCCCGCGAGGGTCTTGTGCAGGTTGTACAGAGGTACCCATCGCCCGTTGAGGGTGAACAGGTCGGCATCCACGCGGCCCGCGGCGAGCTCCTCCCCGAGCGCCTGCCCGCCCGGGACGCCGCCCACGAAGCCGGTGCCGGTGGCCTGGCAGCGTCCGAGCTCACGCACCACGTGGTCGAGCCGCTCGAGGAGCCGCTCGTCACCGGTCGCGGCGTACAGCTGCGCCAGCGCGGACAGGTAGTGCCCGCCCACGTGCCCGTCCATGCCGTCCGACTCCCAGCTGCCGTAGGGCTCCGCGACCTGTTCCAGGCCGGCTTCCCGGCGGTAGGGGGCCAGCAGCCGGTCGGCGTCGAGCTGGAGGACGTAGCGGATGCTGGTGGCCTGCGCAGCACGGAAGTCCCCGTCGAGGAGCCGTACGGCGTCCAGGGGGAACGACGTGGTCGCCGTCACGGCGGGTTCGGCGCGGGTGGAGGTGGCGGATGTCATGGGGACCCTTCGGGGGAACGGTGGTGTCGGGCGGAGGTGCGGGCGGTTCAGCCCTTGACGGCACCGGCCACGAGACCGCGGACGTAGTAGCGCTGGATGGCGGCGTAGAGGATGAGGCAGGGGATCATGAGCACCACGGCGCCGGCGATCACGAAGCCGTAGTCCACCTGCCCGAAGGCCCCGGAGGCGATGTTCTGCACGGCGACGGGCAGGGTGAAGAGCTCCTGCCGGGTGAGGAAGGTCAGCGCGCCGAGGAAGTCGCCCCAGGCACCCAGGAAGGCGAAGAGGAACACCGTGGCCGCCCCGGGGATGATCATCGGTCGCAGGACCAGGAGCAGGATCTTAAACGGTCCGGCGCCGTCGATCCGTGCAGCCTCCACCACCTCCCTCGGGATCTGCGCGAAGGAGTTCCGCATCAGGAAGACCCCGAACGGCAGGTTGAAGGTCAGGTAGAAGAGGATGATCCCGGCGAGGTTGTCCGTCAGGCCCATGGCGTTCATCTGGAGGAACAGCGGTGTGAGGACGGCCTGGAACGGCACCATGAGGGTGAGCAGGATCAGCGCGAACGCCACGTTGGAGCCGCGGAACGGGAAGTTCACCAGGGCGTAGGCCGCGAGCGTGGTCACGACCACGCTGAGCACGGCGGTGCAGGTGGCGATCAGAAGGCTGTTCCAGATGTAGGACCCGGCCCCGATCCCCTCGATCAGTCCCCGATAGTTGTCGAGCGTCAGCCCCTCGAAGGACTGCTCCGCCGCGGGGGCGACGATCTGCGTCCCGGGCTGGAAGGACCGCAGGACGGCCCACGCCACGGGGGCGAGGAAGACGAGCGAGACGAGGATGCCGAGCACCATGTAGACGGCGGTACGGAGGCGCTCGGCGGGGGTGGAGGCCCGGGTGTCGGGGGCAGCGGCTGCGGGGGTCGCCCGCCGGGCGGGGTGCACGGAGGTGCTCACGATAATCTCCTTCGATCGGACGCGAGGTGCTTAGTCGTCCCGCATGACGCGGAACTGGATCAGGGTGAGGGCGGGGGCGATCACGACGACGACGAACGAGAGCGCCGTGGCGTAGCCGACCTGGAGGTCGTTGAACGCCTTGTTGTACACGTAGAGCATCACGGTGAGGGTGTCGTCCCCGGGTCCGCCGCCCGTGAGCACGTAGAACTGGGTGAAGGCGAGGACCGCCCCGATGAAGCCCATCACCGTCAGGAGCCCCAGGTAGCGCTTGACGAGCGGGACGGTGACGGAGAACTCCTGCCGCCACCGTCCGGCGCCGTCGATCTCGGCCGATTCGTACAGCTCGTCGGGGATCCCCTGCATCCCGGACATCAGGATGATCATGCTGAACCCCGAGCCCACGTAGGCGCCCAGCAGCACGATCAGCACGGTGGCGGTCACGCCGTCGAGGAGCCAGGCCGTGGGTTCCTGGGTGAGACCGAGTCTCATGGCGATGAGGTCCAGGGCCCCGCTGTCGGGGCGGAACTCCAGGATCGCCACGAAGCTCAGCGAGGTGATCCCGATGACGTAGGGCACGAACACCGCGGTGCGGATCAGCCCGGAGCCCTGGCGGTTGGAACGGACCAGGACGGCCAGTGCGTACCCGACCAGGATCCCGAGGGCGGTAGACACCACGGCGAAGACCAGGGTGTAGAGCACCGATCCCCAGAAGGTGGTGTCGGTGAACGCCGTCGTGTAGTTGTCCAGACCCACGAACTGCACCGAGCCCACGAGCGGCCAGTTGGTGACGGAGATGACCGTGGCGAAGAGGAGCGGTGCGACGACGAACACCAGTACCAGGACCACGGCCGGGGCGATCATCAGGACCCCGGTCCGGGAGTCGTGCCGGGAGGCCCCGGAGCGCCGCGAGGGCCTTGGGTCCTTCGTGGTGGACCGGTCCGTGTGTCCGGTGGACCCGTTCGCTTCGGGATCGCCGCCGCGCGCCGGAAGGGTGGTGCTCATGCCTGGTTCACCTCGAGTACTCGCTGGGTCTCCGTCTGGGCGCGTTCGAGAACGCTGTCGAGGGGTTCGTCGGTGAACACAGCTGCCCGGAACATGGCGAGCCAGGGGGACTGGACCGCGTTCGTCAGTTGCTGGTACGCGCTCGTCGGTGAGGCGAAGCCCTCGTTCATCCGTTCCACCCCCGGCACCATCAGCGGGAAGTCCTCGCGGAACCCGGTGTCGAGGACGTCGCTGCGCACCGGGTACCAGCCGAGCGCCGCGAGTTCCTCCTGCTGCTCGATCTCGCCAACGAACTTGATGAAGTCCCACGCGGCTCCGGGGTTCTCGGCGCCACGCGGGATGGACAGCACGGCGCCGCCCGAGAACTGGGAGACGTTGCCGTCCGGCCCGGGGAAGGCGCTGACGCCGAGTCGACCGAGGAGGTCGGGTTCGGCGTTGGCCACCACGAGGTCGTAGGAACCGGGGAAGAGGCCCACGGTCCCGTTCACGAAGTCCTGGCCCCAGGCCGTGCCGGCGTCGGCGGCCGCACCGGGCTGGGCGAGGCCCTCCCGGTGGAACCGGCCGTACAGCTCGAGGGTGCGGCGCAGCGGGTCGTTGCCGAGGATCGTGGCGTACTGCTCGCCCACGGGACCGTCGTAGAAGGGGCTCTGGTCGGCCCAGAAGTGCGGTTGCACCACGTAGCCGAGGATGCCGGCGGAGTTGCCGGTGAAGGTGACCCCCGAGATCCCGTTCACGGACCGCAGTGCGTCGGCGTGCGCGAGGTACTCGTCGAAGTTCGTGGGGCCCGCGTCGAGGTCCAGCCCCGCCCGCTCGTACAGGTCCTTGTTCCAGAACAGCTGGGAGACGTTGGACATGGCGGGGAACCCGTACCTGCGGCCCTGGTAGCTCGCCACGTCGAGCAGCGGCTGGTTCAGGGACCCGGAGTAGGGGAGTGCCTCGATCAGGTCCGTGAGATCCGTCAGCGCCTCACGCGAGCTGAACACCGGGGTGGTGACGGAGTCCGGTGCCACGAGGTCCGGGACGGACCCGGAGCGGATGGCCGTGGCGAGCTTGGTGGTCATCTGACCCTCGGGCAGGATCGTCAGGTCCACCCGGACGGCGGACTGGGCCTCGTGGTACTTGTCCACGATCAGCTGCGCGGGGGTGAAGGCCACACCGCGGCACCAGAACCGGATGCGCCCCGAGGGGTTCTGCCCGAACGACGCCGCTCCGACGTCGGCCTGGGGAAGGGCCGAGGAGCAGCCGGTCAGACCGACGGCCGCGGCGAGGGCCGCGGCACCGAAGGTGAGCACCGAGCGGCGGCTCGGGGGGATGCCGGGGGCGCCGTGCGCCCGGGGCAGCATCCGCTGGGTAGTTCTCGGGAGGGGAGAGTGCATCATCGGTCTCTCTGTCGTGGGGGGATTGCCTGCTGGACGGGTAAGGCGATCAGGTGGAATCGCGGACGATGAGCTGGCACGGGTGGGCCTCGACGCCGGGGCGGGCCTTCCCGCCGATCGCCTCGAGGACACGGGCCCCGGCGGCCCTGCCGAGTTCCTCCAGGTTCATGTCGATGGTGGTGAGCGGGGGCCGGCTGTGATGCGCGGCAGGGGCCCAGTTGTCGAAGCCGATCACGGCGACGTCCTGCGGGACGGAGATGTTCGCCTCGCGCAGGCCGTCCGTCACCCCACGGGCGATCTCGTCGCTGCCGCAGAGGACGAGATCCGCCGGTTCCATGCGCTGACGGAGCATCTGCACCGCCTGCCGGCCCCAGGCCTCGGACCAGTTGCCGTACAGCACGCGATCATCGACGAGGGACATGCCGAACGTCCCCACGTGCTCCTGGACGGCCTGGGCGCGGACGCGCGCCGAGAACTGCTGGCGCGGTCCGGCCACGTAGGCGACACTGCGGTGTCCCAGGGCCGCGCCGTACTCCAGGGCCAGCAGCATCCCCTGCTCCTGGTCCACGATCACGGACATGTCGTCCTCGTCGGCCGATTCCCCCATCACGTAGACGATGGGTACGGATGTCTTCGGCAGGGGGGCGCGGGGTCCGGTGAGGTTGGTCATCACCACGATCGCGTCCACGTTGCGGGCCGCGAGCGTCTCGACGCAGTGCCGTTCCCGCACCAGGTCCCCGCGGGAGTTGCTGACGAGCACGGAGGCCTGGTCCGGGCCGAAGGCGTCCTCCAGTCCGTACATGACCGGGATGCTGAAGCGCCCGATGTCGTCCGAGGTCACCAGGCCGATGGTGATCACGTCGGATGCGGAGGAGGTGTTCCCCCCCTGGGAGAACCCGAGCTCCCGCGCTGCTGCCAGGATCTTCTCGCGGGTGTTCTCGCGCAGCTGGCCACGGTTGTTGAGTGCCTTGGAGACGGTGCCGATGGACACGCCACTGGCGAGGGCGATGTCGGCCATGGTGACCCTGCCGGTACCGGTGCTCATCGGGATCCTCCTCGAAGCTGTGCTGCGCGCTCCGCCCCATGACGAGGCAAGTGGTTCCGGAAGTGTAGAACGCGGAAACATTTTCTGTCTATAGGAAACTCTTTCCTAAATTGTTTCCGCGCGGGACGGGCTAGTCTCGGGGCAGGGGGCCGGCCCGGTCCATGTCGACGGCTCGTCCTACCGACCGTCCCGCGGGATCGACCCCATGACCGAAATCGGAGAACCATGCGCATTGTCGTCATCGGTGGCAGCGGCCACATCGGCACCTTCCTCGTCCCCCGTCTCGTCCGCGCAGGGCACGAGGTCGTGAACATCACCCGCGGCACCAGTACGCCGTACACGGACTCCCCGGAGTGGAGCCGGGTGACGCACGTCCAGGCGGACCGCGAGCAGCAGGAGGCGGACGGGGTGTTCGGCGAGACCGTGCTCGCCCAGCACCCCGAGGTGGTGGTGGACCTCATCAGCTTCACCCTGGAGTCCACGCAGGCACTCGTGGCCGCCCTCCGGGGCCGCGTGGAGCACCTGCTGCACTGCGGCACCCTGTGGCGCTACGGACCGAGCGACCGCTCGCCGATCTCCGAGGGGGAGGGGACGCCCCCGTTCGGCGAGTACGGCATCGAGAAGGAACGCATCGCGCAGTTCCTGAAGCGTGAGACGGCCGACGGCGGTCTGGTGACCACGTCCGTCCACCCCGGGCACATCGTGGGGCCGGGGTGGACGCCGGTGAACCCCCTCGGGAACGTGGATCCCGGTGTCTGGCGCACACTCTCCGCAGGGGACCCCCTCCGCGTCCCGGGCAGCGGTGCGGAGATGATGCACCACGTCCACGCGGACGACGTCGCGCAGGTCTTCGAGCTCGCCGTCGCGCACCGGGAGGCGGCAGCGGGCGAGGACTTCCACGCGGTGGCTCCCACGGCACTGACGGTCCGGGGTTACGCGGGGATCGTGGCCGGGTGGTTCGGTACCTCCGCCCGGCTGGAACCAGTGACCTGGGAGCAGTTCAGGGAGGGCACCACCGCGGAGCACGCCGAGACGTCCTGGGGTCACCTGCACCGCAGCCACTGCCTGTCCATCGAGAAGTCGAGGTCACTGCTGGGGTACCGGCCCGGCTACCAGCCGGAGGACGCCGTCCTCGAGGCGGTCCGCTGGCTCGTCGAGCACGATCAGCTGGAGGTCGCCGCCGAGCTGATCGGCTGACCCGGCCGGCACCGTGGCAACCCCGTGCTCCGCCCCGGTACCGGGGCGGGTGACCACCCGTGGCTACGCCGGGCGCGAAGCCCTTTGACACCCCGAGAACCCCGCGCGCAGGCTGGGCACATGCAGCCCACCGCACAGCGCGCCACCCTGCGCGAGTTCTTCCCCTACCTGAGGGGCCACGTCCGCGTTCTGGTCCTCGTCGCCGTCGTCTCCCTCGTCTCCACCGGGCTCTCGATCGCCCAGCCGCTCATGGTCCAGCAGCTCGTGAACGCCGTCTCCGCGAGCGAACCGGCGCAGGTGTTCGTCTGGTTGCTCGTGGCCGTCACCCTGGGCGGTGCGGTCTTCGGCGCCGCGCAGTCCTACCTCCTGCAGCGCACGGCGGAGTCGGTGGTGCTCGGGGTGCGCCGCTCGCTCGTGGCGCAGCTGCTCGCGCTGCCCGTCCGCGAGTTCGACCGACGGCGGGTCGGCGACCTGATCTCCCGCGTGGGCTCCGACACCACCCTCATGCGCAGCGTCATCACCTCCGGGCTGTTCGAGATCGTGTCCTCGCTCCTGATGTTCTGCGCAGCGGTGGTGCTCATGGTGCTCATCGATCCGCTGCTCTTCGGGATCACGCTGAGCGCGGTCCTGGTGGGGGTCGGCGGGGTGCTCGTCCTCGGCAGGCTCATCCGCCGGCGCAGCAGGGACGTGCAGGACGCCGTGGGGTCCATGACCGCGGCCGTGGAACGCGGTCTGTCCGGCATCCGGACCATCAAGGCCTCCGTGGCCGAGGACCGGGAGGCGGCGGTGATCGACATCGAGGCCACCACGGCGTTCCGCGCGGGCGTGGCGATGGCCCGGCTGCAGGCGGCGGTCCAGCCCATCATGTCCATCTGCGTCCAGGGCGCCTTCATCGTGGTCCTGGCCGTGGGCGGCATCCGGGTGGCGGCGGGTGAGCTGCAGCTGGGGGACCTCATCGCCTTCATCCTCTACCTCTTCCTGCTCGTGATGCCCATCGGGTCCGCCATGAGCGCGTTCGTGCAGATCCAGTCCGGGCTCGCGGCCCTGGACCGCATCCAGGAGATCGCACGGCTGGAACCGGAGCGGCAGGACGAGGCGGAGCCGGTGCCCAGGCGGCCGCAGCCGGCGCGCAGCCGTGCAGCCGGCAGGATCGAACTGCGCGACGTCAGCTTCGGCTACGAGGGCGCGGAGGGCCCGGACGCGGACGCCGACGGCGGCCCGCGCCGCCCGGCCGACGGCAGGGGAGCGGCCGGCCCCCCGGGTGAGGAGCAGCAGCCGGCAGCGGGCCGCCAGGTGCTCGACGGCGTGAGCTTCACGGTCCCCGCCGGCAGCCGGACCGCACTCGTGGGCCCCTC
>NZ_LGIU01000084.1 GCF_001187915.1 Arthrobacter sp. RIT-PI-e | reverse complement strand
GCGTGCGTCCCACCTCGAGCTGGCCCCCCGTCAGCGTGAACGGCAGGCGGGCGTCGGACGCGTCGAGGAGTCCGCCCCCACGAGGGGGGCGCGCCGTCGCCTCCTGGCGCGCCGCGAGCGCCCGGCGACGTGCCAGGGCCGCCTGCAGGACGAACGCCTCCTGGTAGCGGAAGCGGTGCTGGGCGCGGTACGCGTCCTCGACCTGCCGGGGCCGGTGCACCAGCTCGTACGCGCACGCCAGGCTCATGAGCTTGTCCCGCTGCACGATCGCCGCCGGCACGGGGTCGTCGGTGTCGGCCAGGCGCAGGGTGTCGAGCACCAGGCCCACCGCCGTGGCGATCCGTTCGCTGGCGAGCTTGTCCACCGCCGGGTACACGGGGATGGGCCGGTCCACGTACTCGGGGTCGTCGTCGTCCTCGTCGAGGAGCACGTAGCGCGGGTTGGTGAGCGAGAGGTTCCCCCGGTACAGCGTCACCTTGCCCGAGAACACCGCCCGGATGCCGGGGCGGAGCTCTCGCTGGGCCGCGAACCCGTTGAAGAAGGTGAGGTTCATGCCGCCGAGGCCGCCGTCCTCCTGGTCGGTGATCACCACCTCCAGCAGCGTGCCCTTCCGGGTGTGCATTCGGCGGGAGGCGGCCGACTGCACGCGGGCGATCAGCGTGACCTCCTCGTCCACCGGGACGTCCGCGATCGGTGTCAGCTCCCCCCGCTCCAGGTAGGTGCGCGGGAAGTGGTTGAGCAGCTCCCCCACCGTGGTGATGCCGAGGTACTTGTCCAGGTGCTTGGCGAGGGGTCCCACGAACGTGCCCAGCGGCGCGTCGAGCTCCGAGGGTACTGCGCGCGGCACGTCAGGGCTCACGGGCCTCCACCCCCGCCGGGGGCGCCGCCAACTGCGTCACGGTGATGCTCACCGGGTCCCCCGCCCGATGGATGAGGGCCAGGGCGGGCTCGGCGTCGGGCACGTGGACGTGGACACGCCACCGGTACCCCTCCTCGACCTCGGTGACCGCGCTCATGATCACGGAGTCCCCCAGCTCGTCGAGGTGCAGACGCAGGGTGGCGGCGTCGAGCGGGCTCAGGTTGATGGTGCACATGACCTCCACGCCCTCGGCGTCGGAGCCGTGGTGGATGTGCGGCGCCTGGATATCGTACCCGTGCAGTCCGTCGAGCAGCTCGTCCTGCAGTTCCTCACCGAGGGCCGCGGCGCGGAGGGCGTCGAGGACCAGCAGGAACCCGACACCCCCGGCGTCCACCACCTCCGCCGCGGTGAGCGGGCCGAGCTGGCTCTCGGTGTGCACCACGGCCTCCAGCGCGTGCTGCACGCAGGCGTGCAGGGTGAGGGCCAGGGCGTGGTTGCTGTCGTCCCCCGGATGGGCGGACACCGTCGAGGCAGCCCCGCGGGCGGCGGCCTCCAGCACGGACAGCATGGTGCCGGGCACGGGATCGCTGAGCGCGGACCAGCTGCGGATCTGGGCGCGGTGCATGGACTGCGCGAGGAGTGCGCAGGTGAGGCGGGTGCTCCCGTGGAGAGGTTCGGCGAAGGCCGAGAGGAACACGGCCAGGAGGGTGCCGGAGTTGCCCCGCGCATCCTCCATGGCACCCCGCCCGGCCACGGTGAGCAGTTCGCCGAGATCCGTGGCCTCGGAGGTGTGGGCCGCATGCGCGGCGGAGCGCACCGTCTGGTACAGGTTGGTGCCCGTGTCGCCGTCCGCCACCGGGAAGATGTTGATCGCGTCCAGGCGGTCGCTGTGGTTGCCGAGGGACTCCTCCGCCCTGCTCAACCAGCGTTTCATCGCAGCGGCGTTCGCGGTGATCTTAGTGTGCAAAGTGATCCCATCCCCTGAGAGCCGTGGGCCGTGACGCCAGTGTCACCTGCGCTCCGCCCGGCCTCACCGAGCCTACCGCAGCGAAACCCGGCGGAAGGGAGGAGCCGGCGGGGAAGGCGGCGAGCAGCCCGTGGTCCTCACCACCACCGAGCACCCAGTCCAGGGGGTCCACCCCGAGGACCAGGGCGGTCCCCCGGAGGGCCTGCGCGTACGGTGCGAGGGCGTCCGGGTCCAGGTCGAGCCGCACCCCGCTCGCCGTCGCGATCCTCCCGGCGTCGCGGACGAGCCCGTCCGAGATGTCGAGCATCGCCGTCGCCCCCGCGGCGGCGGCCGCTGGTCCGGCGTCCAGGGGAGGCCGGGGGCGCAGCTGGGCGTCGGCGAGCGCGGCGGCGTCCGGCCCGAGGTCGGGCAGGGGTCTGCCGTCCTCCAGGAGGGCCAGCCCGGCTGCGGCGCGTCCGAGGGTGCCGGCCACGGCGAGGACGTCCCCCGCCCGCGCACCGGACCGGAGCACGGCGGCGGAGTCGAGGACGCCGGTGACGGCGGCGGTGACCACGAGCTGCGCCCCTGCGCCGAGATCGCCTCCCACCACCGAGCAGTCGGAGGCACCCAGCTCCGCGACGGCCGCGCTCAGACCACGGGCGCAGTCCTCCACCCAGGCCACCGGGGTGGTGGGCGGGAGGGTGAGACTCACCACGAGCGCCGTGGCGCGGCCCCCCATCGCGTTGATGTCGCTCAGGTTCTGCGCCGCGGACTTCCAACCGACGTCGTGGCCCGTGGTGCGGAAGCCGTTTGGACGCACCAGGCGGAAGTCGTGGTCCTCCACGAGCGTGTCCATGGAGATGACCAGGGGGCCCTCCACGGGATGCAGGAGTGCGGCGTCGTCCCCCGGGCCGAGGAGGGCGCTCCGCGCGGGCCCGAGGAGGGGGAGGATCCGCGCGAGGAGCTCACCCTCCGTCAGGTCCCGGACCACGGGCCCGGGCGTCTGCGGTTCGCCTGGTGACGTCATGGTCATCACCGTACGGCGCGCTACCGACACCCGCGGGACGCCCCCGGGGGCGACACCACGGAACTCACGGGGCGGTGAGGGCCGCCACGTAGTCGGCCAGCCGGTCCCTCGCGGCGGGCGGGGTGAACCCCGTGGCCCGGATCTTCGTCAGGTCGAGCGTGCTGCGCAGCGGCCGCGGTGCGGCGTCCTTGCCCGCGAAGTACTCCTCGGTGGTGACGCCGGTGACGTCCCCGCCGTCCCTGCCGCACAGTCCGTACACCTCCGCGGCGATCTCCGCCCAGCTCTGCTCGGCGCCGTCGTTGGTCACGTTGTACGTGCCGTGGGGTGCCTCCGTCCGCAGGAGGTGGAGGATGGCGGCCGCGATGTCCTCGGTGAAGCTCAGTCGGCCCACCTGGTCCTCCACCACGCTCGGCGAGATCCCCCGGCCCGCGAGATGCGCCATGGTGCGCACGAAGTTCGCGCCGTCCCCGATGACCCAGCTGGTGCGCACGATGTAGTGGCGCGGCACGGTGGCCACCACGGCGTCGCCGGCGGCTTTGGTCTGCCCGTAGACGCCGAGCGGGCTGAGCGGTTCGTCCTCGGTGTGCAGGGCGTGCGTGCCGTCGAAGACGTAGTCGCTGGAGACGTGGACCAGCGTCAACCGGTGCTCGGCGGCCACCTTCGCCAGCGCGGCGACGGCCGTGACGTTGACCGCCCACGCAGCTGCACGGCCCTCGGCGGTCTCCGCGGTGTCCACGGCCGTGTAGGCGGCGGCGTTGACGATCGTGCCGTACGCGCTCCAGGGACGTGCGGTGCCCAGGCCTGCGTCCAGCAGGTCCAGGTCGGCGCGGGACGCGAACTCGACGGCGGGGTCATCGGCGAGCGCAGCCCGCAGCGCGGTCCCCAGCTGACCGTCCGCCCCCACCACGAGCGTCTTCCGGGGGCCGAGCGGGGTCACGTCCGCCAGCCGTGGGTGGTTGCGGTCCTTGTCGGAGAGCTCGGCGTCGGTGAGCGGGATGGGCCAGTCGATCGCGGCGGTCTCGTCGGCGAGGTTGAGGAACACGTACTGGTCCTGGGCGTCCGCGGACCAGTGGTCGTTCACGAGGTAGGTGTAGGCCGTGCCGTCCTCGAGGGTCTGGAAGGCGTTGCCCACTCCCCGCGGGATGAAGATCGCCGTGGACGGATCGAGCTCCGCGGTGAACACGGCTCCGAAGGAGGGCCCCTCGCGCAGGTCCACCCAGGCGCCGAAGACGCGTCCGGTGGCCACGGAGATGAACTTGTCCCAGGGCTCGGCGTGGATGCCGCGCGTGGTGCCGGCACTCTCGTTGAAGGAGATGTTGTTCTGCACGGGGCCGAAGTCGGCCAGACCCGCGGCGGTCATCTTCGCCCGCTGCCAGTTCTCCTTGAACCAGCCGCGGTTGTCGCCGTGCACCGGGAGGTCGAACAGGACGACGCCGGGGATGGGCGTCTCACGCGAGCCGAGGGGCTTCGAGAAGGCGGGACCCATGCGCCTACTGCCCCAGCTCGGTGTACTTGGACTCGGTCACGGCCTTCTGCGGCCGCCACCAGGCCTCGTTGTCCCGGTACCAGGCGATCGTGTCGCGCAGTCCCTGCTCGAAGTGGGAGAACTCGGGCGTCCACCCCAGTTCCGTGCGCAGCTTGGTGGAGTCGATGGCGTACCGCATGTCGTGGCCCACCCGGTCCACCACGTGGTCGTAGGCGTCGGAGGGCCGGCCCATCTCGGTGAGGATGAGTTCCACCACGTCCCTGTTGTTCCGCTCGCCGTCGGCGCCGATCAGGTAGGTGTGCCCGATCTCCCCCCGGTCCAGGATGGTCCAGACCGCCGAGGAGTGGTCGTCGGCGTGGATCCAGTCGCGGACGTTCAGTCCCTCGCCGTAGAGCTTGGGGCGCACGCCGTCGATCACGTTGGTGATCTGGCGCGGGATGAACTTCTCCACGTGCTGGTAGGGGCCGTAGTTGTTGGAGCAGTTGCTGATGGTGGCCTGCACGCCGAAGGACCGCACCCAGGCGCGGACCAGCAGGTCGGAGCCCGCCTTGGTCGAGGAGTAGGGGCTCGAGGGGTTGTAGGGGGTGTCCTCGGTGAAGCGGACCGGGTCGTCGAGTTCCAGGTCCCCGTACACCTCGTCGGTGCTGATGTGGTGGAAGCGCACGCCGTGGCGGCGCACCGCCTCCAGCAGCGTGTAGGTCCCGATGATGTTGGTGTCCAGGAAGGGCCGCGGATCGTGCAGCGAGTTGTCGTTGTGCGACTCCGCCGCGTAGTGCACCACGGCGTCCGTACGGGCCACGAGGGGATCGACGACGGCGGCGTCGGCGATGTCCCCGACCACGAGTTCGAACCGGTCCGCCGGGAGCCCCTCGAGCGAGGCGTGGTTGCCCGCGTAGGTCATCTTGTCCAGGACCGTGACGGAGACGTCCGTCTGCTCCATCAGGTAGTGGACGAAGTTCGATCCGATAAAGCCGGCGCCGCCGGTGACGAGGAGATTCTTCACGTCCTGCACTTTACCGGCTGGTATCCGGCAGGAGCCGCACTCCACGCCGCGACCGGAGTGGGCGACTGCATGTTCGTGACCTGCCGGCCGCGGCGGAGGGTGCAGGCGATGACACCGGTCAGTGGGTCACACCTGGTGGTGTCCTCGACGGCGCCCCACGAGGAAGCCGCCCACCGCGAACACGGCGGCGAGCACGCCCGCGCCGATCCAGGTGGCCGGGGTCATGGAGCCGACGGAGGTGCGCTCGTCGTCGGCCAGGACCGCCGCGCTCGCGGATGCCGGGGGGGTGGCCGCCCGGGTGGGCCGCTGGGTGGCGGTGGCCGACGACGTCCCGGCCGCATCGGGGACGTTCTCCGCCGGGACCGCCTCGGACACGGTGTCCACGGCGGGCGTGGTGGGGAGGGCGGACACGGTGGCAGACGCGGACGGGGCGGCGGACGCCGTCGGCTCCGCGGTACCACCGGCCTGCCCGGAGGGCGTCGCCGTCGGCCCGGCGGTGGGTGCCGGCCCCGCGGCCTCCGGTGCGGATGCGGGCGGTACGGGGCTCTCGCCCTCGATCACCACCACCTCACCGGTCAGCTCGTCGTAGCGGAGGTTCGTGTAGATCAGCGAGTCCGCGAAGAGCAGGTTGCCGGTCCCGGGTTCGATCAGGTACCCCGTGGGCGGGTGGACCAGGAAACCGGTGCGGGCGTTGATGTCGAGCCCGGTCGCGGGATCGACGCCCGAGACCGCCGTCGGGTCCTCGATCGGCGGGACGGGGTCGCCGGAGGTCTGCGGCGGGGTGGGGGGGGGCGCCACCCCGGCGCCGGGCAGCTGCCGGTTCACCTGCGGCACGTCGAGGACCGCGTCGGTGGCGGGCGCGGGAGCCGCGCCTGCGAGCGCTCCGGTCAGGAGCAGGGCGCCGATCGTCGTCGAGAGGACCCTCGGGGTGGTCCTGGAGCGGGCGGCGCACCGGGTGGTGGATCCGTCGGTCGGCAGGGGGCTGGAGTGGGACGCGGTCATCTTTTCCTCGGCTCGGCTCTCGCCCCCCGGCCGCGACGTGGCGCCGGTGGGCGGGGTGGGCATCCCTCGGTGGTCACAGGGATCGTGCACACACTACTGTCGGCACCATGGTGCGCTCCGTTACCGTTTCCGGACGGGGAGCCGTGTCGCCCGGAGCACCTACTAGGCTGGGTTCATGCCTGCCCTTCCCCGTGCCGCGACCTCGCTGGTGGCTGCCGCGATCCTGCTGTGCGGCGTCCCCGGGTGCGCCTCGGTGGTGGCGGTGGATCCTGCGGGCGACGCCGCGAACGCCCGCTGCGCCGACGTGATGCTCGCGCTCCCGCCCGATGTCGCGGACAACACGCAGCGGGACACCGACAGCCAGGCAACCTCGGCCTGGGGGGACCCCTCGAAGGTGGTGCTCCGCTGCGGTGTGGACGTCCCCGGCCCCACCACGGACCCCTGCGTCACCGTGAACGACGTGGACTGGGTGCTGCGCGAGGGCGATCCCGCGTGGACCGCCACCACCTACGGTCGCGACCCCGCCGTGGAGGTCCTCTTCGACCCGGACGAGGTGGCCTCGAGCACCGTCCTGGTGGAACTGGGCAACGCCGTGTCGAGGTCCCCGCAGAGCCGTATGTGCGTGGGGATCTCCGAGGAGATCATCCCGCCCACCGACGACTGACCCCGATTCCCCGTACCCACCCAGGAGGCACCGTGAAGGCCGAGCAAATCTCCGACGTCTGCACCTTCCACGGCGAGGGCCCGTTCTGGGACCCCCGCCGGAACGAACTGCTGTTCGTGGACATGCAGGAGGGTGACGTACTGGTGTGTGGCGCCGACGGTGCGATCCGGCGCCACGACGTCCACGAGCGCCTCGCGGCGGCGGTGCGGGCGCGCGAGTCCGGCGGTTACGTGATCGGCGTGGAGCGGGGTTTCCTCTTCGCGGACGACACCTTCTCCACCCTGGAGACGGGCCCGACGGCGTTCGGTGACACGGGCGTCCGGATGAACGACGGCACGTGCGACACCGCCGGCCGGTTCCTCTGCGGATCCATGGGCTGGGACGGCGGCTTCGGCGCGGGCACCCTGTACTCCCTGGATACGGACCACGCGGTGTCCACGGTGCTGACCGGAGTGTCCATCTCGAACGGCCTGCACTTCTCCGCCTCCGGGGACACCGCGTTCTACAACGACACCCCCACGGGTCGCATCGACGCGCTCGCGTACGACGTCGGAACCGGCCGCTTCACCGACCGCCGCACGTTCGCCGTCGTCGAGCCGGCACTGGGCACACCGGACGGCATGGCGATCGACGTCGAGGGCGGGATCTGGACCGCCCTCTACGGAGGGGGCGGTGTGGCCCGGTACGGTGCGGACGGGAAGCTCTCGGACCTCGTCCACCTGCCGGTCACGAACGTCACGGCCTGCGCGTTCGGCGGCGAGGACCTCACCACCCTGTTCATCACCACCACGCAGGAGAACATCGAGGAGGGCTCCGAGCCGCAGGCGGGTGCGCTGTTCGCCGTCGAGACGGGCGTCGAGGGCGCCGCGCTGCCGATGTTCAGGGGCTGACCCGCTCAGGGGCTGACCTGCCCGGAGACGAGCCCGGGGCACCCTCCCGCGGCGCCCGCTGCTGGACGTCCGCGGGAGGATGTCCCCCTGGTTCGTACCCGTTCCCTGCACGGATGACTGCTGCGAGGCGAGCCGGACCGCCGTGTCGGGGGATCGGCGTACTCCGGTGGCGGAGATGCGATCCGCGCCTCGGTGGCGGCGTACGGTACCGATGGAGGCACCGGGACCTCCTCGTCCGGGTGGCCGTCAGGATGTCGGCGCCCTCGTCGACGGAAGGGTGGGAACGGGAGAGGGCCGCACCTGTGTTTCCCTCTCCCGTTCGCATCACCATGTCCTGTCACCGTGTCCTGTCACCGGCGGTAAGTAGACTGATGGTTCACGCTCGACACGACTGATGGGAACCGATATGGCAGACACACTGGGTAGTCCTTCCTCAGAGCCCGAGGGCGGCTTCGAGCGCGATCCGAGCGACTGGGTCACGGGTGACGAGCCCATGACCGGGGCGCAGCGGAGCTACCTCGACACCCTGGCCCGTGAGGCGGGTGAGGAGATCCCCGCGGACATCACGAAGGCGGAAGCCTCGGAGCACATCGACCGCCTGCAGTCGAAGAGCAAGCGGGTGGACGGCGCCTCCTGACGGATCCGCCGCAGGACCGTGCAGACGATTCACCTCGAGGGGCGCCGCGACCGACCGGTCGCGGCGCCCCTCGACGTGGAGGGCCTCGGCCGGGACCGCAGCCGCCGTAGCCAGGGCGCAGAACGGTCAGCGCACCCCGCGGGACCGCGGCGGATCCTGCTCCTCCGGCCGGCGGACGGCGGAGGCCGCCCCGGCGAGCACGTCCCGGAAGGCCAGGACGGCCGGACGCCGGGCACCGCCGCGCCGCGCCGAGGTGAAGACGGACCGTCGTGGGGCGTCCGGGAGGTCCAGGAGCCGCACGGGGACGTTCCGCCCGGTCCACACCAGGTCAGGCATGAGGGCCACGGCGTTGCCTGATTCGATGAGCCGGATCTGCGCCTGGAGATCGGCCGTCTCGTAGCGGACGTCCGGCTCGAAACCCGCGAGCCTGCAGACCTGCTCGGCCCAGTGCCGGGACGCCGCTCCCCTGGGTTCCATGACCCACGCCGCTTCGGCGGCGTCCTGCACCGAGGAGATGGCCTGCATCCCCGTAGGAACCGTGGGCACTGCGAGCCGGATGGCATCGGTGGTGAGCGGCACGGAGTCCAGCTCCGGGTGCCGGGGGGCGGCATGGCCCGGGTACTGCTCGGCGATCACCAGGTCGAACTCCCTGGCGAACGTCTCGTAGAGCGCACGCTCCGGTTCGCGCTGCACCATCTCCACCCGCACGTCCGGGTAGTCCTGCGTCATCGCCCGGAGTGCGCCGGGCATCAGCGCCAGGGCCGCGGACTGGAAGACCGCCACGCGCACCGTGCCGGTGACGGTGGTGAGGGACGCCGCGAGATCGGCCTCGGCGCGCTCGAGCGTCTCGAGCAGCTCCGCCGTGTGGGCCACGAGCACCTCTGCCTGCGGCGTGAGACTCACCCGCCGGCCGGTCTTCCGCAGCAGTTCCACCCCCACCTCCTTCTCGAGCAGGGCGAGCTGCTGCGACACGGAGGAGGGGCTGTAGCTCAGGGCCGCGGCGACCTCGGCGAGGGTTCCGCGCAAATGCAGCTCACGGAGCAGCCGGAGCCGCCGGAGATCGAGCACGATCACCTCCACTGTTCATGTCTACCCACCGGTAATCGTCATGATTCGTTGCTTTTCCCAACTCTACGCTGGTCGCATACTGGAGCGTGTTGCACCCCGCACGTCCTGCCGGCCAGAAGCCACCCGATCGAAAGCTGTCGCCATGACCACCCAGACCCCCTCCCGCGACGTCCCCGCCGGCACCCCGGCCGCCCCCGCCCCGGGCGCCCCCCCCGAGCCCGCCGGTACCTCCCACTTCTCGGCCGGTCCCGGCGGTAGCACCGACCTGCCGGCGACGCTGCCGCAGGATGCGATCACCCTGGTGCGGCGGGGGCCGACCGAGGCCGCCCGGGTGCCCGTGGACCCCTCCGCGCAGCAGCTCGCCGGTGTGCTCAAGGACCCGGACGGTCTGGCCGTCCCGGTCGGGTTCGTGGACGGCGTCATCCGGCCCGAGGACCTCTCCGGGGCGGCCCGCAATCTCGCGGCCATCGCGCCGAAGGTCCCCGGCTTCCTCCCCTGGTACATGCGCTCGGCCGTGAGGGTCGGGGCCGCCGTCGCCCCCGTGCTGCCCCGAGTGGTCATCCCGATCGCCCGCCGGGTCCTCCGCGAGATGGTGGGCCACCTCATCATCGATGCCACCGACGCCAAGCTGGGCCGCTCCATCGGGCGGATCAGGCGCGACGACGTCCGCCTGAACGTCAACCTGCTCGGTGAGGCGGTGCTCGGCGACCACGGGGCCGCGCGCCGGCGGCAGGGAACCGTGCGGCTCCTCGAGCAGCCGGCCGTGGACTACGTCTCCATCAAGGTCCCCGCCCCCGGGGCGCCCCCCCCCGCCTGGGCGTTCGACGAGTCGGTGGCGCACGTGGCCGAGAAGCTCACGCCGCTCTACCGGATCGCGGCGGGTTCCACCGTGCCCAAGTTCATCAACCTGGACATGGAGGAGTACAAGGACCTCGAGCTCACCATCGCGGTGTTCATGGCCATCCTGGACCGGCCGGAGTTCAAGGGACTCGAGGCCGGGATCGTCCTCCAGGCCTACCTCCCCGATTCCCTCGCGGCGATGATCCGCCTGCAGGAGTGGGCCGCAAGGCGGCGGGCCGACGGCGGTGCCGCCATCAAGGTCCGGGTGGTGAAGGGCGCCAACCTGCCCATGGAGCAGGTCGAGGCATCGGTGCACGGGTGGCCGCTGGCCACGTGGGGCACCAAGCAGGACGCGGACACCCACTACAAGCGCGTGCTCAACTACGCGCTCCAGCCGGACCGGGTGGAGAACGTCCGCATCGGGGTGGCGGGGCACAACCTGTTCGACCTCGCCTTCGCGTGGCTCCTCGCGGGGGAACGCGGGGTGCGTCACGGCATCGAGTTCGAGATGCTCCTCGGCATGGCGCAGGCCCAGGCGGAGGTGGTCAAGCGCGACGTCGGGTCGCTGCTCCTCTACACGCCCGTGGTGCACCCGGGCGAGTTCGACGTCGCCATCGCCTACCTGATCCGGCGGCTGGAGGAGGGAGCCAGCTCCGACAACTTCATGTCCGCGGTGTTCGAGCTCTCCGAGAACGAGGGGCTCTTCGAGCGCGAGAAGAACCGCTTCCTCGCCTCGCTGGACGCACTGGATACCTCGATCCCGGTGTCGAACCGCCGGCAGGACCGCGGCGTCATGGCAGCGGCGCACATCGGCTCCGGTTTCGGCAACACCCCCGACACGGACCCCTCGCTCCCCGCCAACCGGGCCTGGGGCCGGCAGATCCTCTCCCGGGTCGCCACCTCCGAGCTGGGCCACGACGTCGTCGCCGCCACCACCCTGACCCGGGCCGAGGACCTCGACCGCACCATCGCAGGAGCGGTGGAGGCGGCCGCCGCGTGGGGTTCCATGACCGGGGCCGAACGGGCCGCCGTCCTGCACCGTGCCGGGGATGCCATCGAGGCCCGCCGGGCCGAGCTCATGGAGGTCATGGCGTCCGAGACCGGCAAGACCCTCGACCAGGCGGACCCGGAGATCTCGGAGGCCGTGGATTTCGCCCACTACTACGCGGAGCGCGCCCGCGACCTGGACGACGTCGACGGCGCCGTGTTCGCGCCGGTGCGGCTCACGGTGGTCACGCCGCCCTGGAACTTCCCCGTGGCCATCCCCGCGGGTTCCACCCTCGCCGCACTGGCCGCGGGCTCCTCGGTGATCATCAAGCCGGCGTCCCAGGCGCGGCGCTGCGGTTCCGTGATGGTGGAGGCGCTCTGGGCCGCCGGGGTTCCCCGCGACGTGCTGAACCTCGTGCAGGTGGAGGAGGGCGAGCTCGGGAAGCAGCTCATCTCCGACCCCCGGGTGGACCGCGTGATCCTCACCGGCGGGTACGAGACCGCCGAGCTGTTCCGCTCCTTCCGCACGGACCTGCCGCTGCTGGCGGAGACCTCGGGCAAGAACGCCGTGATCGTCACACCGAGCGCGGACTTCGACCTCGCGGCGAGGGACGTGGCGCAGTCGGCCTTCGGCCACGCCGGGCAGAAGTGCTCCGCGGCATCCCTGGTGATCCTCGTGGGCAGCGTCAGCAGCTCCGCGCGCTTCCGTCACCAGCTGCTCGACGCCGTCCGGTCGCTGACCGTCGGCTACCCGGAGGACCCGACCACGCAGCTGGGCCCGGTGATCGAACCGGCCGCGGGCAAGCTGCTCGACGGTCTCACCACCCTCGGCGCGGGCGAGTCCTGGCTCGTGGAACCGCAGCAGCTGGACGAGTCCGGCCGGCTCTGGAGCCCCGGCGTGCGGGACGGCGTGCAGCGCGGATCCGCCTACCACCTCACGGAGTACTTCGGGCCGATCCTCGGCATCATGACGGCGGACACCCTCGAGGAGGCCATCGCGCTGCAAAACGACATCGACTACGGCCTCACCTCGGGCATCCACTCGCTGGACAGCAAGGAGATCGCGGCCTGGCTCGACGGCGTGCAGGCCGGCAACCTCTACGTGAACCGCGGCATCACGGGCGCGATCGTACGGCGCCAGCCGTTCGGTGGCTGGAAGAAGTCCGCCGTCGGTGCCGGGACCAAGGCGGGAGGCCCCAACTACCTGGTGGGCCTCGGCTCCTGGTCCTCGCGGGAATCCTCCGCCGAGGACGCGCCGCTGCCCGGCGTGGCCCCGCTGCTCGGGGCGGCGCGCGCCGCCGGACTCGCCGAGGAGGACCTCGCCCGGCTCACCCGCGCGGCGGCGTCGGACGCCGCAGCCTGGAAGGCGGAGTTCGGTCAGGTCAAGGACGCCTCCGCCCTCGCGGCGGAGCGGAACCTGTTCCGCTACCTGCCGCTCCCCGTCACGGTGCGCCTCTCCGAGGGTGCGCCGGTGGCGGATCTGGTCCGTGTGCTCATGGCGGCCAAGGCAGCGGGTGCGCCGGTGGACCTCACCACGACCCAGGAGCTCCCCGCGGCACTGCGCACGATCGTCGCCGCGCAGGCCGCGTCGGTGATCGTCGAGTCCGAGGATGCGTGGCTGGCGCGTGCCGCATCCTCGAGCATCGGCAGGGTACGGCTGGGGGGCCCGAACGCCTCCGCACTGCTGGAAGCCACCGGCGGGCGCCCCGATCTCGCCGTGTACGCCGGTGTGGTCACCGAGTCCGGACGCGTGGAGCTGCTGCCGTTCCTGCACGAGCAGGCCGTCAGCATCACCGCGCACCGCTTCGGGACGCCCAACCACCTGACGGACGGCATCCTCTAGGGCGGTCCTCCGGCGCCGGAGGACCGCCGGGCGTATGCCCGGCTCTGGCAGAATCGGTCCGGACAGACTCCCGCCCGTCCGGCGGGGAGCCGGAAGGATCGACACCCCCATGAGCAGCAGTAGCACCCCCGGGACCCGGGACCCACGGTTCGGAGCGTGGGTCCCGGGTCTTCTCGTCATGGCGGGCGGCGTCGCGACGGCCATGGTCCTCGCGAGCCTGCAGAGCGTCCTCGGAGCCCTGGTCATCGCGCTGGTGCTCGGGATCCTGCTCGGCAACTCGGGGCTCTACGCGTCGACACTGCGCACGGGCATCCGCGGTGGTACCAAGCGCCTGCTGCGCTCGGGCGTGGTGCTCCTCGGGCTGCAGCTGGCCCTGCCGGACATCCTGGCCCTCGGCCCGCAGGTCGTCCTGCTCATCGTGGCCTGCGTGACGCTCAGCTTCTCCGGCACGCTGTGGCTGGGAGAGCGCCTCGGCCTCACCCGCGGCGGCGCCCTCCTCATGGCGGCGGGCCTCTCCATCTGCGGCGCCTCCGCCGTCGCCGGGATGCAGGGCATCGCGGACGCGGACGACGACGAGGTGGCCTCCGCCGTCGCCATGGTCACCCTCTACGGCTCACTCATGATCGTCGTGCTGCCCCTGCTGAACGCGGGGCTCGGACTGGACCCCACGCGCTTCGGTGTCTGGTCCGGGCTCGCCGTGCACGAGGTGGCGCAGGTGGTGGCCGTCGCCAGCACCGCGGGCACGATGGCGCTGGCCTCGGCGACCGTGGTCAAACTGGGCCGCGTCCTGCTGCTCGCCCCGGTGGCGGCGCTCGCCGGGCTCGGGGAGCGCCGCCGTGCCTCGGCGCCCGTCTCGACCGCGGAGGGTGCGGTGGAGCGCGCCGGAGGGAGTACACCGCTCGTGCCGCTGTTCGTGCTCGGCTTCCTCGCCATGGTGGCCCTGCGGTCGGCGGGCATCCTGCCCGAGCCGGTGCTCGACGCCGGCCGGCTGCTGACCACGATCCTGCTCGCGGCCGGGATGTTCGGTCTCGGCGCCGGGATCGACGTCCGGCGGCTGCTGCGCACGGGCGGCCGGTTCGCCCTGGTGGGTGCGGCGTCCACCGTGTTCCTGGGCGGGATCTCGCTGCTCGGCGTCCTGCTCCTGACCTGAGGATCAGGATAGGAGTCCCGAGAGAGGGTCAGCGCAGTCCCGTGCCCCGTTCCAGGGCCAGCGCGAGCAGTTCGTCGATGAGCTCCGGATAGGGCATGCCCGACTTCGCCCACATCTGCGGGTACATGCTGTTCGGCGTGAAGCCGGGCATGGTGTTGATCTCGTTGATGACCAGGCGGCCGTCGGGGGTGTAGAAGAAGTCCGCGCGGGAGAGCCCCTCACCGCCGATCGCGTCGAACGCCTCCCCGGCGAGACGGCGGACGGCGTCGATGGCCTCCGGCGGCAGGTCCGCGGGGCAGCTCAGCTCGGCGGCGGCGCCGTCCACGTACTTCGCCTCGAAGTCGTACCAGGCGTGGTCGCCGGGTTGCATCGCGATCTCCCCCGGCAGGGAGGTCCGCGGTCCGGCGAGACCACGGCCCTGCAGCACCGCCACCTCGATCTCGCGGCCCTCGATCCCGGCCTCGACGACCACCTTGGGATCGAACACCCGCGCGGCCTCGATCGCCGCGGTGATGCCGGCGGCGTCCTCGACCCGGGTGATCCCCATCGAGGATCCGGCCCGCGCCGGCTTGACGAACAGGGGGAACCCGAGTGCCGCGGCACGCGCCGTGCAGGCGTCGGGCTGCGTGCGCCACTGCCGGTCCGTGATCACCTCGTAGGGCCCCACCTCGAGCCCGGCCGCGGAGAACACCACCTTCATGTAGTGCTTGTCCATCCCGACGGCGGAGGCCAGCACCCCGGCGCCCACGTAGCGGATGTCGGCCAGCTCCAGCATGCCCTGCAGCGTGCCGTCCTCGCCGAACGGCCCGTGCAGGAGCGGCAGCACGACGTCGATCCCGCCGAGGCTCTGCGGCGCGGAGCCGGGCGCGGTGGTGAGGAGCTCCTGGCCGTCCCGGCCCTCGACGCCCCGCATCACCACGGGGTGCTCGGGTTCGGGGACCTCGGGCAGCACGTCGGAGCGCAGCGACCAGGCGGACGGATCGGCGGAGACCAGCGACCACCGACCGGATCTGGTGATGCCCACCGGGACGACGTCGTACCGTGACCTGTCGATCGCCTCGAGGACGCCCGCGGCGGTCACGCAGCTGACGGCGTGCTCGCTCGAGCGCCCGCCGAAGAGGACCAGGACGCGGGGCCTACGGGTCGACCCGATGTTCTCGTTGTTCTGCGGATTCTCGGTGTTCTCGATCGTCACGTGGCGGGATCGCCTTCCGGCTTGAGGTGGCGGGCCAGCAGGCGCGGGCCGAGGTCGTCGACGGACAGGCGTCCCTGCAGCACGGCCACCACGGCGGCGGTGATGGGCATGTCCACACCGAGCTTGCCGGCGGACGCCAGCACGGCCTCGGCGGACTTGATGCCCTCCGCGGTCTGGTTCATGCGCACGGTGACCTGCTCGAGGGTGAGGCCCTGGCCGAGGAGGTTCCCCGCCGTGTGGTTGCGCGAGAGCGCGGAGGAGCAGGTGGCGATCAGGTCGCCCATGCCGGCGAGCCCGGCCATGGTCTCGGGTTTGCCTCCCAGGGCGACGGCGAGGCGCGTGGTCTCGGCCAGGCCCCGGGTGATCACCGAGGCCTTGGTGTTGTCGCCCATGCGGCGGCCCTCGCAGATGCCGACGGCCAGGGCGATCACGTTCTTGACGATCCCGCCGATCTCCACCCCGATCACGTCCGTGGAGGTGTAGGGGCGGAAGTAGGAGGCGGTGCAGGCCGCGGCGATCCAGGCGGCGGTCGCGTGGTCGGGGCACGCCACGACGGACGCCGTGGGTTCCTCGCGGGCGATCTCGAGGGCCAGGTTGGGTCCGGAGACCACGGCGATCCGGTGCGCCGGGAGGCCGAGCTCCTCGGCGATCACCTCGCTCATGCGGGCGTCGGTGCCCACCTCCAGCCCCTTCATGAGGGAGACCACCACGGCACGCTCCGGCACCAGGGCCCGCCACGCGGGGAGCTGGGCGCGGAGGGTCTGCGCGGGGACGGCCACGACCACCAGGTCCGCGCCGGCCAGGACCTCGGCCACGTCCGGGGACGCCGTGATGTTGTCCGGGAGCCGGGTGTCACCGAGATAGCGGGAGTTGCGGTGAACCGAGGTGATCTCCTCGGCCACCTCCGGACGCCGCGACCACAGGACGACGGCGGTGCCCGGCGAGGCATCGGCGAGGACCTTGGCGAACGTGCTGCCCCAGCTGCCCGATCCGAGGACGGCGATCCGGCCGGGGGGTTCCGTACGCTCCTGCACGCCCACGGCCGCGGTCATGCCCGGCCGTCCTGTGCAGGATCCTCGGGTGTAGGATCCCCGGGTGCAGGGTCCCCGGCTACCGGGTCTCCGGGAACGACGGGCCGGGGAACGGCCTGCTCGGACGTGGTGCCCGAAGAACGCGTGCCGGCGGCGGCGTCGCGCCCGGTCCGCTCGCGTCCCTTGTCCGCAGGATCCCAGCGCTCTGCGGGGGCGTCCTGACCACGGAGTTCCACGAGGAGCTCGGTGATCGCATCGAGGATGCGAGCCGTGGCGGCGTCGAGCGTGGTGCGGGTCAGGGGCGCGCCCCGGAACTCACTGAGATCCACGGGGTCCCCCACGAGCACCCGTGCCCGTTTGCGCGGGAACACGTGGAAGCGCTTGGCGTAGCGGGGGAACACCTCGTGGGCGCCCCAGTGCGCCACCGGGACCACCGGGGCACCGGTCTGCAGCGCGAGCCGGGCGGCCCCGGTCCGGCCCTTCATGGGCCAGAGGTCGGGGTCGCGGGTCAGCGTGCCCTCGGGGTAGATGATGATGCCGCCACCGTCCGCGAGCGCGGCGCGCGCCGCCTCGAGCGACTGGTTGGCGCCGGTGGTGCTGCGTTCCACCGGGATCTGCTTGATGGTGCGCAGGATCCCGCCGATCACCGGCAGCCCGAACAGCGACGCCTTGGCCAGGAAGTGGGGCATGACGCCCTGGTTGAACAGGAAGTGACCGATCACGATCGGGTCGATCTCCGTCACGTGGTTGGGGCACACGATCATGCCCGTGTCCCGCGGCAGTTTCTCCTGGCCGGCGTACTCCTTGGCCATGAGCAGGTTCATCGCCGGCCTCACCCAGGAGCCGAGGAACAGGAACATGGCGCGTGAGCTTCGCGACTCCCCCACGGTTCGCCTCCTAGGAGATCGCCGCGGAGGCGGTGAGGGCGTCGTCGGTGATGTCGAAGTCGGCGCCGAGCCCCTCGAGCTTGTCCTGGAAACGCTCGTACCCCCGGTTGATCAGCTCGATCCCGGTCACCCGGGAGACGCCGTCGGCCGCGAGGGCCGCGATGAGGTGGCTGAAGCCACCGCGGAGGTCGGGGATGTCGATGTCCGCGCCCTGCAGCGCCGTGGGTCCGGAGATCACCGCCGAGTGCAGGAAGTTCCGCTGCCCGAACCGGCAGGGCACGCTGCCGAGGCATTCACGGTGCACCTGGATGTTCGCGCCCATGCGGATCAGCGCCTCGGTGAACCCGAAGCGGTTCTCGTACACGGTCTCGTGCACGATCGACACGCCGGAGGCCTGGGTGAGGGCCACCACGAGCGGCTGCTGCCAGTCGGTCATGAAGCCGGGGTGCACGTCCGTCTCGAGGACCAGCGGCTTCAGCGGCTTGCCGGGGTGGTAGAAGCGGATGCCGTCGTCGTCGACGTCGAAGGCACCGCCGATCTTCCGGTAGGTGTTGAGGAACGCCGTGAGATCGAGCTGGCGGGCGCCCTCCACGTAGATGTCGCCCTTGGTGACCAGCGCGGCCGAGGCCCAGGACGCCGTCTCGTTGCGGTCGGAGATCGCCTTGTGGTTGTAACCGGTGAGTTCCTTCACGCCCTCGATGCGGATCACGCGGTCCGTCTGCACCGTGATGATGGCGCCCATCTTCTGCAGCACGGCGATGAGGTCCATGATCTCGGGTTCCACGGCGGCACCGGAGAGCTCGGTGATGCCCTCGGCGCGGATGGCGGTGAGCAGCACCTGCTCGGTGGCTCCCACGCTGGGGTACGGCAGGGCGACCTTCGCGCCGTGCAGGCCCTTCGGAGCGGAGATGGAGATGCCGCCCTCGCGCTTGTCCACCACGGCGCCGAAGTTCCGGAGCACCTCGAGGTGGTAGTCGATCGGGCGGTCGCCGATCTTGCAGCCGCCGAGGTCGGGAATGAAGGCCTCGCCGATGCTGTGCATCAGGGGCCCGCAGAAGAGGATGGGGATGCGCGAGTCACCGGCGTGGGCGTCGATGTCCTTGGACCGGGCGATCCGGGCGTCGCTGGGGTCCATGGTGAGGTCCCCCGTCACGGGGTCCTTGGTCACGGTGACACCGTGCAGCTGCAGCAGGCTGGTGACGACGTCGACGTCCTTGATCTCGGGGACGTTCCGCAGCACGGACGGCGTGTTGCCCAGCAGCGACGCCACCATGGCCTTCGGGACCAGGTTCTTGGCTCCGCGGACGGACACCTTGCCCGTCAACGGAATGCCGCCGCGAATGGTCAGAACGCTACCCATGAATACCTGATTTCCCTCGTGTAGAACTCTCACGGACTCGAAATTGCCCGCTACAAGCATAGGAGCACCGGGCACCGCACAGGAACATCAGGGTACGCCGGGCTCCCGCCCCCCTGGGGAACCGCGCATCCCGGGTGAGCATTCCCGTCCGGGTGGCGGTCCGGGTCAGGTCCGCGCGGGGAGCGTGGTGGGCTTGTGCGCCGGCCGGGTGCCCTCGAAGGCGGTGATGTGCTCCTCCTGCCGGAGCGTGAGCCCGATGTCGTCGAGGCCCTCGAGGAGGCGCCAGCGCGTGTAGTCGTCGAGCTGGAACGGTGCGCTGACGGATCCGCACTGCACGGTACGGGCCTGGAGGTCCACCGTGACGGCGGTTCCCGGCTCGTTCTCCAGGACCTTCCAGATGAGCTCGATGTCGTCCTGGGCCAGCTGCGCCGCCACGAGCCCGGCCTTGCCGGAGTTGCCGCGGAAGATGTCGGCGAAACGCGAGGACAGCACGGCCCTGAAGCCGTAGTCCTTCAGCGCCCACACCGCGTGCTCCCGGGAGGACCCGGTGCCGAAGTCGGGTCCCGCCACGAGGACGGATCCACGCGTGTACGGCTCCCGGTTCAGGACGAAGTCCGGCTCCTTCCTCCAGGCCGAGAACAGGGCGTCCTCGAAACCGGTGCGCGTGATGCGCTTGAGGTAGACGGCGGGGATGATCTGGTCGGTGTCGATGTTGCTCTGGCGCAGCGGCACGCCGATCCCGGTGTGGGTGGTGATCTTCTCCATCGGGAAAGCTCCTCAGGCTGCGGGGACGGCGGATGCGGCGGGCAGGGGGGCGAGGTCCGAGGGCGAGCTCAGCGTGCCCCGGACCGCGGTGGCGGCGGCCACCACGGGTGAGACGAGGTGGGTGCGCCCGCCCTTGCCCTGGCGTCCCTCGAAGTTGCGGTTCGACGTGGAGGCGCAGCGCTCCCCCGGCGCCAGCTGGTCGGGGTTCATGCCGAGGCACATGGAGCAGCCGGCGAAACGCCATTCCGCGCCGAAGTCCTTGAACACGCGGTCCAGCCCTTCGGCCTCGGCCTCCAGGCGCACACGGGCGGAGCCGGGGACCACCATCATGCGGATGTCCGGGTCCTTCTGCCTGCCGCGGATGATGTCCGCGGCGATCCGGAGGTCCTCGATGCGGCTGTTGGTGCACGAGCCGAGGAACACGGTGTCCACGCGGATGTCCTTGAGCGGGGTACCCGGCTCCAGCGCCATGTAGTCCAGCGCACGGCTGCAGGCGGCTCTGTCGTTCTCGTCCGCGAAGTCGTCCGGGTGCGGGACGGCCTGCGAGAGGGAGACGCCCTGGCCGGGGTTGGTGCCCCAGGTGACGAAGGGCTCCAGCTCGTCCGCGTCGAGGAACACCTCGGCGTCGAACACGGCGTCGTCGTCCGTGCGCAGCTCCCGCCAGTCGGCGACGGCGGCGTCCCAGTCCGCGCCCTGCGGCGCGTGCGGGCGTCCGTGCAGGTACTCGAAGGTGGTGTCATCCGGTGCGACCATGCCCGCACGGGCCCCGGCCTCGATGGACATGTTGCAGATGGTCATCCGGGCCTCCATGGACAGCGCACGGATGGCCGACCCGCGGTACTCCAGGACGTAGCCCTGGCCACCACCGGTGCCGATCTTGGCGATGACGGCCAGGATGATGTCCTTCGAGGTGACGCCGGGCTTCAAGGTGCCCTCGACCGTGATCCCCATGGTCCGGAAGGGTTTGAGCGAGAGCGTCTGCGTGGCCATGACGTGCTCCACCTCGGACGTGCCGATCCCCATGGCGAGCGCCCCGAAGGCGCCGTGCGTGGAGGTGTGGGAGTCGCCGCAGACCACGGTCAGTCCCGGCTGCGTGAGACCCAGCTGGGGTCCCACCACGTGGACGATGCCCTGCTCCGCGTCCCCGAGGGAGTGCAGCCGGACACCGAACTCGCGGCAGTTCGCGCGGAGCGTCTCGATCTGCGTGCGGCTGGTGAGATCGGCGGTCGGCTTGTCGATGTCCAGCGTGGGCGCGTTGTGGTCCTCCGTGGCGATCGTGAGATCGGGCCGGCGCAGCCGCCGGCCGACGAGACGGAGCCCCTCGAAGGCCTGCGGTGAGGTGACCTCGTGGACGAGGTGCAGGTCGATGTAGAGGAGGTCGGGTTGCGCCTCCGTGCCCACGACGTCGCCCTTGCGCACCACGTGTGCGTCCCAGACCTTCTCTGCGAGTGTCTTGCCCATGAGGATCGTCCTTCTTCGGTTCCGGCGGGTCAGCACCCGGTGGGGGCTGCTCGTGGAGGTTGCTGCTCCGTACAACTCAACCAGCGCCCGGCTGCCGGTGCCACCCGAGCGGCTTGCGTCTCACATGATGAGACTGCAATATCATCCTATGGACAATACGAGCGGCGTCGGCGTGATCGACAAGGCCGCACTGGTACTCGATGCCCTGGAAGCCGGCCCCACCACCCTGGCGCAACTGGTGGCCTCCACGGGACTCGCCCGCCCCACCGTGCACCGCCTCGCCCTCGCCCTCGCCCACCCCCGCCTGGTGGGCCGGGACATCCAGGGCCGCTTCGTCCTCGGTGGCCGCCTGGTGGAACTGGCCTCCGCCGCCGGCGAGGACAGGCTGATCGCCGCCGCGGGGCCGGTGCTCCTGAACCTCCGCGACGCCACCGGGGAGAGCGCGCAGCTGTTCCGGCGGCAGGGCGACCGGCGGGTCTGCGTGGCGTCCGCCGAGCGGCCGGTGGGACTGCGTGACACCATCCCGGTGGGCACGCAGCTGTCCATGAAAGCGGGGTCGGCCGCCCAGTGTCTGCTGGCCTGGGAGGACCACGACCGCCTGCTGAAGGGCCTCGAGGACGCCCGGTTCACGCCGACCGTGCTGGCGGGGGCCCGGGGGCGCGGGTGGGCGCAGAGCCTCGGCGAGCGGGAGGCCGGCGTCGCCTCCGTGTCCGCCCCGGTGCGCGGGCCGTCCGGCCGGGTGATCGCCGCCGTCTCGATCTCCGGACCCATGGAGCGCCTCACCCGCCAGCCCGGCCGGATCCACGCCGAGGTGGTGTCCGACGCCGCGCGGCAGCTCACCGCCGCGGTCGCCAAAGGAGCGGACTGCCCCGTACCGCCGCCTCGGCCCGCCCGGACTGCAGCGCCGGGTCGAGCCTTCACCCGTGCGGTCGGGCCTGGCGAGGAGGGGGGTCCGGCCCGTACCGGGGGTCCGGTTCCACCGCGGAGGTCGTGTGTGCCGGTCCGCCGTGCTGCTCGATGCTCGACGTGCCGGGCGCGAACCCGTACAGTCCCGACTGGACGGCCATCGAGCCCGCGACCGGGCCCGCGGTCCGTGAGCGCTCGGACCGCGTGTTCAGCAGGAGGCGGATCGCCACCAGCACCCCGAGTGCCACGGTGAGCGGGAGGACCCATCCATCCAGGCTCCCGCCGGTCGCGGACTGCAGGAACAGGACGACCAGGACGGCGATCAGCACCACGACCGTCGTCGCCGTCAGGACACGCGAGAGTGGTGCTGCCATCACGCCACCCTACGCACTGCGTGCCTGCCCGGTCACCTCGGGTCCGCTCGCCCGGGGTGGGCGGCGCCACGGCCCCTCGGCCCTCACCGACCTGTCACCGGCCCGGGCGTGGCTCCCGGGCGACGGTGCGCGGCGGGCCGGCGGCCAGCACCGCCGCACGGAAGGCGTTGCAGCGCTCCACCTCCTCCACCACGGGCCGGACCACCACGTCCTCCGCCACCCGCGCACAGGAGTCCAGCAGACGACGTCGTACCCTCCCCGCGCGGCGAGCCGCACCCCAGCGTGCGAGCAGGGCGGCGATCACCCCGAGGAGGATGCCGATGAGCGCACCGCCCAGGATCAGCAGCGTCGGGACGGGGAACCCCTGCACCCTTGGGACCTCCACCACCGGGAGCTGCAGGAAGCCGAGCACCGCCAGGACCACGAGCCACCCCGATCCGGCTCCGAGCACCGCGAGGGCGAACCACTGCAGGACGGAGACGATGCCCCACCACCCGCTCCGTCCCGTCTCGAGATCCGTCCGCGAGACGGCCGTGTCCAGGGCGTCGGTGAGATCGTCGGAGGTGGTGCGGGCCGCATCGCGGATCGAGGTGTGCCACGGATCACCGACACCGGCGCCGACCGAGTCCCCGAACACCCGCAGCGCGTGGAGCACCGTCGCGTGCCGTGCCGGGTGCACCACGGGCAGGGAGGACCGCCGCAGCTCGGGCGCGAGGTCCGCCCTCCGCAGATTGATCCTACGCAGCGGATCCGGGCGCAGAGCGCCGAGCCAGCGCGTCACGGGCCAGCCCGTCGAAGCCCGGGCGTCGCGGCGGTAGGAGGCCCGCACGGCGTCGACCACCACCGGCACTCCCGCGGCCGCCCCGAGTTCCGCGGCGAGCGCGGTCGTCGCCGCCGCGGAGGGTGCCGCCACCGGCTCGGGCGAGGTGAACGGCAGGAGCTCGGAGGCCGCCCGGGTGGCATCGGCCTCGAGGCGCCGGGTGGCGGCGGCCCGCCCCTCGGCGATCGACGTGATGGCTGCCACGAGGTCGGGAACCCCCTCCCCCGTGCGTGCGGAGACCGGCCGCACCGTGACGCCGGGCAGGCCCTCGGCGGCGAGGATCTGCCCCAGTGACGCCGTGACCTCGCCGACCTCGTCGCGGGTGAGCCTGTCCGCCTGGTTGAGGGCCAGGAGGGTGACCGTCCCGTGGGTGGCGAGCGGGGCGAGGAAGTCGTGGTGCAGGGCGGCGTCGGCGTACTTCTGCGGATCGACCACCCAGAGCAGCACGTCCACTTGCCCCGTGAGCCGCTCCACGATCTCCCGGTGGGCGGCGGTGGTGGAGTCGAAGTCGGGGAGGTCGAGGAGGATCAGGCCCGGGGACGCCGCGGAGGTCGATCCTGGGACCACCGGGGGAACCTGTGCACTGGCGCGGGCCGGGGCCCGACGTCCTCGGTCCTTCCGGGCCGCCGCGGTCGGGAACGGACGCAGCAGGCGCCGGTACCAGGGTCCGCGTGCCTGCCCGGCCGGTCCTCGAGCGGGATCCGACTCCCCCGCCGTGTCCCGGCCGTCCGCCCGGGCGGTCTCGTTCCCGTCGCTGCTCCCGGCCCCCACGGCACGGCCCGTTCCCGGGGGCCGCCCCCGCGCGGCCCCCTCGGGCAGTTCCCCGCGTCGGCGTACCTGGAGCCAGTCCAGCAACTCGCTGCTTCCCTGCCGTCCCCAGACCAGCGCCAGCGGTTCGGAGGTGGTGGGACGGCGGGCGGCCACGCGTGCGGCATCGGTCCCGCTGAGCACGTTCACCAGCGAGGACTTCCCGCTGCCGGTGGGTCCGAAAACCCCGACCACGGTGTGGGCCGAGGACAGCGCGCGCCGCTCTCCGGCCCGGTCGAGCACGGCCAGCAGTGCCGCCAGCCGGTCCGCCGGCACCCTGTCCTCACCCCACCGGTACGCCTCCCGGAGATGCTCGAGGGCGTCGGCGAGGGACATGGCGCCCGGCACCTCGGGAGACCTGGCGCTCACGCGGGGGTCCCGCCACGATCGAGGCGCCCGGCGGGCACCGCCGATCGGAGCTGCATCGAGAGGATGCGGAGTTTCTCCGCCGACGTCTGCTGCGCGAGCGGGACGAGGCACCCCTCGAAGGCGGCTCGCTCGTGACGCAGCAGACCCTCCACACGGTCGGCGAGGTTCTTCCTCGCCGTCGTCGTCAGACGCCGCACCGCGCCATCACCGAACACGGCTTCGAGGAGCTTCTGCCCCCCCCCCGCCGAGGCCCCTGCGATCCCCCCCTCCGCCCCGCTCAATCCGCCGGTGGACGCGAAGACCACCACCATCAGTGCCACCGCGATGCCGTTCACCCCGAAGGACAGCGTGCGGGCGGTGAAGCGTTTGTCCGTCCCCTCGCTCCGGACGAGGTGGAGCAGGTCCGACTGCCATGCCCTGATCTCGCGGGCCACCTGATCGGCGAACACTTCCGCGCGCCACGGTGGTACGCCGAGGAGGAGACCCCCGCCTCCCTGTTCCACCCGCCAGCGCCGTCGCGTCACCTCGTGGGCCCGGGCCGCCTGCTCCACGATCACGGTCTGCAGTTCGCTCCCGATCGCCTCGGCCACCGTGGCGGCCGGAGCAGGACGTCCGGTGAAGAAGCCGCTGACGCGGTCCCGCGCCCGTCCGATGCGCGATTCAAGCCCGCGCATGAACTCCCCGGTACCCACGAAGTCCTGCCACCGGGCCAGGACCTCGCCGCGGAGCAGCCGGCCGTCCTCGGTCGGCGCGAGGACATCGGTGAGCGCGTCCCGGTAGGCGGCATCCACCGTCCCGTGCAGGGCACTTCCCGCCGCCTGTTCCTGCCGTACAGCCTCCGCGATGCCGTCGAGCTGCTCCGCCAGGGACCGCATGGCGCCCTGCACGGTGCGCCGGGCGATGTCGCGCCTGCCCCCGGCGTCCGCGGCCAAGGCCTGCAGCCACCGCGTGACGGGGTCCACCACCTTCGCCGGAAGAAGTTTCGAGGGGCCGAGGCGCACCTCGGGAATCACGAAGATCGGGGCGTGCCCGAGGTTCTGGGCTGTCAGGAGCGTCAGCAGATCGCCGCGGATCTCCTCCTCCACCCCGGGTGGCACGCGGTCCAGGACCACCGCCACCAGCACGTCGCGGCGGCCGGCTTCGGCCAGCAGCCTCCAGGGCACGGCGTCCGCGTAGCGGTTCGCGGTGGTCACGAAGATCCAGAGATCGGCGGCCGCGAGCAGCTGTCCGGCGAGCCGCCGGTTCTCGTCGGCGATGGAATCGACGTCGGGGGCGTCCAGGAGGGCCAGACCGGGTGGTAGCGACGCCGTGGCCCGCAGCAGCAAGGTGCTGGTCGGAGCACCGGAGCCTCCCGAGGTCACCGGCTGGACGACGTCGGCGTCGTCCGCGTACCGGACGCGGTGCAGTGTCGGGAGTACCCGTGCATCCTCGAACCAGCCGGCGTCCTCCGGGTGATGGAGCAGCAGCGGCTGCCTCGTGGTGGGGCGGACAGCGCCCGCCACCGACACGACCCGCCCCACCAGGGCGTTGACCAGGGTGGACTTGCCGGCACCGGTGGATCCGCCCACCACACCGATCAGCGGAGCATCGAGACTCGCGAGGCGCGGCAGTACGTAGTCGGTGACCTGGGCGCGGGCGGAGAGCGCAGTCCGTCGGGCGTCCTCGGAGACCGGCAGCGCGAGCGGGAAACTCAGCTGATCGAGCGAGTCCTCGACGTCCCGCAGCAGCCCCGGAAGCCCTCGGATACCGGCGGGTGCGGGAGGATCGGTCATGGCACCATCATGCCAGCCACCCTCGGAGCCCTGACGGCCGATCGTCGCAGGAACCTTCCCGCACATGAAAATGCTCCGGACACCTTTCGATGTCCGGAGCATTCCTGTCCCGTAGGACTGATGTGACCCCAGCGGGATTCGAACCCGCGTTACCGCCGTGAGAGGGCAGCGTACTAGGCCGCTATACGATGGGGCCAATACTTTTCCATCTTACTACTATTTCTTCACTGCTCGTGCCATCCTGCCAGGGGCCGGATTGCGCTGGGGTACCAGGACTCGAACCTAGAATGTTGGTACCAGAAACCAGTGTGTTGCCAATTACACCATACCCCAATGGCACTTTTTCGAAGCCCGGTGCTGCTGGATTTCGTTCGCGTAACCGCTCCGCGCCGAGAAATAACTTTACCGGACAGGAGGCGGGAACTGCAAAACGGGCCCGGCCCCTCCCCTTCCGTCCCACGCTCCGGCGGCCTCCAGGGGAGGTAGGGCGGATCGCACGACCCACCCCACCTCCCGCCGAACCGACGTCGCGACGGGCTGTCGGGGCTCAGACCACGGAGGTCCGCAGCGCCTCGATCCGGGCCACCGAGGACTCGCGGCCGAGGATCACCATGGACTCGAAGAGCGGCGGCGAGATCTTCCGGCCGGAGACGGCGGTGCGCACCGGCCCGAACGCGAGGCGGGGCTTCAGCCCCAGGGTGTCCACGAGGGCGGAGCGGAGAGCCGCCTGGAGGGACTCGGCGTCCCACTCCTCGCAGCCCTCGAGTGCGGTCAGCGTGGCACCCAGCACCTCGTCGAGATTCTCCGGCAACCCCTTGCGGGCGTCGTCGGCGATGTCCACGGTGTCGTCGGCCTTGAAGAGGAACCCGATCATCTCCGGCGCCTCGCCGAGCAGGGTGATGCGCTCCTGGATCAGCGGTGCTGCCGCCGCGACGATGCGCAGCTGATCCTCCGTGGGTGTCGCGTCGACGAGCCCGGCGGCTGCCAGGTAGGGCAACAGGCGGGAACGGAACTCCGCCGGGTCGAGCAGCCGCACGTGGGTCCCGTTGATGGCCTCCGCCTTCTTCAGGTCGAAGCGTGCAGGGTTGGCGAGGACATCGCGGACGTCGAACTTCTCCACGAGCTGCTCCACGGAGAAGATGTCCTCGTCCGCGGACATGCTCCAGCCGAGCAGCGAGAGGTAGTTCAGGAGCCCCTCGCGGGTGAAGCCGCGCTCCCGGTGCAGGAAGAGGCTGGACTCCGGATCACGCTTGGAGAGCTTCTTGTTGCCCTGACCCATGACGTAGGGCAGGTGACCGAAGAGCGGCATGTAGCGGGCGACGCCGATGTCGATCAGCGCCCGGTACAGCGCCACCTGCCGCGGCGTCGAGGACAGCAGGTCCTCTCCGCGCAGCACATGGGTGATCCCCATCAGGGCGTCGTCGACCGGGTTGACCAGTGTGTACAGCGGCGCTCCGTTGGCACGCACGACGGCGAAGTCGGGGACACTGCCGGCACGGAAGATGATCTCGCCGCGCACCAGGTCGGTGAAGGTGATGTCCTCGTCCGGCATGCGCAGACGCAGTACCGCAGGACGTCCGGAGCTCCGGAATACGTCCTTCTGCTCCTCGGTGAGCGTGCGGTCGTGGTTGTCGTAGCCGAGCTTCACGTCACGTCCGGCCGCACGGTGCCTCTCCTCCACCTCCTCCGGTGTGGAGAAGGATTCGTACAGGTGCCCGGCCTCCACGAGCCGGGTGATGACGTCCTGGTAGAGGTCACCGCGCTGCGACTGGCGGTACGGGGCGTGCGGCCCGCCCACCTCCACGCCCTCGTCCCAGTCGATCCCGAGCCAGGTCATGGCCTCGAGGAGCTGCTGGTAGCTCTCCTCGCTGTCGCGAGCGGCGTCCGTGTCCTCGATCCGGAAGACGAGCTTCCCTCCTGTGTGCCGGGCGTAGGCCCAGTTGAACAGTGCCGTGCGGATCAACCCGACGTGCGGGGTGCCGGTGGGCGAGGGGCAGAAGCGTACCCGGACGGGAGTGGCTTCGTTGACGGTGGGGATCTCTGCAGCTGTAGTCATGGTGGTCCAAGTCTAGGCGGGGGCCACCGGGCGGTCAGAAGCGCCGCCGGGCCGGCGGCGCTTCTGGGCACCGACCGGTTCGGCAGCGACGAGCGGCGTTGGAGAGGCGTCCGATCCCCTCGATGTCGATGTCGTACCGCTGGCCGTCGGTGATCAGACCCACGCCGGCCGGGGTTCCCGTGAGGATAATGTCGCCGGGCAGGAGGGTGAAGGCCTGGGACACGTAGGACACCAGCTCGCGAGCACCCCAGATCATGTCGCTCGTGGAGCCGTCCTGACGTACGTCGCCGTCCAGGCTGCCGCGGACCGTGAGGTTCTCCGGATCCAGGTCGGTCTCGATCCAGGGTCCGATGGGGCAGGAGGTGTCGAAACCCTTGGCCCGCGCCCACTGGTCGTCCGTCTTCTGGGCATCGCGCGCCGTGAGGTCGTTGGCGCAGGTGTACCCGAAGACGACGTCGTCGACACGTTCGAGGGGGACGTCCTTGCAGATCCGTCCGATGACCACCGCGAGTTCCGCCTCGTAGGAGATCTGGTCGGAGAAGGAGGGCAGCATGATCGGGTCGTTCGGGCCGATCACCGAGGTGTTGGGCTTGAGGAACATCAGCGGTGCGGCCGGCGTCTCACTGCCCATCTCGGCGATGTGGTCGGCGTAGTTCCGGCCGACGCCGATCACCTTGCTCCGCGGGATGACGGGCGCGAGGAGCCGGACGTCCTCGAGCGCATGGCGGGTGCCGGTGAGCTGGACGCCGGCGTAGAACGGATCACCCTGGATGACGGCGACCTCCTCGCTCCCCGCCGATCCTTCCACTACGCCGAACATCGGGTCATCATCTATAACAAAGCGCGCGATTCGCATGCCGCCAAGCCTAGCGCGCGGACGGATCGGGACGCTGCTTGCCGGACGCGAAGATGCCGCGGGCGCTCCCTCCCCAGAACGAGGGTGCCCGCGGCATCGACAGTGTGCTCAGGACCTGGATCGGCCCTCCGGCCGTCAGGGCCGATTCGGTCGGATCAGAAGGGCCAGCCACCGACCCGGTCCGGGGAGAACACGGGTGCGCTGGTGCCGGCCTTGGCGGGAGCAGCATTCGCTGCGGCGGCACCGCCGGTGATGAGGACGGACGAGAGGAGGAGTGCGGAGATGATGCGCTTCATGATGGGCCCCTTGGTGATTGCCGGTGATGATTGAGAACGCGCCCGTACAACACGACCCGCTCGGCAATATCGTAGGTCACACGCGTCACTTCTGTAACAGCTTTCCAAGACTTTCGTGAATCTTTCCGGAATGGTGCTCATATCCGGGGAAGAACCCGAATAATGGGACGAGCAGCCCGATTTATGCGGACGAACCGAAGGTGCACATGACTGACAGGGGAACCATGAGCCATCGCCTGCTGCTCGAGCTGAGGGCCCGCGATGCCTGGGATCAGCGCGACTATGCGGGGTCACAGGGACTCGCGGAGCAGATGGCGGCGAGCGCACTGGACGACGGCGACGACTTCGCCTGGTGGAATGCCACGTTCCTTGTCTCGGAGTGCCTGCGCAAGCAGGGTCTGATGAACGAATCGCGTGTCGTCGCCGATGAACTCGCGACACATCCCCTGACCTCCCAGTCCAAGGCATTGAGCGCACGCGTCCACACTCTGCGTGCCTTCGCCCTACAGGGCAGCGGAGATCTTTCAGCCGCGGTCGCCGATGCAAGACGAGCAGTAGAAGATGCACGGCTGGAACCGGATCAGTACACGATCGTCATCGAGTCGCAGAACGCCCTCGTCGCCGCGTTGGCGGAAAGTGGACTACTGGAGGAAGCATGGACTGAATGCGGAGGCCTTGCGGAGCTCTTGGAGACCAATCCGGACGTCAAGTACTCAGGTCAGTCCTACTGGGCCATCGGCAACGTCGCCTTCCTGCTCAAGCACATCGACGAAGGGGTGCACCACCACCAGCTCGCGGCACGGAGCCTGTCCCCGACCAATGACCTCGATCTGTGGGCACGATTCAATCATGGTTCGGCGCAGTTCCGGCTCGCGGCAGGCATCACCGCGCCGGAGACACTCGAATGCATCGAGCGCGCCGAACTGGCTATTTCGATCGTCGGTGGCACCGAGCGGGATCGCCTCGAGCTCCGCCTGACCCGAGCACAGTGGTCGGTGCTCACCGGGCAGTTCGACACGGCCGTCGAGCAGCTTCGCGCCATCGTCGAGTCCAAGGACCTGCTCGCCTCCCACGTCGCTGCGCAGGCGTACCTCCTCCTGGGCCAGGCCCTCGCGACACGGGCTCCCAAACCCGAAGCGCTTTCGAACCTGGAGGAGAGCGAGCGGTTGTTCCTCCAGTCCGGAGCCCAGGACAGGGCCCTGACAGCACGGACGCTGATCGACGAGCTGGAGTCCTCGCAGGGCTGATGGAGCGCCGACGTCGGCACCCGAGGGCTATCGCGTGCCGTACGGGAACCAGGGTCGGCGCCGACCCCCGTCCGGGTGGTGCTCCCCGACCCGGTCATGGCCAGGTGTCCACCACCGGATTCCCCGTCGATCACCGATGACACTCCATGTCCGCACCACCGGCGTCGGAAGTCCTCGCGGTGCTACTCTTCTCAACGTCGGCCGTGGCTCGTGAGCCCGGTGTTCCGCCCCGGTCGGCAGGTCTCTCGCACCAACGTCCTCGGTGACCCGCGGAGGCCTTCGACGACGGCGGATCTCAGGGGGAACGTGATGGTTGGTGGAGAGCGGCACCATCGTCCGGTTCCCGCGTCCTGCTCCGACGGACCGTTCCGATGCACCCCTGCCCCGGGCCCCGGACCGCACCGGACCATGCGCGGGGGCCGATGAGCACCGGGCAACGGGATCCCCGACTCGCGCTGCTGGTCGACAGCATCGTCCGGTTGTCGCGGGGTGAACTCAGCAGCCGCATAGAGCCCTCCAGCGCCCGCGACGAGGTGGACGCCGTGATCACCGGCGTGAATCTCCTCGCGGAGGAGCTGGAGCAGGTCTACGAACAGTTCGAGAAGCGCGTCGAGAGCCGTACCGCCATGCTGCGGCAGGCACACCTGGACATGATGAAGATGGCCATGTCCGACGGCCTCACCGGTCTGGCCAACCGGGTGGCTCTGATGGACGCCATCGAGGAGGCTCTCTCGCTGGCCGAGAACGGGGATTCGCCGCCGGCCCTGCTCCTGCTCGACCTGGACAGCTTCAAGAACGTGAACGACCGCTTCGGACACGACGCCGGGGACCGTGTCCTGAAGGAGGTGGCGTCCCGGCTGAACCAGGTGGTGCGCGACACCGACATGGTGGCGCGGCTCGGCGGGGACGAGTTCGCCATCCTGCTGCCCGCCGCCTCCCTGGACATCGCCATGCAGGTGGCCCGCCGGGCGCTCGAGGTCCTCGCCGAGCGGATCGAACTGGACAATCTGAACGTCCATTCACGCGCCAGTATCGGGGTGCGCGTGGGGACATCGGGGCAGAACGCCGAGGAGCTCCTGCTCGACGCGGACACGGCGATGTACGCCGCGAAGCGCGAGGGGCGGAGCATCATCAAGGTCTTCGAACCCGTCATGCTCTACTCGCGGCAACTCCGCAGTCAGATGGCCACCGAACTACGCGGGGCCATCGCGTCCGACGAACTGGTGCTGCACTACCAGCCCGTGGTGGACCTGGCCTCCCACCGGATCCTCGGCGTCGAGGTGCTGGTGCGCTGGCAGCATCCCGTCCGGGGACTCATCCCCCCGGACACGTTCATCCCGCTCGCCGAGGAGATCGGGGTGATCCACGACCTCGACCGCTGGGTCATGACCAGTTCGTTGCGGCAGCTCGGACAGTGGCGGAACGATCTGCACCTCGACGAGGACTTCCAGCTCAGGGTCAACCTCTCCGCCCTGGAACTGAAGCAGCTGGACCTGGTGGACTTCATCCGGGGTCTGCTCCGGGAGTTCGACCTGCCGGCCCGCTGTCTGGTGGTGGAGATCACCGAGACGGCGATCGTCACGCGGGGCGAGGTGGAGATGTACTCCCTCCTCAGTCTCAAACAGCTGGGCGTGGGTATCGAGATCGACGACTTCGGCACGGGATACTCCTCCATCAGCTATCTCCGCGAGCTGCCGGTCAGCATGGTGAAGGTGGATCGCTCGCTGCTGGCCGAACTCGACACCCGCCCCGGTCAGCACGAGTTCGTCGCGGCGATCCTGCAGCTCATCCGCGCCGCCGGCCTGGAAGCCGTCTTCGAGGGCATCGAGACCCGGGAGCAGGCGCAGACACTCCGTGACATGGGCTGCTCCAGCGGGCAGGGCTTCTACTTCAGCAGACCGATGCCCGGTGACGACATGGCGGCCCTGCTCACCACGACGCACCATCTGCGTGCCGAGGAGCACCTGGAGGGGGCGCGGTCGACTCCGTCCCGTTGAGGGGCCCGGTTGGACGGCAGACGGG
>NZ_LGIU01000013.1 GCF_001187915.1 Arthrobacter sp. RIT-PI-e | reverse complement strand
GTGCTTGGGGTAGCTGGGGGTGGCTGGGGGTGGCTGACGCCGGTTTAGTGGGTGACAGCCATCAGGTCGGCGACGTCATCGGCGATGACGTTGGTGCCGGGGTACAGGCGGACCGACTCGGCGGGAACGATGAGTTTCACGTCTCCGGTGAGCCCGCCAGCTGTGCTGTCGACGATGAGGGGCTTGGGCCCGGACTCCAGGGCGTACCCGTACCGGGATCCGACGCAGGGGGGGGGGAGGATCCGTGCGTTGCGCGCGGTCGCTCCTGCCGGGAGGGCCTTGTCTGGTTTGGCGAGGAACGCCTTTTCGGGCCGGAAGGCCACCGTCACCGCGTCGCCAGCTTGTGCAGGGCCCGCGACGGTGACGTTGATGACCTCGCCGCGCTCTTCGAGCTTCACGGTGGCTGTCACACCGTCGAGGGCGACGACGGTGCCGTCGAGGAAGTTGGAGCGGCCAATGAACGCGGCGACTTCCGCGGTGGCGGGCTGCTCGTAGATTTCGTGCGGGGCTGCGACCTGGAGGACGTTGCCGGCGGACATGACGGCGATACGGTCGCTCATGGCCAGGGCTTCTTCCTGATCGTGGGTGACGTAGACGGTGGTGATGCCAAGATCTGCCTGTAGTTTCTTGAGCCAGACCCGGGCCTGCTCGCGTAGCTTCGCGTCGAGGTTCGACAGGGGTTCATCGAGCAGGAGCACCTTGGGGGAGTAGACCAGCGCGCGAGCCAGGGCGACGCGTTGCTGCTGTCCGCCGGAGAGCTGGTGTGGGTAGCGCTTTTTCAGGTGGGCCAGGCCGACCTTGTCAAGTGCGTCGTGGATGAGTGTTTCCTGCTCGGACTTTGGGACCTTGCGGATGTTCAGTGGCATGGCGAGGTTCTGGGCCAGTGTCATGTGTGGCCAGAGGGCGTAGGACTGGAAGACCATGCCGAGGTTGCGCTCTTCGGGTGGGACGAACTTGTTGGAGGTGTCCTCGACGAAGGTCGTGTCGCCCACGGTGATCGATCCCGAGGTCGGCCGTTCCAGGCCGGCCAGGCAGGCCAGGGTGGTGGACTTGCCGCAGCCACTGGGTCCCAGGAGGGTGAAGAACTCGCCGTCCTTGATGGTGATGTCGACCCCGTGCAGGACGGTGGTTCCCTGGAATTCCTTGCGCAGATTCTTGACGACGACGTCAGGCATCTTTCTTACCTCTCGTGAGAAGGCCGGCAATGCCGACGAATAGTGCGGTGATGAGGATCTGGATGGTGGCCAGTGCGGCGACGGACCCGGTGTTGCCTTGGACCCACAGCTCGAGCATCGTGGTGCCGATGATGTTGGTGTCGGCCGAGCCGAGGAAGATCGCCGGCGAGTATTCCTTGAGCATGACGACGAAGGTGAGGATCATCGCCGCGACGAAGGACGGAGCGAGGAGCTTGGTGAGGATCCGGGTGAAGGTCCTCAGCCAGTCGGCGCCGTTGACGCGTGCTGCGTTGTCGAGTTCCTCTCCGATCTGCATGACAGCCGGGGAGATGGACCCGAACGCACTGGGCAGTGCTCGCAGCCCGAAGCCGATGATCAGCGCCCAGAGCGTGCCCTGAATCAGGGCTCCGGTGTTGAAGGGCATGAAGGCAAAGGCCCAGAACAGTCCCAGACCGATGATTAGGCCCGGCATGGCCTGTGGTGCCAGGGCCAGGTATTCGATGACCCTGCGGTAGCGGAACGTGGATCGTTTGGCGACGATGACGGCAACCAGTGCGAGCAGGCTCACCAGGACGGCGCCGAGGCCGGCGACGATGAGGCTGTTGCGGATGGAGGCGACGTAGACCGGGTATTCGATGATGCGGGCGTAGTTGTCGCTCGTCAGTGAGAGCAGCGGGTTCTGCAGGGGCGTGAAGATGCGGGTCGCTGAGCGGAAGACCAGTCCGAGGATGGGGATGAGAGCGCCGACGACGACGTAGAAGGTGATGCCTGCGACGGCGACCCACTTCAGCCATCCCAGTTCGAGCAGGCGGGGACGGGTTGCCTTACCGCGGACGGACACGAAGCGTTTGGCGTCCTTGAGCAGTCTGGCCTGAACGGCGACCAGGAGGATCGTCACCACCAGGATGACGGTGGACGCGGCTCCGAGGATGCCGTAGTCGGGGTCGATGGACTGCAGGCCGTTCTTGTAGAGGAACGTGGCGAACACGGTGATGCCGACGGGCTGCCCGTAGAGCAGGGGAATGCTCAGGGTTTCGATGGACATGCTGAAGACGAGGATGGAGCTGTAGACGACCGGGGGCCGGAGCATCGGGATGATCACGGACCACAGGATGCGGAACGGGCCGGCTCCTACGGTCTGTGCTGCAGCTTCGAGGGAAGCGTCGGTGTTGCGCAGCGCGTTGGCGCAGAACACGTAGGCGATGGGGGCCAGGGCGACCGCCTCGGTGATCGCCATACCAGGCAGGGTGTAGAGGTCCCAAGGTAGGAAGCCCAGGATCCGGCGGACTTCGACGCTCACGAAGCCCGCCGGCCCGTACATGGTGATCCACCCGAATCCGAGGATCAGGGAGGAGATAAAGAACGGCCACTGCATGGCGATCCCGAAGGCCTTGCGGCCGGGAATATTGGTGCGGACGACCACAATCGCCATGGGAACAGCGATCAGGATCGTCAAGACCGTCGTCATTACCGCGAACAGCGCGGTGTTGAGGGCGACCTGGCCGAAGCCGGCTTCGGTGAACAGCCGGCTGTAGTTCTCCAGGGTGAAGATGCCCCCGGATTCGTACAGGGGCCGGTCGACCATGGACTGGTAGAGGGTCGGGACGACCGGGGCGAGAACGAGCAGCGCCAGGACGACGATGGTGGCCCAGTAGATCACGTTGCTGCGGTCGGCTCCCAGGATGCGGCGGTACCGCGGGGCGGGGAAGTCAGTTCGTGGTGTACCTGAGGCCTGCTTATCAGGCCGGAGTGCGGGTATCGTGCTCATGGTTTCCGGTTCCTTGCGCTGCTCGGGTCGTTACTTGAGGAGGCCGTTCCAGCGGGTGGTGAACGCCTCGACGTCCGCCTCGGGCACGACCTCGTAGGGTGCCAGGATCACGTTGTCCTCACCGACCTCGTCAATGACGTCCTGGTAGGTGTAGGCGAGCTCGACCGACTCGACGCCGTCGCGGTAGGAGGAGAGTCCGCCTTCGAGGACCGCCTGCTGGCCTTCCTCGGAGAGCACGAAGTCCGTGAACAGCTGGGCTGTGGCCTTGTGGGGTGCTTCGGCTGCGATGCCCAGCCCGCGGGGGATGACGACCGTGCCGTCGGAGGGAAGGTTGATGTCGAACAGGCCTCCGCTGTTCTTCACGACGGGGAACGCCGGGGCTGCGGTCACGAGGACACCTGCGACGTATTCGCCGGCCAGGACCTTCTCCGACAGGGTTCCGGAGGACGTCTCGGGCCGTGATGCTGCCAGGATGTCGTCCAGGGAGTCCCATGCTTCGGGCTTGTTCTTGGTGAGGTTGTAGAACATGGTGAAGCCGAAGGCACCGGTCACGTCGCGGACGCCGATCATGTTCTCGAACTTGCCCGGGTCGGCTGCAATCTGCTCCGCGAAGGACGCAAGGCTGGTCGGTTCCTCCTCGAGCAGGGTCGTGTTGTAGGCGATGGTCTGCGGGTCCGCGGACATCGCGACGACGCCGGGGAGCAGCTGAGCGAACTCGGGCAGTTCAGCGATTTCGGGGGACTCGTACTCGAGGAGGGTTCCCTCACGCTCGGCGAAGTCCGCCCAGGCCCCGGTGGCGTTGGAGACGAAGATGTCAGCCGGTGAGCTGCCGGTGGCCTGCTCGCTGAGTGCCTTCTGGAACACCTCGTCGGAGTCCAGGTTGCTGGCGGAGATTTTCGTGACGAAGGGGTACTTCTTCTGGAAGTCGCGGAACAGCGGGGCCCAGTTCTCCTGGTCGGTATTCGAGTAGATCGACAGTTCTCCGCCTTCCTGCTCGGCGGCGTCGATGATGCTCTGATAATCAGCCGGGTAGTACTCGGGGAACTCGCCGACGGCGATGGGGTTCTCGGGAGCCGGGGCTCCAGCGTCTGCTCCGCCGCCGCCGCATGCGGTCAACGAGACGAGCGAACCGACGACGAGGGTGGCAACGGCCAGCCGAGGGTATTTCCGGAATGGCGTCTGCAGGACGGGATGCGATGCCTTCATGGCGGACTCTCCTTTGAGTGATGCGCGGGTTTTGATACTGCCTGCTGTGAGGCGGCTCACATCAGGATGCGTCACAGTGGTCGACCAGTCAACCACCCGACCACTGTTGCTTCAGATTTCTTCGATTCCCATCCGCACCCAGATCACAGCAGGACCCCTGGCAGCTTCAATGGCAGGACTCTCTGGCAGGACTTACTGGCAGGGCGCCTGCGTCGAGTACGTGGGTAGGGCGCGCAGCATCAATATCGGCAACGCCGATGATTTGCGCGTGGCTCTGCGCTATGGAAGTTCCGTCAGCGCCGTCGGGCGCCCGGTGGGCGCTCGGTGGTTGGGGAGGATTTGGCTGTTCGGCCGCAGCCTTTAGCGGTCATCCGCTTCGTACCACTTCGCGGTGAGGTGATCGGCGATGACGCGTCGAATGGTGCCTGAATGGGAGCGTAGGACGATGCTCGAGGTCCTGATGAAGCCGGGGCTGCGGCGGACTCCGGCGAGCAGGGCTCCGTCGGTGATGCCGGTGGCGACGAAGTAGACGTTGTCGCCTCTGACGAGGGTCGAATCGTCCAGGATTGCAGTGAGGTCGTGGCCGGCCGCGCGGGCTGTGGCCCGTTCGCCGTCATTCTGAGGTGCCAAGCGGGCCTGGATGAGACCGCCGAGTGCCTTGACCGCGCAGGCGGTGATGATTCCCTCGGGAGTGCCGCCAATGCCGACGCACATGTCGACGGGGGAGTCGGGGCGAGCGGCGTTGATGCCGCCTGCGACGTCGCCGTCAAGAAGGAGTTCCGTACTGGCCCCCGCGGCGCGGATCTGTTCGATGAGGTCGGCATGGCGGGGGGGGTCGAGAACCGCCACGTGCAAGTCGGCCACAGCAACACCTTTCGCGCTGGCCAGGGCACGGATGTTGTCGCCGATGGGACGCTCGAGATCGATGACGCCATGACCTTCAGGCCCGGTGACGATCTTGTCCATGTAGAAGACCGCGCTGGGATCAAACATCGACCCCCGGTCCGCCACGGCGATCACCGAGAGGGCATTCTGCCGGCCCGCTGCAGTCAGGCTTGTCCCATCGATCGGGTCCACCGCGATGTCGCAGGAGGGGCCCGTGCCGCTTCCCACCCGCTCCCCGTTATAGAGCATCGGCGCCTGGTCCTTCTCGCCCTCACCGATCACCACGACGCCGTCGAAGTCGACGGTGGCAAGGAACTTGCGCATGGCGTCCACCGCTGCGCCATCAGCGGCATTCTTATCACCCTTGCCGATGAAGGGTGCAGATCGGATCGCTGCAGCTTCCGTTGCCCGAACCAGTTCAAGGGCAAGATTGCGGTCAGGATGCTTCAAGAGGGTGCCTTCGTCAATGTTCACCCGCCGATCCTACGCAGAATCAAGCAACTGGTCGACCACTTTGGGACAAGTGGTTGACTGGTCGACCACTTTGGTTCTATCGTCGAACACATGCCTGAACCGGATGGTTGAGGGGCCGGGTCGCCGGGCAATCGGTACCAGTACGTCAAAGTCGCCGTAGGGAAACATCCCTCAATGCAGAGGAGAAACGATGCTCGCAGTCTTCGGATTTGCCACGCTCGTCACATTCATGGTCGCCGTGATGCGAAAGTGGGCCACAGCCTTCGTCGCCATCATCCTGGCCCCCGTTCTTTTCGCCATCATCGCAGGCTTCGGCCCACGCCTTGGAGACATGGTGCTTTCCGGGCTGGAAACAGTCGCACCGACAGCAGTTCTCCTGCTGTTCGCGGTGCTTTATTTCGGCATCATGATGGATGCCAAACTCTTCGATCCCGTGTCGAACCTGATCCTTCGCATCTCCAAAGGCGACCCGGTGAAAATCTGCGTCGGGACAGCGGTGCTGGCACTGCTTGTCGCCCTTGACGGTGACGGAACTACCAGCTACATGATCATCTGCTCGGCTTTCCTTCCAATCTACAAGCGGCTAAACATCAATCCGCTCGTCATCGCGACCATCGCGACCATGTCCCTGGGCCTGATCTCCGGCTCCACGCCCTGGGGTGGAGCTGCGACGCGCGCCATCAGCGTCCTGGGTCTGGATGCCACCGAGTACTTCGTCAGTCTCATCCCGTCCTTGCTCCTCACCTCCTTGTTCATCATCGCGATCGCCTACGTTCTCGGTCTGCGCCAGCGTAAGCGGGTCGATCAGGCTGCTGTTGCCGAACTGGCCGAAGAGCTGCGGACACGCACCGCTCACGCCTCCGAGCGTCCTACCTGGCGCACCTGGGTTAACGCCGGCCTGACCGTCCTGCTGCTGGTCCTGCTCATCTCAGGGGTGGCACCCCTGGTCGTGCTGTTCATCGGTGGGTTCGTCATCGCGCTGCTCGTGAACTACCCCAAGCTCTCCACCCAGGGAGAACTCATCCAGCGGCACGCCGCCAGCGCCGTCCCCGTAGTCATGCTCGTCCTCGCGGCAGGCGTCTTCACCGGAATCCTGTCGGACTCAGGCATGATCCAAGCCATGGCCGACACCCTCCTGAGCGTCGTCCCTCCTTCCCTGGGCGCACTGATCCCACTGTTCACCGCAGTGATCGCCATCCCACTGGGCTTCTTCATGTCCAACGACGCCTTCTTCTTCGGCATCCTGCCCGTCCTCTCCGAATCCGCCTCCCAGTACGGCATCCACCCGAACGAGATCGCCCGGGCCGGCGTCGTCGGACAGATTTCCCACATGATCGGCCCCACCTCAGCTCCCCTCTGGGTCCTGCTCGGGCTGCTGAAAAAGGAACTCGGCGAGTTCCAGAAGTTCGCGATCCTCTGGGTCGTCGCAGGCTGCTTCGCCTTCATCGGCTTCCAGCTGCTCACCGGCTCCATCTCGCTGACTTAAACCCCTGTTCCTACCCACAAACCCCGATGTTCTGGCCCGTCAATGAGGTTGGGACGATTGATAGAGAGAAGGTCCTCTTGTGAGTAACGCTAAGCAGTACCAGTTGGCTGTGTTGATGGGTGACGGTATCGGCCCGGAGATCGTGCCGGCGTCGGTGAAGATCATCGATGCTGCGGTGAAGGCCGCCGGTGTCGCCCCGATCCAGTGGACGGAGCTGCCGCTGGGCCGGGAAGCGATTGACACGCATGGCAAGGCGACCCCGGATGAGACCCTGGCCGCCCTAGACACTGTGGACGGGTGGCTGTTGGGCCCGCACGACAGCGCAGCGTACCCAGAACCGCACCGGTCGATGCTGAACCCTTCGGGCACGATCCGTAAGCACTTCGGCTTATTCGCGAACATCCGTCCCGCGAAGGCGTTCCACGGCGGCAACGCGATCGTCGAGGGCACCGACCTGGTCATCGTGCGGGAGAACACCGAAGGGTTCTACGCGGATCGCAACACCTTCGCCGGGACCGGCGAGATGATGCCGACCCCGGATGTGGCGATCATGCACGGCATCATCACCCGGGCCGCGACGACCCGCATCGCCCACGAGGCGTTCAAGCTCGCGATGAAGCGCGACAAGCGGGTCACGATCGTGCACAAGGCCAACGTGCTGAAGATGACCACGGGCCTGTTCCGGGACGTCTGCCGCGACGTCGCCAAGGAATACCCCGAGGTCAGCGTCAACGACTTCCACATCGACGCCGCGACCGTGCACCTGGTGCGCCGGGCCGACAAGTTCGATGTCATCGTCACCGAGAACATGTTCGGTGACATCCTCTCGGACCTCGCCGGTGAAGTCGCCGGGTCGCTGGGCATCGCACCGTCGATCAATTCCTCGGACAAGCAGGCCATGGCGCAGGCCTCGCACGGCAGCGCCCCGGACATCGCCGGCCGCGACATCGCGAACCCGATCGCGATGATCCTGTCCTCGGCGATGCTGCTGCGCTGGCTGGGCGCGAAGTTCGACGACGACGCGGTCCTGAAAGCTGCGGACATCGTGGAGAAAGCCACCGAGCTCGTCGTCAGCGAAGGCACCATGACCCCCGACATGGGCGGCACCGCCAGCACCTCCGGCTTCGCCGACGCCGTCGCTACCGCCACCACCCGCATCTAACACCCACACCGCAACACAGCACACCAGCACCTGCCGGACGTCAGCCCTGGGTTCACCACGCACGAGAATCCAGGGCTGGCGCCCCGACATCCACCAGGGAAGCCCGACGCCGGGCTTCGCACCCGCACACCGGGTGACCACCAGAACGGATCACACGCCATGCTTGGAGTCATCGCCGACGATGTCACCGGAGGTACTGATGTGGCCCTGTCCTTTACGAAGGCCGGCCTGTCGACCCTTGTGATCTTCGGACAGCCCCAACCGACAGATGCGGTCGCTGACCATCAGGTCGTCGTGATCGCGCTCAAAACCCGCACCATGGCACCAGCGGAAGCCGTCGGCGAATCACTCACCGCAGCGACCTGGCTGCAGGAGCACGGAGCGACGCAGCTGTTCTTCAAATACTGCTCCACCTTCGACTCGAGCCCAGCCGGAAACATCGGGCAGGTAGCCGATGCGCTGGCTGCCTGCCAACAATTTGGTATCACGGTCATCGTTCCAGCCCCCCCCCAACCCCGCCGCACCCAATACATGGGGAACCTCTTCGTCGCCCAACAGCCACTAGCCGAATCGCCGATGCAACACCATCCGCTGACTCCCATGCGTGACTCCAACGTTCTGCGCTTGCTCTCGACTCAGACCAGTAGGCCCATCACGCTTATCGACCACGACGTGGTCCGTGCGGGCTCACCTGCAATACGGCAGGCACTGGATAATGCCGCTGCCGCGGGAATCCGCTACGCAGTCATCGACGCCATCACCGACGAGGACCTCGAGGCCGTCGGCGCAGCGTGCCTCAATGACCGGTTCCTTACAGGGGCTGCAGGACTGGCAGCAGGACTCGGAGCTGCCCTGGCCACAACAAACGGTCGGCAGGCGACCCACCACGACCCGGTAGGTGCCGTGCCGGCGGCAGTTCTCGCTGGAAGCTGCTCGGCACGCACCCGCGAACAGGTCGCCTACATGCGGGACCGGGAACCGTCCTACTTCCTCGACGTCCGGGCAACACCTGACCCTGCAGCCCTCGCCGCCGCAGCACTGACCTGGTTCGACACCCTCACACCCGGTAGCGTCCCACTCATCTACTCCACGATGGACCCCGCACGCCTGACCGAAACCCAGCAACACATAGGAGTGGCGCGCTCCGCCGAGATCCTTGAAACAGCCACCGGAATCATCGCCCGTGGCCTCCACGACCGAGGTGTGCGCCGCATCATCATCGCCGGCGGGGAGACCTCCGGCGCCGTCGTCGACGCCCTCGACATCCGCGGAGGCATCATCGGACAGGAAATGGCCCCCGGAGTGCCCTGGATCTACACAACCGAACCCCACCCAACAGCGCTGCTGCTCAAATCCGGTAATTTCGGGGAACAAGACCTCCTCGTCCGCGCCGCCCGAGCCATGCCCCCCACTAAGGCAACCAATGAAACTGCTGATGAGACCGCCACTGCGGCCAGGGAAGCCACCACAGTCGCATGAGCACACGCATTCACCCGTCCTGTCTGACCGGTCGGCACCCATCACGGCGCGACGACCACCTGACAAGCACCGTCTCAAGCACGGTCTTGAGCACACCCGACCAGTCTTCGTACGCCGTCCCATCCCGACCGTGACGAACCCACCACAACTCCTGGAGGCCACCGATTTGAACAATGACCAGCAGCTCCGCGACAGCATCATCGAAGCTGCCCGCTCGATCTTCGATCGCGGGCTCACCCACGGCCGCACAGGAAACATCAGCGTCCGTTCCGGTGACGCCATCCTCGTCACCCCCACCGGCAGCAGCCTTGGCACTGTCCAGGCGGACGAACTCTCCCTCATTGACGCCAACGGTAAGCACGTTGGTGGAGCGAAACCATCCAAGGAAGCATTCCTGCATGCCGCGGTTCTGCGCGCACGTCCCCAGGACTCCGCGGTCGTCCACACGCACTCGACATACTCAGCTGCCGTGTCATGCCTGCAGCACACCGACACGAGTAACGTGATCCCACCCCTGACCGCGTACTTCGCCATGCGCGTCGGACGTCTACCCCTTCTGCCCTACCACGCCCCGGGAGACTCCGGACTGGAGCAACTCGCAGAAGACACGGCGCGCGAGAACCTCGCGATGCTCCTGAGCAACCACGGCCCCATTGTTGCGGCCAAGGACGTCCCCTCCGCCCTGGATGCTCTGGAGGAACTCGAAGAGACGGCCAAGCTATACCTGCTCCTGCACGGGCACACGACACGACCACTCACTACGGAGCAAGCCGCAGCCCTCGCACCCTGAAGTGCCACCCACGTATCATTAGACTGGTTGACCACTGTGCGGAATGGACTTCAGGACACAGCGGGCGACGCACGTAAAGCCACGCTCACAAAGCTAAAGGAACTGAGCCATCATGACGATCATCACCGCCGACCTGTATGACGAGCACGGCGAAGACCTCCAGTCCGTGTCACTGCAGTTCCAGTCCCTCGGCGGCGTCAAAGCCTTCACTGGGCCAATCCGTACCGTTCGTTGCCATGAAGACAATGCGCTGCTCAAAGCCACCGTTTCCACACCCGGCGACGGAGCCGTTCTCGTCGTTGACGGCGGTGGCTCCCTCGAGCGGGCCCTAATGGGCGACATGATTGCCCGGATCGCGGCCGACAACGGCTGGGCAGGGGTCGTCATCAACGGTGCCGTCCGCGACCGCTCCGTTCTGGCCGAGATCCCCCTCGGCGTCAAAGCGCTCGGCAGTAACCCCAGGAAAAGCACGAAGACAGGTGAAGGCGAAGCGGACGTCGAGCTCAGCTTCTCCGGGGTCACCTTCACCCCCGGCTCCACCATTTACTGCGACGACGACGGCATCCTCGTCACACGAGCCGGAGCGAACTGACATGGCCACGGACAGCACGAAAACCGAACCCATCGCCGGCCTCGGACGCCTCAACATCGTCCACGCCGAGCCTGCCTCCACGGAGGTGGCCCGGGCGCTGCTGGACTACATTCTCAGCGGGCAGGTCGGTCCCGGCCAGAAACTTCCCTCTGAACGGCAGCTCAGTGAATCCTTCGGTGTAGGACGCTCTGTCGTCCGCGAAGGAATCAAGTCCCTCGGCCTGCTCGGACTCATCGAATTCAGACACGGAGGTGGCACCTTCCTCCGAGGAAGCGCCTCCGACCTGCTCCCCCGCGTCATTGAATGGGGACTCATGCTCGGCGAACGCAGCGCCACCGACCTCATCGAGGCCCGCCAGCACATCGAGACCGTCACAACGAAACTCGCCGCCGAGCGCAGGACCGCGGAGGACCTCACCCGGATCGAGAACGCGCTCCAGGCGATGGAAGCGGCGACCACCACCGACGCTTTCGTCGCCGCTGACGTCGAATTCCACCTCGCCGTCGCCGACGCCTCCGGCAACCTCGTCATGGCGAACATGCTCAAAAGCATCTCCGCCCTGCTCAGGGTCTGGATACACCGCGTCATGGACGCAGCAGAATCATTCGAACCATCACGGTGCGAACACGTCCCGGTCTTCGAACACATTCGAGACCGCAAACCCGCAGAAGCCCAGGCAGCCATGGAAACTCACATGGCGGCGGCCAGCGATCGACTACGTGCAACCCTCGTCGAGTCCGCCGTAGAAGCCACCGCATAGCTACGCACCATCAGACCGAGCAAGCCCAGGCGCGATCGGATTTGCTCGGTCAGGACCTGTAGACGTCTCAAAGAGGAGACCCATTACTCGCAACTCGTCCGGATCTCGCAATACCCGAGCCCTCTAGCTACCAGAGCCAGCCAGCCAATCCCTGCTGCTTGGCCCATGTGGACGCTGTCAGCCCAGAACACCTGATTGAAGAATATGTTGAACCAGAGGGTGATACGTGGCGTGATGCGCCTCCTTCACGATCAGACCGCCGCCCTGAGCCGCTACGACTCCTTCATTACAACGGTGGACTACGACATCACGTTTAGTGGACCAGGCTCTGTCCAATTGCTGCTTCAGGCCATACCTACCCCCGAGCTGGAAGACCCGGTGACGCAGGTTGAGCAACGACTGCGTGTCGTTCAAGGTGATACAACGCGCATTACAAGCCGAGATCGGCTTTGTAATAGAAGCCTTGTATTTTGAGATCCGTGTGAGCGAACCACGCAATGATGCGGCAGTGAGGGACCTCAAGGTTAGTACTCTCACCAGCTCCAGCCGTTAGGCGGTTGTTCCGTAGCTAGAATCCGGCGAGTGGTGCTAACCACATGAGTAGTCCCGCACTCACCGAAGGGACCACGCTTCGAGAAAAGTACGCTGGCGTGCCGATCAAAATGATCGACCCACCAAGACGACATTCCACCGTCAGCCTGGGCTTCCAGCCACCGCTCGTGCAGCGCACGAAAGCGGTCTATCGCCTCCGGGTGGTTCCACCACTGGGAGCACCAGTGCTGACCACTCGAGCGATCGACAGATTCGACCCTGGACACGAGGTAGCTCACCCATTCGACGAGGTCAGCCGGAGTGACTGCCTCGAGATCTTCACCGGACTCGGTTGCTGCAGTCAGATGCTCACTCATGAAGGTTGTCCTGCCTTGATGCGTTCAACGGTTGCTCCGATGAGGGCGCTGATGGTCTTGTCCCGGAACCATGGCACGGTACGCACGATCGTCCCGCCCCCGGTGGAGCTCTTCACCCATGCCCGGTTAGCCGGAAGCTCAGAGAGCTGGGAGACGGACATGATGTCTCGGCGCTGGGTCTGCACGGACCGGGAGGACCCGTTCTTCGACGTCGAGCTGCTGCGAACCTTCGCGTCGTACTGTCCGATGGTCTTGGACAAAGATTCGAGGAACTGTGTGTCATCGGATCCGCCGCCGTAGACCTTGATCGCGGCCGCCGACCACAGGGTGTCCCAGCCGGTCCGATCGAGCATGGCAACACCCTGGCCCTTGGTCTGGAAGTAGGAGCTGACGACGATGCCCATGGACCCGAAGTAGGAATACCACTCGGGCAGCTGCTTGAGTTTCACGACGTTTCCGACCTCATCCAGGTCAGCGACCAGCGGCACCGGTAGGCGCCCACCGGCCTTACGTGCGGCTTTCTGCGCGGCGGTGAACACCGCGTAGGCGAGGATGGACACGAACGCGGCCCCCGACCCCGCAGCATCCTGGGTGAGCAGGACCAGAGTGTCCTTGCCGGTGACGAATCGGGCAGGACTGAATACCGGCACACCCGGGGTTGGCGTCGACCACGCCATGAGCTCATCGTGCACCAGCGCGGAGGCCATGCGCTGGGCACTGGCGGCCACGGATCCCCGTGTGTCCTCGGGCTGGTCTCCCATGCCCTTCAACGCGGCAGCTGGGCCCGTGTGACCGGCACGCTGGAGTAGACCTGCTGGTTCTAAGAAGTCCGCACTAGACACCCAACGCAAGACGTCCCTTATCGTGCCGTCGCTTTTCGCGGCAGCAAGGAGACACCAGGACAGGAAGTCACGCCCCTGCGAGTCGAACTGCGCATCTCCCCGGCCGGACCCGGCACTGGGAGCCGACGCAGTCTCGAAGATCGACGCGACCTCGCCCGCGCTGACCGTGTCCGTGACGACGGTGAGCGGGTCGAAGATCATCGCAGGCCGGGTGCTGTCCCGCCAGATGTGCCGAGGGTCGAACAACCACACCGTCCCGGTCTCCGACCGTGCAGCCAGGACCTCAGCCACGCCGTCAACCTTGTTACTGGTCATGATGTACGGCCCGGGGGCTTCGGTGGCGTGCCGGACGACCTGCGTCGTGGTCTTACCCCGACCGGTCCCCCACACGTGCGCTGAGCACTCACGCCAGCCCTGGATTACGGCTCTGGTGCCGGTGTCCCCGGTGTAGCCGATGGTCAGGCCCGGGCCGATGCCTTCCGCGTCCGGGTGCAGACGTGCCGCCTCGATGAGACGGGCGTCCTCCAGGGCCGGATTCATCTTGCCCCCAGGACTCATCCTGCGGGAGGCTTCGGACGTCCTCGAGCGTGTCCGGGTCCCCCACCACGCCAGGGCCACGACGCCGAGCAGTGCTTCGGCCCCGAGCAACCACGTGGCCGCTGGCGGCCACGGTGTGCCTCGCATGAACCCGAGCCCCAGGGCAATCGGGTTCCAGGGCAGATCCACCGGGGCGGGGGTGATGACCGCGCCCAGGTGTATCAGACCTACCGCGAGGGCGATCGCGCCCAGGACCCCGATGACCGTGATCGCTGATCCGTTGTCGTCGCTGTTCACAGGTTCGCCTTTGCTTGCGCGGCGGCCCACGCCTTGTTCGTATCGTGGGCTCTGAGTTCCCCAGCGGTGAGGTTCACCCGGAACGGGACCCCGGGCTCGTCTCCGGTCTTGAGCATGAACCGGCCGCGCCCCGGCGGGGGCGAGACTTCACCGGTGTTTGGGTTCATCGACCCTTCCGCGGACCAGGACACCAGCAGGCTTTTTTCCCGCTCGGAGACAGGGAACACCGTCTCGATGAGGCTCATCTCGTTCTGCGCGAGCCCGCCGAGGATCTTTACGCTGGAGCGTTCCACGAACCCGGTGGCGATCTTCGTCAGCTCATCCGTGGACAGCAGCAGGTCCTTCATGGAGTGCGTGATCATCAGCTGACCCAACCCCTTTGTCCTGTTCAGGCGGGTGAGGGCGTCGATCTGGTGCACCAGCAGCTCAGAAGCCCGCAAGGACTGCCACAGCTCGTCCATGATCATCAGGTGGTGGCGTTCTTCCATGAGCCCGGCGTCGGCCATGGTCTTTGCGGCCGAGACACCGGCCTGACCGTAGGACCAGCACACCGTCTGCACCGCGGCCCGGAGCGACAGCAGCGACTCGTCAATCATCGAGATGTCGAAGTCCACCGAGGCGTCCATACGCATCTGCTCGGTGGTCGGCTGGCAGAACACGTCCCCGAACGGGCCGTGCTCACCGAGCGCGTTCAACCCGGCCAGCAGGTTCTTCACCTGCGGCAGGTACTCGTGCTCGTTCTCGATCAGCAACGCGGCCTGAATATGTGCTGGTTTCGCCTTAATGACCGCAACGACATCGGCCACCAACGGCTGCCGCCCCTCAGCCTCGGCAGTCTCAGCGGCCATGGCAATCGCCATGGACAGCACGGTCTGCTCCTGCTTCTTCGCATCGAGCGGTTCCTTGAAGACCAGTTCGATCAACCCGGTGAGGGTGCTCAGGCGGCGGCTGTGGATCTCAGCTTTCATCTGACGCTGCACCGGGGCCTTGAGCTCCCCGAGCCTGTTCCACAACGGTCCAGCATCCAGCGGATTGATTCCCCCGACACCGGGGGCGACCCGGATGATCTGCCCGCCCGTTTCCTTCACGACCCCGGCGAAGTCGGGTTTGAGGTCCCCGGCCACCAGGATCAGGAAGCCTTGGTCGATCAGGGCCAGCGCCATACGGACGGCCACCGAGGACTTCCCCCGCCCATTCAGGCCCAGGATGAACCCGGACGGGGAGGAGATGATCCCGCGCAGGAACAACGAGATCGGGTCCCCGCACACCACGGACCCGTTGAGGAGGTTCCGGCCCAGGATCGCCCCGACCAGGGGTGAGGACGTGCCGACGCAGAATGGCCACAGCCCGGCGGTCTGCTGCGAGGTGGCGGTGAACTCAGGGGGAGGTTCCACCCACGTCACCATTCCCCCGTCACGGACCTTGACGCCCTTGTCAGTGAGCTGCGGGAACGTTGCGGCGGCCGACGTCGCGGCCGCTGACTTCCCCAGGAACTTGTCGCTGATCTTGTCGACCAGGTTGTCGATCACGGACATCTAGAGGGCCTTCCTGACGCTGGAGGAAATGGTGGCGACTTGCTCCGGGATCAGACCGAGTCCGAGGTTGAACGCGAACGCCGCATCGTCGTTGTAGTCACACCCGCGCACCCGCATCTGGATCCCGGTAGAGGCGTTGCGCATGATCGAGGACTCCACCGGTCCCAACTGCTCACGCGTGTGCACGGTGGCCGTGATGCCGATAGCGAAGCGCACCAGGGCCGCGCCCTCGGCCTGCTCCCGCTCTGCCTTCCTCGCCTTCTCCAGGGCGATGATCTGCGAGCTGGTCGGGCGGCGGCCCTTCTGATTCGTGGCGAACTGCGCGTTCGTCAATGCTTCCTGGACCTGGACGGCGGACTTCTCCGGTGGCTGCGGCCGGTAGAACACGGTGACCCGTTTCTGCACCATGGACGCGTCCGGGCTCAACAGGGCCACCAGAGCGTTCTCCCGGAACGTCCCAGCAGGGGGCCGGAACATCTGCCACGACTTACTGACCACGCCGGCGTGCTCGTACCGGCCCGGGAACCCGACCATCCGCGCGGATGCCGGACCGACCTCGTGCCAGCTCAAGCCGGTACCGGTACCGGTCAGGCGTGCCCGCTCCACCGCACCGGCGGCCAGAGGGTTGTAGGCCACATACGTCTGATCCGTCAGATCCGCCGTCTTCATCAGGGACACGCTGCCCGCACCGACGGACTCCAGCTCTTCGATGAACCCTTGCAGCAGGGACGTCACATCGGACACCAGCTCATCCGCGCTGCGCTCCGGCGCCCGGCCCTGGTCATTGGCCTTGCCACTGAATGTCAGGGACACCCACTGCTCGAGCTTGGGCACGTTGTGGTTGAGGTTCTGCACCACGTCATCCATGACCTGCCGGGCGAAGGATGGTACCTCGTGGTTCCCGGCCTGCGCCCGGGCTACCGCCACAGCATCCGGCAGACGCTCTCCCGGATCGGTCGTGGACTGGGTGGTGACCGCGATCTGCTCGACCCGGGCGTTGGACCCGGCGTCGCGCTGGAACGCCGCCCATGACCCGACCAGCCGGTTCACCCGGTCCTGATCGAGCAACCCCAACCCGGAGGAATTGGTGGAGAAGAACACCGTCCCGGTTTTCAGCTTCGGGTGCCAGAGCATGACCCCTTCATGACCGAACAGGTCACGGAACTCGATCAGTTCGGTGGCCGCCAGCAGACCCGGCGCCCGGAACGAGCCGTCCGGGATCTGCGACACAGGCCCGGCCTTGTAGGTAGTGGCGCCAGCGTTTACGCCCTTGGCGTGCATGGAACGGGCGATCCACCGCTCCGGCTTCGACCGGCCGTAGCGGTCCTTGGACCCGAGCATCATGGCGGCCGCGAACGCGACCACAGCGATACCGATAGCCACCCAAATCTGAGAGAGCATGATCGCGATGAACACGCCTATCGCCCCGACGCCCAGGACGGCGGTTGAGGCCATGGTGAACCCCATCATCCCCGCCGTCTTGTCCTCGGCGATGTTGCCGTACTGCCGAACAATCTGCTGGTCAGTGCTCATACGTCATTCCCGCTCTCCACTGAGTGTTCTGCTTCCCGCGCTGCGTCCCGCAACGCGTATTCGATCCGCTGCCGGTTGAACCCCGATCGATCCGCTGACTTCTCTGCCCCGCCCGGGGCACCGTCGCGGTATCCCTCGGCCGTGGGGGAACCGGCGGTATCCCCACCGGGTGCCTCCCCCGACGCCCTCGTGGTGGATGAGGCAGATTCCGCACCGGAAGGCCCGCCACCGGTGCCACCCACGGACCCGGTACCTGTCCCACCCATCTCGGCAGGAGCACCCGGTGCCGGTGCCTGCTGCTCCGCGCCCGATGGACCACCAGCGCCGTTCCCGCTCCCGGTGTTCTCCGCGCCGGTCTCCGTGGTTACAGGGGCCCCCGATCGTTGGGCTTGCTGTTCAGCACCCGAGGGCCCGCCAACACCAGAGCCCCCGGTACTCCCAGCCCCTCCGGTACCTCCGCCGGTCCCGGTACCACCATTGGCCCCGGTGCTACCAGCCCACCGCCTGTACCTGGTCCGCCGTTGAACCCGCCTCCCCCGCTGGCCCCCATCCCCCCACTGACGCCGGTCCCACCACCAGGACCAGCACCCCCGGGCCCCCCACCAGAGCCGGTCCCACCGATCCCACCGCCGAGCCCCGCACCGCCAGGAGCACCACCAGGACCAGCCGCCCCGGTGCCTCCCGTCAGGGCAGACGCACTACTCGTCCCTTCAGCAAGAGCCGCACCTGTCGTCCCGGCAGTACCAGCGGTCCCGGCAGTACCGGCCGCTGCGATTCCCGCCGTGCCCGCAGTGCCTGCGGCGCCGGCACCTCCTGCTGCGGTACTGGCTGCTGCCATACCCGCCGCTCCGACACCTGCGGTGACCGCGCCGATCGCCAGAGCACCACCGAGCATCGCCAACCCGGACGCGCCCATACCCGTCGGACCGGAACTGACCGCAGGGACCAGGACCTTCGCCAGGGCAGGCATGGCAACCGAAGCGCTGAGGATCACGACCAGGCCCGTGATGAGGCTGATCATCGTGTTCCCCAACTCGTTCTCCGCCGTCCCGTCAATGCCCTTGAGCAACGCGAGCCCTGCCCCGTAGAGAATCGCGGCCGCGGGTTTGAACAGGACCACGGCCGCCAGCCATGCCACGGCCTTGTCGAAGGACTTCCGGCCCCGCTCGGTCTGGGAGGCGGCGGCGAAGATCGGCAGGACCCCGCACAGGGCGATCGCCATACCGTAGGAGAAGATCACGATGAGCGCGTTCAGGACCGCCCCCAGCAGGGCCAGCGGGATGATCACTATGACGATCCCGGCGAGCTGAAGAGTCATTTCGGCACCCGCGATAGCATCCAGCCCCATCGCCTGCCCGAGGCCGTCTTCCTGCGCGGACCCGGAAATGATGGTGACCAGCCAGGGCGCGAGCTCGTCAGTGGCCGCGAACAGCAACGCGACCATGGGAACCGCGATCGCCGTCACCAGGATGGTGCGGATGATCCCCATCACCAGGTTCTCGGTCGAGTTGCGGTCCTGCTCACGGGCCACCCGGATCAGCGCGAACGCAGTCCCGATCACACCGGCCATACCGACGAAGATCACCGTCGAGGACCGGATCCGCTCCGTGGCAGAGCCTTCCCCCATCGAGGGTGCCCCGATGCTCAGCCACCACGTCCCGACGAAGTTCAGAATCTCCGTCAGGATCTGGATGACCCAGCCCGCAAAGAACTTGATCATGTCCTCAAGCGCGTTACCGGCGGCCGTGCTCAGGAAGTTCCCGATTGCTTCCCCGATCAAGATCGAGGTCCCCACTGCACGTAGGGCTGCCCCTGATGCCGAGCCCAGGTGTTGAAGTCATTGCCGGAGGCTGGGTCGAGCTTCCAGTCCCCGTCCTCCCACACCACATCCACTTGTGCCGCGAGGGTCTGGTCCACACCGTTTGAATCCGCTGCTGTGTAGACGAGTCGGTAGGAAGCCCTGTCGTCCTCGTAGCTGTTCTGGATGTAGCCGACGAGGTTCAACCGCGTTACCGCTGAGGTATCTTCGCTTTGCTCCAGCCCACTACGGATGCGCTCCGCCCGCTCCCCCAGCAGGGTCCGGTTCGATCCTTCTGCCACCGCTACCTCGAGGTCCTGTGCTGCCTCTTCGCTCACGGAGGGGTCGAGCGCAACGGCGTAGGTGGCCGCGGCCATGAGGGACCCTGCTTCGGTGTGCGCGTACCCGATGCGGAGGGTCGAGGGCTGTTTCTGGCAGCCGCCGAACTCCGAGAAGGGAACTACGTTGTAGCCGGCGGCCACCCATTCCTCGACCGACGGCGCACTGTCCGCCACCGATGCTTCGTCCTCACTGAGGTCCGTCTGGCAATCCCACGCCAAATCTGTCTTCACCACTGCGGTATCCGTCGTGGTGGAGGGTGTGGGTGCGGGCTCTACGGCACCGGGGGCCTGACTGGTCGGGCCCGTCGGTGCGGCAGAGTCATCATCGTTGGTGAAGAAAAAGGTCCGCACGCCCCAGGCGGCGAGGCCGACCAGGACGAGGATCAGCAGCATGACAGCAGCGCCGAACCATGCGGGGCGGCCAGCGGGCCGGTCGGTGGTGTCCTCAGTGCTCATCAGGTGTCCTTCTCTTGGAGGGGTGGTGAAGTAATCAGGGGTGGGTTAGACGACGGCAGTCCAGATCGCAGAAGCCGCACCGACGAGGAAGCCTGCGACCAACGGCCACAGCGGGGCCTCAATCGAGTCCCCCTGGCGGCGTGCTTTACCGGCCTGGACCAGTCCGAAGATGAAGTAGATGAACAGCAACGTCGTCGCCGCCCACAGGATCCACCCGATGACGGTCGTCAGGCCCTCGGTGCCGGGGGGCTGGGTCGGGGTGTAGTTGACCGCCAGGACCGAGCCCTCAGTGGCAGATGAGGCCGGGGTGAGAGCGTTGATGGTGGTCAGGGTGTGTGCTACCAGAGTGTTTCCGAACATGATGTTTCCTTCTTTCAGCGCCCTGAGTGGGCGATCTTTTCGATTTTCCGAACCACGCTTTTCACGCGTGTGCCGGTGGCTTGGGGGGTGGCGCCGACGTCCCGCCAGGACGCCTCATAAGGGATGGTCATAGCGATGGGGAACATGCGGGCCACGCCGCGAGCGAACTCCAAGGTGGGTTTCGTCAGCGCTTTCTGTGGCCGGTCGTGGACGACGACCAGCCCGACCAGCTCGTAGGCGAGGAGTCCGGAGGCCGATTTCCGGGCGAGCTGCTGCGCGGCCTCCAGCGATGACCCGCTGGTCGAGCACACCAGCAGTGCCCGGCCCGCCCAGGTGGGACGCTGATCGGATTCATCCACGATCCTCTCCGAGCACAAGCCCGCCAACGTGGTCGTCCCGACCCCACCGGAAGCACCGACCAGCCACAGCGTCGCGGCGGTCACCGCGACCGGCGCGGCCGGTGCCTCATCCTCGACGGGCTCCTCCGCGAGGGCCTGCTGAATGTTCTGCGGACCCCGCACCGACTCACGCGTCCCAAGGATCGGATCGTTGTCGATCGGGTCCTCTTCCGCCACGATTTCCAGTGGTGTGATGAACGGGTTTCCTTGGGATGTCACTGTCACAGTTCCTCCGCGATCAGAGCGGCCGCCCGGAGCCAGGCACGCCGGGTGGCCGGGAGCATGGCCGAGAAACGGATACGTCCCTCGACCAGGGACGGGTCATACGGCACCGTGGCCACGGCCTTCACGAACGGGCGGAAGTCATCGGCCAGCTTGTTCAACTTCGCCTTCCCGTGCGCGGGCGTGCAGCCCAGCACGATCACCACGGCGCGGTCCGCCAACGCTTGGGCGTGCTCGTCGCCTGCCCGCAGTGCGCTCAGGATCCTCGACGCGCCTTCGGCGGCGTCGTCCACGGACTTCACCGGAATCACGACCTGATCGGTGTGGCTGATCATGGCCTCCCAGTTATCGCCGCGCTCAGTGTTCCCGGAGTCCTTGACGATCAGCCGGTAATACTTCGCGGCCACCGCGTACAACCGGTGGACCTCTGCCCCGTTGACCTCGTGCCGTGCCTTGGCCCCGGAGCGGTCATCGCTTCTCAGTACGTCGTACTGATCCGCCGGCTGATGGTGGACGTAGGACGCCAGATCGCCCACCCGGGCGTCGGCGGTCATAAAGTAGTCCGTCTTCCCCAATAGGTCCACCACCGTTGCCTCGTGGCCGGCGTCGAAGGTCCGCCATCCCAGGGAGCCGAGCGAGTTGTTGTTGTCCCAGGCCAGGACCCCGGACCCGCCCAGGCGGGCGAAGACGGCGGAGAGACAGATGACAGTCGGGGTTTTGCCCGCCCCGCCCTTGGGATTCAGGACCGTGATCGTCCGAGGCCCCGCCCAGTGCCGGGACACGACCAGCTCGTCCTCACGCTGTGACAGCTCGTCCCCGGACGGGGCGAGCTTGAACCCGAAGTGATTCAGCAGACCGCGGATTCCCGTCTGTGCAGGGGCTGCGGCGTCGGGGCGGTCCACGAACGAGGGCATCGACGTCCGGCGCGTCGGTGCTACCTCTACCGCTGCAACCTGTTCCCGCTCAACCGACGCGGCCATGGGTGCCTGCTCCACGACGCCCTCCGGCGCCTGCGTAGCGTCCGTGTCCGTGTCCGTATCCGTGTCTGTCTCAGGTTCCAGGACCGCGACCGGCGCCGCTTTCGGTGCAGGTGGTTCCGTCGCCGGGTGGGTCACTGCTGGGGTTGCCGTGGATGCTCGCCGGGAGGCTCGAGGTGCCACCGTGGGGGCAGGCTCAGGTGTCGGCTCCGGCTTTGTGTCGGCAGTGGTGGTCCGTTCCGTATCCGGTGCTGGCGCGATCGGTGAAATTGGGGCTTCCGTCGTCGGGGTCTGCTGCTCATTCGGGGTTGAGGTGGCTTCCTCGGTGATGTTTCCATCGGCCTGCACGGAGACGGTCCGGGTTCCGGCTGGGTCCTTGATGTGCAGTTCGACGCTGGCACTCGTATCTGCGGCAAGCCCGGTGGCGGTGGTCATAACCGAGCGCCGCGCTTCCATCACGGTGGAGTGGGGCACATGGGTCTTTTCCCCTTCCACGTCCAGGTCGAGGGCGCCGGTCTGGTCGATCACAGCGGTCATTTTCATCAGGGGTTCTCCTTCGAGGAAACAGCGGACGTCGAGGCAGGATCAGGGGTGGTGCTCGGTGCAGGCGTCGAGGTCGGTGATGTCGTGGGTGAGCTGGTGGGGCGCGGGCCGGTGTCCGCCAGCGCATACAGGGAGTTCGGGGAATCCCCAGTGGGTGAGCCGGTCGCCCGGGTGATCGCGTGCCCGTCCTCGGTGATGACATCCGGGACGGAGGCTTGGGACGCATCGGTGGTGTCCTCCGCTTCGCCCCGAGCATTGATGCGTACCTGCTCATCCCCACTGGCGACCCAGGCGTATCCGGCCGAGAGTTTGCCCGCCCCCGGGAGCCGGTGGGCTTGACCCTCGGGGACGTCGATCAGTACCGATCCGGCCAGCATCAGCCCGTGCTCCCGGTCGAGTTGCAGACCCGACGCGGAGATGTCCCGGCCCTCGACCTCCACGACCTCGACCTGCGTGACCTCCGTGGCATCCGTGGCTGTTCCGAGGTCGTAGAAGCCGATACTGACCCCGTCGCTTGCCCGGTTACTGTTCCGCCATGCGGCGACCACCCGGCCGTCCATGGACCCGAGAACGCTGATCAGCTCCGCGTCCGGCGCCGGGGCAGGCAGGGTCGCCGGGGACGGAAGGGCCGCTGAGTCCGTGGTGATCCGCCAGATCCGCCCGGTGGACAGGTTCGCGGTGACCAGGTCGGTGCCCAGAGCTTCGAGCGGTTCGGCGGCCGCGGGGACCACCCGGGACACCGTGGACCCGTTGCTCGTGACGAGCAAGGTCTGTTTCGACGGCAGATCAATGCGGGGTGCTGTGCCGCCGTCGAGGACGATCGTCCCATTCTGCGGAACCTGAACCCGGATCGGGTCCGCACCGTCCCCGAACAGGACCAGCTCACGCGCCGTGGACGCCGCGATCCGGGACTCACCCGCGAGGGTGAACAGGGCCACCTGCGAGACCGTGAACGGAGCGGTCCGCGTCCACCGCTCCACACCCGTTCCCGGGTCGTGCGCGGTCAGCGTGGTGTCATCGACGCTGACGGGTTGCCCCGAGGGGTCCAGGATCGCCCGAACGGTGGAGAACTCCATCGGTGCTGTCCAGGTCGCGTAGGTGTCCCATCCGGCCGGGGCTGGTACCGGGAGCTGCGCGGGCGGGGGTGTGTAGATGGTGGCGACGGGTCGCACGTCCTCGTCCTGCAGGATGTACGCCCCGCACACCCCGAGGGTGAGCGCGAAGGCCCCGGCGCTGCCCCAGATCATCAGCTTCCGGCGGCGGGCCTGCGGGCCCCGCCGCACACCGTTACGTGCTGCGGTGGCCCCGTTCCGGGAAACCCCCGAGGTACGGCGACGCAGGCGCCCGTTCCTGCGGGCACTGGTTTGCCCGTGGACAGCACCCTGACCGCTCGTCAGTGTCGTGGCGGGGTCGGTGGAGCGTTCTTCGAGGGTGCCGAACTCGGTGTCCACGATCATCTCGTACACCTCACCGTCCTCGGTGTGGCCCTGCACCCGGCACGCGGTGAGTCCGAGCCGTCGGCAGGCTTCCGACGCGGCATCGGCGGCGACATCGGCCGGGGGTGTGTCCTCGAGGACCGGGTAGGTGAGCACGTCCCCGTTGGCATCCGCGACGATCTCGTTCTCCCCGATGGTCAGGACGATGATCGGCCACACGTGCACGGCGTTGCTCATCGCTGACCCCCGACCGCTGCGGTCAGGTCGCGGGTCTGGTGCCCGACGACCTCCCACCCGTTCTCGTTGTCCTCCAGGTAGAGCGTCACCTGACGATGCCCGGTCCCCTGCAACGGGGTCTCGTCGCGGGCAACCCACCGCCAGGTCACGTCGAGGACCCGAACGGCCTTGTCCGGGGCGACGTCCTGAGCGACGTCACCGATCGCCGGGACCGCACGCTGCACACTGTAGGCGTCGTGCTCTGCGGGCTCCAGCCAGTCACCGTTGCTCGCGTTCCGTTCCGGTTCGATTTGGTTGGCAGCCCATTCCTCACTCATCAGAGGTTTCGCGCGGACAGCGGCCGCTGTCTCCGTGCGGTCCACCGTGGTGTCCCACTGGTGCATGATCAGCGCGGCTGTCCGCGCCACCGACTCGACGTCGGAGCGGTCAGCCTCATCGGGCGAGGTGAACGTGTTGCCACCCAGAATGTCGTCAGCCGGAGCAGAGGTGTAGGAGCCCTCGTAGATGGTGGTCGGCGCGGAGATGGGCGCGACATCTTTCGATGCGTCCTCGGAGGCGGGAGCGTCAGTGGCGCAACTGGTCAGAGTGAGCATCGAGAACGCGAGAGCTGCTACCCGGTACACGGTTGTGTGTGAGCGGAAGGTCATTGCACCCACGCTCCTTTCTCTTTCAGGATCGGCTCGGGGTCGATGTTGAAGGTGTTGTAGGGGTAGGCCGCGTCCGGGGACTCGGGACTGTAAATCTCGAAATGCAGGTGCGTAGCTACCTGACCGAGTCCTGCCGTGTTGCCCTCGGTGCCGACGATGTCGCCACGTTCCAGGACGTCGCCTACAGCCACGTCGTAGTGGTTTAGGTGGCAGAAACCGAACTTGAACGCCGGCTCTCCCTCCTCAATGACCTTCGCGATGACGCAGCCGTCAAGAGGCAGGAAGCTGGTGACCTGGATCTTGGCCGGGGCGATGACCTGTCCGCCGTCGCCGTTACCGGCACCGGGTGTGGCGATGTCGACGCCGACGTGGTCCTGCGCCCAGGCGGGCAGGCCCGGGATGTTCCGGTGCCCGTAGCCGGAGGTGAACACCCCGCCCGGCAGGGGGGTCGTCCACTCACCGTTGCCCAGGTCCCCGTCCCATGCCACGCCCCCGGCTGGGGCGGCACAGTCAGCGGAGAACGCGTTCTGCCCGGTGTTCAGGATCTTCTCGATGTACTGCTGGGTCTCCGCGAACGCAGGGACACCGCGGGCGTTCTGCACCGCGCCGGGGCCTGCGTTGTAGGCGGCGAGGGTCAGACGAACCAGCAGATCCGCGTCATCCCCGGCCAGGGCTTGGACCTCATCCTTGAGCGCGGCCATGTAGCGCCCGTAGGCAGGGATAGCGTCCTCAGCGGCGAACGGGTCCCCGCCCTCCCCGTACATCTCCCACGTCCCAGGCATGAACTGCGCCAACCCCTGCGCCCCCACGGGGCTCCGAGCGGCAGGGTTCCAGTTGGATTCTTGCTGCAACTGCGCCGCCACCACACTCACCGGCAGGCCAGCGGTCCGCGCTGCCGCATCGACCAGCGGGCCCCACCCGTTCGGGATCGTCGGGGTCGAAGCCAGGGTGCCGGTATCCGTGATCGAACACGTACCAGTTTGTTGCTCGGTCTGCGTCAACACGGCCACCGCACCCACACCGGCGATCGGAACGAAAGCAACAAGCAGACCAACGACAGCAAGGACAGCCACCACCGCGCCGGATCCTTTGGTGTCTTCGTCTGCCATGGTGACCTCCCCTCAGAACTCGAAAACGGTGCGCGAAGTGGTTAGGGAGCGGCCGGTAAAATCGGATGACTACAGAAGTAGCCTGATGTCACTCTCTTACTAGATAGGATAACTCAAGATAGTGACAGCGGTGCGTCTTTCTGTCTTCGTTCACCAACTGGTCTCACCGAAGGGGGTGCCATGGCTGTCTCCGGCTCCGACTTCAAGCAATGGCTTGAAGCAAGCGGGCTCTCAACGTCCGGTAGTGAGCTCAGCCGCATGATCGGCGTGCACCGTCTCACGGTGGGAAATCAGATGCGCCGCGGAAACGTCCCCGAGACGACAGTCGTCGGAATCGCCCGTGCCTATGGGATTGACCCGGTCACCGCGATGACTTACTTCCCCGAATACCACGACCTGGACTCGCGGCCGCGGCCGCCGTCTTCAGCCGAAGCAGTCAGCCAGGTCCACGTGGCGGACCTTATGGCTGAGATTCAGGTGAGAACGGCTAAGACCTACGCACGGGAGGGACACATCCGTGAGCCCCTCACCGGCTTTCCGCACACCGGCTCTCACCGCGCCTGGATCGACAGCATCGACAAGGGTGACATCCGACACGACGTGGCCGAGCAAACCGGCATAGCAATCACCTACCTCTATGCCCAGCTAACGGAGAACAAACTGACCCCAGTACAAGCCGTGACAGCGGCACGGCTCAGCGGAACCTCCCTGGTGTCCGGACTCGTCATCGTCGGGCTCTTGAGCGAAGACGAAGGCGGGTGGGCGAACAACGCTCGACTGGAAGCATTGAAGACCATGGACAACGACCCCTTGATGGAGCTTGTTCAGCAGCGCATCACTCTCCTGCGGCGGCGGCTCAAGCAACGCAAGGAAGCACTTGAATACGCAGAGAAACTCGCGGAGGCAATTGGATGACCGACAGCATCCATGTCATCTCCATCAGCTTCATGCTGATCGTCCTTGGCGGTGCTACCTTCCACCGACTGACCAGGAAAACCACCCCGGAGGGGGCGAGACTACTCTTGCGTCCCAGCGGGCGTCTTGCTCTCATGGGAATCTTCCTCACAGTCGCCAACGTCATGACGGTCCAACCGATCTACGAGTTCATCGACTCCCACATGTTCGTATCGAACGGGACCTCGGCTATCGCCCAAATCCTTGCCATGACTGCCGTATCCCTCCTAGGAATGCATCTGGCGATCTCCTACAAATCCGACTTCGCACTGCGATGGATGGTGGGCCTCCGCGGTGCTCTGGCACTTCTGGTCGCTTCGCTCGGCGCCTTTAGTGCCCTTATCGCCTCCGACACCCCTGAGCACTCCCCGCGGCTGGTGGGCTACTTGGACCAGCCCGCGGTGCAAGTGATGCATTGGATTGCCCTCACGTACATCGCCTACGTGATGAGCATCCTGTTCCGGCCGGTTTTCCAGGACAGCCACGTGAACCCACTACGCCTCACTCGTGTGGGGTCCAGGCTCATCCTGCTCGGCTTCGTGCTCTCCATCGGTCGTGCCCTCGCGTTCCCTTGGGAACTAGAGGCTTGGCCCCACGCGTTCTATGGGTTTGAAGTAATTTCGCAAGCATCGGCCGTGTGCGTGGTGATCGGTCTGTGGATGTTCGCCTACACCCGGACACACGGAGTTGCTCGTCAAAAGCTCCCCGACAAGCTGCCCATTGACTAAGGAGAGGCACATGAGTCAAACACCCGAAGCAGCCAAACGCGCTGTAGAGCGCGTCTTGACCAAAGCCAACCCGGAAAACGAAGCCGCTTACGCAGTTATCTTCCGAGCCGTCAAAATCTGTCTAGCCGCTGGCATGAGTCGCCGGCAGTCAGCCAAGTACCTCGGCGTCTCGCCTCGACGCATCGACAGGCACGGTCAATACTTCCGAACCGCTCGATCGGTACGGACCCTGTTCAGCGAAGCCCTCACCTCAACGTCCATCCCGATTCACGATGAGAATGCCAAGAGGAAGCTGATCGAGTGGGCTTGGAAGCCCTAGCAGCTGTTGTCATTTCTTAACGATCGAAGGACTGTGACATATTAGTTGCAGTCCTTCGATCGTCAAGGAGCGCCCCACACACGATGCCTCAGCACCTCATCCAGAACAGCGACACGCCGCCCAGCTCTAGCAAAAGTTCTAGAACTAAGGCTAGGTTGTTCAGTATGGAGAAGTCACCACGTCGTCCGCGGGGCGCCAATGCCGACAATGTGCAAGTCGGTTACTGGATTTCCCACGAGGCAAAGCAGGTTCTTGTTGAAGTCTCCGACAAGCTCGGCGTCAGCGCATCCCAAGGACTAGATCTGATCCTGACCCATCTCGAACGTGACTCTGATGGTCTGCCTCTATGGGCCAATCAAGTACCACTCTCAAAGGATTCTCACGTGGCAAAAGCCAGTTAAACGAGGAAGGCCCGCCTTGCAGGGCGGGCCTTCAATCAAGTTATCCAAGCTCTACACCGTCTGATCCGCCAAGACTGCCGGTGAAAAGCTCAACGTCGCTACGTCTTTCGGCGTATCAACTACATAGAAAAGTGTACCCGAGTGCTGACAGCACCTCCAGAACCATTCGTCACGCCGCGCCGTGATACCTCCCACGCTGCTGCGTGGGCCCTGGCCCCCCTGATCGCGGGCCAGCCCGTCTATCGGGTGGGCCGGCGAAAGCATGGTCGTTTCGGGTACCCCAGACCCACCACTACTCCCCCGCGGATCACCCGGGCCCTGCCGACCGTCCCGGCCGCCGTGATGATTCACGGCGTCGACGGGTCTGTGCGGACCCTGTGCCTGGACCTGGACACGTCCAAGGCCAGTCACCCGGTGGTGCTTGATGACGCCGCGCAGCTTGGGATGCTCCTGACCTGTGCCGGTCTGTCCTATGTGGAGGATTTTTCCCCCAGTGGTGGCCGGCACCTGTATGTGCCGTTGCGGGAGGCAATCACCGCGGCGGAGGCACGCCAGCTGGTGGAGGCTTTGACCGTTAGGTTCGCGAGTCTGGATCCGAGCCCGCACCAGAACATCACCGACGGGTGCATCCGTGTCCCGGGCTCTGCCCACAAGAGAGGCGGCCACCAAGTCCTCGTCACGCCGTTGACGGAGGCGTACGGCATCCTGACCCGCCGTAACCCCGTCACCGCGGTAGCCGCGCTGCGGAAAGCTCTAGCTCCGGAGGTGTACCGCCTCGAGCAGGCACGACGCCGCACCCTCACCCGCACAGACTCTGGAGACACCACCGGGGTACCGGCGGCCCTCCCCTCGATCCGTCACGACTCACCTTTGCGCCTTGTGGCCCGTACCGGGCTCTATGACACCACCCGGTACTCCTCGCCCTCTGAGGCGCGTATGGCGGTGCTGAATCATTTCGCGGCCTGCCGGTGGTCTCTGGAGCAGGTCCGTACCGGTATGAGCGAGGGCCAGTACCAGGGCCTCACTGCTCTGTATGGGACCAAGGCCGATCGGCTCTTACCCATTGAGTGGGCCAAGGCCCAAGCCTTCACCACCACTGACACAGCGCGCCCCATCACCAGCACGAGCGCGAAAACCTCCTCCTCACGGATGCGGGGAAGCACTGCGCATAACTGCCACACAAGCCCTACTCTTCTCACGGGGGGTAGCACCAAAGCCAGCAACCAGCAGGAATCCACGCTGGGTCAGGACTCCGTTCACCAGCTGGTGAACGATCTGGAGAACATCCTCTACGCGCACCTAGATCACATGCTGATGAGAGAGGGCCGGGTGAGTATCAGTCTGCGCTTCCTGATCAGGGCAGTGCTGGCGTACATGCGGACGAATCAGACCAACATCCTCGATGTCGGGTGCCGGACCTTCGCTCTGGCTCTGGGGAAGGATCATGGGACAATCGCACGGCTACTCCCCCGCCTGGAACGTCTCTCCGCAGGGATCCTGACCCGCATCGGGCGCGCTCACGGCCGCGCTGCGGACACGTACGCGATCGTGTTGCCTGAGCGGTTCGAGCTGCTGGCCCGTGAGCTCACCTGGCGTCAGGGCAAGATCCACGCCGTCCGGCCGGTGTTCCGGGCCCTCGGGGACGTTGCAGCCCTGACCTATGAGGGGATCGAGCGGGGCCGCCGCTCCCCCACGACCGCGGATCTGACCCGGATCACCGGCATCTCCCGCCGGGCCCTGATCGATCACTTGGCCCGGATGGAGGCTTTGGGGATGATCCGCCGGCATCACGGCCGGTGGGAGATCGTGGCCACCACCAACCTGACCCAGTTGGCGGACCGATTAGGGGCGACGGAGGATCGGGAGGAGCAGATTACTCGGTACCGGATTCAACGTGCCGCGTGGCACGCCTGGCTTGACCGGCACCTGACACCCCAGCTCGAGGAACACGAGGTTTACGACGCGGAGGTCGACGAGTACTGGTTACCACCCGCTGGCGACGAGGCGGAGCATCAACGCTCCCTGTGGAACGCGGCTTAGCCTGAATATATGAGCAGACGTGCCTACATTGCGCTGATCCTCGCCATCGTGGGTCTCATCGTGTTCGGTGTCGGTGCTGCCCTGGTCGCCGTCGTGGGCTGGGACCCTGAGCGGATCTACCTGATCTGCCTCATCGGCTTGCCTCACTCACTCTGAACTTCCTCCTTCCGCTACGGCCACGCCGTACACAGAAGACTCCTCCTTCAGAGGGCTGAACAAGGCTAATGTGGCACACAACGGCTTGGTGCTGGTCCTTGATTCTAAGTTACTGAGGAGTAACGTGGGGTGTTCCCCAAAGGTAACGAGAAGATCTCGGTACACGAAGGAGCATCATGCGAAGCACCACAAGAAGAATGGCAGTGCTGGTCTCAACCGCCGGTTTCCTTGCAGGTTCCGCAGTCCTCCCCCTGACCGCCTCGGCAGCACCCACAGAGTGCGAGGCAGGGCACGTGGAAACCACGTTCAGTCAAAGCTCATCGAACAAGGAAGCCGTCGGATCGGTGACCTTGACCAATACTTCCGGGAGCACAGCGCCGGTGTCGGCCAGTGTCAGTCGCACTGATACCAGCACCGCCACGGTCTCCGGATCGGTGTCGGTGGATTCGATCATCGCTCCGTTGAAGGCAGAGATCAGCGCGTCGGCTTCGGCGAGTCAGTCCCGGTCGGCTGGGGCTACCGTGGGGCCGGCGACCATCCCTGCCGGGCAGTCCCTGATTGCAACCTATGGCTTCAACACCGTGTCGTTCTCCGGATCGCAGAAAACCTGTAACAGTCTTGGTCAGTTCGGACCGTCCACGAGTTTCAGTGGTACCGCCCCGACCGGGACCTACATCGACTACTAGGGCTCAGGTTCATTACCCACCGCAGCACAAAAGAGTGGAAGGGTCATCACGAGCGAACGCGTGGTGACCCTTCCACTTTTCTGTGTCAGCACACCATCCGGTAGACCCGAACATCGTCACCATCCCCAGGCTTCCTGCCCCCATATGCACGACTCAAGCCCCCATGCTCCGCTAGCTTGACCCGCACACACCTGGATAGCAGGATTTACTCCCCCACCAGGCCGGCGACACCAGTAGCTCCCCCCAGCTACCGTTGGACACGCACAGCCTCATACCAGCCGAGCGGGCTACAAACCTATAAATAGAAAAAATGGGCAGCGCCTAGAGGAGGTGCCGACGGTTTCCGTCACTTAGCCTATCGAGAGGCGCTGTCCCACCGAGGCTCATCCTTCGCGTAGTACTCCTCCGCGTAGATCGCAAGAAGCGCATACCCTTCCGGCACCCGAGTTACCATCTGTGCCTTCACAGCGTCGTAGTCCGAGCCTTTCCCGCTCATCCAGTCGAGTTCGGCACTACGGAAAACACCTGTACTACCATCATGCGAGCCTACCGGAGGGCAAAGCCTTGCTTTACTCATTTACTCATGAGAGTATGAGAGTATGAGAGTAAATGAGTATTTGAGTAAACGCACGTAGGAAGGCACCCATTGAAAGTTGTTGCTGTACTGAACCAAAAAGGTGGCGCCGGGAAAACGACCCTCGCCACCCATATCGCGAGAGGCTTGCAGCTCTCCGGAAAATCCACACTTCTAGTTGATTCTGATCCCCAAGGTAGTGCCCGTGACTGGGCCGCGGTTCGCGATGATCATCCATTGACTGTGATTGGGATTGATCGCCCCACTATCGATAGGGACATAAAGGCTCTGGCTGAAGTGGACTACGTCATCATTGACGGAGCCCCCCAGGCGGCCGATCTTGCTGTATCAGCGGTTAAAGCGGCGGATGTCATCCTCATTCCCGTCCAACCCTCCCCCTACGATATTTGGGCCACCTCAGACCTCGTCGACTTGGTGAAGCGTCGCATTGAAATTACTGATGGAAAGCTTCGAGCAGCATTTGTCGTCTCACGTGCGATTACCGGCACCAACATCGGAAAAGACATAGTCAAGGTCCTCGAGGGCTATGAGCTTCCCGTCCTCAGCAGTCGGATTCATCAGCGAGTCGATTACCCCGGAACCGCCGCTACGGGCAACACGGTTCTCGAGTTGTTTCCGAAGTCTGAAGCAGCCAAAGAAGTTCTTGAACTGATTGCCGAAGTCGAACAGTTCACTAATGATGAAATGAGTAACTGAGTAAATGAGTAGCCTAGGAAACCTTGGCCCGGGCCGCCCTAGTGCGGGGAAAAGCAAAGACAAGCTCATGCAGTCTCTTGAAGACGTAGAGCCCACTCGCCGCGTGAACTTCGAGCTTGTCGTATCTAAGCACCAGAAACTCCGCATTCAAGCAGCCAAGCGCGGCATGTCTATTAAGGACTTCCTCACTGCATACATTGACTCCCTCTCTGATGAGTAAAGGAGTAAAGGAGTAAAGGAGTAAAGGAGTAAAGGAGTAAAGGATACCTCTAGAGTGCAATGGTGTGGGATTGCTGGCCTGGCAATGCTGAGGGTTGTCTGTACAGTTCGAGGCAGACACTGGACGGACAGGCTTAGTGTTGAGTAAGTGAGTAAGTGAGTAAGTGAGTAAGTGAGTGTTTACTCATTGTGGAGCGTCTCATTTTTCATAGTGACGGTGCCTAGCTGTTCCCGTCTCCCTGGTGAAGTGTGACTATCGGCTCCATGCCTCAGATCTTCATGATGGTGTTCGTGAGGTGATCGGACGGTTTGTGCCCGGAGGGCCGTGTGCGGGTGGCGGATCCCCCACGTGGGTAAATTGCCGCACGTTGATCATGAAGATGAGTGTGCTGTGGTGGTCCAGTACTGCTGCCCGCCGTCGTGGGGGAGTGGTGGGGTGGAGGGTGTGGGCGGGGACGAACTGGTGTTGATTGAGGACGAGGATACGTTGTCGAGCCATCCAGTAACCTTCGGTGCCCCCGCCTGGGGTTGCCCGCAAGTTGTGGACAGTTGATCAGGCGGCTTATGCCGGCTGAGCTTTATTGCTGGCGAGTAATTGCTCGTGTTCTATTGGCGTGGTGTAGCCCAGGGCCGAGTCGAGTCGGGAGCGG
>NZ_LGIU01000016.1 GCF_001187915.1 Arthrobacter sp. RIT-PI-e | reverse complement strand
TAAGACCCACAGCGCCGATGGTACTGCACCCGAGAGAGTGTGGGAGAGTAGGACACCGCCGGACACCCCTTAGGCTGAGGCCCCCACACCACCCGGTGCGGGGGCCTCACCCACATAACCACCCACCAACACATCGGCAGAACAAGCCGGGCGCACCTTGACTGAATATGGGCGATGGCCCCGCGCCTCAACTGAACGTGGCCGGCGGGCCCGAGCCGACGGGGCGAGTGGGTAGCGGAAGCCGGTAAGTCCTCAGCCGGATTCGACTCAGCCGTATTCGACCGAGAGCCACGCTGATGGAAGAAGCCAGGCTGCCGACTGCGCTGCGCCACTATCAGGGATCCGACTATCACACCACTGCTCCATGTGCCGGGAAGGCTCCCGGCACGGGAGACCTGCGCACTGGACTCAGCCCGGGAGAGCCCGGCGGTAAGGTCGGATCATGAGTGGACTGTTCTCGCATTCGCCCACACCCGACAGCCCGGTGGATTCCCGTGCGGACGTGGTGTCCGACGTGGTGGTTCCCGCCCCGGGCGAGCATGCCTGGGCCGGGTTCACCGAGCACCTGCACCTGTGGTGGCCTGCCGCTCTGCTGAGCCGATGGGGGGAGAGCAGTTTCTTCGACCTGGAGGACAACGCCCTGGTCGAGACCTCCGCCGAGGACGACGAGTACGTATGGGGTGAGGTCACGAGCAGCGCTGCTGGACAGTGGCTCGAACTCCGGTGGAGGCATGCCGGGTCGACGTCGACCACGACAGTCCGCGCGGAACTAGGAGCTGGAGCTGTGGAGCCGCCCCCCGAGATGGATCGGCAGGCGTCAGCAGAGGAGACGGACGGAGCCAGTTCCACTCTGACCCTGACACACAGTGGATGGACCTCCGAGGACCCTGCCGAGCTGTACACGTCCTACCGGGAGTTCTGGCCGGAGGCGCTGTCCCGTTACCGCCGTTTCATGGGTGGATCCTGATGGGGGCGGGAGACCTCGAGGAACTGGCACAGCTTCTTCCCGGCCGGGTGGGTACGGCTGCAGAGGATCTCGAACTGCATGCCCGGGACAAGGGTCCGGTGCTCGAGCACATCCTCCCGCGAGCGGTGGTGCGCGCACGGAGCATCGAGGACGTCCGGACCATCCTCCGCTGGGCGACGCGCCACGCGATTCCGGTGGTCAGCCGCGGGGCCGGATCCGGGATCTCCGGCGGTGCCCACGCCACGGACGGTTGCATCATCCTCTCGCTCGAGGAGATGAACCGGATCCTCAGGATCGATGCGGACGATGAGACCGCCGTCGTCGAGCCCGGGGTGATCAATGCAGATCTCAATGCAGCGGTGGCCGAGCACGGGTTGATGTATGCGCCGGATCCGGCGAGCTACCGCTGGTCCACCATCGGAGGGAACGTCGCGACGAACGCGGGCGGTCTGCGCTGTGCGAAGTACGGGGTGACACGGGACTCGGTACTCGCCCTCGACGTCGTCCTGGCCGACGGCACGCTCGTCTCGACGGGTCACAGCACGTTCAAGGGAGTGGCCGGGTACGACCTGACGGCCCTGCTCATCGGCTCCGAGGGGACGCTCGGGGTGGTGGTGGGAATCACCGTTCGTCTGCGGTACCTGCCGCGCTCGGTACGGACCCTGGCAGCGTTCTTCGACGACTTCCCGAGGGCGGCCGAGGGTGTGCTGGCGATCAGCCGTGCGCGGATCCAGCCGGCGATCCTCGAACTCCTGGACGGCAGGACCCTTGAGTCGCTGGACAGTGTCCACGGGTCCGACCTCCGGCGGCGAGGAGGGTCGCTCCTGCTGGTGCAGACGGACGGATTCGGAGCAGCCGAGGAAGCGGAGATGATCCGCCGGGAGCTCGTCGGACTGGGGGCGAGCGTCAGCGACGAAGGAGCCGCGGAGGCGGACAGACTCATCGATCTCCGCAGACACAGCCGAGGGGATGCGGCGGACGACGTCCACCGGGTGGGGGAGGACGTCGCCGTACCGAAGTCACGGCTCGTACAGTACGTGGCGGCGCTGGAGGAGCTGGCTGCGCGGCACGGGGTGAACCTGAAGGTGGTGGCGCACGCGGGGGACGGCAACCTGCATCCCACCTTCTGGGTGGAAGCCGCGGACGGCGAGGATGCACGAGGACGGCTGGAGGCGGCGCTGGACGACTCGGTACGGACGGCCCTCGACCTCGGCGGCACGATCACCGGCGAGCACGGCGTAGGTCAGTACAAGCTCCGTTGGCTCGGCTGGGAGCAGTCCGCCGCGGTCCTCGAGCTGCAGCGCAGGATCAAGGAGGTGTTCGACCCGCTCGGTATCCTCAACCCGGGCAAGGCGATCGGCTCCTGACCGTACGCCCTACCTCCGGCCCGCGGAGAAGGCCCGATGATACTGTTCAAGAAAGGGCCGGTCATCGCCGGTGGTACCAACAATCTCAGGGGGCAGCATGTCGGAGAACAATTCAGGATCGCGAGGCGGACCGGAGGGCAGCTCGCCGTACGGCGACCAGAACCAGCCGCAGTACGGTCAGAACCTCCCGCAGTACGGCCAGGGCGCATCACAGTCGTCCGAGGGTCAGTCGCAGTACGGTCAGCAGGGTGCATCACCCTACGGTGACCAGAGCGCATCACCCTACGGTCAGCAGGGACAGTACGGTGATGCTGCCGCAGGGTACCCGGGGCAGCAGGGCGGCTATGCCGGACAGCCGGCGGAGAACCCGGGACGGACCCTCGGGATCGTCGGGTTCATCCTCGCCATCTTCCTGGCACCGATCGGGTTGATCATCAGCATCATCGGGATGGTGAAGTCGAGAAAGGCCAGGATGGGCAACGGGTTCGCCCTCGCCGGAATCATCATCGGCGTTCTCTTCACGATTCTCGGTGCTGTCATCATCTACTTCATCGTCAGTGTCGGCATCGAAGTGGCTCAGCTGTGCGAAGGCGTACCGAGCGGCGGAACCGTCGAATACCAGGGCGTACCCACGCAGTGCCCGTAGCTCGCTGAGCGAAGAAGGACCGGCAGTCATCGGCTGCCGGTCCTTTCTCTTTGCCCCTCAGTTCCCCGCATACTCCGAATCGCCGTCGATGCCGATGGTCTTCGAATCGGCGGTCAGCATGATCTCGGCCTCGTCCCGGCGGTGGCGCAACTCGTCATCCAGATAGGACTGCACTGCCTCCGCCATGGGGACGTTCCGGTCCTCGCGCTCGGACATGTACCACCGGTGCTCCAGCACCTCGTGGACCACCTCGGCCGGCTCGAGCTTCCCGCCGAGCTCACGCGGTACGGCCCGCACGATCGGCTCGAACACCTCGTTCACCCAGAGGTGTGCACTGAACTCCTCGTCGAGCGTGGGGTTGTTGTCCGCGCGGTAGGCGTCCATGTCGTTCAGGAGGCGCCGTGCCTGGTTCTCCTGGGCGTCGAGACCCGTCAGACGCAGGAGCCGGCGGCTGTGATGGCCGGCGTCGACCACCTTGGGCTGCAACTGGATCTGCGTGCCGTTCGCGGCGGTCTTGATCGCGTACTCCTCGACGTCGAACCCGAGCTCGTTGAGGCGGCGGATACGCGCTCCGACCCGCCAGCGTTCTCCGAGCTCGAAGGACTCCTTCTCCGTCAGTTCCTTCCACAGCCGGCGGTAGCTGTCCATGATCAGCTCGCTGGTGGCCAGCGGATCCACTTTCTCCTCGATCAGTCCGCCCTCGGCGAGGTCCATCAGCTCGCCGGCGATGTTCACGCGCGCGATCTCGAGATCGTACTCGCGCTGACCCGTGGAGAGCTCCGGGTACAGCTCACCGGTCTCGGCATCCACGAGGTACGCGGCGAAGGATCCGGCATCGCGGCGGAACAGCGTGTTGGAGAGCGAGACGTCCCCCCAGTAGAAGCCGATGAGGGGGAGCCGACGAGGAGCAGCGCCTGGGCGTCGATGAGGCGGGCCAAGGGGGCCCGGCGCAGGGGCTGGGGGGGCAGCGCCCGGGAGGGGGGGGAGAATTGGAGGGGGCGGGTGACCAGGACGGGGTCGAGTTCTCCGCCCTCGGGGGTGGTGCGGCCGGAGATGACGGCCACGGGCTCCACGCAGGGGACGTCGAGCCGCTGGAGCTTGCGCAGCATGTGGTACTCGTGGCGCGCCACGTGCTCACCGGTCTCCTTGACCGCGATGACCGATCCGCCGAGGTGCGCGAAGCGGACGATGTGCCGGGAGATGCCGCGGGGCAGGGCGGCGAGTGTACTGGCCGGCCACTGGTCGAGGGTGATGTGCCACGGGAGGTCGAGCAGCTCCGGATCGGTGGCGGCCGCGGTGATGTTGAGCGAGCCGAGGGAGTCGGGGCTCTCCTCGGACACCGGGCGGATTCGGGGGAGTTTCCCGGTCTGGCCGTAGTCCGTCGGCTCGTCGTGCCATTGGGCGTTCGTGGTCTCGGTCATGGTGCTGCCTCCGGGTCAGGACGGGAACGTACCTGCGTCAAGCGTAATCGGCGTCAAACGACGCGGTGGCGCCCACCAGGCTCCCGAAGGATGCCCGGTGGGCGCCACCGCCGTCGTCGTTCGAGGAGTACGGCTAGACCGTCTCGGCCAGACGGAGACCGCTCCCGGTGTCGAAGAGGTGCACGTGGCCCTGCTCGGGGCGGACGTACACCACGTCACCCTTCATCGGGGGGCGGCGACCGTCGACGCGGACCACCATGTCGTGGTCCTTGCCGTCCAGCGTGGTGTGGCCGTAGATGTAGGCGTCGGCACCGAGTTCCTCGACGACGTCCACCTCCACCTGCAGGCCTGCATCCGCCAGCTTGAGGTCCTCCGGGCGGACACCCAGCGTGACGGTGTTGCCGGCGGCGGCATTGAGCACGTCGTTGGGCACCGGGTAGGTGAGGCCACCGAAGATCACGCCGCCGTCGGTCACGGGCAGCTCCAGGAGGTTCATCGCGGGTGAGCCGATGAAGCCGGCCACGAAGACGTTCTTAGGGCGCTCGTAGAGGTTGCGGGGGGTGTCCACCTGCTGGAGGATGCCGTCCTTGAGCACGGCGACGCGGTCACCCATGGTCATGGCCTCGACCTGGTCGTGGGTCACGTAGACGGTGGTGACCCCGAGGCGCCGGGTGAGCGAGGCGATCTGGGTGCGGGTCTGCACGCGGAGCTTGGCGTCCAGGTTCGAGAGCGGCTCGTCCATGAGGAACACCTGCGGGTTGCGCACGATCGCGCGGCCCATGGCGACGCGCTGACGCTGACCACCGGAGAGGGCCTTCGGCTTGCGGTCCAGGTAGTCCTGCAGGTCCAGGAGCTTCGCGGCCTCGCGGACACGCTCGGCGCGCTCCTCCTTGGAGACACCGGCGATCTTGAGCGCGAAGCCCATGTTGTCGGCCACCGACATGTGCGGGTAGAGGGCGTAGTTCTGGAAGACCATCGCGATGTCGCGATCCTTCGGGGGGACGTCGGTGACGTCGCGGTCACCGATGAGGATGCGTCCGGAGTTGACGTCCTCGAGGCCCGCGAGCATGCGCAGGGAGGTGGACTTGCCGCAACCGGAGGGGCCGACGAGGACGAGGAATTCGCCGTCCGCGATCTGGATGTCGAGCTTGTCGACGGCGGGCTTCTCGGTGCCCGGGTACAGGCGCGTGGCCTGGTCAAACGTTACCGTTGCCATGGTTCTTGTTCCTTTTCACGGGCAGGTACGTGCCCGACGATCCGTAGTGAATGGAAGATATTCAGTTGTGGGGCGTGGTGGTCAGCAGTACTGCCGGCCGGGGCCACGTGATCCGTAGTATGACACGTCCGTCAGCGGAGCGCATCCTCGCGCAACCGGGCGAGCTCCGTCAGCACGTCGGCGAAGTCCTCCGGGGTGCCGACCAGGAAGCGTGCGGCGGTGTGGCCGGCACCGATCCGGACGCCGACGTCACCGGTGCCCAGGGTGCGCAGTGCGTTCTCGTCCGTGACGTCGTCGCCCGCGAAGAACACCGCGGTGGCACCGGTGGCCTCCCGCAGCAGGGCGAGCCCCTGCCCCTTGTCCGCGTGGATCACGGAGACCTCCAGGTTCCGCTTGCCCTCGCTGATGCTCAGTCCGTGGAGTGGGGCGAGCCCCGATCTCGTCGCGGCGACCGCGTCCGCGGCCACGTCGTCGTCGGCCGTGCGGGTGTGGAGGACGACGCCGGCGGGCTTGTACTCGACCCGGGTGCCGGGATGGGCGGCGGCGGTGTCCTCGACGACGGCGACGGCGCGTGCGAGCAGGGCGGCCTGCGGCTCGGTGAGTTCGAGGGGTGCGGCGTCGGGGCCCAGCCAGGTCTCGGCGCCGTGGCTGCCGATCAGGAGCGTCTCCGGTGCGGGATCGGCAACCAGGCGCAGACTGTCCAGGGCGCGCCCGGAGACGAGGCCCGTGGTGGTCCCGGGGAGTCCGGCGAGTGCACGGACGGCGGCGGCGGACGCGGGGAGGGCGCGGGCATCCTCCGCCCGGCCCACCAGCGGGGCGAGAGTTCCGTCGAAGTCCAGTGCCACCAGGAGGTGCGGCGTCCCTGCGACGCTCTCCAGTGCAGCCTGCAGGTCAGGTTCAGGAGTCATGCTCGGAACTTCCCGCGTGCAGGGCGTCCAGGAAGGTCCGGGACCACCGCTCGACGTCGTTCTGCACCACCTGGCGCCGCATGAGCCGCATGCGCCGTGTCTCCTCGGCCTTCGGCATCTCGATCGCCTGGACGATGGAGCTCTTCAACCCGTCGATGTCGTGGGGGTTGACCAGGATCGCCTGACGGAGCGTGTCCGCGGCCCCGGCGAACTCGCTGAGCACCAGGGTGCCCGTGTTGCCGATCCGTGCTGCGACGTACTCCTTCGCCACGAGGTTCATGCCGTCGCGCAGTGCCGTGACGAGCATGACGTCGGCTGCGAGGTAGAGGGCCACCATCTCCTCCACGGGGTAGCTGTGGTGGAGGTAGCGGACGGCCGTGTTCTTCATGGTGTCGTGCGTGCCGTTGATGCGCCCCACGGCACCCTCGATGTCCTCGCGCAGGAGCCGGTACTGCTCCACACGTTCCCTGCTGGGACTCGCCACCTGGATCAGCGCGGCGTCCTCCACCGTGATGGCGCCGTCCTCGAGGAGCTCACCGTAGGCCTTCAGCCGGTGGCCGATGCCCTTCGTGTAGTCGAGGCGGTCGACGCCGAGGAGGATGTGCTGCGGATCCCCGAGCTCGCGCCGGATCTCCTCGGACCGCGCGATCACCTCCGGTCGCTGCGCGAGCTCCGCGATGGAGGCGGTGTCGATCGAGATGGGGAACGCCTCCGCGCGGGACACGTAGGCGGGGACGCCGTCCTCCGACGCCGGGACCTGGACCTGCTGCGCCTTGATCGTGTACCCCTTGAAGCGGCGCACGCAGCGGAGGAAGTTGCTGGCGTCGCTGGGTCGCTGGAACCCGATGAGATCCGCGCCGAGGAGCCCCTCGATGACCTGACGGCGCCAGGGGAGCTGCGCGTAGATCTCCAGGGGCGGGAACGGGATGTGGTTGAAGAAGCCGATCCGGAGATCCGGCCGCAGCTCCCGGAGCAGCTTGGGCACCAGCTGCAGCTGGTAGTCCTGCACCCAGACCGTGGCGCCCTCGGCGGCCACGGATGCCGTCGCCGTCGCGAAGCGCTCGTTGACCCGCCGGTAGGAGTCCCACCAGGTGCGGTGGAACTCCGGCGAGGCGATGACGTCGTGGTAGAGCGGCCAGAGCGTGGTGTTGGAGAACCCCTCGTAGTACAGCTCCACCTCCTCCGCGCTGAGCGGCACCGGGACGAGGTGCATGTTGGCCTCGTCGAATGCCTCGAGCGTCTCGTCCGGTGCGCCGTGCCAGCCCACCCATGCGCCGTCGGCCTTCGCCATGACCGGGGCGAGCGCGGTCACCAGGCCTCCGGGTGAGCGTCGCCACGAACTCTCCCCGTCGCCGTCGACCACGCGGTCCACCGCCAGGCGGTTGGAGACGACGATGAAATCGAAGTCCCCGTACTGGCCGTCGACGGCGGAGGGGGGAGTGACGCCGGGTGTGGTGGAAGGTTGTGCTGCGCTCAAAACTGGCTCCATCGCAGTAGGTGGTCTCCCTGCCGACTCTATCGGTTCGCCTTCCCTCCGGGACCTGCGCAGGCCACCCAGGAAGCTCGTAGCCGGGATCGCTAAACTGGTCGCACCGAAAAGCCGACGAAGAGGACTGATGGCGCCCACACCCGCACGCAAGCCGACCAAAGCCGAACGCACCGCGGAGGCCCGGGAACGAGCCCGGCTGATGCAGGAGCAACAGCGGCGCAAGGAGCGCAGGAACGGTCTCCTGGCCAAGGGCGGGGTGGTCCTCGCGGCGCTGGTGATCGTCGCTGTCATCGTGGCCGTGGTGGTGGGCAATGCGCGCGGTCAGGTCGCCGACGCCGGGCCGGCACCGCAGGCGGGCAACGCCCAGGGCGGTATCACCCTGGTGTCCGGGACCGAGCTGGCTCCTGCGCGGACCGGTGACGTGGACACCGCGGATCTGCCCGAGGAGCCCGCACCCGCGGGGGAGATCCCGGACGGGATCGACTCCTCCCCGGACGGGCCGCTGCAGGTGGTCGCGTACGTGGACGTCAACTGCGTGCACTGCGCGGACTTCGAGGCACGGTACGCCGACCAGATCCGCTCCTGGCTCGACGACGGCGAGATCACCTTCGAGTACCGCACGGTCGCCTACCTGGACCGCAACAGCAGCACCGCGTACTCCTCCCGCGGCGCGAACGCGGCGGCGTGCGTGGCCGACTCCGCTCCGCAGAGCTACTTCGACTTCACCCAGGGCCTGTTCGCCCACTTCGAGCAGGGCGAGCTCGACGACGCCGGCCTGATCGAGCTCGCCGACCGGTCCGGAGCCGGGGACATCTCCTCCTGCGTGGAGGAGGGCACCTTCCGTCCGTTCGTCAAGTACACGACGGAGGCGGCGCAGGCGGCCTCCGTCGGCGGCACCCCCACGGTGTACGTGGACGGGACCATGGTCGCGAACGGCGTCTCCGACTTCGCCACCACGGTGCAGACGGCACTCGACGCGCGCAGCTGATTACCCGGCCCCGCCGGCGCTGGGCTACCCTTGGTGTCGTTCTCGTCATTCCGTACAGCACGAATCATCCGATACGGGACGACGACGGCGCTCGCCGGGGTGGCCCGGCACGCCTCCTTAGCTCAGTTGGCCAGAGCACCGCTCTTGTAAAGCGGGGGTCGTCGGTTCGAATCCGACAGGGGGCTCACGTCGACCCTTCCGTGCAGGCTCCGCCGGCCGGGAGGGTCGTCCCGTCCACCGGCGTCGTCCCTCCCGGGGCGGCTCAGCCGCTGAAGGGCACCCGGCGTTCCTCGATCGCCCTCGACAGTTCCTCCGGGGCCTCCGTCGAGACGAGCACAGCGGTCTCTCCGGTGCCGATGCGGACGGTGGGCCCGCCCACCAGGTACCCCGTGGTGCGGTGCGGCAGTTTCCGGAGCCCCATCCCCTGGACGAAGCCGGTGTCCGCGTCCGGAGCCGTCCCCGTGATCGTGCGGTAGGGGATGGACGTCGAGAAGACACCGGCCACCCTGATGCTCAGCTCCTCCGTGCCCAGCCGCACCACCGCCCGCATCCGGAGGCAGAGGAGGAACGTCCCCGCCGTCACGGCCGCGACACCGAGACCCAGGGGCCCGACGTCGCCGAGCGCGAGCGGCAGGACCGCCACCGCCACTGCCACGACCCCGATGGACAGCAGGCCCACCCTGTACCGGCGCGGCATACGCGCGTGGAACTCCGCGCCCGATGCTCCCTGCTGTGTACTCATGCGATCACGCCCCTTCCTCCTGCGACGGACCGCCGCAGTTCTTCGATGCTCATGACATTTCCTCGATCATCAGATCGAGCGTACGCGTTGTCCTCGACAGAGGCACGAATGGCAATACCGCGCGCGAGTTCTCCGGGGTAATTCGAGGGTGCGGCTTTACAAATCGCCGGCACCGGTTCTAAAGTCTATCCAGCGGCACGAATCATGCCGCGACAATTCATGCCCAGGACTATTCACGCCCAGGAGGGGAAATGAGCGCATCGTCGATGCTCGACGCTACGGCCACGAGTCGCTCCTTCCTGCCTGCCCTCGAGTCGCTGGCTCTGCTCCAAGACCTGAACAAGCCCTGCTACCAGCAGGACGAGCCGACCTGGCATCGAAGAACCGGATCCTGACTGCAGAGCAGGGGAATCCAGGCCACTTCGGGTAAGTCCAGCCCCCGAGGTGGCCTTTTCTCTGCCTCAAACGACAGGCGCGGATGCGATCGAGCGGCATATCCCCGATCATATCCGCGCGATTTCCCATGACCATCTCCCCGACGTACCCATTCATATTCCGGCGACCCGTTCGCGGGTCCGTCGGCGCGCTCGAATTCGTCCGATCATTCATTGTCCGGACCTGCAGGAATTCATCCGCCGTCGATCGGAGGGAATTCCTGTGATTGATACCAGCCTTGAAGGAGGCAATGCCATGGAACTTCCCGTCGCACTGAGCGGGGCCCGGGCGTCCACGCTGATGTGGACCGCGGAGCACGACGTCGAACCGGCGGCACTCCAGCAGCTCCGCAACATCGCGGCTCTCGAGTACGTCCACGGTGTACGGGTGATGCCGGACGTCCACCTGGGCAAGGGAGCCACGGTGGGATCGGTCATCGCCATGGAGAGCGCGATCTCCCCGTCCGCGGTAGGCGTGGACATCGGGTGCGGTGTCTCGGCCGTCCGCACCTCGCTGACGGCCGCGGACCTGCCCGAGGACCTCAGACCCCTGCGCCTGGCCGTCGAGGCGGCCATCCCGGTGGGGTTCCGGGGGCATGAGGAGTGGCTGGACCTGCGGCCGTTCGACCTGACGAAGGGTCTCGACGTGTTCTGGTCGAGGTTCAAGGACCTGCACCCCGGGGTCCAGAAGCTCGAGCAGCGCGCACACTCGCAGCTCGGGTCCCTCGGCGGGGGCAACCACTTCCTCGAGGTCACCCTCGACGCCGAGGACCGCGTGTGGCTGGCGCTGCACTCCGGATCCCGCAACATCGGCAAGGAGCTGGCGGAACGGCACATCTCCATCGCCAAGAAGCTGCCGCAGAACCGGGACCTGCCGGATCCGGATCTCGCCGTCTTCCTGAAGGGCTCGCCCGAGATGGCCGCGTACCGCAGGGATCTCGAGTGGGCCCAGGAGTTCGCGCTGCGCTCGCGCGAGATCATGATGGAGCTGTTCAAGGACGCGGTGCGGGCGGCCGTGCCCGGGGCCGACGTCGGCTTCGACAGCGCCATCTCCTGCCACCACAACTACGTGGCGGAGGAGGAGATCGACGGGCGTGCGATGCTCGTGACCCGCAAGGGCGCGATCCGCGCGGGATCCGGTGACCTCGGCCTGCTCCCCGGGTCCATGGGCACCGGCTCGTACATCGTGCGCGGTCTCGGCAACCCGGCGTCGTTCCGGTCCGCGTCCCACGGTGCCGGACGGAGGATGAGCCGCAACCGGGCAAGGGCCACCTACAGCGTGGAGGACCTGATCGAGCAGACCCGAGGGGTGGAGTCCCGGAAGGACGCCGGGATCGTGGACGAGATCCCCGGCGCCTACAAGGACCTGGACGCGGTGATCGCGGCGCAGTCGGACCTGGTGTCCGTGGTGCAGCACCTGCGCACCATCCTCTGCGTGAAGGGCTGAGCCCCTCCGCGGGCGGGTCCGCAGCGGCTCCGGCCGCAGCGGCCCCACCCGCCTCGTCCCTCGTGGGCGATCACGGGTGGAGAACCGGCTCGGACCGGACGAGGTGTGCACCGACGGAGTGCGGGGGAGGGGAACGTCAGCGGCAGCACGGAGGCCGTCACCGTGGTGGCAGCCGGTGGAGCTCCACGTCGAGGACCCCGGCGTCGACGACGCCCGTCATGTAGGTGCAGTGCGGTTGGCGACGGCGGTCCGTGGAGGAGCCCGGGTTGAGGAGACGGAGGCCGTTCTCCGCCCGCGTGTCCCACGGGATGTGGCTGTGCCCGAAGACCAGCACGTCCACGTCGGGGTGGAGGGCCGCCATACGCGCCTCGCGGCCTTGCTTCTGCCCCGTCTCGTGCACCACGGCGAAGCGCAGGCCGCCGAGCTCGGCCCGGGCCACGAGGGGCAGGCGCGCCCGCAGCCCGGCGCCGTCGTTGTTCCCGTAGCACGCGATCAGGCGTGAGGACCGTGCCGAGAGCTCGTCGAGGAGGGCCTCCTCCACCCAGTCACCGGCGTGGAGGACGACGTCGGCGGCCTCCACCGCCGCCCACACCTCCGCGGGCAGTCCCTTGGCGCGTCGGGGGAGGTGGGTGTCGGCGAGGATGGTCAGCGTGAGCGGCATGCCCCCATTCTCCGGCCCGTGACAACACCGGGCGGCATGTGCCACCCTGTGATCAGTAGGCTTACTACTTCGCCCGAGCATGGAAGAGGAAGCACATGAACATCGACAAGTCGCAGATCATCGACCTCCTGAAGTCCCAGGGCAAGAACGATTCCGCGGACGACGCCCGGTCCCAGCTGCCCGACCAGGTGGACCCGGAGCAGCACTCGGACCTCCTCGCGAAGTTCGGCATCAACCCCAAGGACCTGCTGGGCAAGCTCCCCGGCTTCGGAGGCTTCGGCAACTGACGCAGGACCCTCGATCTCAGGAGGGAGCCCGCGGTCAGGTGGGCTCCCTCCTTCATGTCCGGGTGACGGCTCCGTCGTTCGGACCTACGGTGGGGGCAAGCACACGTACGCGGCAAAGAACAGCATCGCCGGGTCCCGCAACTGATTCCAGGGAACAGGTGACAAGCGGGGCCGGGTGCACCGAGACTCGGAAGGTACCCGGGCGATCGGGGCGCGACGGAGGGTCGGGACGATGAGTGGAGCGATCACCGTGGTGATCACGGGTGCGGCGAGCGGCATCGGACGGGCCGCTGCCCGCCTGTTCGCGGAGGAGGGCGCGCACCTGGTCCTCGCAGGGCGGGATGCAGGCACACTGGACGCGGTAGCCACCGAGTGCCGCGACCGTGGTGCAGCGGTGGTGACCGTGCCCACCGACGTGGCGGTCGAGCAGGAGGTGGAGCGGCTCGCCGATGCCGCCGTGCAACGGTTCGGGGGGATCGACGTCTGGGTGGGCAATGCCTCCCTGTACAGCTTCGGTACCTTCGAGCAGACGCCGTCGGAGGCCTTCGACCGGATCATCGACGTGAACCTGCGGGGCCAGGTGTACGGGGCCCGTGCGGCGCTGCGGGTCTTCCGGGACCAGGGTCACGGCGTCCTGGTCTCCGTGGCCTCGGTGTACTCCAGGATCACCTCGCCCTTCGTGAGCCCCTACGTGACCAGCAAGTTCGGCCTGCTCGGTTTCCTCGAGGTGCTCCGGCTCGAGCTGAGGGACACTCCCGGGATCGACGTGTGCGCCGTGCTGCCCGCCACTGTGGACACGCCCATCCACCAGCATGCGGCCAACTACGCGGGGCAGCCCGTCCGCCCTCTGCCGCCGGTCGTGGACCCCGTCCGCGTCGCGCGCGCCGTCGTCGAGGTGGCCCACCGGCCACGGCGGCTGGTGCAGGTGGGGCGCGTGCAGTCCCTGTTCGTCCTCGTCCGGGCCCTTGCGCCGGCCGTGTACGAGCCGATGGTGGTCCGCGTGTACAGCATGATCGCGGTGCGCCGCGGTTCCGTACCCGCATCCTCGGGCAACCTCTTCGACGCCGATCGGGAGCGCACGGGGGTCACCGGTGGGTGGCGTGTGCTCGGGCGCTTCCGGCGTACCCGGTGACGCTGATCCGCGGCGTGCCCATCATGGGATCGGCTCCGGGCCGTCCGTGTGAGGGACACGATAGGCGGCGCCCGCCCGCTGCGGACCTCCGTGCGCGGATGATGGTCCTATGAATCAGTGGCAGGGCGTCCTCGAGCGGTTCGCCCGCCTCATGGGTCTCGATCGTGGACGCAGGCGGGCGGGCTATGCGCTCGCCGCGGTGGCGCTCTTCTGGGTGGTCGGGTTGCTCGGCGGCCTCCAGGTCCTGCACGGTGCGGCGTCCCCCTTGACCACGCTGGTGCTGCTGTACGTGATGCTGGCCCTCGTCGTGCTCTCGTTCGTGGTCACCGCGGCAGCCGTCATGGAGCTCTGGCGCCAGAGTGCGAGGAGGCGCCGGCGCTGAGCCGACGCCTCCCCGCACCGCAGGGTTGCAGGACTACCGGGTGACCACCACGTGCTCGTTCGGCACGCAGTGCGTCATGGTCAGGCCGTCCACGTTCCGCGGCCCGTTGCTGCCGAGGTTCTCCAGCCGGGCCAGTTCGTCCTCGGACAACGTCTGGCTCGCCAGCGGCGCAAGGTCCTTGACCTCCTCCACCCCGATGCCCAGCCCCTCGCCCACGCGGGCACCGAGCTCGTCGTCCACGAGGTGGAAGTGCCACACCATGCGCTCCTGGACCTCGCGGGTGGCCTGACCGATCAGCGTCACGAAGTTGCCCACGAGATCGTCCTTCTCCCACTGCTCCAGCAGCTGATAGCGCTGACCGGCCTGCAGGTAGTCGTTGGTCAGCGGGATGCGCTTGCGTGTCAGACGGCCCGAGATCTCGGGGCCCTGGTCGTCGTGGGTGGGGTAGGTGCCCTCACGGAGCCCACCGGTGACGGACGGTTCGTAGTTCACGTGCGGGTTCTGCCCCGGCCCCAGGTCCGTGCCGAAGGACATCTGCCCGCCACGCTGGTTGGTGGCCACGGGGGCGTTCTTCGCCGCGTTCACCGGCAGCTGCAGGTAGTTCGGACCCACGCGGTGACGCTGCGTGTCGCTGTAGCTGAAGGTGCGTCCCACGAGCATCTTGTCGTCGGAGAAGTCCAGCCCGTCCACCAGCACGCCGGTACCGAAGGAGAGCTGCTCGTTCTCGTTGTGGTGGTCCGTGACGTTCCGGTTCAGGGTCATGGTGCCCACCAGCTTCGGCACGAAGTCCTGCTCCGGCCAGGTCTTCGTGTCGTCCAGCGGGTCGAAGTCGAGCTCCGGGTGGTCGCCGTCCTCCATCAGCTGCACGTACAGGTCCCACTTCGGGTACTCGCCGCGCTCGATGGCCTCATAGAGGTCCTTCGAGGCGTGACCCAGATCGGTGGCCTGGATGTTCGCGGCGTCCTCCTCGGTGAGGCTCTTCACGCCCTGGTGCGGCTGCCACGTGTACTTGACGAGCTTGGTGCCGCCGTCGGCGTCGACCCACTTGTAGGTGTTCACGCCGAAGCCCTGCATGTGACGGTAGTCGGCGGGGATGCCACGGGGGCTGAAGAGGTTCACCAGCATGTGCATGGACTCGGGCGTCTGCGACATGAAGTCGAAGATGCGCGCCGGTTCCTGGCGGAACGTGACGGGGTCCGGCTTCAGGGAATGGATGACGTCGGGGAACTTGATGGCGTCGCGGATGAAGAACACCGCGAGGTTGTTGCCCACGAGGTCCCAGTTGCCGTCCTCCGTGTAGAACTTCACGGCGAACCCGCGGGGGTCACGTGCGGCCTCGGACGAGTCGCGGCCGCCGATCACGGTGGAGAAACGGATGGCGACGTCGGTCTTCTTGCCGGCCTCGGAGAAGAGCTTGGCCCGGGTGTACCGCGCGATGGGTTCGTCGCCCCAGGTGCCCGTGGCCTCGAACTCGCCGAAGGCCACGGCACCACGCGCGTGCACCACCCGCTCCGGGATGCGCTCGCGGTCGAAGTGGCTGATCTTCTCGAGGAACTGGTAGTTCTCGAGGGTGGCCGGCCCGCGGGCACCGACGGTCCGTGAGTTCTGGTTGTCGTAGACCTGGTGGCCCTGACGATTGGTCAGGACCGGGCGGTCGTCGCCCTCGGCCGGTGGCTGACTGGAAACGTCTGTCATGGAATGCTCCTCACAGCGTGCTCTGGAAGTCGTGGGGCACGGGGTGCGGCAGCCTGCCCCGTGCCTGCTCACGACGCTACCCAAGGGGCAGGTACACAGCAACCTTACTAACGGGTCGGTACCGGGAGGTGGACTTCCCGGTCCGCCGGGGGCCCGGCGGTGACCGTGCGATCGATCCTCGAACGCGAGAACACTCGGCGGGCGTGGGTGGTGGCGGGTAGCGTGAGGGCATGCTCACAGTTCCCGAGAATTTCCCGCCCAAGTACATCAGCTTCCTCGAGGCCCAGGACGAGGGCTTCGCCGAGGTGCTCCTCATGGTCATGAAGCAGTCGGTCGCCGAGGGCAAGCACGGCATCCTGGTCAGCAGCCAGGCCACCGACCGCGGGGCCGAGACGTCCGAGGAGGTCCCGTACGGGGAAGTGGTCGACGGGGTGCGCTGAGCCCTCGCCGGGCCTCCTCCCGCCCGGTCCTGTGCCTCTGTGGGCGGGATCCGTACGGCCGGCAGGCACCCGGGGCGGCCAGAATCGGACCCCGGACACGCAGGAGGCGTCCACCCCAGAGGTGGGCGCCTCCTTGGTCGGCGAGGTCGTGCGAGCGGATCATGACGGCGGACTCAGATATTCGGCTGGTCCTCGGGGTCGGCTCCCTCGGCGGGATCCTCGGCGTGCTCCCGGATGTCCTCGGCGGCGGCGGAGGTGTCCCCTTCCGCCGGGGCCTCGCTGTGGATGCGCTCGTCGCTGGGCTGGTCTGTCATCAACTCGTCCTCTCGGTACCGGGAAAAGTAAGCTCCCTTACCATCAGTCTACAAACCTCGGCGCCGGAGCATAACCCTCGGCGGGGAGCATGACGGAGAACCGTCGGCGCACCTAGGATTCGAGCATGGACGCCGGCAGTGAGCTCATGCACCCTCAGGCCTCGTCGGCAGCCGGACGACGGCAGAGATCCGTTCTCCGCGCGGCACTCGTGGGTCTCCTGAGCCTCTGCCTCGGCCTCCTGGCGCACGCGGTGTCCGGAGGCGCCCTCCCCGGCGCCCCCATCCTCGTGGCCCTCGCCGCGCTCGCCGTCCTGGTGGCCACCCTCGTGGCGCAGGTGCGGCTGCCCGTCTGGGGGGTGCTGGTGGCGCTCGGTGCTGCGCAGCAGGTGCTGCACTGGGTGCTCGGTGGTCTGGGCGGTGGACCCTCGTCCTCGTTCCTCGGGTCCTCCCTCGGCCATCACGCCGAGGTGGAGGTCCCGGCCGGGGAGGCCGCGGTGCCGGGTCACTCCCCGGAGATGATGCTGATGCTGCACGCCCATCTGGCGGCCGCGCTCCTGGCCGGATGGGCGGTGGTGCGGTTCCCCGTGATCCGTGCCTGGTCCACGCGCCTGGTTCCCCGCCTCGCCCACGGCCTCCTCGGCAGGTGACGTGGCGGATGCACGAAGGCTCCCCCACCTGTGCGGGGGAGCCTTCGTCCGATGGTTCTCTGCGCGGCTAGTTGCTGCTGGGTGAGCTGTCGTAGAACGGGTAGTCGATGTACCCCTCGGGCCCGTCGCCGTAGAACGTGGACGCGTCCGGCTCGTTCTCCGGCAGGTTCTCGTTCCAGCGGCGTGCGAGGTCGGGGTTCGCGATGGCGGGGCGACCCACCACCACGGCGTCCCCCACGCCGTCCTCGAGCACCGCGATGGCTTCCTCGCGGTTGGTGATCACGCCGAAACCGCTGTTGATCAGGAACGGTCCGCCGAAGCGGGAGCGCAGGTCCTGGATGAGCGCGCCGGTCGGCTCGGCGTGCAGCACGCTGAGGAAGGCGAGACCGAGCGGGGCGATCGCGTCCACCAGGGCGCCGTAGGTCTCGTGGACCTCCTCGGCATCCGTCTCGAGGGCGTCCTGGATGTTGTGTGCCGGGGAGATCCGCAGGCCCACTTTGTCCGCGCCCACCTCGGCCGCGACCGCGGCGACGAGTTCGGCCACGAAGCGCGCCCGGTTCTCGGGGGAGCCGCCGTAGCTGTCGTCACGCTGGTTCGATGCCGGGGAGAGGAACTCGTGGAGCAGGTAGCCGTTGGCGCCGTGGAGCTCCACGCCGTCGAAACCCGCGACGTCGATGGCCCTGCGCGATGCCGTCACGAACTCCTCGATGATCCCCGGGAGTTCCTCCGCGGTGAGCGCGTGGGGAACCGGGTAGGGCTCCTTGCCCGTATAGGTGCGGGTGGTGCCCTCGATGGCGATGGCACTCGGCGCCACCACCTCGTACCCGCCGTTGGTGCCGGGGTGCGTGACCCGGCCGGCGTGCATGACCTGGGCCACGATGCGTCCGCCCTCGGCGTGCACGGCGTCGGTGACGCGCTTCCAGCCCGCGAGCTGCTCGTCCTCGACCAGGCCCGGCTGGCCGGGGAAGCCCTGGCCGGCGTGGCTCGGGTAGGTCCCCTCGCTCACGATCATGCCGAGGGACGCCCGCTGGCGGTAGTGCTCCACCACGATGTCGCCGGGGATGCCGTCCCGGCCGGAGCGGACGCGCGTCAGCGGTGCCATGACCAGACGGTTGGAGAGCTCGAGCGAGCCGAGGGTGAGGGGGGAGAACAGCTTCACGTGGTCCTGCTTCCTGGATCGGGGTATGTCCTACCGAGCGGTAACCGGGTGCCGGGAGGGGGTATTCCGGCTGTGTCCGGCGTCACGATGGTTGCTGCCGGTGGTCCTTCGAGGATCGCGGGTGCGAGGTCTTCGTAGGACGTGCAGGAGCCCCGGGGATGCGCTCCCCGGGGCTCCTGTCACCGTGCTCCGTACCTACCGGACGTCGTCCTGGTCCATCGCGTTCAGTGGCGCACCGCCGCGGTTCGCGGGGTCGTCGCTGCCGTCGACGTCGTCCTCCATCATGCCGAAGTCCACGTCCGCCGCGGCCTGGCCCATGCGGGGCTCCTCCGTCACGATCTGCTCGTCACCGCTCTCGTACCGTGCCTCGGCGGTCTCCTCACGGAGGGTCTGATCGCTCAGGATCCCCTCCTCGCCGATCACGGGCACACTGTTCTCGTCGTCGATCGAGTCGACGCCGGGCTCGTCCTGCAGGAGGGGGTCCTCCTGCCAGCGGTCGGGGTTCTCCTCCGCCGCATCCGCGTAGCTGTCCGGCTGCCCCTCGAGCACCGGGTCCAGCGCCTCGGGGGCGATCGAGTCGTTCGGCACCTCGGGGTCCTCGCCCACGACGGTGAGTTCCTCGTCGGGAAGATTCTCGGTCATCTGCTCTGCCTTTCGTCGGTGCTGATCGTTCGATCATCAGCCTACTGATCTTCCGGGGCGGGTGACAGTCACGGCACCCGCCCCGGAATCCCTGTGCTGTCCTCAGACGTGGTCGCGCCAGCTGTGGCGCGGGGCGTACCCGAGGACGCGCCGGGCCTTGTCGATGCTCAGCAGCGTCTCGTGCTCGGTCACCTCACGCGTGAGCCCGACGCCGGGGAACACCTCGGCGGCGAGGTCCGCACTGGACCGGCTCATCACGGTGTCCGCCGCCGCGATGATGAAGCGGTCGAAGCCCGGGCCCGCATTCTCGAGGGCCCGCTGCACCGCCTGGGCGCCGTCGCGTCCGTCGATGTATCCCCAGAGGTTCCACTTGCGCGCGCTCGCGTCGGCGTCGAAGGACGGGAACTGCGCGTAGTCCTCCGGGTCCATCACGTTGGAGAAGCGCAGGGCCGTGATGCTCAGGGTGGGATCCCACCGCGTCAGCTCGATGGCCAGCTGCTCCTCGAGGTGCTTGACCAGCGAGTAGGTGCTCTCCGGTCGCGCCGCGTACTCCTCGTCCACCGGGATGTACGGGGGCGGGGTGTCGAACGGCAGTCCGAGCACCGTCTCGCTGGAGGCGTAGACCACCCGTTTGATCCCGGCCCGGCGGCATGCCTGGAACACGTTGTACGTGGAGATCATGTTGTTGTGGAAGGTCGCGGCGTCCGCCTGCAGCCCTGGTGCCGGGATGGCACCCAGGTGCACCACGGCGTCGAGCCCCGCGTACTTGTCGTCCACGCCGGCGAGGGCGTCGGCCACCTGGCCGTAGTCCCGCAGGTCGATCCGCAGGAACTCGGGGCTGCGCTCGCCGAACTGGTCCAGTTCGAAGACCGTGTGCCCCGCCTCGCGCAGCCCGCGGACCACGCTGCGGCCGAGCTTGCCGTTGGACCCGGTGACCGCGACCGTCAGTGCACCCATCAGGCGGGGCGCGTGTCGGGGGAGACGGTCTTCGCGACATCGGTGGTCGCGAGGTGCCCGATGGCGTCGTCGATCGCCTTCAGGACGTCGTCCTCCAGCTTCACGCCCGCGGCGGCGGCGTTCGACTCCACCTGCTCGGGTTTGGATGCTCCGATGATCGCGGAGGCCACGTTCTGGTTCTGCAGCACCCAGGCGATGGACAGCTGCGCCATGGTCAGTCCCAGCCCGTCGGCGATCGGCGCCAGCTTCTGCACCCCCGTGAGGACGTCGTCGTCCATCCAGCGCTTGATCATGTCCGCGCCGCCCTTGCTGTCCGAGGCACGTGTGCCCTGCTCGGGCTGCTGTCCCGGCGTGTACTTCCCGGTGAGCACACCCTGCGCCACGGGCGACCAGACGATCTGGGAGAGACCGAGCTCCTCCGAGGCGGGAACCACCTCGCCCTCGATGACGCGCCACAGCATCGAGTACTGGGGCTGGTTGGAGATCAGCTGGAAGCCGAGGTCCTTCGCGAGGGCGTGCCCGTCCCGGATCTGCTGGGCGGTCCACTCGCTGACACCGATGTAGAGGGCCTTGCCCTGCCGGACGATGTCCGCGAAGGCCTGCATGGTCTCCTCGAGGGGCGTCTCGTGGTCGTACCGGTGCGCCTGGTAGAGATCCACGTAGTCCGTCTGCAGACGTTCCAGGGAGCCGTCGATCGACTCCATGATGTGCTTGCGGGAGAGTCCGACGTCGTTGTGCCCCTTGGGCCCCGTGGGTCCCCAGACCTTCGTGAAGATCTCGAGGGACTGGCGCCTCTCACCCTTCAGCGCCTCGCCGAGCACGGTCTCGGCCGCCGTGTTGGCGTACACGTCCGCGGTGTCGAACGTGGTGATGCCGACGTCGAGCGCGGCGCGGACGCACCGGGTGGCGACGTCGTTCTCGACCTGCGAGCCGTGCGTCAGCCAGTTGCCGTAGGTGATCTCCGAAATTTTGAAGCCGCTGTTTCCCAGGTATCTGAAGTCCATGATCCCGATGCTAACCATGCTGAGCATCCGAGTACAGACCTTTCCGTTTCCTGAAGCAACTTGTGCATCGCGCCGCTCGGGGGAGGGGATGCCAGCCTTTAGACTGGTGGGCGTCCTTCGGTAGTCACCCACCAGTGAATGAGGAATCTTGGTCGATTTCAGTGCCCGTTTCGCCACCGGGACGGAGCAGCAGAACTGGGATGCCCTCGTGACCGCGAATCCGGGCGGTGGCAATCTGCTGCAGTCCATGGCGTTCGCGGAGGTGAAGTCGCACCACGGGTGGCGGCCCCGTTTCGTGGTGCTGGACGGCCCCGGGTACACGAGCCACAACCTAGTCCTCGAGAAGAAGGTGCCCGGCATCGGGGCACTCTGGTACCTCATCAAGGGGCCGGGGGTCGGCGAGGCGTCCCACGTCCCGGCAGCCGCCCGCGCGGTCGCGGAGCTCGCCCGCAGGGAAGGCCACCGCGTCTTCGCCGTCAAGGTGGAACCGGACCTGATCGACAACCCCGGACTCCGCGAGAGCTTCCGTGCCGCCGGGCTGGTCAAGACCTTCAACCTGCAGCCCAATGACAGCACGGCCCTCCTGGACACGACGCCGGAGGCGAACCAGCTGCTGCGGAACCTGCACGCGCGTGGCCGCAACGCGGTACGCCGTGCCATCCGTGAGGGGGTGGAGGTGCGGCGCATGGAACCCACGCAGGAGACCTTCCGGGCCATGTACTCGCTGATGTCGCACATCGAGGACCGCTCGGCCGCGCGCATGCGGTCCTTCGAGTACTACAGCCGCTTCTGGCAGAACTTCGTGGACGCCGGTCAGGGCCGGTTCTACTTCGTGTACGAGGACGGCGAGCCCTCCGTGGGTGCCTTCGTGATCAACTACGGGTCCAAGGGCACCTACAAGGACGGCGGCTCGCGCCCGGCACGCTCGCAGTACGGGGACTCCCATCTGGTGCAGTGGCGGGCGATCACCGATCTCAAGGACGAGTTCGGCATCGTGGAGTACGACTTCTGCGGTACGCCGCCGAGCGACCGGCTGAAGGACAAGGACCACCCGCACCACGGGCTCGGTCTGTTCAAGACGAGTTTCACCAAGACCGTGACCGACTTCTCGGGCTGCTACGACCTCGTGGTCAGCGGCTGGAAGTATCGTGTGTGGAACACGGTTGCCGAACGGGTGGCACGCCAGATCCACTGGCGGCGGACGCACCAACCGTTCTACTGAGCACGAAGCCGCCTCCCGGGGCGGTGGATCGAGAACGAGAGGCGGCTGTGAAAGACGGTCCCACCCCGGAGCGGAGCTCCACCCCGGCCACCAACCCGTCCCCGGTGGCAGAAGCGCTCCCCGTCATCCGGAGGCCCTTCGACCCCACCCCGGACGAGAAGAAGAAGATCTCCGCGGGTCAGGGGGACGCCGTCAGCGGTGACCGCCCCGCGCGGCCACCCGGACAGGCCCCCGCGGCGAAGAGCGCCAGGGCCGGGCGGCAGCGGCACCCCATGACACGTCCGGCCGACGCGCTGCCCGGTACCCCGCAGTCCGTCCCGTCCTCGAACCGGCCCAATGCCGCCGCTCGCGGTATGCTCCGCCGCCTCGTGCAGGGCGAGGCCCCGCCCACGCAGGCCATGACCATCGTGGAGCGGCTGGCGGGGAGTCCCTACGCGAATCCCACCATCCAGGTGGCCGGTCCCGACGCCGGTGCCCGGAAGGCGCTGGATTTCTCGCTGAGTCTCGCCGAGGCCATGTTCCGGTACGGTGCAGGTGCGCTGGAGGTGGAGACCAGCATCATCGCCGTGACCGCCGCCTTCGGGCTCGACAACATCGAGGTGGACATCACCAACCAGTCGGTGGTGCTCAACTACTCGGTGAAGGACCAGACGCCCACCACGGTGCTGCGCGTTGTGCGGTCCTGGACCAACAACTACGCCGGGCTCACGGCGATCCACCGGCTCGTCTCCGACATCGCCGACGGCGGCGTCTCCCGAACCGAGGCGGCGCAGCGTCTCGAGGAGATCACCCGGCGCCCCAAACCGTTCCCGCGCTGGATGGTCACCGCGGCGTTCGGCATCTTCGCCGCCGCGATCGTGGCCTTCATCGGCGGGGGGCCCCCGGGATCGCTCATCGGCTTCGTCAGCTGCATCCTCGTGGAACTGGTGAGCAGGAAGCTCGGCGAGTGGCGGGTCCCCGAGTTCTTCTCGGTGGCCACCTCCGCCGCCCTCGTGACACTGATGGCCACCCTGTTCTGGTGGCTCCGGGTCCCCATCACGCCGGCGCTCGTGGTGGTGGGCGGGATCCTGCTGCTCCTGCCGACCGGCAGGCTGATCTCCGCCATGCAGGACGCCATCAACGGGTTCCCGGTCACCGCTGCCGGGCGTTTCGTGTCCGGGCTACTCGTGTTCGCCGCCCTGGTGGCGGGGATCGCCGTGGCCCTGGTGGCCGGAACCTCACTGGGTGTGCCGGAGCTCGAGGTCCTCGACCCCGTCGAATCGAGGTACCCCTGGCCCCTGGTGGCCCTGTTCGTGTTCGTCGCGATCGCCATGATCTGCATCGCCGAGCAGACGGACGTGAAGCTCGTGATCCCCACCTCGCTCGTGGCGGTGGCGGGATACCTGCTGCTGATCGGCGCCATGTCGGCAGGGGTGGGCTACCGGTTGGCCCCGGCGCTCGCGGCCGTCCTCATCGGTGCGCTCTCCCGGGTCGTGGCGCTGCGGATGGGGGCACCGCAGCTGGTGGTGGCGGTACCCGCGGTGATGTTCCTCTACCCCGGACTGATGGTGTTCCGCTCCATGTACCAGCTGACCATCGACGTCGACGTGGTGTCCGGGGGAGCGGCGGGGTTGTTCAACGCGCTCACCGTGGTGCTGGCCATCGCCGCCGGTGTGGTGCTCGGCGACAACCTCGCACGTCCCTTCACCCGCAGGCTGAGCGCCCAGGAGCGGCAGCGCAACCGCCGTCGTTGATCCCGCCCGGTCACCCTGCGCCGGAGCCGGCAGGAACGGGTGCTCAGGCAGTGTCGCGCGCCGCCACGGTGCGTGACCAGTCGACGGGCTCGCCGCCCTGCTCGGTCAGCAGCTGGTTGGCGCGGCTGAACGGTCTCGAACCGAAGAACCCCCGCGCCGCCGACAACGGGCTCGGATGGACGGACTCGACGGTGGGTACGGACCCGAGCAGGGGCTTCAGCCGCTGGGCGTCCTTCCCCCACAGCACGGCCACCAGTGGCCCGCCCCGCTCCACGAGGGCACGGATCGCGGCGTCGGTGACCTCCTCCCAGCCGAGTCCGCGGTGCGAGGCGGCCTCCCCGGCCCGGACGGTGAGGACCCGGTTGAGCAGGAGGACGCCCTGCTCCTCCCAGCCCGAGAGGTCACCGGTGGACGGCACGGCGATGCCGAGGTCCGAGGAGAGCTCACGGTAGATGTTCGCGAGGCTGCGGGGAACGGGCCGGGTGCGGGGATCGACGGCGAAGCTCAGACCGACTGCGTGACCGATCGTGGGGTACGGGTCCTGCCCGACGATCACCACCCGGATCCGGTCGAGCGGTGTCCCGAGGGCGCGCAGGATCTGCGCGGGGCCCGGCAGGACCCGTGGCCCGCCGTCGAGGTCCGACGCGAGCGACGTGGCGAGCCGGTGGAGCACCGGTTCCACCGGTCCGAGCGCAGCAGCCCAGTCCGCGGGGACGAGGTCCGAGGCTCGGGCGGGGGCCGAGAACGGGAAGACCGCCTCGTTCGGCGACACGGGGGTGCCGGGCCTCCTGCTGCCTTTCAGGTGAAGCCCAGGCGCAGCGCCGGAGGAGGGCGGGAGGTCGAAGAGGGTGCCGTCGTCATGTGTCATACCCTCCATTGTGGTGAGGTCGTCCGACACGACGGGCACGTATGACACGGTCCGCACCGCCCACTACCATGGAAAGACACTGTGTCGTACGGAGGAAGGCGGTGGTGACGATGACCGGGACACCCCGGCAGGCGGATCCGGGTACCGCACGACCGGAGGCCGAGCCGGCGCTCGGTGACCGGGACCAGCGGATGCTCGCCCTCGAGCGGGAGTGGTGGAAGTACTCCGGCGCCAAGGAACAGGCCATCCGGGACCTGTTCAACCTGTCCGCCACGCACTACTACCAGGCGCTCAACGCCCTGATCGACACCGAGGCGGCGCTGGCCCACGACCCGATGCTCGTCAAGCGCCTGCGACGACTGCGCTCCACACGCCAGAAGGCACGTTCCGCCCGCAGGCTCGGCGCGGACATCTAGGTCCACCGCCCGAGAACCGAAGGACCCTCCTACCCATGACCCACCATCCGCGGGACGGGTTCGCCGCCGCCCCGGAGTCCTCGGACCGCCAGGGTGTCCACCGGGACAACCCGACCCCGCCCCGTCGGGCGGCCTGGGCCCCAAGACCACGGCCGCGGTGCCCGCACTGCTGATCGGCCTCGGGTCCTCCCTCCTCCCCCCCCGCCTCGACCTCGCGGAGGCGGGGGACGGGGGCGCGTCGCAGTCCGCCCCGGCGGCGGACCCGGAGCCCGACGGAGGGGCCGGCGCCTCCCCGGAGGCCTCTGCCGGCGGCGGGGGCGCCGATCCGGACGGGACCGGCGCGGTGGGCGGTACGGGGGGCGGCATCGACCGGGAGCAGACGGTGAACGTGCTCAACGGTGCCGGGACCCCGGGTCTCGCGACGATCGGCGCGAATCGGCTCGCGGTCGAAGGATGGACCGGCACGCTGCCCGGCAACTGGGTGGGTGCGCCGGTGGAGAACTCCGTGGTCTTCTTCAACGGTGAGGACCAGCGGGCGGCTGCCGAGGCCGTGGCCGCGGACCTCGGCATCACGGACCTGATCGACGGCGCGGACGTGGCGTCCGAGATCTCCGTGGTGCTCGGACCCGAGTTCGAGTAGGCCGAGCGGACCGGTTCGGAGGCCGCCGGGGTCGATCGTCCGGCCGTGCCCCGGCAGTCCACCGGAGGGCCGGGAAGGTTGCACTCGCGTGGTGTGAGTGCTAATTATTGAGTTAGCACTCATGCGCGCCGACTGCTAAGGCCGCGCGCGATGGGTGAAGCAGGCGAACCTCTGTGGTGGGGGTGGGGTCCTGGACGTGAAAGAGATCGTCCTGGGCGCTGCCCGGCCGTCGCGGGCACCATACGCAGGCAAGCATTCATTCGCTGAGATGCAACCGTCCCGAAAGGACCTAAGCCGTTATGGCCAAGATCATTTCTTTTGATGAGGAGGCCCGCCGCGGCCTCGAGCGGGGTCTGAACATCCTCGCTGACGCCGTCAAGGTAACGCTCGGCCCCCGTGGCCGCAACGTGGTGCTCGAGAAGAAGTGGGGCGCCCCCACCATCACGAACGACGGCGTGTCCATCGCCAAGGAGATCGAGCTCGACGACCCGTTCGAGAAGATCGGCGCGGAGCTCGTCAAGGAGGTCGCCAAGAAGACGGACGACGTCGCCGGCGACGGAACCACCACCGCCACCGTGCTCGCCCAGGCACTCGTCAAGGAAGGCCTGCGCAACGTCGCGGCCGGCGCGGACCCCCTGAGCCTCAAGCGCGGCATCGAGAAGGCCGTCAAGGCCGTCACGGACGAGCTGCTCGCCTCGGCGAAGGAGATCGAGACCAAGGAGCAGATCGCTGCCACCGCCTCCATCTCGGCCGGTGACAAGCAGATCGGTGACCTGATCGCCGAGGCCCTCGACAAGGTGGGCAAGGAAGGCGTCATCACCGTCGAGGAGTCGAACACCTTCGGCCTCGAGCTCGAGCTCACCGAGGGCATGCGCTTCGACAAGGGCTACATCTCGGGCTACTTCGTCACGGACGCAGAGCGCCAGGAGACGGTGCTCGAGGACCCCTACATCCTGATCGTCAACTCGAAGATCAGCAACGTGAAGGACCTCGTGGCCGTCCTCGAGAAGGTCATGCAGTCCGGCAAGCCGCTGCTGATCATCGCCGAGGACATCGAGGGCGAAGCCCTCGCCACCCTCGTGGTCAACAAGATCCGCGGCACCTTCAAGTCCGTGGCCGTCAAGGCTCCCGGCTTCGGTGACCGCCGCAAGGCCCAGCTCGCCGACATCGCCATCCTCACCGGTGGCCAGGTCATCGCCGAGGAGGTGGGTCTGAAGCTCGAGACCGCCACGATCGACCTGCTGGGTACCGCCCGCAAGGTCGTCGTGACCAAGGACGAGACCACGATCGTCGAGGGAGCCGGCGACGCCGACGCCATCGCCGGGCGCGTGGCCCAGATCCGTGCCGAGATCGACAACTCCGACTCGGACTACGACCGCGAGAAGCTGCAGGAGCGCCTGGCCAAGCTGGCCGGCGGTGTCGCGGTCATCAAGGCCGGCGCAGCCACCGAGGTGGAGCTCAAGGAGCGCAAGCACCGCATCGAGGACGCCGTGCGCAACGCGAAGGCGGCCGTCGAGGAGGGCATCGTCGCCGGTGGTGGCGTGGCCCTCATCCAGGCCGGCGCCACGGCGTTCGCCAACCTCGAGCTCTCGGGTGACGAGGCGACCGGCGCGAACATCGTCCGCGTGGCCATCGACGCCCCCCTGAAGCAGATCGCCTTCAACGCCGGCCTCGAGCCCGGCGTCGTGGTGGACAAGGTCCGCGGGCTGCCCGCAGGTCACGGCCTCAACGCCGCGACCGGCGAGTACGAGGACCTGCTCGCCGCGGGCGTCAACGACCCCGTGAAGGTGACCCGCTCGGCCCTGCAGAACGCGGCGTCGATCGCCGGCCTGTTCCTCACCACGGAGGCCGTCGTGGCCGACAAGCCGGAGAAGGCAGCTCCTGCCGGCGGTGGCGGCGACGACATGGGCGGCATGGGCGGGATGGGCGGCTTCTAGCCCCCGGCACCGTCCGGGCCCTGCCGGGCACGGCGTACTACGGGAAGGGCGGCACCCTGTGGGGTGCCGCCCTTCCTGCTGCCTCCCGGAGGGCGGAACCCATGAGGATCAGCTCATGAACATCCGGGCGTTGCTCTGCTCGGCCTCGGCGTACTGCACGGTGGCCACGTCGAGCGCCCCGTTGATCCCGGTGAGGGATTCCTCGACCTGCTGCTGGGTGGCCCGCCACTGCAGGATGAGCTGCTGGAAGTTCGTGGCCGCCTGCCCGGTCCACATGCCCTCCAGCTCCCGCAGGCCGGCCTGCATCGAGTTGACCTCCGCCTGGAGCCGCGCGATGGTGCCCTGCACCTGGCTGCTCTTCGCCGCGAGGCTGTCGGTGTCTACGTTGAACATTGCCATGTCTGCTCCCTTGTGTGACGTGCCCTGGTGCCTCCGACGCTAGGGCACCCCGGCCCGGGGGTCAGTGCTCGGCTCCGCCTTTGTGGATAACCGGTTTCACGGAAGGCGCCTGCGGAGGAGTGATGGCACCGGACGGAACGCGTACCTCGCCGTCGGCATCCGGGATCTCCTCCTCGCCCTGTGCCGGAGGGGGGATGGGCGGGAGCCGGATCGAGAGCGTGGCGCCCCCGCCCGCCGTCTCCTCCAGGCGCCCCGTGCCGTCGTGCTGGGCCACCAGCGCCGCGACGATCGCCAGGCCGAGACCCGTACCGCCGGTCTCCCGGTACCGTGACGAGTCCGCCCGGTAGAAGCGTTCGAAGACCTTGCCGGCGTCCTCCTCGGAGATCCCCGGTCCGTGGTCGCGGATCTCGAGGACCGAGTCGCTGTGGCCGTGCAGCACGGGCGCCACACCCACGGCGATCTCGATGGGGGAGCCCTCGGGGGTGTAGCGGAGCGCGTTGGTCATCAGGTTCGCGATCACCTGACGGAGCCGGGCCTCGTCCCCCCGTGTCGGGGCGGAACGGGGTGTCCCGCCGTCGAGCCCCAGCACGGTGACGGTGCGGTCCGGGGCGGTGGCGTGCGCGTCGAACGCGGCGTCGTGCCCGAGGACCATCAGGTCGACGGGTCTCACGTCGAGGGGACGCTGCTCGTCGATCCGGGCGAGCGTGAGCAGGTCCTCCACGAGCTGACCCATCCGGATCGCCTCGCTCTCGATCCGTCCCATCGCCGTGGCGACGTCCTCCTCCTTCTGGAGGGCCCCGTGCCGGTAGAGCTCCGAGTAGCCGCGGATGGTCACGAGCGGCGTGCGCAGCTCGTGGGAGGCGTCGGAGACGAAGCGGCGCATCTTGGTCTCCGACGCCGTCCTCGCCGCGAAGGCCTCCTCGATGTGGGCGAGCATGGCATTGAGGGAGCGGGACAACCGGCCCACCTCCGTGGCGGGGCGCTCCACGGTCACCCTGCGGGAGAGGTCACCGGCGGCGATGGCCGCCGCCGTGCGTTCCACCCGCGCCAGCGGGGCGAACTGCCGGGTGACGGCCACGTACGCGATCAGCGACGCCAGTGCGATGGTCACGAAGCCGGCGGTGATCGTGATCTCCGTGGCCTCCTGGACGGACTCGTCGACGGTGTTGAGCCGGGTCGCGATCGCCAGGTAGCCGTCCTCGTTGGTGAACGGGAACACCCGTACGCGCCAGCCCTGACTGGTGGCCTCCGTCCCCGGGACGCTGGTGCCGGCGCGGCGCAGCTCGGCGATCCGGTCGGGGGTGAGGGTGTCGAGCCGGGGCCGGTCCGCGACGTCGGGCGACTGGTTCTCGCGGACGATCGAGGCGTCCTGGTCGAGGATCGCCGCGTAGTAGCGCAGGATCGTGCCGTCGTTCGCCGGGTCCTGCGAGTAGAACGTCGAGGAGACGGTGGAGGCGCTGCCCGCGATGTCGGCGTCCACCCGGTCCAGCAGCCCCTGGCGCAGCAGCGACACCGTGGCGAGACCCGTGATGCCCACCGTCACGATCATGAGGGCCATGATGATGGCGACCAGCTGTGAGCGGAGCGACGCCGCGTTCCAGCGCGTGACCAAAGGCCCGCACTAGCGCTTGCCGGCGGTGCGGAGCAGGTAGCCCACCCCGCGCTTGGTCTGGATGAGCGCCACCGCGTCCGGGTTCCGGTCGATCTTGCGGCGGAGGTAGGAGATGTAGGACTCCACGATGGACGCGTCACCGTTGAAGTCGTACTCCCAGACGTGATCGAGGATCTGGGCCTTGGACAGCACGCGGTTCGGGTTCATCATGAGGTAGCGCAGCAGCTTGAACTCGGTGGGGGAGAGGTCGATCGTCTCCCCGGCCCGACGCACCTCGTGGGCGTCGTCGTCGAGCTCGAGGTCGTCCACGCGGATCACGGCGTCGTCGTCGTCCATCGGATGGGTGCGCCGCAGCACCGCGCGGATCCGCGCCACCACCTCGTCGAGGCTGAAGGGTTTGGTGACGTAGTCGTCGCCGCCCACCGTCAGGCCGGTGACTTTGTCCTCGGTGTCGTCCCGGGCGGTCAGGAACACCACGGGGAAGTGCCGGCCGGCGGCGCGCAGACGGCGGGTGACGGTGAAGCCGTCCATGTCCGGCAGCATGACGTCCAGGACGGCGAGATCGGGGTTGTGGGTCTCGGCGGCGGCGAGGGCCTCGCGACCGTTGCCGGCGGCGACGACGTCAAACCCCGCGAACCGCAGCGACGTCGAGAGCAGCTCCCGGATGTTCGGTTCGTCGTCGACCACCAACAGTTTCGCTTCATAGCCTGTTCTGTTCACGGCCCCAGTATCCGCGCGTTGCCTGGGAGGTCGCTGGACGGGTACCTGGAACACGCTCACTGCGCGCTGGGGTTCGGATCCGGTATCGCCGTCGCGTCGAGGATCCGGTAGGCGTACCCCCGCTCCGCGAGGAACCGCTGCCGCTTGGCCGCGAAGTCCTGGTCCAGGGTGTCCCGGGCGACGACGGTGTAGAAGCGGGCGGCCCGCCCGTCGGACTTCGGCCGCAGCAGCCTGCCGAGGCGTTGCGCCTCCTCCTGCCGTGAGCCGAACGAACCCGAGACCTGGACGGCGACGGACGCCTCGGGGAGGTCGATCGAGAAGTTCGCCACCTTGGACACCACCAGGACCCTGACCTCACCGGAGCGGAACGCGTCGAACAACCGCTGGCGCTCCTTCACCGAGGTGTCCCCCTTGATCACGGGGGCGTCGAGCCGCCCGGCGAGGTCGTCGAGCTGGTCGATGTACTGCCCGATCACGAGCAGCTGCTCGTCCCGGTGCGAGGCCACCAGCTTCTCCACCACCTCCGACTTCGTGTCGGAGGTGGCGCACAGACGGTACTTGTCGGCGTCGTCGGCCATGGCGTAGGCCACCCGCTCGTCCCGCGGGAGGTCCACCCGGACCTCCACGCAGTCCGCGGGGGCGATGTACCCCTGGGCCTCGATGTCCTTCCACGGGGCGTCGTAGCGCTTCGGGCCGATCAGGGAGAACACCTCGCCCTCGCGTCCGTCCTCGCGCACGAGCGTGGCCGTGAGCCCGAGTCTCCGGCGGGCCTGGAGATCGGCGGTCATCTTGAAGATCGGCGCGGGCAGCAGGTGCACCTCGTCGTAGACCACCAGGCCCCAGTCGTTCGCATCCAGCAGCTCCAGGTGCGGGTAGAGACCGCCGCGCCTGGTGGTGAGGACCTGGTAGGTGGCGATGGTCACCGGACGCACCTCCTTCACCGACCCCGAGTACTCCCCGATCTCCTCCTCGGTGAGCGACGTGCGCTTGAGCAGCTCGTCCTTCCACTGCCTGGCCGAGACGGTGTTGGTGACCAGGATGAGCGTGGTGGTCCGGCTCATGGCCATGGCGGCTGCACCCACGAGGGTCTTGCCCGCCCCGCAGGGCAGCACCACGACACCGGATCCGCCCGACCAGAAGTTCTCCACCGCGAGCTGCTGGTAGGGGCGCAGCGCCCAGCCGTCCTCCCGCAGCACGATCGGGTGCGGTGTGCCGTCCACGTACCCCGCGAGGTCCTCCGCCGGCCAACCGAGTTTCAGCAGGAGCTGCTTGAGCTGCCCACGCTGCGAGGAGTGCACCACCACGGTCTCGCCGTCGATCCGCGGCCCGAGGAGGGGCTCGATCTTCTTGGCATGGAGCACCTCCTCGAGCACGGGGTAGTCGGTGGTGCGCAGCACCAGGCCGTGCTGGGGGTCCTTCTCCAGCCTCAGGCGCCCGTAGCGCGACATGGTGTCCTCGATGTCGATCAGCAGCGCATGGGGCACCGGGAAGCGCGAGTACTCCAGCAGCGTGTCGAGGACCTGCTCGGCGTCCAGCCCCGCTGCGCGGGCGTTCCAGAGCCCCAGCGGGGTGAGCCGGTAGCTGTGGACGTGCTCCGGTGCGCGCTCCAGCTCGGCGAACGCGGCGATCGCGTGCCGGGCCTCGGTGGCCCGCTCGTGGTCCACCTCGAGCAGGATGGTCTTGTCGCTCTGGACGATCAGTGGCCCGTCAGTCATCTGCGGGACTCCCTTCGAGGATCTCCACGTCCATGACGCGGTGTACGGACACGACTCGCTCCACCTGCTTCTCCGGGTCGAACACGCGCAGGCGCCCACCGGAGACGGAGAGTGGAACGAGGACCTGACGGACGTGATTCCCCTCCCCGTCCGCGGTGCCGAGCAGGATCCGGCTGCGCGAGCGGATGGCCGATCGCAGGGTCTCGAGTCCCAGGAGCGTCCCGCCGTCGTACGCCGCCCCGTCCACCGGACCCGGGGAGCCGGACCGGAGCGTGCCGAGCTGCGCGGTGATCTCCTCCTCGGCCACCGACCACGGGTCGAGCCTGGAGCGCGGCGAGGTCCGGGGAGCCGCCGGTGCGGCCTCCCCCGCAGGAGCGCCGGCGGGTGCCGCGGGCACCATCGTGTCCGAGGCCGCGGCGAAGCCGAGATCGCCCAGCAGCCGGTCCAGTTCCTGCGGCGATGCCGGGGAGACGAGCACGGTGGGCGCCAGCTGGACGATGCCCAGGGTGCGGGCGCGTGGATCCGACAGGACGGCGCCGATCACGGCGTCGTCCTCCGTGCGCAGATAGCTGCCCGCGCGCCCCACCCGCACCGCGCCGTGCCGGGACGCGGTGTCCTCGATGAGGTACGCGAGGGCCTGCGGCACCTCCGTGGCGGAGTGCTCACGGAGGAAGACGAGGATCGACGCGGCATCCTCCCCGGCAGCGAGGGCGGCCCGGAGCGACCCGGCCGAGAACCGGAAGGGGGTGGCCGGGCCCTGCCCCTCGGCGGTGGCCGGCCGCGCGAGACCCCGGGCCACCTCGGGCAGCAGGTAGCCGGGAGCGACGGCGGTCAGGTCCGCCTGCAGCACCACCTGGGTCACCGGGGCCGGCAGGGCATCACGGACGAGCGCGGCAGCCTCCTCGAAGCGTTCCCCGGCGATCGACCGTCCCGGGTCCGTGAGGGCGCCGCCCCCGATCAGCCCGAGGGCCGCGGCCTCCTCCAGCATGCCGGGGACCAACCGCGTGAAGCGCCGGTGCAGGCGCGGCCGGTGCCAGGAGGCGAGCCCCACCACCGCCTCCTCGGTGAGGACGGGGAGGGTCGTGGGCTGCCCACCCCCGTCAGGGCCGGTCCCCGGGGCACCGGCGCCGTCGGTCAGCTCGACGGCGACCGCGAGGAGATGCCGACGCACCGGGGGTGCATTGGGGCGCGACACCTGGGCGGCCGGGGCGTTGACGGCCGAGCCGTCGGGCAACCTGGTCAC
>NZ_LGIU01000094.1 GCF_001187915.1 Arthrobacter sp. RIT-PI-e | reverse complement strand
CGGGGGCCACCTCCACCTCCACGTCCGCCGGCAGCCGGGCCGACGCGAAGGCACGGGCCCGGGCGATCGCCTCCTCGAGGGCCCCGCGCACCGCCGGGTCGAGCCCGGCCACCGCGTCCTCGATCACCGCGGCGGGAACCCTCGGGTTCCCCCGCCGCACCCCGTCGAAGCGATCGGCAAGATCCCGCGGCGAGTCGAAGCCGCGGGTCCGGACGTCGTCGATGATGGCCTGCACCGCGGCCTCGGAGGACTGCTCGCTCACGGCTGCCCGGGGCAGCACGCCCGCGAGCTCGCCGGGGGCCAGCGCGGTGCCGCGCAGGTCCAGGACACGGAAGTCGACCACGGGCAGGGTACTGGGTGCTGGGATCACCGGGAAAGTCTACCGGGGCGCGGACACCGGTCGTGGCGTCGCGGGCATAGGACCTGCCGTGCGACCGGGGCGGCGGGGCTCAGATCCGGCGGCGTGCGAGTCCGATCAGCGCGGTGACGAAGACGATCACCGCGACGGTCGCGGGCCAGATCACCAGGACGCCGAAGGAGTGCAGGCCGAAGTCCGAACCGGGCACGTCGTCGCGGCCGTGGGGTCCGAGGAGGAAGGCCAGGGCCTCCCCCGTGAGCAGTGCGAGGACGGAGCCGGCCATCGACCCTCCCACCGCGGCGAGGATCCTGGCGACGATCCCGGGCAGTCCGAGCCTGAGCGCCACGACCAGGCCGATCCCGATCCCCGCCAGCAGGTGCAGCCCGGCGAGGGTGAGGTCGCGGAGCAACCACTGCCGTGCGTCGGCGGGGTCACCGAACAGGCGGCCCGCGGGGGACAGCAGCCACCACACGACACCGATCACGACCCCCAGGAGGACCGTGGACCCGAGCCACCAGAACACACCGGCGGGCGGGACGGCGCGACGATCCTCGGCGACCGCGTAGACCGGGGGCGGGTAGTTGCTTGCTCCGGTGTCCGGGTGCTGGCTGGCGCGCATGACTTCTACATTAACAAACACCCCACCTCCTCCCGCGCGCACCTATCGTGGGAGAGACGCGCCCCCGCCCCCCCCTCCGGGGCGGGGGCGCGCCCCGCCGTCCTGGAGACGTCGTCGACCCCGAAGGAACTTCCGTGAACACCCCCAGCGCCGAACGGGCCGCCCTGCCGACGCCTGCCGAGCAGCACGGCGAGACCTTCCGGGAGGTCTTCCGCCGTCACGCGGCCGGGGTGGCGATCATCACCGCCACGTACGACGGCGTGCCCTACGGCTTCACGGCGACGTCGGTGGCCTCGCTCTCCGCGGATCCTCCGAGGTTCTCCTTCAACATGGCCCGGACGTCCTCCTCCTGGCCCGCCGTCGCGAACACCAACTTCGTCGGCGTGCACATGCTCAGCACTGAGAACGAGGGCCTCGCGAACCGCTTCGCGCGGACCAAGGACAGGTTCACCGGGGACCACTGGGAGCCGGGTCCGGAGGGGGTACCGATCCTCAGGGACGTCGCCGGCTGGCTGGTGGGCAGGATCAGCATGCGCCTGTCCTTCGAGAACAACGCGGTGGTGGTGGCCGAGGTGGTGGCCGGAGACCCGGGACCGGACGGCGCCCCCCTGCTCTACCACGGCGGGAGCTACGGGACACCCACCGCGACGGACTACGTCATCTGAGACACGCCGCCGGCCGGAGCGCCGGTCCGGGGCACCCGCGGGCGTCCCGGATCATCCCTCGAGACAGGCGGGCCCGAGCAGTACCTTCAGATCACCGATCAACCCGGGGCCGGGGTTGACCCGGAGGTCCACCCCGAGCTTCATGACCTCGATCTTGCGCGACCCGTTGAGCCGGATCAGCACCTCGGTGGTGCCCGGGTGCGTCCGGAGCACGTCGCCGAGCGCCGTCACGGCCGTCTCGGTGGCCTTGTGCTGCAGCATCGAGATCACCACGGGGCCGGAGTGTCCCTCGCTGAGGTCGGGGACGGTCAGTTCCTGCGCGTTCAGCATCACCGCGCCGTCGTCCCGGCGCTGCAGGCGTCCGCGGACCACCACGATCAGGTCCTCGGCGAGGACCGCCGAGATGGGGCCGTAGACCTGGCCGAAGAACATCACCTCCATGGACCCGGCGAGGTCCTCGATCTCCGCCCGGGCGTAGGCGTTGCCGCTGTTCTTCGCGATCTTGCGCTGCAGCGAGGTGATCATGCCCGCGATGGTGACGATCGCACCGTCCGGGGGCCCCTCCTCGCCGCTGACGGACGGGATGGAGGAGTCCGCGTGCTGCCCGAGGATCCCCTCGAGCCCCTGCAGCGGGTGGTCCGAGACGTACAGCCCGAGCATGTCGCGTTCGAAGGCGAGCTTGTCCTTCTTGTCCCACTCCGGCAGATCGGGGACCTCCACGGAGAGCCCGCCCACGGTGTCCTCGCCGTCGTCGAACGCGCTGAACAGATCGAACTGGTTGGCGGCCTCGTTGCGCTTGAGCACGATCACGGAGTCCACCGCCTCCTCGTGGATCATCGCCAGGGCGCGCCGCGGGTGGCGGAGGGAATCGAACGCGCCGGCCTTGATCAGCGACTCGATGGTGCGCTTGTTGCACACCACGGCGGGGACCTTCTGGAGGAAGTCGCTGAAGGACGCGAAGGAGCCCTTCTCCTCCCGGGCCCCCACCATCGCGCCCACCACGTTGGCGCCGACGTTCCGGATGGCCCCCATGCCGAAGCGGATGTCCCTGCCCACGGGGGTGAAGTTGACGCTGGACTCGTTGACGTCCGGCGGCAGCACGGTAATGCCCATCCGCCGGCACTCGTTGAGGTAGACGGCCAGCTTGTCCTTGTCGTCGCCCACGCTGGTGAGCAGCGCCGCCATGTACTCCGCCGGGTGGTGCGCCTTCAGGTACGCCGTCCAGTAGGACACCAGTCCGTAGGCCGCGGTGTGCGCCTTGTTGAACGCGTAGTCGGAGAACGACTCGAGCACCACCCACAGTTTGTCCATGGCCGCCTGGGAGTACCCGTTGAGCTTCATGCCGGCGAAGAAGTCGGCCTGCTGCTTGTCCAGCTCGGACTTCTTCTTCTTGCCCATGGCCCGCCGGAGCATGTCCGCCTGCCCGAGCGTGAAGTTCGCCAGCTTCTGCGCGGCGCTCATGACCTGCTCCTGGTACACGATCAACCCGTAGGTACCACCGAGGATCTCCTCGAGCGGGCCCTCCAGCTCCGGGTGGATCGGCTCGATCTCCTGCAGACCGTTCTTGCGCAGCGCGTAGTTGGTGTGCGAGTTCACGCCCATGGGTCCCGGCCGGTACAGCGCCAGGACGGCGGAGATGTCCTCGAAGTTGTCGGGGCGCATGAGCTTCAGCAGCGAGCGCATGGGCCCGCCGTCGAGCTGGAACACCCCGAGGGTGTCGCCGCGCGCCAGGAGCTCGTAGGAGGCCGCGTCCTCCAGCTCGAGGTCCTCGAGGACGAGGTCCTCGCCCTTGTTGGCCTTGATGTTCTCCACGGCGTCGGAGATGATCGTGAGGTTCCGCAGGCCCAGGAAGTCCATCTTGATGAGTCCGAGCCCCTCGCAGGTGGGGTAGTCGAACTGCGTGATCACCTGGCCGTCCTGCTCGCGGCGCATGATCGGGATGATGTCGATCAGCGGGTCCGAGGACATGATCACACCGGCGGCGTGCACGCCCCACTGGCGCTTCAGGCCCTCGAGCCCGAGTGCCGTCTCGAAGACCTTCGCGGAATCGGCGTCGGTCTTCAGCAGCTCGCGGAGCTCCTCGGCCTCCGAGTGCCGCTTGGCCCCCTTGTCGTGGACGTCGGCCAGGGCGATCCCCTTGCCCATGACGTCCGGTGGCATGGCCTTGGTCAGGCGCTCGCCCGTGGAGAAGGGGTAGCCCATCACGCGGGAGGAGTCCTTCAGTGCCTGCTTGGCCTTGATGGTGCCGTAGGTGACGATCATGGCCACGCGCTCGTCGCCGTACTTGTCGCTGACGTAGCGGATCACCTCGGAGCGGCGACGATCGTCGAAGTCGACGTCGAAGTCGGGCATGGAGACGCGCTCGGGGTTCAGGAAGCGCTCGAAGATGAGCCCGTGCTTGAGGGGGTCGAGGTCCGTGATGCGCATGGCGTAGGCGACCATGGACCCCGCACCGGAGCCGCGGCCCGGGCCCACGCGGATGCCGTTGTCCTTGGCCCAGTTGATGAAGTCCGCCACCACCAGGAAGTAGCCCGGGAACCCCATCTGGGTGATGACGCCCACCTCGAACTCGGCCTGCTTGCGCACGTCGTCGGGGATGCCGCCGGGGTAGCGGTAGTGCAGCCCGGTCTCCACCTCCTTGACGAACCAGGACTGCTCGTCCTCGCCCTCGGGGACGGGGAACACGGGCATGTAGTTGGCCTTGGTGTTGAACTCGACGTCGCACCGCTCGGCGATGAGCAGCGTGTTGTCGCAGGCCTCGGGGTGGTCGCGGAAGATGGCGCGCATCTCGGCCGGTGACTTCAGGTAGAACTCGTCGGCGTCGAACTTGAAGCGCTTGGGGTCCGCGAGGGTGGAGCCGGACTGCACGCACAGCAGCGCCGCGTGGGCCTTGGAGTCCTCGGCGTGGGTGTAGTGGAGGTCGTTGGTGGCCACCAGCGGCAGACCGAGCTCCCCGGCGAGCTTGATGAGGTCGCTCTTGACCCGCCGCTCGATGTCCAGCCCGTGGTCCATGAGCTCGCAGAAGTAGTTCTCCGCACCGAAGATGTCACGGAAGTCCGACGCCGCCTGCTTCGCCTCGTCGTACAGTCCCAGCCGGAGCTTGGTCTGCACCTCGCCCGAGGGGCAGCCCGTGGTGGCGATGAGCCCCTTGCCGTAGGTCTGCAGCAGGTCGCGGTCCATGCGGGGCTTGTAGAGGTAGCCCTCCAGCGAGGCCAGGGAGGACATCCGGAACAGGTTGTGCATGCCCTCGGTGGACTCGGACCACAGGGTCAGGTGCGTGTAGGCACCGGCACCGGAGACGTCGTCGCGCCCTCCCCCGCCCCACTGCACGCGGGTGCGGTCCGCACGTGCGGTCCCCGGCGTCAGGTACGCCTCGACGCCGATGATCGGGTTGATGCCGGCGGCCCTGCCCTTGCTCCCGAAGTCGAACGCACCGAACACGAACCCGTGGTCGGTGGTGGCGAGGGCGTTCATCCCGAGTTCCTCGGTGTGGCTGAACAGGTCCGTCAGCCGGGCCGCGCCGTCGAGCATCGAGTACTCGGTGTGGTTGTGGAGATGGACGAACGAGTCGGACGATGCTGAATTGGCCACTGATCGATTGTAGTGCCGGCGCACGCCCCCGGGATGGCCCCCGGACGTCGCACGAGGTCACCCCGGCGTGTCACCCGCGACCCCGGCGTGTCGTCCCGGACCCCCGCGGGATCACTCGTCACAGGGACGGGCGCGGATCGTCCCCACGGGGCCGGGACCCCCGGCCCGGGGTTCTACACGAGGCCGTCGGTCAGTGCGGTGAGCGCGTACGCGAGGTCCACGGGGTAGGGGCTGGTGACCTGCACCGGCTCACCCGTGCGGGGGTGGGCGAACCCGAGGCGGTGTGCGTGCAGCCACTGCCGCGTGAGCCCGAGCTCAGCCGCCAGACGCGGGTCCGCACCGTAGGTGAGGTCCCCGGCGCAGGGGTGGCGCAGCGCGGAGAAGTGCACCCGGATCTGGTGGGTGCGCCCGGTCTCGAGGTGGACCTCCACGAGGCTCGCCCGCCCGAAGGCCTCCAGCACCTCGTAGTGCGTCACCGAGTCCCGCCCGCCCTCGAGCACGGCGAAGCGCCACTCGTGGTGCGGGTGCCGGCCGATCGGGGCGTCGATCGTGCCCTTCAGCGGGTCCGGCAGACCCTGCACCACCGCGTGGTACACCTTCTCCACGGTGCGCTCCTTGAAGGCCCGCTTGAGCGCGGTGTACGCCGGCTCGGTCTTGGCCACCACCATGGCGCCCGAGGTGCCGACGTCCAGCCGGTGCACGATCCCCACCCGCTCGGGTGCGCCCGAGGTGGAGATCCGGTACCCGGCGGCGGCGAGGGCACCCACCACGGTGGGGCCGACCCAGCCCGGCGACGGGTGGGCGGCCACCCCCACCGGCTTGTCCACCACCACGAAGTCGTCGTCGTCGAGCAGGATGCCCATGCCGTCCACCGCTTCGGGGATCACGGCGCGCGTGTCCTGCGGATCCGGCAGGCGGACGTCGATCCGGTCCCCGGTGTGGACACGATCCGCCTTCCCGAGCGCGGAGCCGGCGCATCGGACCCGTCCGTCCGCACACCACTGGGCCGTCGTCGTCCGTGACACCCCGAGCAGGCGTGCCAGGAACGCGTCCGTACGGCTTCCGGACTCGGCCTCCGGCACCACCACGGTCTCCTGCAGGTCATCGGGGCCCATGCGGCTCCCCCTGCCCGGGATCCACGGTGCCGTCCGTCGTGTCCGTGGGCGCCGTCCCCGCACTCGCGTCCCGGTCGGCCGTCGAACCGGCGGCGTCGTCGATGTCGTCGGTACTGCGCCGTCCGTCCAGGCCCACCCCGCGCAACGTGTGCAGGCAGATCAGCACCACACCGCTCACCACCGCAGAGTCGGCGATGTTGAAGATCGCGAAGTTGGGCAGCGCGATGAAGTCCACCACGTGACCCTGCCCGAACGACGGCTCGCGCAGCAGGCGGTCCGTCAGGTTGCCGGTGGCACCGCCGAGCACCAGGCCCAGGGCCGACGACCACCCCCAGGTGGCCACCTTGCGCACCTGCAGCAGGAGGACCACCGTCACGGCCACCATGATGATGGTGAACACCCAGGTGTAGTCGGTCCCGATCGAGAAGGCGGCGCCGGGGTTGCGGATGAAGTGCCAGTTGAGCAGCGGAGGGAGCACCGGCGTGATCTGGCCCTCGCGCATGGTGTCCACCACCCACCACTTGGTGAGCTGGTCCAGCGTGTAGGCGAGGAGCGCGCAGAGGAGCATGACGACGCCGAAGCGTCGCGGGGGCGGCCCGCGGACGGGGCCGGCCCCGCCAGGTCCTGCGGGGGCGGGCTCGGGGCTCTGGTGCACGGTGACGGTCCTCCGGGCTGGGCGGGGGACCGGGCCGGGGCGGCCCGGGCGGCGGCGGCGGGCCGGCTCCCCGGGACCATGTCCGCGGAGCCGGCCCGTCGTCCGGAGGGCCCGGAAACTGTCCGGGCCCCGGCCTGCTAGGAGGCGTCCGTCCCGGTGGTGAGCGGGGTGTGCGAGTCGAGGTCGGTCAGCTGACCCTCTATGTAGGCGCGCAGCCGGAGGCGGTAGTCACGCTCGAAACCGCGCAGCTGCTCCACCTGGCGCTCGAGCACGGTCTTCTGCTGCTCGAGGTCGCTGAGGGTCCTGCGGCTCTTCTCCTCCGCGGCGTCGACCATGCCGGTGGCCTCGAGCTGTGCCTCCGAGATGATCCTGTCGCGCTGCTCCACCCCCGCGTTGACGTCCTCGTCGTGCAGCCGCTGGGCCATGGCGAGGGCGCCCGCCGCGGACTGCGCGGACGGGGACGGGGCGGAGACGGAGGACGCCGCCGAGGTCGTCGGGGCCGCGGTGGTCTCCACGGCATCCTCGGTCGCGGCCGGTTCGACGACGGCGGGGACATCCGCGGGTGCTGTGGTCCCGGTCCCGTCCGAGAGGTCCTCCGTGCTGGCGGAGACCGGCGCGGGCACGGTGGTCGACGTCGGCGCGGGCGAGGAGGTGTCCCCGGCCTTGCGGCGCAGTTCCTCGTTCTCGGAGTTGAGGCGGCGCAGTTCCACCACGATCTCGTCGAGGAAGTCGTCCACCTCGTCCTGGTCGTAACCCTCACGCAACCGTGTCGGCTGGAATCTCTTGTTGACGACGTCTTCTGGCGTCAGAGCCATCTGGTCACCTCTCACTGATAGGAGCCCGGCCCGCTCGGGGGCGGGCATGGCTGCGGAACCGAACTGTGGATACGGGCGCGGATGCGGATCCGGGACGCCGTGGATCAGCGTATCCGGTCCCGATCCGCATGATGAAACCTAACGCAGGGCCAGACCCCGGGTCACGGCCATCAGCACCAGCACCACGATGAACAGGACGAGGAACGCGAGATCCAGCTGGACACCTCCCAGCCGGAGCGGCGGGATGAGGCGCCGCAGGGCCCTGATGGGCGGGTCCGTGGTCGAGTACACCCCCGAGGCGAGGACCAGCGCAGCCCCCTGCGGACGCCACCCGCGCGCGAAGCCCTGCACCGCGTCGTAGATGATGCGCAGGATCAGGGCGAGCTGGAACAGCATCAGTACCAGGTAGATCAGGGCGAATACCAGACTCACAGAGCGGTTCAGTCCTTCGGGCCGTGGTGGCGGTCATGGGCGGCCGGGAGGGGCCGGGGCTCAGCTCTGGTTGAAGAAGCTGGTCTGCCCCTCGCTGGCCTTCAGGTCCTCGCCGAGAACTTCAATATACGACGGCGAGAGCAGGAACACCTTATTGGTGACCCGCTCGATGCTGCCGTGCAGTGCGAAGACCAGCCCCGCGGAGAAGTCGACGAGGCGCTTGGCATCCGACTCGCCCATGTCCGTGACGTTCATGATCACGGGGATGCCGTCGCGGAAGCTCTCGCCGATGAGCTTGGCGTCGTTGTACGAGCGCGGGTGGACGGTGGTGATCTGCCGGAGCACCGAGGAGTCCTCCCGCGAGGAGGGAGCACGCTTGATGGGTGTCACGGGGGCACGGTACTCGTCCGCCGGGGCGAGGCGCGCGGCTGCCGGCGCGGGCGTCGGTGACGGCTCGAAGGTGCGTTCGTCGCGGTCGTAGTCCACTGGGTCGTCCTCGTTCCTGCTCGGCGCACTCTTGGTCTCGGGTTCGTAGTGCTCGTCACCGTCGGCGAGCCCGAGGTAGATCATCGTCTTGCGCAGTGCGCCGGCCATGGTGACTCCTGTCGGAAGAGTGTGGATCGGTCCTGCACGGAGGCAGCCGGGCGGCCGCCCGGGAGCTCACCGGAACGCTGCATCAGCCTCGACGCTACCCCACCACGGGTCGAGGACCGAGAACATCGGAACCGATCCGCAGGTGTGTCGCCCCGGCGGCGACAGCCTCTTCCAGGTCCCCGCTCATCCCGGCCGAGACTGCCGTTGCTCCCGGCTCAACAGTACGCACGGTGGCGGAGATGTGCATCAGGCGCTCGAAGGCGACGGCGGGGGGCATCTCCCGTGGCGCCACGGCCATCACCCCGGCCAGGTCCAGGACCTCGCTCGCCAGGACCGCCTCGGCGAGCACCTCGGCCTCCTGCAGCGACGCCCCTCCCCTGCCACCCGGGGCCGCGTCGTCGTCCAGTGCGAACTGCAGGAAGCACGCGAGGGCCGCGCGATCGGCGAGGCCCTCCGTGCGCCGTCGCTCCCGCTCCTGTGCCACCGCACGGTCCAGGGCCCCGACCAGGGGGACCCGGTCCACGGAGTGCACGGCGGAGGCGTACCGGGCCACCGATCTCGCCTTCTTGGTCTGGAGCTGGCCCACGAAGTGCCAACGGAGTGCGAGGTCCTCGAGCTCGGCGGCCTTCGCGGCGGCCTCCTGGTCGCGGTTCTCCCCCACGTCCAGGACACCGAGACCTGCGAGGACGCGGACGTCGGAGGCCGGGAAGAACTTGGTCACCACCACGAGCCGCGGCTGGGGCCGCATGGCTGCCGTGGATGCCACCCGGATGCGCTCCTGGACCGCGGCCAGCCGCTCGGCCAGCTCGAGCGCACGGGCATCCTCCGCCTGCGCACCGGCCCCGGGAGCGCTCATGTGCGCCACACCAGGCCGGCGATGCGCCCGGCGCCGGGCTCACGCCGGTGCGAGTAGAGCCCGGTGTTCTCGAGCGTGCACGCACCGCCCGCCACCGGCACCGGCGCGATCCCCACCGAGAGCCGATCGAGCTGGCCACGGACGGCCGCGGGGAGATCGAGCGCAGGAGTACCCGCCCGGGTGCGTGCCTCCGCCTCGGGGAACTCGGAGGCGAGCGCGCGCATCATGGCTTCCGGGACCTCGTAGCATTCCCCGCACACCGAAGGACCCACCCAGGCCGTCAGCTCCCCGGCGCCGTGCCGCCGCAGGGCACGGACGGCGTGTCCCACGATCCCGTTGGCCACACCGGCCCGGCCGGCGTGGACCACGGCCGTGGGGCCGGCGTCCGCCCCACGACCGGTGTCCGCCAGCACGATCGGCACGCAGTCGGCCACGAGCACCGCCAGCGGGTGGCTCCCGTCCGGGGACGCCAGGGCGTCGGCGTCGGGGGCGTCCGAGGATGCCGTGACGTCCGCCACGCGGTCGGAGTGGGTCTGGCTCATGAAGCGCAGCGAGGACGGCGCAACACCCATGCGCTCCTCCAGCCGCCTGCGGTTCGTCCGCACGACGTCGGGATCATCTCCGACGTGGAGCGCGAGGTTCCCCGCCGCCGTCGAGGTGAAGGCCACCCGGAGACCAGGCAGCACCTCCGCGTCCCAGGAGAACGCGGAGGTGCTTGCGGAGGGTACGCCCTGGTCCACCGACTACTTGAGGAAGTCGGGTACGTCGAGGTCGTCCGAACGGCCGCGGGAGAGGTCGGGCTCCACGATCGCGGGGAGGTCGACGTCGAAGCCCGAGTCGGCCGGGACGGGCTGCGTGTTCTGCGTGCGCTGCTGGGACCAGGCACCGAGCCCTGCCGATGCCGCGCCGCCGCTGCGCTGCTGCTGACCCGAGGAGGAGCCCACGCTCGGGGCCACGGCCGGCCGTGAGGCGGGAGCCGGTGCTGCCGCGGGCTGCGAGGTGGCATCCACCTGGTCGAAGCCGGCCGCGATGACGGTGACGCGGGCCTCGTCGCCGAGGGCGTCGTCGATCACGGCACCGAAGATGATGTTGGCCTCCGGGTGCGCGACCTCCTGCACGAGGCGGGCGGCCTCGTTGATCTCGAAGAGACCGAGGTCCGAGCCACCCTGGATGGACAGCAGCACGCCGTGCGCGCCGTCGATGGACGCCTCGAGCAGCGGGGAGGCGATGGCGAGCTCGGCGGCCTTGACCGCGCGGTCCTCGCCGCGGGCGGAACCGATGCCCATGAGCGCGGACCCGGCGCCCTGCATCACGGACTTGACGTCGGCGAAGTCGAGGTTGATCAGACCCGGTGTGGTGATGAGGTCGGTGATGCCCTGGACACCGGAGAGCAGCACCTGGTCCGCGGAGCGGAACGCGTCCAGCATGGAGACGTTGCGGTCGCTGATCGAGAGCAGGCGGTCGTTCGGGATCACGATGAGGGTGTCGACCTCCTCGCGGAGGGTGTCGATGCCGCTCTCGGCCTGGTTGGAGCGACGACGCCCCTCGAAGGTGAACGGACGCGTGACCACACCGATGGTCAGGGCGCCGAGGGAGCGCGCGATCCGGGCGACCACGGGAGCGCCACCGGTACCGGTCCCGCCACCCTCGCCCGCGGTGACGAACACCATGTCGGCCCCGCGGAGCACCTCCTCGATCTCCTCCGAGTGGTCCTCGGCGGCCCGGCGGCCCACCTCGGGGTCCGCCCCGGCACCGAGACCGCGGGTGAGCTCGCGGCCGACGTCGAGCTTGACGTCCGCATCGCTCATCAGGAGGGCCTGGGCATCGGTGTTGATGGCGATGAACTCCACACCCCGGAGTCCCACCTCGATCATGCGGTTGACGGCGTTGACGCCACCGCCGCCGATGCCGACGACCTTGATGACGGCCAAGTAATTCTGCGGTGCTGCCACGTCCTGTGTCCCTTGTTCGAATCCATGTGCTGTACGGGGGCTGCCGGGGATCCGGCCTTGATCTTCGCTCTGCACAACGTTAACGCTCAGGTTGAGGGTTAACGTTATGTCAAGTAATTTCTATGGTCGACGCTAGGTGCATGAGCGCCAGGTTGCAAATGTCCCGGGTCTGCGTGTCGATCGGCGCGGACCGGGCACGGCCGCGTCAGCGCGTCACCGGCCGGTCCGGGGTGCTGACGTCGAACTCCCGTACCGCCGGGTCCGTCTCCGGGAGGGCCAGCAGCGCCTCGAGCACGAGGGCCTTCTCCGCACTGCGCTCCGCGCTCCCCCAGAAGATCCTCCGGTCGCCCGAGAGGGAGAGCCTGATGGAGTCCACGCTCGAGGCCGACGCACTGTTCAGCCTCGCCAGCACGGGTGCGGGGAGCTCGGCCAGGACCGCCGTGATCGAGGAGAACACCCCGGTGTTCACGGCAGCGGTACCGCCGTTGATCAGCGGGAGCTGCACCTCGTCGCGCTGCGCCACCGTGGCGAGCTGACGCCCCTCGGCATCGATGAGCACGAACTCCGGACCGCTCTGCAGCACCGCCACGGGCACGCGCTCGCGCACGGTGACCACGAGCGTGGACGGCGGTTCCGCGGAGATGGTGACGTCCTCGAGGGGAGGCTCGTCCGCGAGGAGGTCCCGCACCTGGTCGTGCGAGATCCTCGTCAGGGAGATCCCCTCCAGCGGCGCGAGTGCCGCCTCGACCTCGTCGGTGCCGATCAGGGTGTTGCCCTCCACCACCACGGTCCGCAGCGCCAGTGCCGGGGAGAAGACCGCGTAGGCCACCACGCCCCCCAGCACCAGGACCACCGCGAGGACGGAGAGGACGGTGTTGCGCACCCGGTGCGACCGTCGGGGGGCCGGGAAGTCGAGCACCTTCGCCCGCCGGGGCGAGCGCTCCCCGAACGGGTCCCCGAACGGCGCCGCAGGACGGTCCCCCGGCAGGTCGGCCGCATCGTCCGGGTCGGTGGCGCCGTCGTCCTCCGGCCCGGCGAGCGGCCCGGCGAGCGGCCCGGCGGACGGACGGGTGGGGGACGGACGGGCGGGCGGGGGTTTCCTCGGGCTCACGCGCCCCCCTCCTCCGGAGCGGCGCCCACCTCGCGACCGGCCAGCAGGGAGACCAGCCGCACGCCGTACTGCGTGACGTCACCGGCACCGATGGTGAGGACGACGTCCCCGGGGCGTGCGGCCCCGACCACGCGGTGCATCGCCAGGTCCGGGTCCTCCGCGTAGGCCGCATCCGCGCCGGGCATGAGATCGGTGATGGTCCACCCGCCGACGTCCTGCACCGGGTCCTCCCGCGCCGCGTACACGGGCAGCACCGTCACGGTGTCCGCCAGCGCGAGGGCCGAGGCGAAGCCGGCCGCGAACTCGCGGGTCCGCGAGAAGAGGTGCGGCTGGAAGAGCACATGGACGCCGTGGCCCCCGGCGACCGTGCGCGCCGCCGTCAGCGCGGCCTCCACCTCGGTGGGGTGGTGCGCGTAGTCGTCGAACACCCGCACGCCGTCACCCTGCCCGCGGGCCTCGAAGCGACGCGCGGCCCCGGAGAAGAGCGACAGCCCGGCGGCGGCCACCGCCGGGTCCACCCCCAGTTCCAGGGCGACGGCGAAGGCGGCGACCGCGTTCAGGACGTTGTGCCGCCCGGGGACGCCGAGCTGCAGCTCCTGGGCGGCGTCCATCCCGTCCACCACGAAGGAGAGCACGCTGTTGCTCGTGCTGCCGACGGCCCGCGTGGCACCGATCCGGATGTCCGCCGCCTCGGAGTACCCGTAGGTGCGTACGCGGCGCGTGGGCGGCTGCCCGGCCACCAGGGCGGCGGCCCCGGCGTCGTCGGCGCACGCCACCAGGACGCCGTCGTCGGGGAGCCGGTCCGCGAAGTCCGCGAACACCGCGTGCACGGCGTCCGCCGAGCCGTAGTGGTCCAGGTGGTCCGCCTCCACGTTGGTCACCACGGCGAGCTGCGGGTCGTAGTTGAGGAAGGACCCGTCCGATTCGTCGGCCTCGGCCACGAACACCGGCCCGCCGGTCCACTCCGCGTTCACGCCGAGCGCGGCGACGTCGCCACCGATCGCGAAGGAGGGGTTCAGGCCCGCGTTGCGCAGGAGCACGGTGATCATGGCCGTCGTCGTCGTCTTGCCGTGCGTCCCGGCGACCGCCACCGTGCGCCGACCGCCCATCGCGGCGGCGAGCGCCTCGGAGCGGTGCAGCACCGTCAGGCCGATGCGGCGCGCCTCCTCGAGCTCGGGATTGGTGGCGCGGATGGCCGTGGAGACCACGACCGTGCCGGTCCGCGGCACGGACGCGGCCGTGTGGCCCACCGTCGCCGCGGCGCCCAGCCCTGCGAGTGCGCGCAGCCCCCGCGAGTCGGCGGCGTCCGAACCGGACACGCGCACCCCCCGCCCGAGGAGGACCCGTGCCACCGCGGACATCCCGGCCCCGCCCAGACCGATGAAGTGCACGGGTTCCTCGAGGAGCAGATCCTCGGAATACTGGCTGCCGGTCATCGTGTTCCCGTTCCTCGTGTCCTGGCGGACTGCCTGACTGTTCCCGTGCGGACTTCTCGGTCCTGCACCGTCGTGCCCGATACCGGACACGCGGTCGTCGTTCACGTCCCCGCCGCCGTCAGCACGAGCTCCGCCATCCGGCGATCGGCATCCCGCACGCCCTGGGCGTAGGAGGCCGCGGACATCCGGGCGAGCCGGGACGGATCGGTGACCAGGGGCAGCACGTGGTCCCGGATCCAGTCGGCGGTGAAGGTGCCGTCCTCCACCAGCAGCGCACCGCCGGCGTCCACGAGACCGCGGGCGTTGAGCCGCTGCTCGCCGTTGCCGTGCGGCAGCGGCACGAGGACCGCGGGGAGACCCACGGCGCTGACCTCGCTGACCGTGGCGGCACCGGAGCGGGCCACGAGCAGGTCCGCCGCCGCGTAGACGCGCTCCATGCCGTCGACGTACTCCACCTGGTGGTACCCGGGGACGGACAGCGGAGCGCCGTCGGCGCCCGGCACCTGCTTGCCCCGGCCGGTGATGTGCAGCACCTGGACACCGGCGCGCGTGAGGAGCTCCACCGCGTCCGCCACGGCCCGGTTGACGCTCATCGCCCCGGAGGAACCTCCCGTGACCACCACGGTGGTGGCGTCCGGGTCCAGGCCCAGCGACGCCCGGGCGCCGGCGCGTTCGGCCGCGCGGTCGAGGTCGGCGATGCCCCGGCGCATCGGCATGCCGACGAGCACGGCGCCCTTCAGCGGCGTGCCCTCGAAGGCCACGGCCACCCGGGCGGCGAATCCCGCCCCCACCCGGTTGGCGATCCCGGGGCGTGCGTTCGCCTCGTGGATCACCACGGGGATGCCGCGCGTCCGGGCCGCGAGGTACACGGGCGTGGAGACGTACCCACCCGCCCCCACGACGACGTCGGCCGCCGCGGTGGTGAGGATGCCCCGCGCCTGGTGCACCGCGCGGCGGACCCGCAGCGGCAGCTTCAGGAGACCCACGGGGGGCTTGCGGGGCAGGGGCACGCGGTCGATGGTCCGCAGCTCGAACCCGGCGGCGGGCAGCAGACGGGTCTCCATGCCGGCCTCGGTGCCGACGACGGCGATGCGGGTGTCCGGCCGGGTCTCCATCAGGGCACCGGCGATCGCCAGGAGCGGGCTGATGTGCCCGGCCGTGCCACCGCCCGCCAGCACCACGGAGAGGGGCCGGGAAGGAGCAGGGGGGGAGGTCATGAGGGTACGCGTTCCCTTCCCGGGACGGAGGGCAGGACGGCGGACGCGGGGGGCCGCGGGCTCCTCCGTGCGAAGGAGAGCAGCACACCCACGGCGGCCAGCGTGAAGGTGAGGGCGGAACCGCCGTACGAGATGAACGGCAGGGGCACCCCGATCACGGGCAGCAGACCGGTGACCATGCCGATGTTGACGAAGGCCTGGCCGATCAGCCACACCAGGATGGATCCCATGAGGATCCGCACGAAGGGGTCCGTGTAGCGCATGGCGACCCGGAAGGTGGCCACGGCGAGGACGCCGAAGAGGAGCACCACCACCAGCGTGCCGAGCAGCCCGAACTCCTCGCCGATGATGGCGACGATGAAGTCGTTGTGCGCTTCCGGGATCCAGTTCCACTTCTGCCGGCTCTGCCCGATCCCGACGCCGAACCAGCCGCCGGATGCCATCGCGAAGAGGCCGTTGTCCGACTGCATGCACAGGTCGTTGCCGTCGTCGCAGTTCAACCCCAGCCAGGCGGCGATGCGGACGTTCCGGTTGCCGCTCGTGGCCACCATGACCAGGGAGCCCACCACGGCGAGAAGACCGGTCACGGTGAAGAGCTTCATCGAGGCCCCGGCGAAGAACAGGGCTGCGGCCATGATCAGCAGGAAGATCAGCGCCGTCCCGAGGTCACCACCGACGAGGATGAGCAGCACCGGCAGGCCCCCGATGGGCAGCGCGGGCACCAGTGCGTGCTTCCAGTCCTTGATGAGCGCCTTCTTCCGCTCGAGGACCGCCGCGAGCCAGAGGGCCACGGCGAGCTTGGCGGGCTCCGAGGGCTGGAGGGTCAGTGGCCCGACCTGGAGCCAGTTCTTGTTGCCGTTGATCTCCTGGCCGACCACCAGCACCAGCGCCAGCAGCACCACGGCGGCGAGGAGACTGGGCCAGGCCAGGGCACGGAGGGCGCGGGGACCGAGCCGGGAGAGCACGATCATGAGGACCACGCCCACCCCGGCGAAGACGGCCTGGCGGGAGAAGGTCTCGTACCGGTTCACGCCGGCGGCGATCGCCTCGACGGACGACGCCGAGAGCACCATCATGAGCCCGATGGCCGTGAGCGCGAGGGCGGACCCGAGGATCAGGTAGTAGGCGAAGCCCGACGGCGAGCGGTCCGACCCCTCGAGCACGGCCCAGCCGCGCCGCAGCCGTACCCGGAGGCCCTTGACCGGCTCGACGCCGGCATTCGTGCGCCGGTCACCCGCGCTCGCTCCCCCGGCCTTGATGGTCCGCGCCCCGAGACCTGCGTCGCCGGTCCCGTCGGACGGGCCGGACGGCCCGGTGGAGGGTGTGGCGGGCCGCACCGGCTCCTTGACGCGGACCGGCCGTACCGAGGGCTTCCGCCCGCCCGGTCGTGTGGGGGTGGTGACCATCAGGGTTCCTCGGGGTTCGTCGACGGACCACCGAGCGCCCTGACGGCCTCCATGAAGGCGGTGCCACGGTGCGCGTAGGAGGTGAACTGGTCCATCGAGGCGGCTGCCGGGGCCATGAGGACGGTGTCGCCGTCCTCGACCAGGCGTGCGGCCTCGGTCACCGCCCACCGTATGGGGTCGTCGGCCGTCGTCGTGCCCGGGCCCTCGGCCCGGTGTCCGGCGCCGTCGTCCTCGGTGCCGGGCCGGAGGGAGACCGGGACCCCCGGGGCGTACCGGGAGAGCGCGGTCCGCAGCGGCTCGGGATCCACGCCGATCAGCACCACGGCCTTCAGCCGGGACGCGTGGGCAGCGACGAGCTCGTCGTAGGAGACCCCCTTGGAGAGTCCCCCTGCGATCCACACCACGGACCGGAAGGACGCCAGCGACGCCGAGGCGGCATGCGGGTTCGTGGCCTTCGAGTCGTTGATCCACAGCACTCCCGCCTCGTTGGCGACCACCTGGATGCGGTGCTCCCCGGGCTGGAAGTTCCTGATCCCGTCGCGCACCGCGCCACTGGGCAGACCCGCCGCCCGCACCAGCGCCGCCGCTGCGAGCGCGTTCGCCACGAGGTGACGCGGGACCACCTCGCCCAGGTCACGGATGGCACCGAGCTCCGCGGCGGAGTCCTTGCGCTGCTCGATGAACGCCCGGTCCACCAGCAGGTCCTCCACCACGCCCATCATGCTCACGGAGGGCATCCCGGTGGTGAACCCGACGGCCCGGCAGCCCTCGACGACCTCGGCCTCCTCGACCATCGCCTCGGTCTCGCGCTGCTCCACGTTGTAGACGCACGCCACGCGGGTGCGCTCGTAGACGGACGCCTTGGCAGCGAGGTAGGCCTCGTAGCTGCCGTGCCAGTCCACGTGGTCCTCGGCCACGTTCAGGCAGACGCTCGCCAGGGGGGAGATCGAGTGCGCCCAGTGCAGCTGGAAGCTGGAGAGCTCCACCGCGAGGAAGTCGTATCCCTGGGGGTCGCGGATCACGTCCAGGATCGGGGTACCCACGTTCCCCGCCGCCACGGCACGCTTGCCGCCGGCCAGGAGCATCGATTCGGTGAGGCCCACCGGGGGGGTCTTGCCGTTGGGCCCGGTGATCGTCAGCCCCTCCGCGGTGGGTCGGCCCCCCCGGACCCGCACCCGCCAGGCCAGTTCGACGTCGCCCCAGACGGGTATGCCCGACGCCGCGGCGTCTGTGAGCAGCGGGTGGGTGGGCCGCCATCCGGGCGAGGGGACCACGAGATCGGCCGGCGCGCCGTCCACGAGGGGCAGGCTCTCCACGTGGTCGGCGCCGAGCAGCACGTCGTGCACCCCGACGATCCTCAGGGTGTCGGCCTTCGCCTCGTTCCCGGGGCCGGCCAGCGCATCCACCACCACCACCGTGGCGCCGAGCTCGATCAGGGTGTCGGCCGCGGAGAAACCCGAGGCACCGATGCCGGCGACCACCACCCGGAGACCGGCCCAGTCGGAGTCCCAGGTGGTCAGGCGCTCCAGGCGGGGGGTCTCCCAGCTCCTCGGCGTCACCGTGCCCTCGTGGAGATCGCTCATCCCACCACCCATTCCGCATAGAAGATACCGAGCCCCACGGCCACGAAGAGGCCCGCGAGGATCCAGAACCGGACTACCACCGTGACCTCCTGCCAGCCCTTCAGTTCGAAGTGGTGCTGGAGGGGTGCCATCTTGAACACGCGCTTGCCGCCGGAGAGCTTGAAGTAGCCCACCTGGATGATCACGGAGAGGGTGATCAGCACGAATAGGCCGGCCAGCACCACCAGGAGCAGCTGCGTCCGGGAGAGGATCGCGAAGCCGGCGATGGCCCCGCCGATCGCCAGCGACCCGGTGTCCCCCATGAAGATCTTCGCCGGTGAGGTGTTCCACCAGAGGAAGCCGATGAGGGCTCCGCACATGGCCCCCGCGATGAGGGCGAGGTCCACCGGGTCGCGGACCTCGTAGCAGACGCTCCCGGCGCCGGGGGTACCGCAGCTCTGGTTGCTCTGCCAGATCCCGATGAGGAAGTACGCGCCGAACACGAGCACGGCGGCGCCGGCGGCCAGTCCGTCGAGCCCGTCCGTCAGGTTCACGCCGTTGCTCGCGGCCGTGATGATCAGGTTGGACCAGATCACGAAGAGGATCGCACCGCCCACGGTCCCGAGGAACGCGAGGTCCAGCGGGGTGTCGCGGATGAAGGAGATGGCCGTGGAGGCCGGGGTACGGCCCTCGGCGTTCGGGAACTGGAGCGCCAGCACCCCGAACACCACACCCACCAGGGTCTGGCCGATGATCTTGGCCGGGGCGCTGAGACCGAGACTGCGCTGCTTGGAGATCTTGATGTAGTCGTCCGCGAAGCCCACGACCCCCATCCCGGCGGCCAGGAACAACAGCAGCAGACCCGACGCGGTGGGACCGGCCACCGGCGAGCCGACGGCCATCATGAGCAGGTGGGTCAGGAAGTACGCCAGGAGCACCGACCCCACGATCACCGCACCGCCCATGGTGGGTGTGCCGCGCTTGGTGTGGTGGGCGGTGGGGCCGTCGTCACGGATGAACTGGCCGTAGCCCTTGCGCACCAGGAGCTTGATGAACAGGGGTGTGCCCACGAAGGCGAAGAAGAGCGCCGAGGCCGAACCTACGAGGAGTGCGATCACGGGTGCTGGGCCTTTCCGGGGGCGCCGGACCCGTCCTCGGCGGACGCCGGGGGAGGATCGGTGGACGGAGCGGCGGTCATCGCGGCGATGCGATCACCGAGGAACCGCAGGCCGGCCCCGTTGGAGGACTTGAGGAGCACGATGTCACCGGGACGGAGCTCCGCGGTCAGCAGCTGCTCCGCGGCGTCGGCGTCGTCGACGTGCAGGGCCTCGCTGCCCCACGACCCCTCCAGCACCGCGCCGTTGTACAGGGCCCGGGTGTTGGGGCCCACGCAGACGAGCTTGGAGATGTTGAGGCGCACCACCACGCGGCCGAGGAGGTCGTGCTCCTCGATGGAGCTCTCCCCCAGCTCGAGCATCTCACCGAGCACCGCCCAGGTCCGGCGGCCCGCCCGACCGAGTTCCGCGAGGGTCCGCAGCGCAGCCCGCATGGACTCGGGGTTGGCGTTGTAGGCGTCGTTGATCACGGTCACGCCGTCCGCCCGCTCGGTGCGCTCCATGCGCCAGCGGCTCGCGGCGGCCTGCACCCGCAGGCTAGCCGCGATGCGCCCGGGCGCGCACCCCAGCCCGTACGCGACGCTCGCCGCGGCGAGCAGGTTGCCCGTGTGGTGCAGTCCCAGCAGCGGGGAGACGACGTCGTGCTCGCTCCCGTCCGGGAAGGCCAGCGTGAAGGAGGGGTGACCCTCGGGTGTGGTGGTGCTGTTCAGCGCCAGGACCACGTCCGACCCGTCGGCGGCGAAGTCCGTCGAGGAGGTGAAGAAGACGGTGCGGGCACGCGTGCGCCCCTGCATCGCGAGGACACGCTCGTCGTCGGCGTTGATGACGGCGGTGCCGGACGGCGGCAGCGCCTCGAAGAGTTCGCCCTTGGCCCGCGCGATGTTCTCCACACCGCCGAACTCCCCCGCGTGGGCGGAACCCACCCCGAGCACCACGCCGATGTCCGGCTGCACGAGCGAGGCGAGGTACGCGATGTGCCCGGGCTTGGTGGCACCCATCTCGATCACCAGGTACCGGGTGTCCCGGTCCGCCTCGAACACGGTCAGCGGGACGCCCACCTCACCGTTGTAGGAACCGCGGGGCGCCACGGTGGGGGCGTGCTCGGCGAGGATCCCGGCCAGCAGGTCCTTGGTGGTGGTCTTCCCTGCCGACCCGGTGATGCCGACGACGGTGATCTCCCCGGCGGCGCGGAGCCGCCGCAGCCACTCGGCGGCCAGCTGCCCCATGGCCAGCACGGCGTCCGGCACGATCACGGCGGGGTACGGCGTGCCGTCCTCGGCGGTCACCTCCCGCTCGGCGAGGGCGAGGACGGCGCCCTGCCCGAACGCTGCGCCGATGAACAGGTGCCCGTCCGACTCCTCACCCGGCTTGGCGACGAAGAGGCCACCGGGGCGGCTCTCGCGGGAGTCGGTGACGGCGGAAGTGACGGTGAGGGCGTGCCCCGCCCCTTCGGCGCCGACGAGGGTACCGCCGGTGAGTGCCGCGATCTCGGCTGCGTGAAATTCAATCATGACGGTTCAGGACTCTATCCCGGGCGTCCGGATCCCAGAGAATCCGTACCTTGTCAACGCGGAGCGCAGCTCCACACGGTCGTCGAGCGAAAGATTCACGCCCTTCACCTCCTGCCACACCTCGTGGCCCCGTCCGGCGATGACCACGGTGTCCGAGGGCTCGGCGAGCGACACGGCGCGGTCGATCGCCTCGGCGCGGGGGAACACCTCGAGGACCCGGCAGCCGAGATCCTCGTCCCGTACGGCCGCTTCGGCACCGGAGAGCACCGCCCGCCGGATACCGGCGTCGTCCTCGTCGTGCGGATCGTCGTCGGTCACGATCAGGATGTCGGAGAGCCGGGCGCCCACGGCTCCCATGACGGGCCGCTTCGACTCGTCCCGCTGGCCCGTGGCACCGAACACGGCGATGACACGGCCGCCGGGCCTCCGCACCGACGCGAGCGTGCGTTCCAGGGCGTCCGGGTTGTGGGCGAAGTCCACGATGGCCGCCGGCGCCTCCCCGACGAGCTGCATGCGCCCGGGGACCTCGGTGGTGAAGGGGTCGGCGTCGTCGAGGGCGCGCTGGACGTCGGCGAGCGGGACACCGGAGGCGATCACCATGACCGCAGCGAGGGCCGCGTTGGAGATGTTGAAGGTTCCCGGCAGTCCGCTGCGCACGCGCAGACGCTCCTCTGTCCGTGCGACCAGCGCGAACGTGTGTCCCAGTCCGCTCGCCGCGACGTCCTCCACGCGCCAGTCGGCCTCGGTGGCCGCACCGTCACCGGGGTCCGTGAGCACGGTGACGACCGGCACGGTGGCGGTCTCCGCGAGCCGGGACCCCCAGACGTCGTCCACCAGCACCACACCTCGGCGTGATCGCCCGGGTGCGAAGAGCGCGGCCTTGACCGCGAAGTAGTCCTCCATGGTGCCGTGCAGGTCCAGGTGGTCCTGCGTGAGGTTCGTGAACCCGGCGACGTCGAAGCGCACGCCGTCCACCCGGCCGAATTCCAGGGCGTGCGAGGACACCTCCATGGAGGCGGCGGCGAGCCTCCGTTCACGCATGAGCGCGAGCAACGAGTGGACCTGCGGTGACTCGGGTGTGGTGAGCGCGCTCGGGATCGCCTCCCCGCCCGCGCGGATCTCGATCGTGCCGATCAGGCCGGTGCTCCTCCCGAGGGCTTCGAGCAGGGCGTTCAGGAAGTAGGTGGACGTGGTCTTGCCGTTGGTCCCGGTGATCCCGAAGAGCGCAGGTCCCGGCTCGGTCTCCTCGGAGCCGCCGAAGATGGCCCGGGCGAGTGGGCCGACCGCGCGTCGGGCGTCGGGGACGACGACGACCGGCGGGGCGTCCAGCGCCTCGGCCGCGAAGGCCGACCGCACGAGCCCCGCGCCGGACTCGTCGGTGAGGACTGCCACCGCTCCGGTGCGCACCGCCTGGAGGGCGAACTCCGCCCCGTGCCGCGCAGCGCCGGGGACCGCGGCGTAGACGTCCCCCGGGAGCACGGAGCGGGAGTCGAGGGTGATGCCCGTGACCGTCGGAAGGTCCGCGGGTCCGGCCGACGTCGAGGGTCCGGCGAGCGGTCCGATCGCCGCGAGCGCGGAGGAGAGCTCCACGCTGCGCGCCACGCGCGGACGGAGCAGGGAAGCCGCACTCCCCTGTGAGGTGTTCGATTGCACTGTTCCTGGCCTCCGGGTCAGAATTCCACCGGGTAGATGTCCGGTTTCGTCGTCGACGCCGGCACGTTGTTCGCATTGAGGACCTGCTGCATGACCTTCTGGAAGGACAGTCCGGGGATCAGGTAGTAGAGGTCGCCCTGGGGGCGCTGCAGCGTGACCACCACCACGTACTCGGGAGCCTCGATGGGGGCGATACCCGCGTAGGAGAGCGTGTACCCATCGTAGCCACCGGTGTCGCTGGGGGCCTCTGCGGTTCCCGTCTTGGAGCCCACACGGTACTGCTCGAGCTCACCGGAGGCGCCGGAGCCCTCCTCCGTCACGGTCTCGAGCATCTTCCGCATCTCGGCCGCGGTCTCCGGGGAGACCACTCTCGTCCCCTCGTCCTGGGGCACCTCGTGCTCCGTGCCGTCCGGGTCGATGTAGGCGTCCACCAGGCGCGGGGCGAGCCGGACGCCGTCGTTCGCGATGGTCTGGTACACCATGGCCGTGTGCAGGGCCGTCTGGGACAGGCCCTGCCCGAAGAGCACCGTGTACTGCTGGCGGTCGTCCCAGGTGTCCGGGGTGGCCAGGAGACCACGGTTCTCCTCTCCGAGACCGGTACCCAGGGGTTCTCCGATGCCGAACTTCTTCAGCCAGTCGTAGCGCTCCTGCTTGGTGAGCTTCTCGCCGATCTGCACCGTGCCCGTGTTCATGGACTTCGCCAGTACGCCGGCCGCGGTACGGCGCTCGCGCTCGTGCTCGGTGGAGTCCTTGAACGTCTGGTTGCCCACGGTGTAGCGGTTGTCCAGCGTGAAGTGGGAGGTAGGCTCGATCAGCCCCTCCTCGAGTGCTGCCGCCAACGTGATGACCTTGGTGGTGGAACCCGGCTCGAACGCCGCGCTGACGGAGTTGGGGCTGCGGTCCTCGATCGGGGTGGCATCGGGGTCGTTCGGATCCAGGGTCGTGGACTCGGCCATGGCACGGATGGCACCGGTCGCGGTCTCGACGACCACGATGTTGCCCCACTCGGCGTCGTAGTCCTTGACCTGGGAGGCGATGGTCTGCTGCGCGAACCACTGCAGATCCTGGTCGATGGTGAGCCGGACGTCCTGCCCGTCCCGCGCGGGGACGTCCTCGTTCGTGGCGTAGGGGATGCGGATGCCGTCCCCGCCGATCTCGAAGGTGCGCTTACCCGCTTCCCCCGTCAGGTGGTCGTCGAGTGCCACCTCCAGCCCGGCGCGGGCCTCGCCGTCAGGTCCCACGTAGCCGATCACCGACCCGGCGACCGGACCGGCCGGGTACGTGCGCACACTGGTCATGTCGGCGTACACCCCGGGGATCTTTACGGCCAGCGCACGGTCCCGGACCTCGGGGGTGACGGAGCGCGCCACGTAGTTGAAGCTGCTCTCACCGAGAACGGAGGCGCGCAGTGTCTCCACGTCGATGCCGAGGACCTCGGAGAGCTCGGTGAGCCCCTGCTCGATCGGGACGTCGGTCTCGCGCCTGGTGCCGCTCTCCTCCTCCGGGTCCTCCACGCTACGGCTGAACTCCTCCACGGCGCTCAGCCGCTGGTCCACCACGATGTCGTAGCGTTCCACGCTCCTCGCGAAGTACTTGCCGTCGGCATCCACGATGGACCCGCGGACGGGCTGCACCACCGTGGAGGTGAGCCGGTTGGACAACCCCGCCTGGGCCAGCCCGTTGAGATCGAGAGCCTGGAGCTGGAAGAGCCGCACCCCCAGCACGAGCAGCAGCACGAGGACGAAGGCCATGCCGATACGGAGCCGGGTGGAGCCGAGCGCCAGGCGGAGGCCGTCGGGGGTGCCGGTGCGGGCAGGGGTCACAGGGAGGTCCTTGTCGATCAGAGTGTCCGGTGCGGGAGGAGCTGCAGGGGGCTTGCCGGCTAGCGGCCGGTGCCCAGCTGCTGCGGACCGGGAATGGTTCCCACGGTCCCCTCCACCTCCGTACCGGGACCTGCCTCGTCCGCGCTCGCCGGCGGCACGACGGCGGGGTCCTCGGCGGGCGCCGTCCCCCCGGTGGGCGCCGGTACGGTCCCCTCCCCGTCGGTGGACGGGGGCACCGGAGCGGCCCGCTCGGTGTCGAGCTTCGGCGCGGCGATCAGCACCTCGGGCTCGGCACCCTTCTGAGCCGGCACTGGCTCACCGGACACCCTGCCGGTCGAGAGGTCGATCATCCCGAAGCTCGGAGCGTCCACCATCCCGAGCTTGGTGGCGGCCGATGCCAGATTCTGCGGTGCCTCCTTGCCCTCGACCTCGAGCACGAGAGCCTCGTTCTGCTGGGTGAGGGCGACCTGCTGGTTGCGCAGGTCCACCAGCTCGTACTGCTTGCCGGAGACCGAGATGTTGAGCATGAGCACCGCCGTCAGGGCGGCTGCCAGCACCAGGAGGGTGAATACGGCGAAGGGCACCCGGCGCCGGGTCGGGCGCGCCGGAACCACCGACAGCGGGGTCCGGGTCCTCGTGGTCGAGCCGGCCGATCTCGAGGTCGATCGCTCGGGAACGGCCGTGAGGGCGCCGCTCCCGTAGGACGCCGTGCCGTCCTGTCGCTTCTCGACACTCAGTGCCTGGCTCATGTGGTTGTCCCGTCGACTGGTCCGGCCTTGATTCGTTCCACTGCCCGGAGCTTGGCCGAGGCCGCTCGCGGATTCTCTTCGATCTCCGTGGAGGTCGGAGCCTCGGTGCCGCGCGTCAGCGAGCGGAGATATGCCTTGTGCTCCTCGAGCTCCACCGGGAAACCGACAGGTGCCGAGGACCGGGTGCCCGCCGTGAACGCACTCTTCACGATCCGGTCCTCGAGGGAGTGGTAGGACATGGCCACCACCCGCCCACCGGTCCGGACGGCGTCGATGGCCGCGGGGATCGCACGCTCCAGCACGCTCAGCTCCTCGTTGACCTCGATCCGCAGCGCCTGGAACGTGCGCTTCGCGGGATGTCCGCCGGTACGCGAGGCCGACGCCGGAACGACCGAGCGGATGACCTCGACCAGTTGCGCCGTGGTGGACAGGGGTGCGGTGTCCCTGGCCCGGGTGATGGAGCTCGCGATCCGTCCGGCGAACTTCTCCTCGCCCCAGGTGCGGATGATCCGGAGGAGATCCTCGCTCGAGTAGGTGTTCACCACGTCGGCAGCGGTGATCCCCCTGCTGGTGTCCATGCGCATGTCCAGCGGCGCGTCGTAGGAGTAGGCGAAACCGCGCTCTCGTTCGTCGAGCTGGAGGGAGGAGACCCCGAGGTCGAAGAGCACGCCGTCGGCACCGGGGATTCCCAGGTCCGCCAGCACCTCCGGCAGTTCGTCGTACACGGCGTGGACCAGGTCGGTGCGGTCCTGGAACGGCGCCAGGCGCTCGGCGGCGAGGTCCAGTGCTTCGGTGTCACGGTCGATCGCGACGAGGTGCGCCTGCGGGAAACGTTCGAGCATCGCTTCGGAGTGGCCGCCCATACCGAGGGTCGCGTCGACGATCACCGCTCGGCGGCCCGCGGTCTCGGCTGCTTCCACGGCTCCGCCGATGAGGGAGACGCAACGGTCACGAAGGACGGGTACGTGTCGCTCACCCGTCGGTCGATCACCGCGCATCCGTCATCTCCGTCCTGCAGTTCGTCGTCGTCGTGTCGGTGTCTCCTCGCAGGCCGGTCGAAGGAGACGCCGCGCTCTTGGATCAGATCCCCATCCGGCCGGAGGATCCGCGCCTGGCTCCGGGGAAGTGGAGCCAGGTGCTGCACCGCATCCGGCGGCTGGAGGTCTCACCCAAGAACTCCGTGCATCCGCGGCCCTCGAACCGCCACGGCATCCTGGTGGTCGGGGTCCCTCCTCAGATGATCCCCGGGAAGGTGTCCTCGTCCGTCTCGGAGAAGGCCGTCTCCTTCTCCATCAGGTAGGACTCCCACGCGTCCGCCGCCCAGATCTCCGCCCGGCTCCCTGCACCGATGACCGCGAGGTCCCGGTCCAGACCTGCGTAGGACCTGAGAGCGGGCGGGATGGTGATCCTGCCCTGCTTGTCGGGAACCTCGTCCGAGGCGCCCGACAGGAAGATGCGGTTGTAGTCCCTCGCCTGGCGTGACGAGATCGGCGCGGACCGCATCTGTTCGTGAACCCTTTCGAACTCACTCATGCTGAAGACGTAGATGCAGCGTTCCTGGCCCCTCGTGAGGACCAGGCCCCCGCTCAGTTCCTCACGGAACTTCGCGGGGAGAATGAGTCTGCCTTTCTCGTCGAGGCGGGGACTGTGAGTTCCGAGGAACATCCCTGACCGCCTATTCCGAGTCCGTCAATCCCAGTGTTTCCCTACTTCTCTCTTATATTCCCCACTTTACTCCACAACCCTCCCCGGTCAACGTGTCGGGCTCCACGGGCGCGTCTTACCGCGGTTCACGTCCATTCATTGCTCGAATACCCGTGACCGGCGAGCCATGGGCGCCCATGGCTCGCCTGATATCGGGCGTGCTCCTGCGAATACCTGATCCGGGCGGAGAACCAGGGCACGGGGAGGGAAGTGGAGGGGGTGAGGTACCTATTGACGGTCAAACCCTCCCGGCGCCGTCCGGGTGGAGCCACCCGAGCGGTGAATTCCGGGTCCGACCGTTAAAGCAGAAGAACCCGCCGTGGCGGGTTCTTCTGGAAGAAACATATTCAGCTCGTCGTCAGCTCTGATCTCTCCGGCGTTCGTCCCATTTGCCCTCCAGGTTGGACATGAAACCACTCTTGCCACCGGAGGCGGCCTTGGAGGGTCGCACTGCCGGCTTGACGCTCTCGACCTGCTTCGACCTCGTGGTGGCGAAATAGACACCCGCGCCCATGATCAGGAACCCGATCACACCGATGGGGATGAACTGGTTGACGATGCCCGCGAGCAGCACGAGGATTCCTGCGATCGTCACGAGCGCCCCGATGACCAGGCGCCTCGTCGACATCGCCTTCCTGGTGTCCGAGGCCATCGAGTGGGCGAACTTGGGATCGTCGGCGTGCAACTGCTGTTCAAGCTGATCAAGCAACCTCTGCTCGTGTTCCGAGAGTGCCATGGCCGCCTCCTTTGATGGGTACCAACGTTCCTCCATCCAGTCAACGACCGGAACGCATCGAGTGTTCCCGGCGGAGGGGTCTGGACGTCAGCGCCGGACAACGAATCTACGTACTGGGAGAGAACTGGACTACCTGATCCAAGAATAGTTTGCTACGTGCTGACCGCAAATGCATAATGCATCCCCGGAGCCGGCTTGATGCGGACTCGGGGCAGGTGATACCTCCGTCGACGTCTCACCCCGGAGGACCATGGAACTGCTCCTCCCGGTCGCCGTCACCGCGCTCGGCGGACGCCGCTCCCCGCGCACCACGGTCCCGGACGCGGGTGCCGCTCGGACCCGCTCCTGCGGCACCGTCCGCTGCCCGCCGGTCCTTCGACCCGAGGAGCCCGGCGGGTACCACCCCGGTGCCCCCGAACTTCCGGTTGACGTCGTCGAGCACGCGCTCGGCGAGACGCCAGTTGTCGTCGCGGCGGTCAATCGTCAACTGGGTGGCCCCGACGCCCTCCGCCTCCAGGGACTCCGCCCGCAGTCCGAGCAGGCGGACCGCCATGGGACGGTCGCCGAGCGACGTCAGCAGCGCCGTGGCCGCACCGTACAGTGCATTGGCGCTCTCCACCGGCTCGTGGAGCTTCTTCGACCGGGTGATCGTGGAGAAGTCCGCGCCCCGCAGCTTCAGTGACACTCCCCCGGCGCGGGGGCCCGACGCCCGCAACCGGGGGGCCGGGCGGTGCGCGAGTCGCAGGAGCTCGCGTCGCAGGACGTCCGAGTCGTCGATGTCGCGGGAGAACGTCTCCTCCGCCCCGATGCTCTTCTCGGGACGGGACACCACCACCGGTCTCGGGTCACGGCCCCAGGCGAGATGGTGCACGTGCTCGCCCGACGCCCCGAGCAGGCGCCGCAGTGTCGGCACCGGGGTGTGGGCGACGTCCTGCACCGTCCGGATCCCGATCCTGGCGAGCACCTCCTGCGTCTTCTCGCCCACACCCCACAGGGCGGAGACCGGCAGGGTGTGGAGGTAGGCCACGGTCCGGTCCCCGGGAATCAGCAGGAGGCCGTCCGGCTTGGCCCTCGTGGACGCGATCTTCGCCACGAACTTGGTGGTGGCGGCACCCACGCTGGCGGTCATGCCGAGGGTGGACTCGATCTCGGCCCGGACCTGCTCGCCGATCTCACGCGGACCCCCGAGTCTCCGGAAGGCCCCGGAGACGTCGAGGAACGCCTCGTCCACGCTGAGCTGCTCCACGTGTGGTGTGATCGAGCGGAAGACGCGCATCACCTGCGCCGACACCTCGGAGTAGCGGTGGTGGTGCGGGGGGAGGATCACGGCGGTGGGGCACCGGCGCATCGCCACGGACATGGGCATCGCCGACCGTACGCCGAACCTCCTCGCCTCGTAGGACGCCGAGAGCACCACCGAGCGGCCCGACGGGGACCCGACCACCACGGGGACGCCCCGCAGATGCGGATGGTCCTGCAGCTCGACGGAGACGTAGAAGGCGTCCATGTCGATGTGGAGGATGCGGCACTCGGCGTGCTCGATCCCCCGCGTCCCCTCCTGCTGCATCACGCCATCGTATGCACTCGCACCGACACCCGCGCCGTCGGGCCCCGTGATCAGCCCGTGCCCGATCCCGGCCCCGTCATGACCGAGCGGGAGCGTCCACGCCGGACGGTTAGAGTGGACGGACCACCACCAGCCGAGTTGCCCGGGAGATCCATGCCGTCCGCACCCACCACCCCCGGCCCGGCCGGTTCTCCCGAGGACCTCGTAGCGCTGGAGCAGGAACGTTTCCGGGAGGAGCTCTCACGGACCACCGACCGGTTCCTGACGGAGCAGCAGGACGTGCTGGCCGGGATCTCGGAGGAGTCGCTCCCGTTGATCTCGAGCATCACCACCCTGACCGGAGGCGGCAAGCGGATGCGCGCCCTGCTGTGCTACTGGGGATGGCGGGGTGCAGGCGGAGCGGCCGGGGCGGCGGCTCCCGTGGTGGCCGGGACGGCCCTCGAGTTGTTCCAGGCCGCGGCCCTGATCCACGACGACATCATCGACCGTTCGGACACCCGCCGGGGTCGTGCGAGCGTCCATCGCCAGTTCAGTACCCGGCACGCGGAGTCGGGCTGGCACCACGATCCGGATCGCTTCGGTGTCTCGGCCGCAATCCTCGCCGGCGACCTGTGCCTCGCGTTCAGTGAGGAGCTGTTCACGGAGGCGTGCAGGGACACCCCGGGGCGCGCCGCCAGGACCATCTTCAACCGGATGCGCACCGAGGTGATGGCGGGTCAGTACCTCGATCTGCTGGAGGAGGTCGTGGGTCCGGACCAGACCCCGGACGTCGCCGAGGAACGCGCCCTCAACATCCTCCGCTTCAAGTCGGCCAAGTACTCGATGGAGCGCCCCCTCATGCTCGGGGGTGCACTGGCGGGCGGGGACGAACAGCTCCTGACGGAGTACTCGGCCTTCGCGCTCCCCCTCGGCGAGGCGTTCCAGCTCCGCGACGACATCCTGGGTGTCTTCGGCGATCCGGCCGTCACGGGCAAGCCGGCCGGGGACGACCTCCGCGAGGGCAAACGTACCCTGCTGATCGCCCGCGCGCTCGGCGCGAGCAGCGGGGCCTCCCGCGCCCTCATCAACGGCATGCTCGGCGACGAACGCCTCACGGACGACGCCGTGGCCCTCCTACGGGACCTGATCACCGGAAGCGGCGCCCTGGAGTTCACCGAGCGTCTCATCGCCGACAGGTCCGAGGAGGCCTTCGCGGCCCTCGCCCGTCTCCGCGTGGACGAGACCTCCCGGGACGCGCTCGAGCGCCTGGCCGTGGCTGCGGTCACCAGGACCTCCTGACAGGTCCGGGTGCGCACCGCGCCCCGGGGTCCGCTCACCCCGGGGTGGGGATCACCAGGCGGCGGCCTGCGCCCTCCGCCGGATCTCGGTCTTCCGGCCGTTGCGCATGGCATCGATCGGTCGACCCGGCAGCGAGTCGTCCTCGGTGTAGAGCCAGCGGATGATGTCCTCGTCGCCGTAGCCCGAATCACCCAGCACCACCACGGTGCCCTTCAGGCTGTCGAGCACTGCGCCGTCCACCAGGAAGTCGGCCGGGACACTGCGGATGTTGCGCTCCCCGATGCGTACGCTGACGAGGGAGCGGTCGCTGATGAGCGCATGCACCTTCGTGATCGGCAGATCGAGGGCTTCGGCGACCTCGGGGAGGTTGAGCCAGGCCGGGACGAGGTGTTGTAGTTCGGTCACCGTCCAAGCGTGCCATGCCGGTGGACCCAACTCCAGCCGGCGTCGTGCTGCGGCGAGGGAGGGCTCCCTCCCGCCGGAGGCCCGGCCGACATCGGGTACACGCCCCACCGTGGGTTCCGCTGTGGGGGACCCGTCGTCGTGTAGGTTCCACATGGGTCACACGAGCACCACCATCACCACGTGACTCTCGAGCATCACTGCACCTGCGCACATCTGCCCGGAGACCGGTCTCACAGGTGTGCGCGTCCGCGCGGACTCAGCCGCCAACAGACGAGGAACGAACCATGACTGCCCAGCGATCGACACCACCGCTGAACGGTACCCGCAAGAGATCCCGGGGCTCCGGCCTCACCGGCCTCCACGCCGCTGTGACCACCGCCGCCATCCCGGCGGTGATCCTCCCCGCCGTAGCCCCCGCCCCGCCGGCGGCCGCCGCACCGGCTCCGCAGGTGTCCGTGGCACGACCTCTCGTCAAGGCGACGCCGCCCCTCCCCCGCACGGTGACCCCGGCCGCGCACGTCGTCGTCCAGGTCCCCGCCCAGCCGATCACCGTCGCGATGCAGCCCGCTCCGGCCGAGTACACCATCAAGGCGGGTGACACGATCAGCGCGATCGCCGCGCGCCACGGGCTCTCCACGGACGCTCTGCTCAAGCCCAATGCCCTGGACGCGCGGACCATCATCTCCCCCGGTCAGAAGATCAAGCTCTCCGGCGCCGCCGCACCGACGGCCGTACCCGCCGCCAAGCCCGTCGCGGCCCCGGCAACCGCACCGGCCCCGGCCCCCGCGGCCGGCACCTACACCGTCAAGTCCGGCGACACCCTCGGAGCCATCGCCTCCCGCAACGGGGTGAACCTGCAGAACCTGCTGACCGCGAACAACCTCTCCATGACCTCGATCATCTACCCCGGCCAGAAGCTCACGCTCTCCGGCGCCGCCGCACCGACGGCCGTACCCGCCGCGGTGCCGGCGGCCACGAACCAGGTCCCCTCGTCGTTCCTCGGGTACACCTACCCGGACCGCGTGGTCGCCGACGCCAATGCGAACAAGGCCCTGCTCGATTCGATGCCGGCGCCGTCGGCCGCGCAGATGCGGCAGATCGTCGCGGACACCGCCCGGTCCATGGGGGTCGACCCCAGTCTCGCCCTGGCGTTCGCCTACCAGGAGTCGGGGTTCAACCAGCGGGCGGTCTCCCCCGCCAACGCCATCGGCACCATGCAGGTCATCCCCTCCTCGGGCCAGTGGGCCGGTGATCTCGTGGGTCGCAAGCTCAACCTCCTCGACCCGCATGACAACGTGACCGCCGGTGTGGCCATCATCCGGTCGCTGGTCCGCACCAGCCCCTCGCTGGACATCGCCATCGCCTCCTACTACCAGGGCCAGTACTCCGTGCAGACCCGTGGCATGTTCGAGGACACCAAGCGGTACGTGGCCGCCATCAAGGCCCACCAGCGCACCTTCCAGTAGGAGATCGGCGCAAGCGCACGGGGGACGGGACCGGATGGTCCCGTCCCCCGTGCCGCTCCCGATTAGGATCGAGGGGTGCAGCAGCAACGGAAGGACCCCCTCGAGGGCTCGATCGTGGACGGACGGTACCTCGTCCACTCGCGACTGGCCCGCGGCGGCATGTCCACCGTGTACCTCGCCACGGACCGCCGACTCGATCGTCGCGTGGCCCTGAAGGTGCTGTACCCGCACCTCGCCGACGAACCGGGTTTCGTGGACCGGTTCGAGCAGGAGGCGAAATCCGCTGCGCGGCTCTCCCACCCCCACGTGGTGGGCGTCCTGGACCAGGGGGTCGACGACGTCGGTGGGGAGACGGTCGCCTACCTCGTGATGGAGTTCGTCCGCGGGAGGACACTGCGTGACGAACTGCGGGAGCACGGCCGGCTGACACCCCGGCACGCCCTGGCGCTGCTCGAGGCGGTGGTGGAGGGACTGGCTGCGGCCCACGAGGCCGGGTTGATCCACCGGGACGTGAAGCCGGAGAACGTCCTGCTCTCGGACACCGGACAGGTGAAGATCGCGGACTTCGGACTCGCGCGGGCCGCCTCGGCGAGCACCGGTACCGCCACCCTCGTGGGAACGGTGGCCTACCTCTCCCCGGAGCTCGTGCTCGGCCGACCCGCCGAGGCGCAGAGCGACATCTACTCCACGGGGGTGATGCTCTTCGAACTGCTCACCGGACGGCAACCGTTCACGGGTGAGGTTCCCGTCCAGGTGGCCCTCCAGCACGCCCAGCAGGACGTCCCGGCGCCCTCGACGCTGGTTCCCGGGCTCGCCGCGGACATCGACGAACTCGTCCAGTGGTGCCCCTCGCGTGACCCCGAGGCGCGCCCGGCGGCCGGCGCGGCCCTCCTCGGGGACCTCCGCCACATCCGCGCGAACCTCTCCCCCGCGGAGCTGGACCTCGCGCCGGGCGGCGTTCCGCCGACAGGTACGGACCGTACGGACCAGCTGACCGTGGGCGCCGTCCCCGTGGTCACGGACGGGTCCGCCCCCACGGACGTGCTCCCCCCGTCCTCGCTCAGGGGTGTCTCCGGCCCCACCCAGCCCGCGCGCGAGGAGATGACACAGGTGATGTCCCGTCCCGTTCCCGAGGGCACGAACACGGACACGGATGATCACGACGACGGGAACAGCACCCGCGTCATCAGGCGGGACGAGAACACCACACGGGTCATCGGGGCCCCACCCGGCAGGCCGCCGTCGTCCGCCTCCCACGAGGGCCCCGGCAGGGGGAGGTCTCCGGGGCGGGGGGCCGGAGGGACCGGCACCTACCACCGGCAGGATGCCGGGTCGCCGCGGAGCGGGGCGTCGGTGGTCCCCGGTGTCGGGCGTGCACCGGGCGCCGACGGACGCCGCCCGTCACGCCGGCAGGCGGCCCGGGCGGCACGCCGGCCGCGGGCCTCGCTCCCCGGGAGGGCACGACGGCGCCTGGCACCCCTCCTGGTGGTGCTGCTCGTCCTGCTGGCCGCCCTCGTGACCGCGGGGAGCTGGTTCTTCGGCGCCGGTCCGGCGGGCACGGTGACCCTTCCCGATCTCGCCGACAGGCCGCTGGCCGAGGCCCGGTCCGTGCTCATCGAGCAGGGCATCGGTTCGGTGTCCACGCAGGAGGTCTTCGACGACGACGTCCTCGCCGGTCTCGTGGTCGGCACCGACCCCGCGGCCGCGACGGAGATCCGCCGCTACGAACAGGTGGAGCTCCTCGTCTCGAGGGGACCGGAGCTGTTCGCGGTCCCCGACGTCACCGGGGAGAACCGGACGAGGGCGACCGCCGAGCTGGAAGCGGCGGGCTTCGCACCCGGCGGGCTCCGCGAGGAGTACAGCGAGACGATCGGTGCCGGGGTGGTCCTGGCGCAGGATCCCGGAGCGGGGGCGGAACGGCCCCGCGGCACCGCCGTCGAGCTCGTGGTCTCCCGTGGCCCGGCACCGATCGCGGTGCCGGACGTCAGGGGTTCGGACGAGGCCGACGCCGTCGCCGCCCTGGAGGACGCCGGCCTCCGGGCGGAGGTGAGCCGGGACCGGGAGTACAGCGGTACGGTGCCCGCCGGGGCCGTCCTGGCGCAGAGTCCGGCGGACGGGGCCGTGCAGCGCGGCACCACGGTGACGCTCAC